>CAJUIT010000042.1 GCA_910586565.1 uncultured Muribaculaceae bacterium | reverse complement strand
CTCGCAAGCCACGGAATGCGCCACAGCCAATTTTCTGTGGCCGACCTTGTTGAATCGCGCAAATGCCTCGAACAGCTTGCAGGCCACCCCATAATCGGCTATCGTCAGCCTCGCATGATGAAGCTCCCCGAAAGCGAGATTGCCAAAGCCGGCTATCTCTATGATTCGTCGCTCAACCCAACATTCATTCCGGGTCGTTACATGAACCTGCGAACTCCCCGCACCCCCTTCATGCAGGACGGAGTGTTGCAGATTCCCGCCTCGGTTACACCGTGGGTGAGATTCCCGATGTTCTGGCTGGCCGGGCACCTTCTTCCCCCTCCACTTTACCGCACTCTTGCCAAACGCACCCTCTCTCACGACGGCATGTTCAACACCTACTTTCACCCGTGGGAGTTCTACGACTTAAACACCCTTCCCGATTGCAAAATTCCGGCAATCGTAAGGTTGAATTCGGGTGAAGGCATGCAGAAGCGTCTCACCGACTTTATCCGGTTCATGAAAAAACATGGCGAGACGTTTGTCACCTACACCGACATCTACAACCGCTACAAGTAACCGGAGAAAATCAATCCTAATCGCTCCGGCGCTTTCAGAAATTATATCATACTTACCAACAGGAGAACTGAGTAAAGAACCGAAAAACTACACAAATGAAGAAAAAGATAACGATTTTGCTCCCTGCCTACAACGAGGCATCATCAATGCAACTGCTGCACGACAAGATGCTTGAGGTGGCCGGGGAAAATCCGGGTTATGACTGGGAATTTCTTCTCGTTAACGACGGAAGCACCGACAACACACTTGAATGCATCAAGGAACTCCATGCCTCCGACCCACGTTTCAGCTATGTCGACCTGTCGCGCAACTACGGCAAGGAGATTGCCATGATGGCGGGATTCGACTACGCGACAGGCGATGCTGTCATTATCATGGATAGTGACATGCAACACCCCGTCAGCTCAATCCCCGAGATGCTGCGTTATTGGGAGGAGGGGTATCAGGATGTCTATGCGCAGCGCAAAACCTCAAAGGAGTCATGGCTCAAAAAGAAAACCTCGCAACTCTACTATAAGCTGTTGCAGAACACCACCCGCATCCCCATCCAGCAGAATTCAGGCGATTTCAGGTTGCTGGACCGCGTGTGCGTCAATGCGCTCCGCAACATGCGTGAAACCCAGCGCAACACCAAGGGGATGTATTGCTGGATTGGATTCCGCAAAAAAGGAATTCAGTACGACCAGCTCGAACGAGCCCACGGAACCACCAAGTGGAACTACTGGAACCTTTTCAACCTTGCTCTCGACGGACTGACAGCCTACACCACCTCCCCGCTGCGCATCGCATCGATAATGGGTATAGTGTGCTCCTTAATCGGTTTTGTCTATCTCATCTACATTCTGGTAAACACATTAATCTACGGCGACCCGGTTGCAGGCTACCCAACCATGATGGTGACAATACTGTTCATCGGAGGGGTGCAATTGCTGTCGCTCGGCATCATCGGTGAATACCTCGGCCGAGTGTTTAACGAGAGCAAGCACCGTCCACCCTATTTCGTCAACACCTACAACGACCGGCAGATTGGCGACGATGCACCGGCAGCCACGGGTAAGCAGTCCAACTGATAAGCCGCTCACGGCGCATTGACTTGCGAGAAACCTTTTCACCGCTATCTCAACCTCACACCAATCACTATGACATT
>CAJUIT010000041.1 GCA_910586565.1 uncultured Muribaculaceae bacterium | reverse complement strand
CTTGCGAGAAACCTTTTCACCGCTATCTCAACCTCACACCAATCACTATGACATTTTCACTTGCAAAGGCACGCAAAAGCGTGGCCGACTTCTTCGCGCTACCATTTTTCTCCGACTACTGCACAATCGCCGGATTGTGGGCGATTCTCGCTATTATCGCGGCCATAACGAAGGGTGGATTCGACGGCTCGAAAATGAACAATTTCCTCATTTACCGTCAGGTGTTCTGGCATCTGATTGACTTTAAATCGCTCTACGCCTACTATCCCGACGAATACTACGACCACAACCTCTACGGCCCACTCTTTTCAATCGTGATAGCGCCGTTTGCTCTTATGCCTAAATTCATTGGGTTGCTCACATGGTTGCTCGCGCTTGGAGCCACGCTCTATGCTGCCATCATGAAAATGCCGCTGGCAAAAGGAGCTAAAATCTTCATCTTCTGGTATGTTTCCAACGAGGTGCTCAGCGCTATGATTATGGGGCAGTTCAACATTGTGATTGCCGCCACGGTTGTTGGAGCCTACATTGCGCTGAACAAAGGCCGGACAGGTTGGGCTGCATTCCTCATCATGTTCGGAACAATGACAAAACTCTACGGTATTCTGGGACTCGCATTTTTCTTCTTCACCGACAAAAAAATCAAGTTGTGCAGTTGGCTGATAGCCTGGGGCGCGATATTCTTCGCACTGCCCATGCTGCTGAGTTCACCCGAATATGTTATCGGTCAGTATGCCGAATGGTTCCACACCATAGTTGATAAAAACGAGCTCAACGTTGCCGTAGGCTTCAACACTCAAGCCAACTACTATCAGAACATATCAGTGCTTGGAATGACCCACCGCATCACACAGCTTGAATTCAGCGACCTCTATATTCTCGCACCGGCCGCCTTGCTGTTCCTGCTCCCCTATTGCCGCACTTCGCAATGGGCTGCAACCGGATTCCAGTGGGGCATCGTAGCGTCAGCACTTATGTGCATCATTCTTTTCAGCACCGGCAGCGAATCGAGCGGCTACATCATCGCAATTCTCGGGGTAGCCATCTGGTATGTAACAGCACCCTGGAAAAGGTCGGGATGGGACGTAGCGTTGCTTATTTTCGCTCTCATTCTCGGCAGCTTCGGCACGAGCGACCTCATTCCACGCTTCATTCAAAAATCGCTTATCCGCCCCTATTCGCTCAAAGCTCTCCCAGTTTTCCTTGTGTGGCTCAAGCTCATCTACGAACTTTGCACCCGCAACTACAAATTGCACAAGGATGCGGAAACGCCAATCACCACCACCTGCTAATACGCTTTACTCAATAAAACAAGAGAGTCGCACCAAATGAATGGCGCGACTCTCTTTATTTATTGTTGTGACTAAATCAGAGCACAACTTTCTTGCCGTCAACAATGTAGAAGCCGCTCGGCAGCTCAACAACATTGTAGCCTACATGAAGTTCGGTGGGGAAAGTAATACCGTCGATGCGAACAATTGTCACTGTGCATGCTTCGGGAGTTTCAATCACGAGTCGGTGGTCGCGAACAGAAACTTTCATCGACGAAACGGAAACGTTGTCGACACCTGCCACATAGTCGCCGGTGAAGCCGCTGAAATTGTAGACACCGTTGTTCTTCCAGGCAAAATCTGAAGTCTGAGTTCCGTTGCCGTTATTAAAGATAATTTGAAGGGCATCGGAAGGTGTTACCTCGGCACTGAACTTGTAATAACCTGTGAGGGGGTCAAGCTGAATCTGCTGACCGGGCCATGTGCCGCCGGTATAGTTTGTGTCGCCATCCCATGCCCACACTTTAACCACGCTCCAGTTGGTTGAGGAGTTGTCGAAGTAGGCAGTCCAAACCTCTTTGTCGGGAGCGGGATCATCGGGAATTTCACCGGCGCCTTCGATGGTTTTCTCATAACCGTTAACAGTGTAGTAGCCACCGTTGACGAAATCCCAGCCATCTTTACAAGCCTGATTGTTACCGGCGTTGCTGAAAATAAGTTTGGCTGTCGAGGGGATTTTTTCTGAGCCGGTGTATGTCCACTTATACACGTTGTTGCCCAGATAGGTGAGGTTCTGACCGGGCCATGAACCACCTGTGAAGTTCTTTGATGATGACCACACCCACACGCTCACGGGATTCCAAGATTCATGTTCAAAGAACACAGCCTGCTCACCCTCTTCCATCGAGGGCTCGATAATCTCTTCAGGCTCTTCACGGTCGCCCCCAACGGGTGTGCTGCCGCCTGCGGGTTTCTCTGTCCAGGTTTCCTCAGGCATTGTTTCATCGGGCCATTCTGTCCATTCTTTTTCAACAGGAGATGATGCATAGAGATATTTGCCATCCTCGCCAACCTTGCCGGGAGCCTTGGTTTTCTCTGTGTCGAGCACATACACGCGGATGTTGCCTTTGCCTGAGCAAGAAACATTAAGTGTGCCGTTGGTTACGTTCTGCACGTCGCCGGTAACGGCATCAACATAACGGCCATTGAGCACGTTGGTGAAAGTTGCATCATTGCTGATGGTTACGAGAGCATAAGAATCGACCTTATCGTCGGTGTAACGGCGCTTGAATGCCATCTTGCCCGAGCAACCCTCGTTGCTGTACTGACCTTTGCGCAGCGCAGGCACAGCAGCACGAATCTTGTTAAGGCGCTGAATGTGCAGAGCCAGGGGATAGTTCAGAGTGGATGCGAGGTTGCCGGTTGCGCCGCTGTATTCGGCGAAATCGGAAACATTGACATCACCTTCGATATAACCGCCGAAGTATGCACGGCCGGTATCTTTCAGCGCAAGAATCGCACCCTTGTCGATATCCTTACCTTTCTGGAACTCAACTTCCGAGCCATAATAGATACAGGGGATGCCACGGAATGTGAACATAAGCGAGAGGTTCTCGGCCCATGTATCCTGCGATCCGCGGAAGCGGTAGTTGCTGTCGGGAGCATAGTCATGCGAATCGACATACACCACATTATAAGTAGCATCGTTATATAGGTTATCCTGACCGCGCACTCCGTATGCACCCGCTGCCGAATTGAAGTTCCAGTGCATGGCGAAGTCAATCACGCTCATTCCGGAGAAATCGGTATAGTCGGGAGTATGATATTCATTTCCGTTAAGGAGGGCATTGTTGCTGCGGCGAAGAATCGATTCTGCGTGACCGGCATCATCCGTGCCCGACTTGATTGCCGAATCCCAGTTGGTGTGACCGCTCACAGTGAAGAAATCAGCCGAGCCTTCTGTCTGTGTGGGAATTGCCACAATATCATCCCATGATGCAGGATTCATATCCCAGGCATAGTCCTTGTTCTCTTTCCAAGTGTAGTAGCAGGGAGAGCAGTTGTAGTTCTGATTACGGTAGATAACCTCCGTCGAGCGGGCGCAAACCTCGCCATACATAAAGAAGGGAGTGTTGCCGCGTTTTGCCTTGGCTTCGGCTGATTCTGAAGCCTCGAGCAACTGGGGAAGGAACATCTTGTTGAATGACAAACGGGGAATGTGGCCGGCTGTGTCGATACGGAAGCCGTCAACACCCATCTTGATGAAACGCGAATAGCAATCAACAAGATAGCTGGTCACTGCGGGATGCTCGGTGTTGAGGTCGACGCAGTCACCTGCAATCTGCCCCCACCACCGGGAAGGATCATCCCAGTCAAACCAAGCTTTGTGGTGCCAGTAGTTATGAATATCACGATTGGTGAAATCGGAGTTCTTCATCATGGCCAGACGTGTGCCATACTGGTCGGCAGGTTGCATCGACGGGTAGTTCGACGGGAGCTTACCACCCTCCTCTTCAGGCACTACAAGCATAGATGCGTTGATGTCGCCGAGGTCTTTGGTGTAATCCTTTTTGAACATTTTGCACAGGTAGTTCTCTCCGAAATTGCCCGTGTGCTGGAGAACAATGTCGAGAATCAGTTTCATTCCACGTTTGTGAACCTCGTCGATCAGCTCCTGAAAAGCAACATCGGCGCCTGCATCATCGGCGTCTTTCGACACATAGCGATGGTCAATCTTAGAGAAGTCCATCGCATGATAGCCGTGGTAATCAAGACCCGAGCCATTCTCCACAATAGGTGTAATCCACACGGCGGTGAAACCGAGCGCCTTAATGTAGTCAAGTTTCTGAATCAAACCCTTGAAGTCTCCACGCCATTCAGGGTCATTAATGTTGTTAACACCATCCCAACAATACACATTGTTGTTAGGGTCACCATCGTAGAAGCGAGTGGTCATCGCGAAATAAATGGTTTCATCGCGAAAGTCCGTTCGGTCGCCCACGAAAGTCGACGCCTGCGAGCCAATGGCCGCCGACGCCAAAGCAGTGCTCAAAAGCACTTTGCCAATTGAATTCATGGTCAATTAAGTTAAAGAAAAAATGGTTATTTAGATGTAAGTTAAGATATACATCACAAAGATAGCGCATTTCATCATTTTTTACAAAATTCTCAGGT
>CAJUIT010000040.1 GCA_910586565.1 uncultured Muribaculaceae bacterium | reverse complement strand
CGTGACCGAGACCGAATCCCGCAAGCGACGACCCAGACGAGCCATTATGACACACTTAAATCAACTCAAAAACCGACTGTGCCGCTCGGCACAGTCGGTTTTTGAGTTGATTTAAGTGTGTTTTTCGTAGAACGCTTACTTTCTAATTTACTTTACAGCTACCTTGAAAGCGGCGGTGCCCACTTTCACCAGATAGATGCCACGCGCAAGGGCGATGCGGTCGTTGCCGTTGGCTATGAACGAGGCGCGGGCCGAGCCGTCGGCACCAAACACTGCCACAGCTGTTCCGCGGGGCGATGTCACGGCAATCTCCCCTGTGAGCCCTTCAACCTTAACCGCTGCAACATCGGCTACGGAAACCGATTCAACACCGCTCACGGTGGTTACATATTCCTCCGAGGGGAGCGACTCGCCACGGTCGTAGAGAGCTGTCACCTTGTAGGAGTGGGTGCCGTCAGGCACTGCTTCGTCGCGGAACGTGGGGGTAGCCACCGGTTCGGCGTTGAGCTTATCGTTGTTGCGGTAAACATTGTAACCGGCGAGGTTAAGAACCGCAGCCCCCGAGCCGGGAATATAGGTCACATCATCAACAAAGAGCATGTAGCAGTCAACCGATGTGCAACGGATTGCGAAATAGAGAGCACCGTCGGGGAGAGTGAACTCAAAGCGGGTCCACGAGTTCGACACTTTCTCAACTTTTTCAATCAGCTTGAAATCGGCAATCTCGGTGCCTGTTGTTGAATAAAGAACCTCAAATTGCTCATAGGCATACACCGAGTAGCCTTTGGCATAGAAACTGATGGTCTGTTCACCTCCGAAAAGAACCGGTGAGATTGCCCAGTCGTCGCAACCCGATGCGTCGGCGTTGAACATCTGCGCGAGATAACGGCTCCCCGAACGAGCCTCAAACAGGTTGTTGAGACCCTCAAGGTTGGAATCCATCACCCAGAACGATGCGCTCGCCCCTTCAATGGTGACGTTGGGGAACGCAATGTCGGTGAGTTTGCCCACAGGGGCACCGTCGGCATCGACAAACTTCCATCCGCCGGCGCTGCCGGTTGCAAATGATTCGTAGCTTTCAAAATCATCGGTAACGGCATCGGGAATGGCGCTGTTGAAATCGGGAGCAGTCCAGCTCAACACAATCGCGTCGCCGTCGGCCTCACCGGTGAGTGCGGCGGGCACGGGATGTGTGGGCGAAACAATGGCAACGGCCAGCTCGTCGGTGCTGTTGTCGGCTTCGTCGGCATCACCGTCAATAACAACGCGGGCGCTGAAGGTGGCGTTGTCGGCGCCAAACACGCTTGCAATGTGGGTGAATGCCACAGTGCCGCGGCAGTCGGGAGCGATGGCCTCACCGGGGAGGGTTTCAATCAACTCACCGTCGCGGTAAAGCTCAACCTTGTAGCCTGAAGCTTCGGTTGTGCCGAGGTTCTCCACAACCACGTTCACGGTGAAGGGAGCACCGGCAGTCACCTTTTCTGGTGCCTCCACGGCAACGGCGGCAAGGTTGGTGGCAACGGCATCCTTGATTTCAATGCAGTCAACCGGGATGCTCATGTAGTTTTTCACCGTCACGGAGAATGCAAACTGAATGGTTTTATCCTTGAACGCATCGAGGGGAACGGTCACGCGGTTCCACCCGTTGGCGGGTAGGTCGTTGATAACGAACTCTTTCTGGAATTCGAAAGTGCCGTTTCCGCCGTTCACATACACCTCGAATGTGTTGAGGTCGGGGGTGTTGGAACCGTTGAAGTAGTTATAAACGTAGAACGACAGCTGCGGCGACGCCACACCTTTGAGGTCGATTTTTCCGCTGTAGAAACGGGCGCAGTCGTCGGCATGCTCACCCATCATGGCGAGGTAACCGAAATCGTTGTCACGCGACTTGATGTCCGACTGTGTGTCATTCACAGCATCCCACATCGGGGTAACCTGATAATATTTAACTGTTTCCGAACGGAACAGCGTTGTGGCCGCACCTCCGTCAAACGATTCCTTGAACGGAACCTCATAGCTTGTGCCCACGGGGAAAAGCGGGGTTTTGGCTGCGGCTGAACGGCCTGCGGTTGTCTGGGCATACACACCGTAGGCGGTGTAGATTTGCGGATCGCCGGCGGCAACGGCACGGTGAACAAACTCAGTGCCGGTCACATTCTCGGCCTCCTCGATATCCTCCTCATAGTAGAGGCTCCCTTCCATCACTTCATAGCGCACAACCTTGAAGGTAACAAGGTCGGGGTTGAGCGGGTTGCCGTCGACATCCGTTTCGGGGCAACGCCAGCGAACGGTTACCTCGCCGGGATTGAATTCACCAACGGCAAGGTAGGGAATATTGCCCGGAACATTGGGGCCGGTGAACACCTCCTGCGAGACTTCGGCACCACGTTCGCCACCGGCGTAGGCAACCACGGTGTAGGTGTGGCGGCCGAGCGGAGCCTCAGCATGCACCCAGTTGAATGCGGCAGCGGGGCTTCCGGCCTCAGAGGCAACAACCTCATTGTCGCAGAGCACCTCCACCTTGTCGAGGGCGGTGAGAACATTTCCTGCGGCATCTACAGCGGGAAGTGTGCATGTAACAGTCACCTCGGCCAAACCTGAGGCATCGGCCGTCACTGCGAGGTAGGCAACCGCCACAGGCGACCCGGGATTGACACCGCGGGTGAGCGAAAGGTTATCAACATCGAGATAGAGAGTGCCGGCATCGCTGCATGCGTGAATACCCACATACCACGTTCCGGCCTCTGTCACCGTGAATTCACCGGTGAAAGTTTCCATTGCGCGCTTGCTGACTGTGGTTTTCTCAATCACCGTCTGCGTCATGTCGGCAACGCTGTTTCCTGAACCTGCAAACACCTCAAACTTCTCTGCATCCATGTAGTTTTTGGCATCGAGCGAGAACTTGTAAACACCCGGGGTAAGTTCAAACCCGGGAGTGATAAGCCAGTCGTCCATCGCCATTTCATCATTGTAGGTCATGCGCGCCCATTTGTTATAGGCCGAATATTCCCACTTCTTGCCGTCGTTGTTGGCATTGATAACCGTGAACGCCGCAAACGATTCGGCGGTGTCGAACGTCTCACGCCAGTCAACCCCGGCGGCATTGGCAACCACCGACGATGCTGCAAGCATGGAAACAAGCAGCTTCAATGTTCTTTTGGGTGTAGTCATGTTTCGGAAAGTATAATGATCGTTTTGAATTGTGAAAATTGAGCCGGCACCACCTGCAGTAAGGTATAGGGTGTCATGCTAACCGCAAAATAAATCTAAAAAATTTAATTGTGACTTAATCTAAATTAATTTTTAAATGACTTCTCAGAATTTTCAAATAGATGAGTCAAAAAATGCGAAATTATGACACGCCCCATCGCTTTAATCCGGATGGTGAGGGTGTTGTCAGAATGGTTTGGATGGTAGGAGCTTGTGGGTGAGGTCGATGGGAGCGTACTGAAGTACGTGACCGAGACCGAATCCCGCAAGCGACGACCCAGACGAGCCGTTATGACGCACCCTCAATGTCGCGAAGCATCTCCCGCTTAATCTTGCTCAGATGCTGCTCCGTTATGCCCAGATAGGATGCAATGATTTTCGACGGCACGGTAGGGAGAATGGTTTTCCATCTGGCATACATCTCGCTCTTCACCTTGGCATAATGGCGGGCATCAACGCCGAGATTCGATGCGATAACCGATGAGGGAACGTCGGGGATAATCTCCGACCACCTGCGGGTGAGTTGCGCGAAGCGACTTTTGGCATCGCCACTCAGCAGCCGGTTGCGGAACTCATTATAATATAACTGGTTTTGGTTGGCACTCATCACCCACAGGGCGAACTCATGCGAACGGGCAATCAAACCGTCGAAATGCGCCTTTGGGATTCTCACAACCTCGGTTTGGCAGCACGCCTCATAGCGATAATAGGAGGGCTCGCCGCCATAATAACAATGAAACGAAATCAACAACGAGCCCGGAAGCGCGAAACCGGCCGTTTTCTCGGCATTTTTATCGAGATAAGTGCCGCGGATTAGCCCCTCCTTCACCACAAAAACATCGGGGTTGCAGCTCCCCGCATCAATCATCGGCTCGTAGGTGTTGAGACACACAACCTCCCCGCCGTTCAGAAACTCATCGAACAGCGCGTCGCTCAGCTGATATTTCGCCTCAAGCGCCAGAAAACGCTTAAGCTTGTCGATATTGTCAATCATTGGGTGAAACTGTAATAACACCTGCGAACACTCCGACCGGAAATAATTTGGAACCGGCACTTTTTAAGTCACTTAGGGGTCACAGCACCTTAATCGTAATTCCAAACAATCCAAATCAAGTGTTCAAAATTAATTATTCTTTTTCAATTGCGCCCCACATCCGGGCTTCAACACACACATTTTAATTATCTGCAACAGATTTTTCAACTCTTTTTAACGCAATCTTAATGATTGTTAAGACTTTATCCACCTTTCAACACCCTTGTTCACTCCCGGGAATTTATTAATTTTGCAATCGGAGAGTGCAGTGCCTCAGCACATTCAGCACCCTCTCCACAATCCGCTTTTTACCACTTCATCAACTCTTGTTTCAATCATGGACCAACCGCCAGTTTTAACTCGAACCGAAGAATGTGGCATTAAAGTTCACATCGGTTCACTCATCAGCAACGAGTTGCGACGCCAACGACGCCCTGCGTCCTGGCTCGCGCGCGAAATCTGCTGCGACCGTACCAATGTTTACAAAATCCTCCGGAAAGGGAGCATCGACACCGAACTGCTCTGTCGGATAGCCATGGCACTCAACCATGACTTTTTCTCCGATTATCAGCATGCGTGCGGTTTCTCAAAACCTCGCTCACCCTTCTCAGCTGAAATCTGAGAATCCCTTCCCAACCCGGAAGATTGGAAGCCTGCCGGCACTCCCCGCATCCTACACCGCGGAGTGCCGGCAGGTTTCATTCTAACCCCTCTTCCCCGCAATCAGCACCCCCTACCGACACAATCCCAACTAATATTGCCAGCCCACTGAAAATAACAAAATTTGGCCTAATTGTAAAAAAGTAGGATGAAATCGTTGTAAGTCATTGTTACCTACAA
>CAJUIT010000039.1 GCA_910586565.1 uncultured Muribaculaceae bacterium | reverse complement strand
TCTATGAATACAACAAGAAGTCGGAAGAGGAAAGGCGGAAACATATTGAGCAGTGGCTAAATTCAAAGCAGAAACGCATCACATTCATGAAGCATCTCTCCTATGGAGTGCTACCCACCTACACCTTTGTTGGTGTGTTCCAAATCAACAAAGAAAAGTCAATAGAAAAGAATATGTGTGTTTGGGAGCGCATCTCTGACACATACCAACTCAATGTTTAACTCTAATACCAACCAACATCATGGCACAGGCATGGAAAGTAACTGTGAAATCTCCTTGGAGAAAATATGCCAAGGGGTTATCAGTTCAGATTGTAACAAATTCATCCGGAAGTAAACCTACCCGCGATCAAATTTTTGAGGCTTTTGACAGGCAACTCGGCATCAAGAAAGAAAATGGAGCCAATCCATCATTTGACATCGAAAAATCTTAATGTCAACAATCCTATTTGAAACGAGACTGTCTAACAAGTCTGATTTTAATTATTTCACCCCTGTCAGAATGTAATCTGGCAGGGGTGATTTATTTGTATGGAGACTTGTTAGACAGCCTCGTTTTATTTCTGTTTGCTTTTAGCCGTATGCCGGGGAAGCTTATTCGGGGATGTTGCCTGAATAGACGGCTCTGACCTTGCCAACGGGAAGTTTGCCTTCCATCAGCAGCGGGATGCGTGTGGCATGCGTGGAAATCCAGGCATCCATGTTGTCGGAGCTGACTTTTCCTCCTTCGGTTGTGAAGGTGAAAGTGATGTGGTAGGAGGGATAGTCCTTTTTTCCGATTTTCACATCCTCCATCCCCTGATAGTGGATGGTGAGATATTCTTTCTTTTTACCCGAGAAAACATTGAGCTTCACGGTGTCACCCTTTTTCATGTCGGCGAATTTAATTTGGCGCATGTAGTAGAATGAACTGAGCATATCCATCGTCACACCTTCAGCCTCGTGCACCTGTTCGCTGCGGGTAATCTCGGTTTCTTTTTTGCGGCGGCGCCAGAGCGTGGCGTTGGCTTTGACGTGGTTACCCGAGCGGGTGTAGTAAAGAAGGTCGCGGTCGTAGGCTCCCCCCTCGTGGGCTATTTTTTCGTAGTAGCTGGGATAGAAATTTGATGAATCGATTGTCCCTTTCAGCGTGTCGCGCAACATGAAGAAGTGGTCGGCCCACGGTGCGGTGGCACCTGTCAGAACGGCGTTGAATCCTTTTTTGTCGGCATGAGGCTTTGTGACAATGTCGACCGAGCCGGCTTTTTTGTTGATGAGTCCCCATTTATACATCACGTTGTAGGTGAGTTTTTCCTTGGGCACGTTCCAGGCATGCACTCCTATGGTGGCCGCTATCAGCAGTGTCAGAAATGTTGCGGTAACTTTTTTCATATAAAAATTTTTCGATAGAGTTCCACATTTAGACCTCCGCGATGCCGCAAGGTTTAAACTTCGGCACCGCGGAGGTGATGAGAAATTCGGTTATTATGCTTCAAGCAAAGGGTAAGATTGATTTGAGCGGCTTAATTGATAAGGCGGCATTCCATGCGCCCAACCGACATGCTGCCGTTGATTATGAGCGGTTGCCGTGCATCGTCGGTTGAAATCCACACATCCATGCTGTCGCAGGCCGATGAATTCTGAGCCGTGAAGGTGAGGGTGATGTGGAATGCATCCTCAACTGTCGAGCCCATGTTGGCGGGGTCTTTCCCAACGTAGGTGATGTTTAGATTCTCAACCTGAGTGCCGTTGGTGAGGTTGATGCGGAATGTTTGGCCGGGGGTGTAGTTGGCGTAGTTAATCTGACGCATGTAGTAGAAAACGCTCAGAAGGTCGATTGTAAGCCCCGAGCCGTAGTTGCTCACCCTCGAACGGATCACTTTGCCGTCGGGGATGTGCTCGATTACAGGGCCGTCTTTCGACGGGCCGGCAGAATTATAGGTGATGGTCTCGATGGCGAACTGACCGCGTTCCTCACCTAAGGTTTCGGTGTTGACCGGTTGTAGCGGACCGCTCATTATCGAGCCCGTAATGGTGTCGGATGCTGCATAGTAGTGGCCGAAAAGGTCAATTGATTTGCCGGTGAGTGTTGCCGTGAAGCGGTTCTCCCCGGGAATGTTATATGTGGTGAGCGTGGCAATCCCCACATTGGCGTCGATAAATCCCCATTTGAATCTCACGCTGTAGTTGAGAGTCTCGTCGGGCACAGTCCACGCTTTGGCAATCGAAGGCAGGGCCAACAGTGCCAAGGCAAACGCTATGATGCGTGTTACAGGTTTCATTTCGGTTTAAGTTGGTTAAATAGTTGAACTAAGAGGGAGAACATAACCTCCCGTTGTTGAAATGAAACGTTTTAAACGCCCGATAAGTTCGTGAACCCCAAAATGAAACCATAGCAATAATGATTGTATGGAGATAAAATAGAACCGCACCGCAGGGTTTTGTGTCACAGGCCTGCGGTGCGGTTCTATGTTGTTTCTCTCAGTGATGTCAACAGGCGTCAGTCGCCCATAGTGCGGAGAAGTTCGTCGTTGTCGGCAGTGCGTTCCATGCGCTCCTTGATAAATTCCATAGCCTCGATTGAGGTGCGGTCGGAAAGGAAACGGCGCAGAATCCACATGCGGTTGAGGGTTTCCTCGCGCAGCAGCAAATCGTCGCGGCGGGTTGAGGAGGCCATAATGTCGACAGCGGGGAAAATGCGTTTGTTGGAGAGTTTGCGGTCGAGTTGCAGCTCCATGTTGCCGGTGCCTTTGAATTCCTCGAAGATAACCTCGTCCATTTTCGATGAGGTTTCGGTGAGTGCGGTGGCGATGATTGTGAGTGAACCACCACCCTCGATGTTTCGGGCGGCGCCGAAGAATCGCTTGGGCTTCTGGAGGGCGTTGGCATCCACACCACCCGAAAGGATTTTGCCCGATGCGGGTTGTGCGGTGTTGTAGGCGCGGGCAAGGCGGGTGATTGAGTCGAGCAGAATCACCACGTCGTGGCCGCATTCAACCATACGCTTGGCTTTCTCAAGCACGATTCCGGCGATTTTCACATGGCGGTCGGCCGGTTCGTCGAATGTAGAGGCGATAACCTCGGCATTTACGCTGCGGCTCATGTCGGTAACCTCCTCGGGACGTTCGTCGATGAGAAGAATCATGATGTAGACCTCGGGGTGGTTCTCGGCGATGGCGTTGGCAATATCTTTCAGCAGGATTGTCTTACCGGTTTTGGGAGGAGCCACAATCAGTGCGCGCTGCCCTTTGCCGATGGGGGAGAACATATCAACCACGCGGGTTGAAAGGTTGCATGAGCGGCCGCCGGTGAGGTTGAATTTTTCGTCGGGGAAAAGTGGGGTGAGGTGTTCAAAGGGAACGCGGTCGCGGATGAACTCGGGCTGACGGCCATTGATGGTAATCGTCTTATCCATCGGGAAATATTTCTCACCCTCACGCGGGGGATTGATGGTGCATTCAACCACATCGCCGGCTTTGAGTCCGTTGGCTTTGATTTGGGCCTGGGTTACATAGATATCGTCGGGCGAACCGAGATAGTTGTAGTCGCTTGAGCGGAGGAAACCGTAGCCTTCGGGCATTATTTCGAGCACACCTTCGGCCTGAAGGAATCCGTTGAAGTTATAAGCCGGAACGGCAGGCGCCTGCTGCTTCTGCTGCTGACGGTCTTTTTTCTTCCCTTTTTTTCCTTTGGGCTCGGGCTGCTGTTTCTCGGCCTGGGGTTCGCGGATTATGATGGGAGCTGCGGCCGCCATTGCTGCCACCTCCTCACGATCGCGCTGCGAGCGCGGTGTGAAGCTTTTTCCTGCTGCATGGGGGAAGAATGCACCGAACGATTCGTCGACTTTGCGGCCGAACACTTTCGGGCCTCCCTGACGCTGCTGGTTGGGTGCTCCCTGGTTGTTGTCGAAGTTATTGCGGGGGGTGAACACTTTGGGGCCGCGTTGCTGATTGCGGTTCTCCTCGGTGTTGGGAGCGGCCACGGGAGTTTCGGCCTGAGCCTGAGCCGCATCCTGCGCAGGCTCAGATGTGTTGGCCTGAGCGGCCTCAACTTCGGGAGCTGCGAGCAGCAGTTCAGGAGCCTGGGCGGCTACGGGTGCAGGGTTCTCATCTGTTGCGGGGGCACTTTGCGGGGCATCGGTTGCTTCGGGGGTGTTTTCCGCTTGCTCCGCGTTGCGGTTTTTGGGCTTGCGGCCACGGCGTTTCGGTGCATTTTCCGCTCCCTGTTCGGGTGTGGCGGATGTGGTTGCCTCCTGTGCCTCTTCAACGGCTGTTTCCTCGGTGTTGACGGCTTGTTGCGCGCTTTCCTCCTGATTATTTTTATTCATGGGTTTGCGGCCACGGCGTTTTGCAGCCGGTGCATCCTGAGCCGTAGTTACCGGTTCGGAGTTTTCGCCGGTAGTCTCCCTCTCAGCCGGTTGGGTTGCGGGAGCCGATGCTGCTACTTGATTTTTTGGTTTGCGTCCGCGTCGACGGGGTGCCTCCTCGGGTGCATTTGCCGAGAGATTGATGGCCTGCTGGTCGAGAATGCGGTAAATGAGATCTTCTTTTTGAGAAGTGTTTACTTTTTTCAGTCCCATGCCTTCGGCAACTGATTTCAGATTGTCGTCGGTCATCGACTGTAATTCCGATATGTTATACATATATATAATTATGTTGTGGGAATTTGGTAGATTCTTTGAGTGGGGGAGAACAATGGTGGAATGTTGTGCGCGGTTTCCGTGATGCAGGAAACCTCAATGCAATAGTTGAAATAGAACCTTTGCGGGATTGTTCGGATAGTTTAAAAAAGGGAGATTGTGAGATGAGAGAGGGGTGATTAAACTTGAATAATCAAACTCTCTGTTTTCCACTCGGCATAGTCAGTTCATGCAGGGGGCCGCAAACCGGTTATCGCTGTTCTAAACAAACGCTGCATCGAGCATGGATAACCCTGCAATCTGTGCGGTCAGAAAAGATATGTTGAAGGTGGAATGTTGGGTGGGAAAACCAATTGACGCCATGAAAACGAGTGAATGCGCGTCAGTCGGTCGAAGATGATGCAAAATTAATGCTTTCCCTTGAATAAAACAAATGCAGCCCTTAAAAGTTCTCAAAGTTTCAACCCATAGAGTGAGGTGTAGAGCGAGGCTATAGAGTGAGGCAGTCACATTCCGGATGATAAGATTGCTCAATCTTCAACTCCATTCTTGACCGTGGCAGAGTCAACGCAGGTATCCACAATCTCCACGGCCACATGGAACTCGTATTGCGAATTGACGGTAAAGACGACACGAGCGTGGAAGTCGGGCTGGTGTTCTATGCTTGGGAGCATAGCGACCAGGTCGGAGACAAATGTGTTGAAATTGGGTTGTCAGAAAAAAGCGACCATAACTTTCCGATTTTTCAGCGACGTTATGAACTTATGACGGTTGCGAAAAGACGCTTATTAATCAGTCTCAAAAGCCTCTTTACTTATGTCTGTCTTAAGGGGGATTAATTTTCCGAAAAATATTACTCCTGAGACTATAGTCTTCCTTTCTCCGTCAATATTGGTAGTGCAATCAAATGTTGAAAATACGATGTAATCATTGACTTGTATTTCGCAAACATAATCAATTATATTAGACGCGAATGTCATTCCAAGAAATGCGCCAAATTGTTTGAATCCATTATTATCCTCATTAGTCATTTCAGATCTCAATTTATTGTTGACTTTCTCGACAATAACCCCTT
>CAJUIT010000038.1 GCA_910586565.1 uncultured Muribaculaceae bacterium | reverse complement strand
GTAACTGAGAACCACTCGCCATATTGTGCGGCGCAGGCAGCCATCGAAGATTAAGTTCTGTAAATAAAAGTTGAAACAGAGGCCGGAGCCGCGTGCGGATTTCCGGCCTTTGTTAATATTAAATAGAATTTATTCGATTGCAATATAATTGCGAAATAAGCATTTGGTATCGAATTACCTTAAGTGATACAAGTTATAAGGTTGAAATAAATTGAAATGTGTGTGATATGGAAGGTGACTACATTAAAATTGAGCCGAATGATATAGTGTCTGGGCGGCAATATCTCAAACTAATTAACGCATATAAAGCTCATGATAGAAAGCGAAAGGAATACATAGCCAGATTGCGGAATGATATAGATGATTATAAAATGCAGATTAAGGAATCCGAGCTTATGATGGATTTTTTAAAGGAGCAATACGAAAGCGAGTATGAGGAATTGAAGACTCTTGTTCTGGAAACTGGAGAAATCGGGGATTTAATAGTGAAAATTGCAAAATATAAATTGGATATTAGGCGAGCTGGTATTGCATGTGCAAGAAAAAATAAGGAGATTAAGCAGCTTAATAATCAAATTAGTATTCTTCAGAATGAGTTGACTTTGGCAAAACTTCGAATAGCTGCATTGGAGTCAGGAAAGCATGGCGATTGTTGAATTTATAAAAGGCTATGATTGGCAGGTGATAAGCGGTTGTGAATATTGTGAGATATTGTGCATTATGATGATGAAGCTCCAATGCTGTTCTAAGATGACGTGTGTGTTACATGCATTACAGAGGCAAAAAAGTGCCGAGCCAAAGTGGCGTTATGTAGGTTATTTTAGATTGTTATTATTGCATGATGCTTTGAGGAAAAATTCGATGTAGTCGTTTGTGGAATCCCGGATGTCGCCTGTTAGGCTGCGTGTTTGAATATGGTGAAACTTGAGATTATCAGGAATATACCAAGTAACAGATTGAGGTAGGCGATGATATTTCTTTTATTGCCGTTCTTTCTCAATGAGCTGCAGCCTATGGCAATGTTGCAGCATCCTATAATGAAAAATGTTGAATTCATCTGTTTGATTTGTTTTAACTGCAAATATACATATTTCTCAGATACATAATAATTTTCATGGCTTACTTGCAATCTTTGCCAGCGATAAAATAGCGATAAAGAGTAAAGACGTTATTATAATTGCTAATACGAAGCTTAATCCCGGCTTTTTAAGCCGCTTTGACAAGACGCGGTCGATTCTCAGTCCGACAAGAGCCGATAAAAAGCCGACAATCACAGGATAATACGATTCCATATTTTCAATCATCTATCAATAAATAGACTGTCATATATACATATATAATATTGCCTCGGCGATAAAAAGTGCGCAGACGGTTACTGCAACATAGTCCCACCATCGCAATGTTTTTTTGCGATAATCGATAATGAAATTGATGATTCCGATAATTCCTATAATTATGAGAATTAACGAGGATATAGTCATAGGCGATTGTGATGGATTGGAACGGCTTTCAGTTGGGATGTGGCTACTTTTTTGCTTTATTCGTTTTGCTTGAGGAAGATGCGCTTGTTGAAGTAGTGGGCGATGTATTGTTGGAAACCGGCGGGTGTTTTCGGGCAACGGCATTTGACGAATCTCACGCGGTCGATTTGTTTGTCAAGTTTTACCATGCGTCCCGGTATAAGGAAAAATTCTTCGGGATTTGATGGGGTGCCCCCCACTCCGAGCGCAATAAACAGTTCAATCCCGTTATCTTTCGCGGCATTGTAGTAGCGCACAAATTGCGGAGAGAGGTCGATGGCATCATCCTTGCCCCATGAAGAGCGGTATTTGCATTCGATGAAGTAGTCAACCACCCTATCGTCAATTTTGTGGCGGATGTGAAGATCGGGCATCAAGGTGTCGATGGCATAGGTGTTGCCCGAAATTTTGTCTCCGCGCCAAGCCAGCAGTTTGAAATGCGATTTGTCGGAACAGAGCGACACGACAAATTCCTCGAACCTGGTGCCTTTCAACTCAGCCGGTGCCACTGCCACAACCTCCTGCTCATAGTCGTTGGAAAATCCGTAAGCAAGTCTGATTATTTTTGCCGCGTCGAGTTCATAGGCTTTGGCAAATTCCGACAGAACTTTTCTCTCCGAAGGGGAAATAACACCGTCGGCAGCAGCAGCTCTCGCTATCCACTGAATGGCCTGTTGAAGTGGAATTGTTTTGATTGACATGGAAATAATGATTGCGTTGCATGGAGGGTTGCATTCGCAAAGATATTGTTTTGTAGCGATATGAGCAAATTCAGTCAAATGAATAAAGGCGCCTTTTACTATCATTTGCAGAGTGGAATCCGATGTGGGCATATATTGCATTTTAAGGTGTAATGCGTATCTTTGACTCAATAAAATTGGCTGCGCCAACGCGAACCGGCCTTCGGGCCGACTTTCGCTATTTTTTTCGTCGAAAATACTGTGTATCTTTGCAAAAAGCTTATTGATAGTCACATCAGTTTAATCGGATTAAACAATACCAAATCATGAAACGCCTTACTCTATTTTTCTCGCTCGTACTTATGGTGGCATGTTCATTCAATGTCCAGGCTCAGAAACGAGGTGTATCTACACTTTCACCCTATCAAAAAATTGCGATTCAAGAGCCCATAATACACATGTTGGGCCCGCATGGAGTATCGGGAATTAATGGTTTGAATCTCGTTACACTGGAAAACGGAGAGGAATATCTAACAGTTGTGTTTGATTTCTACAAAAAGAGCGTAGAGGAAGTAAAGCCGCTTTCAATGACACCGAAAGGAAGTCTCTTTATCAAATTTCAATCCGATTCTATTGTTGAACTAAAATCATTCCATCAAACTTCTGAAACGAGTAAAATGGGGCCTTTAAAAATTGCAACTTTCACAAACTGGTTTAAACTTACAAAAGAGGAGCTTGAATGGTGGAAAAATTTCTTCAGCCAAAACAATTCGATATCCAAAGTAAGGTATTTTGTTAGAAACGGAAAGCATGAAGATGCGGAGCCGGAGGCGTATGGAGAAGATGACACTCCCGGCAATAATTACCGAAAGTATATTCGGCGCGTGGATGAATATAACAAAAAGAACGATTTTAATGAAAAAGTACGTTCAAATCCCACTTATGGAATGTAGGTCGAGTAATATAGAAATTGTTAGGTAAAGGCTTCGGTTAGTGCATATAATTTGGCATTAAATTGGCTATGGGAAGATGCTATTTCATGGAAATTCACTATCTTTGACTCGATAAAATTGGCTACGCCACCACTAACCGGCCTCCGGGCCGACTTTCGCTATTTTTTTTCGTCGAAGATTCTTCGTATCTTTGTCACGTAGATATATCACTTACATTAATTTTACCATGAAGCGCAGGCGGAAAATCCTCGCCGCGTTTTAATCTAAACCATTCATTTTCAAAGTTTATGTACTTAAAGAGTTTGATGTCGTTGTCGGCAATTGCCTCGGCATCCATCCTGTGCATGGCACAGGATGTTGAGACCCGTGCGTTTTTCTCAACTAATGCCGACGGAGCTGTTGGCAAGCAGGCCACTATTAGCATCGACGGCGAGTTTGACGACTGGTCGAACGACATGATTGTGGCTACTTGTGGTGCCAACGACATGGCTAACGCTTTCCACGGCAGCCATGAGAACTGTGTGATTGACATGTATGCGCTTTATGCCGCATGGGATGAAACCAATCTTTACATCGGTTGGCAGATGTGCAACACCGGCGACACCTGGGCACGCGAAGGCGACGGGCCTCTCACCGATTATGGCCGCATCGGCAACGTTCCCCTCATTGTTGCTCTTTCGGTGAACCCCGGGGCAACCGGAATTACAGGAAAGTTGGAAAACGGAGGTTATATTTGGGAACCTATGGTGGGGCATCAGGTGCATGTTGACCACCTTTTCTACATGAGCGCCCAAGTTGGACAAGGTGCTCCGGCAATGTTCAAGGCTGTGGATGCAGCGGGCAACACCAACTATGGCAACGGTTGCACCCTTTTCACAGCTGCCGGCATCAAATACCAGTTGAAATACGGTTTCAAGCCCTCACATCTGTGGCGTCAGAAAACAGCAGCCGACTGGGCTGATGCTGAAACTCCTATCTCCGACCCTTCAATTGTTAACAATATCTATGATGTTGATTGCTACGACAATCTGCTTGCAGGTCCGGTGGAAGGATTGAAACCTCACGACACCAATTTCGACACATTCTATGAAATGTCGATTCCCTTGAAAACTCTTGGCATCAACAAGGAATGGCTTGAAACCTACGGCATCGGTTGCCGCGTAATCGGCACGCGTGGCGAATCGGGCATTGACTGCGTGCCCTTCGACCCTTCGATGGTTGACAATGTGTTTGAAAAGTATGCAAAGGATACTTCAACAACCCATGAGAAGGACGATGAGGATATCCTCACCTATGCTATGGCTTCAATCGGTCATCTCCGCGACGGCAGCGTTGTTCCCCCGGCTCCCGAACCTGTTCCCGATCCGGAACCGGAACCCGACCCCGATGCTTCTGACTATGATGTTTATTTCGTTGATCAGGAAAGCAATCCTTGGGCGCAGCCCCGCGTGTGGCTCTGGACCGGTACAGCCAACTACTCCGGCGGCGTATGGCCCGGTGCGCAGATGACTGCCACTACCATTCCCACCTACGGCAATGCATGGAAATATGAGTTCAGCACATCTGATGATATGACCGGTGCTCAGGTTATCTTCAATAATGGTAACAGCGGTACCGGCAACCAGACCGGTGACCTTTCTTTTGAGAATCACGGCGTTTACAATCGCGCAGGTAAAATTGACACCCTCAGTGGTGTAAACTCTGTTTCCACAACTGATGTTGCCGGAGAAAAGATTTACTTTAACCTGCAGGGCATCATGGTGGAGAACCCGCAAGCCGGACAGCTCTACATTGTGAAAGAGGGTTCGAAGGTTTCAAAAGTCCTCGTTAAATAACGAACTAAACATTTAAATACATTGTGGTGCATCAATTGCGAAAGCCGTTGGTGCACCGCTTTTTTTATAGCCATGTATATAGTGCGCCTTTTGTCTGCGTAATCGATTTGAGTATTGGGCGGTTGCCAGCTATGGGGTAGTAGGTTTTGGCGGCGTTAGAAGCCGATTAAGTGCACAAAATTATTTCGGCTGCATGATACGGAATTGTACAAATGCATGGATATAAAAAAGCAGTGCGCCAAACAACGTTTGACACACTGCGATTTTTTGCGATACCTTACCTCCGGCAGGAGGTGGTTAATCGGAAAGCTGAATGAATTATTCGGCTGCTGCTTCCTCTGCGGGAGCTTCCTCGGTAGCTTCGGGAGCGTTAGCTGCTTCTTCAGCTGCTTTAGCGGCAGCGAGTTCAGCTTTTTTCTTAGCTACTTCTTCAGCTTTGGCTGCGTTCTTTGCCTTTTCGGCTTCGAGACGGTTTTTAGCCTCGAGTTCACGCTTGGAAGCCATAGAGGTTTTCAGCGAGTCGACAGCCTGCTGTTTTTTTGCTTTCCATGCGTCGAAGCGCTTCTGAGCTTCGGCTTCGTCGAAAGCACCTTTTTTCACACCGCCCTGAAGATGCTTCATGAGAAGAACACCTTCGTTAGAGAGGATGCTGCGTACAGTGTCGGTGGGTTGAGCACCAACGTTAACCCAATACAAAGCCCGCTCGAAGTTAAGAGTAATTGTAGCAGGATTAGTGTTCGGATTATAGGAACCTATCCTTTCAATAA
>CAJUIT010000037.1 GCA_910586565.1 uncultured Muribaculaceae bacterium | reverse complement strand
TTTGGCAAATGTATGAACTTTTATCCTAAACACAGCTTTTTTACTATGCGCCGCTTACGGCGCATAGTAAAAAAAGGCAGCCGCAAAACCCGATTGCAATATTAAAAATCTACCCAAGTTTAAAATTTCTTAAGGGTAAATGTCGCAGCCCCCGCTAAAAAATCAAATAACGAAACCCCGACCTTGTGAGTCGGGGAAGAATACTTTGAACTTTTTTAAGCGACTGATTTCCTCTTGCGAGGCCATCTTCGGCAGTGCTGTCTTACAAATTCCCATCGACCGAACCGGAAGCGATAGTAAGAATGCACATACACAGGCTTGTCACAGCAGCACTGAACCGTTTTACCGTTTTGCGGCAGAGCCTCACGTCGGTGGTTCTACCCGAAGTGAGGATGCCTATTCATGATTGAATACATGATATTTAAACCACGAGTTTTACATGGATGCAACATATATCCACGAGTCGACCTAACGACCATCATGGTATTAGAGTATAACTTTATATCTTCTATTTTTAGTAACCACAATATAAATCCCCTTTGGCAGTTGACGAATTTCCGGCATTTTATCTGATTTCAAAATCATATCTCCCTTAAGATTGTACACCTGATAATTAGCATTATCATTACCATTATCAATTATGTCTGTAATACCACTTTCGTCCTCTGATTCTTGAATATTCCAAAAATTCTTCCAAATTTCAGCATTTGCATAAGCCTCTCTGCAACCGAACGGGACACAAAGTATTGCATCTGTATATACTTTGGTAGGGAATTTATAGTATGTATTTTCACAGACTGGTGGAACTTCAGATTGACATTCTATCTTAACAATTTCATCTTTATATATGTTACCAAGATTAAATACCCTAACATTTACTCCTAACTTTAGAGTATCAACTTTCTGATAGAAATATGGAACTGAAGTACTGCTCCCGTTAATTTCTAATTTTTTTATACGTCCCGTACCCTGTTTGATTTTAACGCTAAACCCTGTACTTCCCGAAATCCAATTTTTTATGTCAACTAAAGGGCGACCTATATAATAGTAATCTAACTCCTTATTAGTAAAGGGTGGCGTAGTTTCATTATTATTTATCTGAAATCCTTTAATACTGAATTCTGTATCCGAATCTTCAATAACAAATTCTCTTACACCTTGCAAATAAGTCTCATCCGTAATCCGCGTGGGAGTGTATGAATAATATCCTCCCAGGGACTGACGTGAATATCCCCCAGAGCTATAATCATTAATAGCATAGACAGGTAAACCTTTTAGACTTCTTCCTATTGTTAATTTAGATATATTCGGACAATTCCATATTATGCTCGGCTCAATAGTCGTGGTTGCTGATGGAATAGTAAACTCTATAAGATTTGTACAGCCCTCAAATGCCCGTTCTCCAATTTGGGTTAAATTTTCAGGAAGAGAAACCTGACGTAAGGCAATACAGTTACGGAAAGCTTTTGAATTAATTATAGAAGATGAAAAAGAGACTTGACAAAGTTTAGAACAATCCGAGAAACAACTGGTGGGGACAATGTCTAATTCATTCGGAAGATGAACAGACTCAATATCACTTCCGGCAAATGCGCTTTCTCCTAATGAGACTACACTTGATGGAATTGTGATTGACTGCAATCCAGAGTTTTGGAAAGCGCCTTCGCCAATGGAGGTGATATTAGAATGAAGGTCAATACTTAATAGAGACTTGCATCCATAGAAAGTCTGAGAATTGATTCGTTTAACCCCGATTGGAAGATTAACAGCCATAATAGATGTGCATCCATAGAAAGCCTCAGCACCAATATATGTCAATGACTCTGGCAGGTTTATCGTAGTCAGATATGAATCATCCATAAAAGCACTGGAGCCGATAGAAACTATAGTGTTGGGTAAGTTAATTGCACCGAGCTGTTTATTACCCTTAAAGGCATTCTTTGCGACACTTGTTACTTTTAGATTCTTACTTTTATACTCTACATACTCTGGAATTTGCACAGTGGTTTGATCTGTACTGACAAGCTTTTCAACCTCCACTGTCAAGTCAGTAAGTGACGTTATTGTATAACCAATCCCATCAACTTCAAAGTCGTAAGCAGATGATGTAATGAACGAAAGTAGCATTGCAACTATCATTCCAAATTTATTGATTTGTTTCATTGTCTATTTAGATTGTAAGATGTTCTAAGTCGAAAGTTGCATGGAGCATATTCTTTGCGAAGTCGGCCTGATGACATAATTGAGAAGATTTTTCATCAAGCTCTTCTTCGCAAAGACCTTGAAATAGATTAGAATGTTTTAATGCATTTTTGAACATATCGGGATGAAAACCAATACCATTTTTCCATGCATAATGTGTCATGCGAGCAAATCTACGTTGATCAAAAATATTGCATACCTCTACATCAAGCGTAGGAAATTCTGAGCAGACTTTGTAGATTAGTTCCTGTAAAGTCTCGTCCATATTTTATTTAAGCACCGCCGGACTCCCCTCGTTGGCAATTAATTGGTTTATAAAAAAAGCGTGAGAGCCGTACTGTTTGCTCATTCACGCTTGTTGAGGCCTTCGCATTGCCCATCGTAGTTGAACGAGCAAACTTGCAGAGCCTCACGCAGAATATGCTATACGACCACACCCAACGCTCACGCGCCGGATGCAGACGGAAGATACATATCCACACAGGCATCTACTGTTTGCTACATTCTTGACTACGATTAGAAAGTTGCGAAGTTTCAACAAGCCAAGAAAGAGCGTCGAGTAAACGCTTTTCGTATGTCATTTACAGCCCCTCCCGCGTTGCCCTTGACCGGGCTCTGCGATGCGGTCTGTGACTGCAAAATTACAAAATTATTTTTCGTATAACAATAACGTACTATAAATTTGGCTATGGTAGCAAGCCTAATTCTGACACAGCCTCCATTCGTTTTATTGCACAATATACCCAAGAACTAATTACAAAATTCTTTGTATCTTACCCAATAACACATCAACTTCTACCACCCACTCACTTCTGACCTCTGCCCTCTGACTTCTCTCTTCTCGCTTCTTTTTTCAAAAAAATTTGGAATTTTGGAAAAGTGGTTATACCTTTGCGGTGTGTTAGTCATGTACAACACCTAAACACCAATCAACAACATTGCGTTCAACTCATCGTTCAAGCCATGACATTCCTATTATCAATCTTAGGTTCATTTGCAATCATTGCGACAGCAACCGCCTGAATGGCAGCAATCAAACGGAATTAAAAACTTTCAACTACGGCTATGATTCTTCTCGACAACATCTCCTACAGCTACCATAAAGGCCCCGAAGCCGTAAGCCGCGCCTCGGCTCAAATCAACCCGGGCATCCATCTGTTGCTGGGCGAAAACGGTGCGGGCAAAACTACACTTCTGCACTTGATGGCAGGCCTGCTGCAAGCACAGAGCGGCTTGTGCGACGTCAACGGCTACGACATGGCCCTACGCAATCCGGCAGCGCTTCAGCACGTTTTCTTTCTCCCCGACACAGCCCTTGACGGCGTCACGTCAGAATCCATCCGCAGCTTTGCCGCCCGTCATTCGGTTTTCTATCCGTCATTCTCATCAGAATGCCTCGACGATTGCCTCAATGAGTTCGGACTCACCGGCAATGAACGCCTCCGCGATCAATCATTCGGCAACCGCAAGAAAAGCGCTGTGGCCTACGCCATAGCCCTCGGCACCGACGTGTTGCTGCTCGACGAACCGGCCAACGGCCTCGACATCGAGGCTAAAAAAGCTATGCAGCGGCTGCTTGCACGCTATGTCGACGAAAACCGAACCGTTATAATCTCCACCCACACCGTGTGGGATTTGCGCAATCTCATCGACGGCGTTACCGTAATGCACCGCGGCCAATTGCTCATGGCAATGAGTGTTGCCGACATAACGCGCCGCATCGCATTCGTCAACAATCCCCTCTCATCGCAGACGCCGCTCTACAGCGAGTTCAACTTCAACGGCTCATTCGCCATTATTGAAAACACCGACGGAATTGCCAGCGACATCGATTTCAACCTCTTCTATTCCGCGCTCCACAGCCCGGCCGCCAAACAAATTCTGTCGATTCTAACCACCGAAAATCCACACTTGTCATGAGTGCACCAACATCATCCGCAGCAGCCATTGCCAACCGGTCTACATTCAGGCTCGTTGCCAACTACTACTATCCGGTTTTCCGCCGCCAGATTATTATCTACGCAATCGCATCTTTCCTTACAGGAGGGTTCATGTATGCCATGACACTGGTGGAATCATTGAAACCGCTGGCTATAATCGGCACATCCATCCTGTGGATGCTCTTCTATTTCGCGCCATTCTCAATGTCGGGAAAAGACGACCGTTTGTTTGCAACCATCCTCCCCGCGTCGGCACTAAGCCGCTGGGGAATTCTTGCCATCTACTTTTTCCTCATCATCCCGGCGTTGCTTATAATCCCGCAATTGCTTATTTCAGCCATTGCCTCCATCACTCAATCCGGAACCCCGGTAATGACTCTGCTCCTCCCCGAGGAGATTTACCACCTAAAACTCAGCTACTGGTATCAGTGCACCGGCCTCGTACCGGTAATTCTCGCATTTTGGGGCATGCTCCATTACAAAGAGAACCGCACCGTCAAAACCCTCCTTACGATGGGCGTTGCACTCGCTATCTACATGTTCAGCGGAGCGTTTGTCGGCATGTTTATAGGCTTCAAGCTGGGATTTGAAGCAGGAATGCGGGGCGACATTGCTACACCCGATGTCGATGCCATCGTTGCGGAAGTCATGCAACACGTTTTAACTGTGTTCAATTGGATAGGAGTTTTGTCAGTAGTATTCTTCGCTGCCATGCTGCAACGCAGCTACGCCGCCGTCAAGAAATTCCAAATCTGATAGACCCGACAGAACATTTTCCTCCCCTCTATTTCCGGCATCCACACCGGGCACATCTTAACCCCATCACGCAAACTCTCCCTCCTGCCCCTCAAATGAATTTCACTACCGATAAACCTATATATCGTCAAATAGTCGACCTGTGCTTTGCACGAATCCTGTCGGGCGAATGGGAGCCCGACAGGAAAGTTCCCTCCGTGAGGGAACTTTCGGCACAGCTCATGGTCAACACCCACACCGTTCTGAAAGCATTCGACGACCTCCAGGCCGACGGCATAATCGTTCCGCGGCGTGGCCTCGGATTCTACCTCGCCCCCGATGCACCCACACGCGTTCTTGAAGCGCAGCGCACCGAATTCTTCACAACAACGCTCCCCGAGCTCTCGCGCACCATGAAAATGCTCAACATCTCAATCAACGACCTTACCGCCCACCTCACACCACTCATCAAATAAGCCCCACAATCTTAAATCTCACACTGCATTCTTCCCTCACCACAACACAACTCTCCCACACTAAAGCTGCATCCCCCCACCTCAACACACCTCTCCCACACTATAGCTGCATCCCCCCACCTCAACACACCTCTCCCACACTATAGCTGCATCCCCACGTAGAGCCGCCATACATGGCGGCTTTTAACTTTCCCCTAACCAACCGAAGGCTCGCAGAAGATTCTTCACAGATTGCATCATCAAATCAGCAATCAAAACTCTCACGGATTACGCAGATTCCACAGATTTTCCGCGTTAGCCGTCCGCATGTCGGCCTAATCCGTGTAATCCGCGTAATCTGCGAGAGATAGAGAAATACCATAGTCAGCGAGCGCCTGTCCCGAACCGCTTGCTCCGAGCACCTGTTCCGAGCCGCCATGTATGGCGGCTCTACGTGCGGCTGCGCCGAATGAAGGGCTATGCGCAGCCTCTAAGAGCTAAAAACTCTCAACTGAAAACTATTGTCGCTTTTCGTCTTATGTCTTTTTGTCTTTTGTCTTTTCGTCTGCGTCGCGAAGCTTCTGCGCGGGCGCACAAAAAAAGCCGGGGTCACTCGCTGTGTGCGTGTGACCCCGGCGTGGATAGGGGGCGGTTACCTACTCTCCCACTTTCGCAG
>CAJUIT010000036.1 GCA_910586565.1 uncultured Muribaculaceae bacterium | reverse complement strand
TGTTTTGGCAAATGTATGAACTTTTATCCTAAACACAGCTTTTTTACTATGCGCCATAAAAAAATGAATTTTGGATTGTTGATAAAAACCTTGGAAAGGGTAAACGCACCTGAAATCTTTTCAACGGCAAAGTTAATTATTTTTTTTCATTCACCAAAGAGCGGATGATTAAGCCATCGGCTATGGCTACTGTTTTGTGTTAATTATTCCTAAAACAGTTGATAATTCCAACGATTGCTGCCACATCGTCGACAGAGGTGCACCGCGTGATGGGCAAACTCACACAAGTGTCGCCAAGTTGCTCGGTCACCGGCAGGTGGGCGCCGCGCCCCAATGTGTCGGCATAGCAGGGCTGACGGTGAGGAGGCACGGCATAGTGACAATCCCACCCCACCCCGTTGGCATCGAGATGGCGGGTGAACGCTTCGCGGTCGGCCACATGAACCACAAACTGATGATAGACATGCTCGCCGCGCGTGAAAGGTCTTTGCGACAACCTCACCTCAGGGTTATCAATCCCCGACAGGTATATGTCGGCCAGATTGCGGCGCAATTCGTTCTCCTCGTCGATATGAGGAAGTTTCACATTCAGCACCGCAGCCTGCAACGGATCCATGCGGCAATTGAATCCGCAATAAACATTATGGTAGCGGCGGTCGCCACCATAATTGGCCAGCGCCCTGACAACCCGCGCCAGCTCGGCATCGGATGTTGTCACCGCTCCGGCATCCCCCATCGCCCCGATATTTTTTGTGGGATAGAAGCTGAAACCTGCCGCATGCCCCAATGCACCTGTGGTGTGATGGCCGTGCAAACCTGCAACCGGAGTGACAGCACCGATGGCCTGCGCATTATCCTCCACCACAAGCAGATTGTTATCGCGGGCGATGGCAGCCAAAGCCTCGCTCCAGCACACGCGCCCGTAGAGATGCACAGGCATGATGGCACGTGTGCGCGGCGTCAAAGCTTCGGCCACACGTTCAACATCGAGATTTGAAGTGGCCTCCTCGGGGTCGACCAACACCGGCCGCAGCCCTGCATCGGTGATTGCAAGCACCGATGCAATGTAGGTGTTAGCAGGCACAATCACCTCATCGCCGGGCTTGAGAGCCCCCAACTCCACATAGCCGCGCAAAATCAATCGGAGCGCGTCGAGGCCGTTGCTCACGGCAACGGCATGCGATGCCCCCGTCAGGCGGCACAGGTTTGCTTCAAGTTGTTCAACCTCGGCGCCCCCCACATACCGCCCGCCGCGCACAATGCGCTCCATCGCGGCGGTTATCTCATCCATATAGGGAGCGTTGACGGGCCCGAGATCAAGAAAGGGATATTTTGCTGCCATCAATAGATAAGTCTAAAGAAATAGATAAGTCTAAAGAATCGGTTCGCGCAACTGCGACAGGCGCTTGAAGTCCTCATAGTCGCGAACATAATCATCTTCGGTAAACTCGTTTGACACAAGCGACAGACACACCGCCCCCGACGAGAAATTGTCGAGTGTTCGCCAGATACCAGGCGGAATGAAGAGCCCCTCGAACGGACGGTTCAACGTGAACGAGCGCCAGCTGTAGCCGTCGCTTATGTTCACATCAAAGCTGCCACCCACGGCGATGAGCAGCTGCGACATCTCATGGTGAGAGTGGCCGCCGCGTTCCTCACCCGCCGGCACGTCGTAAATCCAATATGCACGTTTCAGTTCAAAGGGGATAGTTGAACCGCCCTGCACGAAAGTAAGGTTGCCTCGGAGGTCGTGAATCTTCGGAAGCTGGATAATCTGAGGTTTGGTGAAATCTGTCATCAGGGTAAGTAGCTGGTCAAATTAAATGAATACTAAAAGTTCCGACAGTCTTTTTTAATGTTAAATCACCACCAAAGTTAATGAAAATTTCGCAACCGCCATTGGAAAAGTTCGTATCTTTGTGTTTTATAAGTTCGGGGCATCCCGCCCCGGCCAACCGTTTCATCAATTCAAAAAACTAAGCAACCGTTTTAACGAATAAACGCACATGGGATTCACCGACAACCTGCGCATGATGCCCCCCGTCACCAAAAACCTCCTTATCATCAACGTGATAATCTGGCTCGCAATGGTGGCCATCCGCCCTGTGGCGGGGCTGCTCACCCAATATGGCGCTCTCTACTATTTCACATCCGACCAGTTCCTCCCCTGGCAGCTGTTCAGCTACATGTTCATCCACCAGAACTTCATGCACCTTTTTTTCAACATGTTCGCATTGTTCATGTTCGGCGTGACGATGGAGCGGGTGTTGGGCGCGCCCAAATTCCTGTTCTACTACATCTCATGCGGCATCGGTGCCGCGCTGGTGCAGGAGGGGGTGTTCGCACTGATGATTCACCACTACGCAGGCATCTTCTCCAACCCCGGAGCGGTGACCGCACTCCTGCGCCATTCCACAGTGCCGTTGCAGGACTTGTGGAACATCGGCGTATCACCTAACGAACCTGTTATAGGCTCCCTCTACGGCCTCTATCACACCCCCACAATCGGCGCTTCGGGTGCCATTTTCGGCATTCTGCTCGCCTTCGGGTTCATGTTCCCCAACGTCAGGCTCTATCTCATCTTCCCCCCTATCCCCATCAAGGCCCGCGTGTTTGTGATGATTTATGCCGGCGTGGAGCTCCTGTTAGGCATCTACAACAGCCAGGCCGACACTGTGGCACACTTCGCCCACCTCGGCGGCATGCTTGTGGGGCTGCTTATCCTGCTCTATTGGCGCAAACACCGCGTTATCGGCGGCCCCTATTTCTGACCCCAGTCACCCCTCATCACATAAAGCAAACACTTGACAGCACTTCGCATCATATTGGCCAACGCAGTGATTTTCATAGCATTGAAAATCATCTGGATTTGCTCCCCGGCAACCGCCGAGGAGCTTGTCAACGCCATTTCTCTCCCGGCGGGATTGCAGGCTGCCGCCGCTGCGCCGTGGAGCCTCATCAGCTATGCCTGCGTGCACCTCAACTTCATGCACCTGCTTGTCAACTCGTTGTGGCTCGCGTGGTTCGGGGCCCTGCTTGAGCGCACAGCCGGCTCACGTTTCACCATCGCATGCTATGCCGCCGGAGCCATAACCGGCGCAGCGGCATTCCTGATTGCCGGAGCCGCCACGGCAGCCAACAACAACGCAATCTTAATCGGCGCATCGGCTTCCACTTTCGCCGTAATAACGGCCACTCTCATCGCCGTGCCCGACCGCAAGGTCACGCTACCCCTGCTGGGGCGTCTCCCGATAAAATGGATTGCAGCCGCCGGACTCGTTTTCTTCATAGCCGCCTCAACCGGAATGTCGGCCGCACAGACCGCCGCCCACGCCGGCGGCCTCCTTTCAGGTGCGGCCCTGGCAACAGCATGGAAAATAGTGTCGCGCCGCCGCATGGAGGTGATGAAAGCTCGCGCACGCCAACAGATGGCCCGCAACCGCATCATTGAAAAAGCCCGCAAATCGGGCTACACCTCGCTCTCCCGGGCCGAGCGCGTTGAACTGTTCAACACCTCGGCCAACTCGGTAACAACACGAACAACAGCCAACTGACCACAGGCACATGAAATCGGCATGGCATAGAATCGGCATAGCATCATGGTGGGGTCTCAACCTCATCACAATACCTTTCACCCTCACGGCGGCCTACGGAGGGATGGTAAACCCGGCAACCACAACGCTGCCGGCAATCATGGCAATGACCTATCCAGCATGGGCGCTCCTCACCATCGGCCTGCTCGGCATCAGTCTGGCAGTGCGCCCGCTGCGCAAGGCCGCGATTCTGCCCGGCGTGGTTATCCTGCTGTCGCTCCCGGCAACACTAAGCTATGCCCCCGTCAACCTGCACATATTTTCAAAAAACGATGCCGATGCCGGTAACACTTTCTCGGTGATGAGCTACAACGTCTACGGCCTTGTGGATATCTATGCCGACAAGGATGCCGCGCAACACGATACAGCCGCCGACACCTCCAACCCCACGGCGGCCTATCTGCTCAAACGCGATGCCGACATAATGTTCCTTCAGGAATTTCCCGGGTTCCATCCCAAAAAACGCGATTTCACCTATCCCCGCGCGCAGGCCGATTCTCTCGAAAAGCGCTACCCCTATGTAACTGCCGAGAGCCAGGAATATCTCCTGTCGCGCTTCCCATTCAAACCAATTGAACTCCGACAGCCCTCCGACCCCTATTCATGGTTCACCGCCGCCGTGGCCGACATTGAAGGGCACGAAACGCTTCTCGTGTGCGTTCATCTGCAATCAATCGGCCTCACAGGTGCCGACAAGGAACTTTACCGCGATCTCACCGACGGGGAGGGGCGCGGGCAATTGCGCCGAGCCCGCCAACAGCTTCTGGGCAAACTGTCGCACGCCTTCCGCGAGCGCGCCTCCGAAGCACGCCTGTTGCGCGCACAAATCGACTCGCTCGCCATCAACAACGTGATTGTGGCCGGCGACTTCAACGACATCCCCGGATGCTACGCAATGCGAACGATTTGCGGCGACGATTTCCACAACGCATTCTCCGATGCCGCACTCGGGCCGATAATCACCTACCATGCCAACCGCTTCTACTTCCACATCGACCACATCCTCTATCGCGGCGATATGGAGGCGGTGGAGTTCAAGCGCGGCGAATGCCCCAACTCCGACCACTACGCCGTTGAAACCGTTTTCCGATGGAAGAACTGACCCACCCTCTCCCCCTCCCAACCGCTAAAAACAGCACCTCGGGAAAGATTTCCGAAACCAACCAAACACTTAAATAAATTATCAACCGACATGAAACCAATCATTATGGGAATGTGCATGGCCGCAGCCGCCACTGCCCTCAGTTTCTCGTCGTGCGGCAAGCATGAACGCCAGAATCCGTTCATGAAACCCTACGACACAGTCTATGAAATTCCTCCTTTCGAGGAAATCACAATCGACGACTATGTGCCCGCTTTCGACGCAGGCATCGCCGAGGCCAAAGCGAGCATCGACTCGATTGTAGCCAACCCCGAAACACCCACTTTCGCCAACACAATTCTGGCACTCGACAACATCAGCCCCACCCTTGAGCGCGTAATGTCGGTGCTGATGTCGCTCACCGAGGCTCACTCCACACCCGAGCTGCAGCAGGTTTCGGAAGAACTCCTCCCCCGCTACACAGCTTTCTCCGACGAGATGATGATGAACGACGGGCTGTTCGAGCGCGTGAAATTCATCTACGACAACCGCGACTCACTCAACCTCGCCCACGACGAAACCCGCGCCGTTGAGGAAACCTACCGCAATTTCGTGCGCAACGGTGCGCTCCTCGATGCCGACAAGAAAGCTAAACTCAAAGAGGTGAACGCCCGCCTGGCCAACCTCTACCTCAAGTTCAACAAAAACCTGCTCGACGCCAACAACGCATTTGAAATCGTCGTTGAAAACAAGGAAGAGCTTGCAGGCATTCCCCAGTCAACCGTCGACAACGCCGCCGAGGAAGCAAAATCGCGTGGCAAAGAGGGCAAATGGGTGTTCACACTCCACGCTCCCAGCCGCCTGCCCGTGCTCCAGTATGCCTACAACCGCGACCTCCGCGAAAAAATGTGGCGCGGCTACACCTCCAACGCTCAGAGCGGCGAAACCGACAACCGTCCCGTCATCAGCGACATCGTGAAAGCCCGTGCTGAAAAAGCCGCTCTGCTCGGCTATAAGGACTACGCCTCCTACATGACTGCCGACGTAATGGCTAAAACTCCCGAGGCCGCCGAAGAACTGCTCATGAGCATCTGGACCCCCGCCAAAGCTAAAGTTAAGCAGGAGGTTGCCGAAATGCAGGCTCTCTCCGACCAACTCGGCAACAACTTCAAAATCGCTCCCTGGGACTACTACTATTTCGCCGAAAAGGTTCGCCAGCAGAAATATGCCCTCGACGAAAACGCCATCCGCCCCTACTTCGCTGTCGATTCTGTTGCAAAGGGCATTTTCGCAATGGCCAACAAACTCTATGGCATCACTTTCGAAGAGATGCCCGACGCACCCAAATATCACCCCGACGTGAAAGTTTACGACGTGAAGGATAGCGAAGGCAAGCACCTCGCCGTGTTCATGACCGACTACTTCACCCGCGCTTCCAAACGTCAGGGCGCATGGATGGAGGAACTCAAAACCTCATGGGTAAACGCCGACGGCTCGGTTGAACGCCCCATCGTCTACAACGTTGGCAACTTCTCGAAACCCACCGCCGACGCACCCTCGCTCCTCACCATCGATGAAGTGCAGACAATGTTCCACGAATTCGGCCACGGTCTCCACGGCATGCTTTCGCGCGCACGCCTCAAGAGCCAGAGCGGAACTTCGGTCGACCGCGACTTCGTTGAGTTCCCCTCGCAGTTCCACGAACACTGGGCATTCCAGCCCGAGCTGCTCAAGGAGTATGCACACCACTACAAAACCGGCGAACTCATCCCCGACTCGCTCGTGCAGCAAATCAACGCAGCCTCCAAGCACAACATGGGCTTCATGACAGCCGAACTCTCCGGTGCTGCCCTCCTCGACATGAACTGGGGTCATCTCAATCCCGAAGGCGATGTCGACGTAACAGCGTTTGAAAACTCCGTTGCCGAAAAACTCGGCATGCCCGAAGAGCTCACCTTCCGCTACCGCTCACCCTATTTCAAACACATCTTCGGCGACGACGGCTATGCTTCGGGCTACTACACCTACCTTTGGGCTGAAGTTCTCGATGCCGACGGCTTCGAGATGTTCAAGGAAAACGGCGTGTTCGACCCCGAAAGCGCAGCACGCATGAAAACCGTGCTCGAAAGCGGCGCTTCCGAGGATCCCATGGTTCTCTATGAAACCTTCCGCGGTCACCGCCCCACCTCCGCCGCCCTGCTCCGCCAGCGCGGTCTCGCCGAATAACCCCAATCCCCTAAATATCTCCTGAAAGACGGTGTGTCAAACCGGGTTCCCCCCATCTGACACACCGCCTTTTTTCTTATCACTGATATAACGCTCCACCCCCACGTAGAGCCGCCATACATGGCGGCTCTACGCGCGGCTCCGCCGAACGCCTCCCGTCGATTGTAGCCACCCTGCGCTCCACACATCAAGTGGTCGGAGACCACGGAGCCTTTTGGGTCTAAGCAGGGAGGGTGCTGTCAGAATGGTTTGGATGGTAGGAGCTTGTGGGTG
>CAJUIT010000035.1:7273-7984 GCA_910586565.1 uncultured Muribaculaceae bacterium | reverse complement strand
ATCCGTGCAATCCGCGAAATCCGTGAGCCAAAACCTCTCACGGATTCCACAGATTTTCCCGCGTCAGCCAATCCGTGTAATCCGTGAAATCTGTGAGCCAAAACCTCTCACGGATTCCGCAGATTCCACAGATTTTCCCGCGTCAGCCAATCCGTGCAATCCGCGAAATCCGTGAGCCAAAACCTCTCACGGATTCCACAGATTTTCCCGCGTCAGCCAATCCGTGTAATCCGTGAAATCTGTGAGCTAAAAACACTCACAGCTATCCGTGAGCAAAAACAACACCAGGTATGAACATCGACGACTTAACCTACCAAATCATAGGCGCATTCTATAAAGTCCATTCCACACTCGGACCCGGGCTACTTGAATCCATCTATGAGGCAGCCATGATTATCGAACTCACTAATCGGGGGCTTGAGGTACGCAAGCAAGTGCCACTCACAATCACCTACGAAGGTGCCACCCTCCCTGTCGACTATCGGTTAGACCTTTTGGTGGAGGATACAATAATCATTGAGCTCAAGTCAGTATCGCAGCTCACCGACCTTCACTTCAAGCAGTTGCTGACCTACCTCAAGATATCTGGCAAACCGATAGGCTACCTCGTCAACTTCAATGTATCCAACATGCAGCGCGGTTTCCATCGCCTCATCAACACTCCCATTCTCTCCACAGAAAATCCGTGCAATCCGTGAGCTAAAAAACTCT
>CAJUIT010000035.1:0-7173 GCA_910586565.1 uncultured Muribaculaceae bacterium | reverse complement strand
CACAGATTCCACAGATTTCACAGATTTTCCCGCGTTAGCCAATCCGTGAAATCCGCGAAATCCGTGAGCTAAAAACTCTCACAGATTCCACAGATTTCACAGATTTTCCCGCGTTAGCCAATCCGTGAAATCCGTGAAATCTGCGAGCCAAAAAAACTCTAAGCTATCCGCGAGCAAAAAACAAAAACAACCAATGCAAACCATTGTTTCCTCCGACCTCCGCGAGCTCCTCGACGCCGAAGCCACCCGCATAAACTCCCCGGCGTTCATCGACGCCGACCCCGTGCAGTTCCCCCGCCGCTTCACCGCGCAACCCGACATCGAAATCGCCGCCCTCCTCAGCGCCACCATCGCCTGGGGTAACCGCCGCATGATATGCGCCAACTGCGAGAAAATCCTCCGCCTGATGGACTACCAGCCCCACGCCTACATCCTCGACGAAGGCTACCTCGACCTCCCCCCCGAGCTCAACATCCACCGCACATTCTTCGCCCGCAACCTCATCCACTATCTCCGCGGCCTGCGCGCCATCTACACCACCCACCCCACACTCGCCGACTTCGCCCGCGCCGTTGGCGTCCACACCGCCGAGCTCCCCGCCTGGCACCTCGTGCAGCACCTCAGCCACACCCTCACCCAGGCCAACGGCGGCACCCCCGACTCACGCTGCCTCCCCCAAAACCTCGCCACAACAGCCCTCAAACGCATCAACATGGCCCTCCGATGGCTCGTGCGCGACGACGGCATCGTCGACATCGGCATCTGGCGCAACCTCCTCACCCCCGCGCAGCTCTACATCCCCCTCGACGTCCACGTGGGCAACACCGCCCGCGACCTCGGCCTCCTCACCCGCGCCTCCAACGACCGTCGCGCCGTCCTCTCCCTCACCGACACCCTCCGCACCCTCCGTCCCTCCGACCCCGTGTTCTACGACTACGCCCTCTTCGGCCTCGGCATCGAGCACAAATCCCCCCTGTAGGGACCCACGCCCGCGCGTCGTTTCACCCCCCCACGTAGAGCCGCCATACATGGCGGCTTGTAACCTCCCCTCCAACTTCCGTAGGGTCTTTAAAGACCTTAAAGACCCCTAACGACCCTAAAGTCCCTCCCCCCAAGCCGCCATATATGGCGGCTCTACGCGCGGCTCCGCCGAACGTCCCCGCGCCTTCCCCGCGTCAGCCACTAAAAACTAAAAACCATAAAACTAAAAACTCAAAAATGTCATTCTTCACCGCTTTCGGCTATCTCGCCGCCATCTGCATGATATTCGGCTACCTTCCCCAGGCCATCTACACCATCCGCACACGCGAAACCGACGCCATCGCCCTCCCCACCTTCCTCTTGATGGGTCTCGGCGCCCTCTTCTTCATCGCGCAAGGCTTCTTCTCCAACCCCGTCAACTGGCCCCTCATCGTCACCAACGCCATCACCGGCCTCTCCTCAGCCATCGTCTTCATCATCAAAATCCACAACGACTACTTCCGCCGCCCCCGCAAATAACCCCCATCCATCCCCCCGCGCTTCACTCCCACGTAGAGCCGCCATACGTGGCGGCTTCTCCCACCCCCCGGCATCGCACCTCTCCAAGGTTGCGCTGAGCGACAGGTTATAGAGTCCCCACCAAACGCCGCCACGGGCGGCTATATGGTGGGGTTACCCATAACCCCGTGGTCTCCGACCACTCGCTCCCCCCGCGTCAGCCGGCCGCCCGTCGGCCAATCCGTGAAATCCGCAAGTACTCCACCTCCCACGTAGAGCCGCCATACATGGCGGCTTCCACCCACCTCCTCCCGAAAAACCTCTCACAGATTTCACAGATTTCCCCGCGTCAGCCCATCCGTGTAATCCGCGTAATCCGTGAGCGAAAACACCCCATCGGTGCGCCCCCAAGCCGCCATATATGGCGGCTCTACGCGCGGCTCCGCCGAACGCCTCCCCGCGCCGCCCCCTAAAAACTCAAAACTATAAAACTAAAAACTATCCCCCGCGTCAGCCGGCGTGCGTAGCCCGCCGATTTTTTCGTAACCCCCGCTGCCGCAGCGCAGCGTAGGCGTCGGGGGCATCCAACCACCGTCCGAGATCGCGGCGTGCGCAGCCCGCCGATTGTAGCCTCCCCGCGCCCCCATCCGGCGCCTCCTCCGCAAGTGGTCGGAGACCACGGGGTAGTTGTTAACCCCACCATATAGCCGCCGTGGCGGCGTTTGGTGGGGGATGTGTCTGCGGGGGAGGGCGCAACCTTGGAGAGGTGCGCCCCTTGCAGGCGCCGTTCACCCTTCTGACTTCTCACTTCTCCCTTCTGACCTCTCACTTCTCACTTCTGATTTCTGATTTCTGACTTCTTTCTTCTGACTTCTTCCCTCTGTTAAAACATGTTAACGGGGGGGGTAATTTTTGTCTATTTTTTAATAATTCTCTATATTTGCTCCCCGAAACACAGAAAAACTACTGCTCCTGAGTCGGTTAATCTAACAATTATCCGCCTCAGAAGCCATAGAGATTATATTGACCACACCTGTTGGCTATCATTCACGACCATCATCACCCCTTTGGCCGATAACCCGCAAGGAGGCCCCCAATCTAACCCCATGAAAGCTGATTCAAGAAAAATGTTCGCCTTTACAATCTGAAACACAAGAGGAACCCCTACAATCCTCCCTCCGTTTCACTATCCATCGTGATATACCACACGCCGTGCGAAACACATCTTTTCCTTTCAGCCTGTCATCATCTACTTGTAGAATTTAATTATCTTACTAACTAATAAATCTTTAACAAATTTATCAAATCATGAGAAAACTTTACCTGGTGTTGTTATGCCTGGTTGCTGCCGTGACATCCCTCTCGGCCAAGCAAGTTTGGTTTGACAACTCCTCAACCAATTGGACCACTCCCGAAGTTTATTACTGGGGCGGTGATAATGGTTTGGGTTCCAACTTCGACGATGCCAAACCAATGGCTAACGTTGAAGGCACCACTATCTATGGCTATAATGTGCCTGACGACATCGCCGGAATGAAATTCCGCGATTTAGCAGGTAGCGGTCAATCTGCAGGCGACATCACAAACATTCCCGAAGACGGTCTTTGGAAAGGCACCGCAACCTCCAACAATGGTACCTACGATGGCGGCGATACCCCCACTCCTCCAACACCATCTGTTGATTTCCCCATCTCATCTGTCAGCGAAATCCCCGCCGGCATGACCCTTCCCACTTCATTCACTCCCGAAGCGCAGATTGCAGGCAAAACCTTCCACCTTGTAGGTGCCAACAATCTCGATGAAACGCTCACCTACAACGCCGATTATGGTTGCTATGTAGTCATCACCACTTTGGCCGGTAAAGAAGATTGGTTCAAATTCAACGATGGCACATGGTCAACCGCAGATTATAATCTCGGTTCAGGAGATTACGTTGCCTATGGCAGCAATACACTGTATGCTGCAGGTGGCAACTGCAAGCCTGGTGATCTCGCAGACAAGAAGGTGCTCCTGATGGTCAACATCTCTGAGAAACTCCTCTACATCCCCACCAACGCTGAAATCAAGGAAGCCCTCGATGCGGAGCCTGCTATCCCCACCGTTTACCTCCGCAACGAAGGTGATGAATGGGGTTACACCCCTGCCGACTGGCAGCTCACCTCTGAGGATGGTGGCTTCACCTACAGCCTAACTAAAAACTCTGTCGATGCCAACTTCGAGTTCCTCGTGTCGGTCGACAAGACATCTGTTCCCTTCTCGCAACTCACCATCACAGGCAATGTGCCCGTAAGCCAGAACTACAACAACGTAGTGTTCCCCAACAAGGTCTACACCAACGTAACCTTCACCTACACCCGTGCCACAAAATCACTCGAAATCAACGGCACCGCTCCCGTAACCCCCGTTGTTGCCACATGGTTGCCCAACTCTGTTAGCGGCTGGCCGGACGCTCCCGATGCCGATTGGTCATTCTCAAGCGAAGATGGCAACATCTACACACTCGGTCCCATTGCCGAAATCAACGGCGGTTTCGAATTTAAGATTTCTCAGACCGATAATTTATGGCAGTACGGCTTCGCTGTTACAGGTGAGCTCAAAAACTACATCGATACTAAAGAGGGTGGCAACAAAGTGTTCATGGAAGGAACCTACCGCAACGTAACGTTCACTTTCAACCCTGAAGCCAACACGCTGCAGGTCGATGGCAAGCGCGTAGCTCAAACCGGCACCATCACCTCTGGCGACTATGTTCTTGGCAACAAGTTTTACATTCACTACCGCAACGACGCCGACCTCAATGCCGACTGGACCGTTGAAGAAATCGCTTTCGACAAATGGAATGGTGAAACCAACCCCAACGGCCTTGAGCTCCACGTGTTCAACTTCCGTGCCAACGCACGCACAATCCCCTTCTACATCACCAACGAACGTGGTGAGGTAATCAACGCCGAGAAAGTGTTCACACTCGAAAACTTCGGCACTTTCGGTTTCCCCGGCACCGACGAAGCCGAAGCAATGGAATCGTGCAACTCTTTCCAGGGCCTCATCCTCGGTGAAAACTACCGCGTGGTTTGCAAAATCAAACAAACCAACATTCTGACATCCGAAAGCATAGCGACCGCTCAGACTCACTGCCTCCTCGGCATCTTCAAGCCCGCCACTACCTATCCCTGGGGCGACACTCCCCAAAACCTCCATATCCACGGCAACCTCGATGGCAACTGGCCCGCGCTCGGTGTGCTCGGTGGCATTGATCCCAAAGAAGACACCGACGGTTGCGCCAACGTGACAACCGGCCCCGAATTCACCTACAACGCCAACATCGACATCTGGTATCTCGACTTCAAACTCGGCGATGCACAGGGTCTCAACAATCAAAGAGGCAACGGCTGGGAATTTACCTTCGTTGACGAATTCGGCATCCAGTGGTATAAAGCCGACATCGAGCTCCCCTACGGCGAGTGGACCGACGGCGCAATGACCGTTCAGACCGAGGACAACGACCGCAACTTCTACATCCTCGATAGCGAAAAATTCAACTCGGGTGAAACCTACCGCATGCAGATCCGCAAAAATGCCGCTACCGGCGTTTGGCAGATGCGTATCGTTGTGAAGCCCGAATTCAACGATGCCCTCTACATCAAGTCTCCCGAAAATGGCATCGAATCCCCCGTTGTGATGCCCCACGCTGTCGACGTTGAAGGCAACGACATCGAAGGCTACTACATCTACACAATGCCCTACGAAGATGCCTCCAAGTTCCAGATTTCCAAGTCCGACACCGACTTCGACGGCCAGCTCATCTATGCCCACAACGACCAGCCCGCTTGCGTGCTCGGAACCCCCTACGGCATCTACGACGACGGTCAGGTTTCTGAATGGTCTGCCGAAGGCACCGACCTTGGCATGATTTCGGTAGTTGTCAACTACAACACCGGCGCCCTCCGCGTTTATTCACCCAGCGTGATTATGAAGCTCGCCAGCCGCCACGTTCAGCGCATCCCCGGCCGTTTCGATGGCGAAACCTACGGCGTGCCCGCCTCCGACCTCTACAACAACGTTGAAGGCTCTTCCGACGAACACCCCGTAACCTTCGACCGCGTTAACTCCATCTCGGTTAACCTCGCCCTCACCAACCTCTTCTTCGACCGCGACTGCGAGCTCACTCTCACCGGCCTCACCGTCAACGGCTCCACCGTTGAAAACATCGCAGGCCGCAAGTTCAAGCTCTCCGATGGCGCTGAAGGCGACAAGACCGCAATCAACAACCACATCTTCCACCTTCCCTACTCGGGTCACCTCACCGTCGACGGTCAGTTCGACACAACTCAGCCCGACTACACCTTCGTTCTCTCCTACACCATCTCTAAGAACGGGCTCACCAAAGAGAACTCCACAACCCTCGTTTACGAACCCAACTTCCAGCCCTACTTCGTTCGTCCGCGCCCCGTGGCCGATGCCGACGAAACCTACACCGGTTCACTCCTCGTGCAGAACGCATGGCTCGGAAACAACAACTGGGCAGCTATTGCCAACCGTGCAATCCAGTTCTCCGGCAACACCGGCGACGTTGACGAAGATGGCAACCCCATCTACTACGACTACTCCGGCATCCCCGGCCAGGGCGTTTACGACCTCAGCCAGGCTCGCATCGGTGTATATCCCGGCTTCAAGGTAACTGTTGATGGTGTTGAAACTGAAAACTACCACATCCCCGTGGGTGCCGACAAGAGCAACATCACCAAGTTCTACCTCGCCAACTACGGCGCTTCGAACTCCGCAATGGATTGGTCGTCGGCTGCACTCGCCGAAGGTCAGCTCCCCGTCATGGTATCGCTCAATAGCAACACCTCCGCCGACTGGCTCTATGAAATGCAGGAAGGCAGCCGCCTCACCTATCAGGTGTTCGCTCACTATCCCCTCTACGTGTTCAAGGGCGGTGTTTGCGCCGACACCTTCGACGAGGCTAAGGAAGTGGTTGTTCGTACTCTCGAAAGCGCCACACCTGCCGCTAAGGCTCCCGCAATGCGCGTTACCCACACCTCAACCAACGACGAAAACGGTGTATGCACCATCCCCGACCACGTTGGTGTTCACTCAATCGTTGCAACACGTACATTCACCGGCATGACCAAGCTCGAGCAGTCAACCACCGGCATCGAAGGCGTTGAAGCCGAAGCAGCAGCCAACGAAGCAGCTCCCGAATACTTCAACCTCCAGGGCATCCGCGTGGCCAACCCCGCTCCCGGCAACGTCTACATCCTCCGCCAGGGCAACACCACCACCAAGGTTCGCCTCTAATCCCCTCTGATTCCCCGTGTGGCTCCCGCCACACCACCCATAGCAACGGCCCCGCGCTCCCGCGCGAGGCCGTTGCCTTTTCCCCCCCTCCCAATCCCCGCGCTTCGTCCCCACGTAGAGCCGCCATATATGGCGGCTTCTACCACCCCCTGCCGAAAAATCTCTCACAGATTCCACGGATTTCACAGATTTTCCCGCGTCAGCCAATCCGTGTAATCCGCGTAATCCGTGAGCGAAAACACCCCATCGGTGCGCCCCCACGCCGCCATATATGGCGGCTTCCATCCGCCCCTCCCGCCGAAAAACCTCTCACAGATTCCACTGATTTCACAGATTTCCCCGCGTCAGCCAATCCGTGTAATCCGCGTAATCCGTGAGCGAAAACACCCCATC
>CAJUIT010000034.1 GCA_910586565.1 uncultured Muribaculaceae bacterium | reverse complement strand
TATCCACGCCGGGGTCACACGCAACAGCGAGTGACCCCGGCTTTTTTTATGCGCCGGCGCCTCCAGCGCCGGTCGCAGACGAAAAGACAAAAAGACAAAAGACGAAAAGCGACAATAGTTTTCAGTTCTTAGCGGATTCGCATCGTCCCCCATTCGGCGCAGCCGCACGTAGAGCCGCCATACATGGCGGCTCGGAACAGGTGCTCGGAACAGGTGCTCGGAACAATTCTCGAAACAATTCTCGAAACAATCGCTCGCAAACAGGGGTATCTATCTCTCGCAGATTGCGCAGAGATTACGCAGATTACACGGATTAGGCCGCCCAGCGGTCGCCGTCGCACAATTGCTGCTAACAACTAAAAAACTATCATCAACTGAGTTCCTCGTAGTTGGCGAGGGCGGAGCGCAGCTCGTTTGTGACCATTGTTTTCAATTCGGGGGGCGACACAACGGTGATGCGCGGCCCGTAGCTGAGGAGCTGCGCAACGAAGTCGGAGGTGATGCGCAGGCGATAGGTGAAGATTGAGAACTTGTCGCTTATCATTTCCTCCTGAGATGGGTGCAAGGGGAGTGCACGAAGATATTTTGCCTGCCGCGACTCAACTTTGAGTTTAACGGTGCGCGGTTCGCTTTGAGTAACCATCACGCCAAACGAGTCGCGGAAATAGGCTTCCGGGTCGGCATCGGCCGGCGGGGTGAACGTGTCGGCGTTGATGTGCAGATTGCTGATGCGGTCGAGCGAATAGGTTTTCACTTTTCCGTCGGTAGTGTTGCGCCCCGTCACATACCACAGCTGGCGGTGTATGCGCAGAAAATAGGGCTCTATCACCACTCCTCGCGTGGGATTTGACCGCGTGTGGGGATGGTAGTCGAACGTGATGGAGCGGTTGCCTCTGAGCGCCTCAATTGCAGGCGCAAGATATTCGCGCGCCGAAGGCACATCCTCAAGCAGAATCTTCCCTGCTACATCGCGGGCTCCTTGCAGCACACTGCTCGTGGCCGACGAGTTAAGCAGCCAGTCGGTGATGTTCCCCTTCTCGGGTTCCACGATATAATATTCGTAGGTCGACGGGTCGCACTCTATCGACAGCGAGAACAGCTCCTCGATGGCGTGGCGGTAGTTGAAAAACGTGCGGCGCGGAATTGTGAGCTCGCCGTTGCTGTGTGGCGACCGTCGCCAGCACTCGTCAAGCTCCTTGCGCGAGATGCGTCCGTAGCGCCTGATTGTGTCGATAATCCAGATGTATCGAGTGAGAATATCCTTTGCCATCCGTCAAGCTGTCAGAAGTTGAAAACGTCCCCTTATCCCCCCTCAAAACAGTGCCCACTTCCCCGCGTAGGTTAAAGAATCTCCCCTACAGCCCTCACGATGGTGATGGGCATTTCAGGGTCGTTGGCGATAATTTGAATGCGTGCGTTCAGAATGTCGCCCGGCAGTTTGGCGGGGTCGACAGTCACGGTCACCGTGGCATGTTTCCCCTTCTTTATCTTATCCGATGAGGTTTTAATCGTCACCCCGGGGTCGATGGTGTAGACCCTCCTCAGTAGCAGGTCGCTTTTGCCGTCATTGCTGATGGTGAAGGTGCGGCTCACCAATCCTCCGTTGCGTTCAATCCGGCCGAAATCCACGCGGTCGCCGTCGGTTCTCACTACAGGTGCCTTGGCGCGGTCGGCCTCGGTCAGTCGAGAGAAATCCTCTTCCAGAATCGCTGTGAGGTCAACTTTCAGCGGTGCGGTGTTGTCGACAGCCAGAAACACCGAATCGGTGAGAATGCCGTAGAGCGCCGTGTTGCCGGGCGTCAGCACAAACGAGTAGACCGCCTGCTCCCCCGGGGGGATGGCCTTCTCCTCCGACGAGGCTATGCGGATATATTCAGGCACACCCTCCCATCGCGGCGCGATAGGTTGCTCCGATGCGTTGTAAACCTCAAGAAAAGCCGATTTGGCCCTCCCTTTGAGCACAGTGCCGAACGGAATCTGCGTTGTGCGCAGCTTCACCGCCCCATGCTCTACAGGATAGCGCGAGCGCAGTGTGTTGGCCGAGCCGATGACTACCCCCTTAATCACGAGAGTCTGACGCGGCAGATTCCCCTCTCCCGCCATATCAATGGCCACACTCTTGCTGAAGCGGCCCGGGCGCCCCGTGGGGTTGAAAGTAACTGTAACCACCCCCGTGTCGCCGGCCTCTACGACATGCTTGGTAAACGACGGAGTGGTGCAGCCACACGAAGCCCTGGCAGCCCTTATAGACACCGCCTCCGGCCCGTCGTTCACAAACTCAAAGCGGCAGGTCACCTTTCCGTCATCCTCCTTGAAAGCGCCGAAATCGTGAGTGGTCTCAACCCATCTCACACCGGCCTGCATCCCCGTTCCCGCAAGGGCGGCAATGCACCACACTGCAAACTTTCGCAATTTCATCGCAGACATCGGTTTACTTGTTGTCGGGTGTTACAAACCCCTTGATGCGCAAAGTCACCTTCTTCCCCTTCTTCTTGGCGTTGGTTTTCACAGTCACCGTTTTGTTGAACTCGCCCGGCCTTCCGGCAGGCAGATAAGTAACCTTAATCTTACCCTTTTTCGACGCTGCCACCGGCTTTTTGGGAAAATCGGGACGGGTGCAGCCACACGAAGCCGTGGCGTTCACCACCATCAGCGGGGCATCCCCCGAGTTGATAAACTCAAACTCATGGCTCACCGGGCCACCGTTCTCGGCTATAGTGCCGAAATCGTGAACCAGCTCGGTAAATTCAACCGCAGGTTCCCCAGCGTTAATTCCAAACGCTCCGGCAGCCGCAACCGCCATCGCCATCAATATCTTTTTCATCATCTTCTATCGTCTAACTTCTAATCTCTAAAGTCTGACCTCTCCCTTCTGACCTCTCCCTTCTGACTTCTGATTTCTGATTTCTGATTTCTGACTTCTGTCTTCTCACTTCTTCTTCCCCGCCAGCATGCCGCAAGCCGCCATTATATCCTCGCCGCGCGATGCACGGATTGTAGCCGTGATTCCCTCGGCATTGAGAGCGTCGCGGAACTGCTCCATGCGCTCAGGCGTTGACGGTTCGAGCTTCGAGCCCTCGAAAGCATGAAACCTTATCAGATTCACGCGGCAGTCAAGCCCCTTGAGCCTGCGTGCAAGCTCGCGGCTGTGGCGCGGCGAGTCATTCACCCCGCGGAACATAGTGTATTCAAACGACAGGCGTCGCTGATGAGAGAAATCCTCCTCCCTCAGCACCTCAATCACATCCTTTATCGGGAACGCACGCTCAACCGGCATCAATCCCTCCCGTTCAGCCGGGAAAGGTGAGTGAATCGAGATTGCCACATGCACCTTCGTTTCGCGCAGCAGACGTTTCAGCTCGCGCAACTTGCCGATTGAACTCACCGTGATTCGCTTCGGGCTCCAGGCAATCCCCCAGGGTGCGGTCAATATCTCTATAACATCCAACACCGGCCCAAGGTTGTCGAGCGGTTCCCCCATCCCCATGAACACGATATTGGTGAGCTCCTCGCTCCCCGGCACCGACAGCACCTGGTTGATAATCTGCGCCGCCGTCAGGTCGCCGTGCCACCCCTGCCGCCCCGTCATGCAGAACGAGCAGTTCATCTTGCACCCCGCCTGCGACGACACACACAGCGTGGCCCTGTCGCGGTCGGGAATCACCACGCTCTCAACGTCGCGCCCCGGGGCACCGCGAAACAACACCTTCACCGTGCCGTCGGCGCTGCGCGCCTCGGTCAGCGGAGCCTCACGCCCCACAACAAACCCTTCGTCGGCGAGCCGCTTGCGCGCCACTTTCGACAGGTTTGTCATTTCGTCAATTTCGGTCACACGCTTTTCATAGAGCCATTTGGCCATCTGGCCGGCGGCAAACTTCGGCATACCGCAGCGTTCGGCCACGGCGCGCAACCCGTCGAGCGTGAGTCCGATAAGCGGTTTCACCTTCCCCTCGTTATGTTGAACGATATTATCCATTTGTCACATTCGTTATTAAACAAGCTCTTACAAAGATACGAATAAGTCGAGCGCAAAGCCAAATTTATTTGAGCATTGCCGAGCGGGAGTATCTTGAGCATAGCCAAAGATACGAAGAATCTTTCACTGCCGCCCCACGCTCTGCAATAAAATTCCCTGCGCCACGTTCATTATCAAGTGGCAACGGAAAGAATCTTCCCTTGCCCGGTTTCCAATTTTCATTTTTTACACATAACCCTTAACTGCAATTTTTCATTAATGAAAATCTTACGTAACACTGTGGCGCTTTTCGCCGCCATCGCCCTTTGCGGCGCAGCAACCTCATGTTCCGACAACGATTCCGACGACCCCGTGGTAGTGGTGCCCGGCGGTGAAGAAGAAGGCGACGACATCACACCCACCGAAGGCATCGACGTGGTTGCCACCTACTACGGCGACTACAACGAAAACAACACCGGCAACTACGGCCTCAACTTCGTGACCTCCGGCATGGAGTGGGACGATTTCGAGGAAACCTACCTCGGCCCCGGTGAACTCGTCTACTTCGAGCTCAACTCCACCCTCGCCGACAACCCTGACCTCGCTCACCCCGCCGACGGAACCTACACCTTCGATGCTGCCGGCAACTCGGCCGACATGACTTTCGGCTCGGCAACCGTCACCCGCTACGATGCTTCGGGCAACCAGACCATCATCACCGTCACCGGCGGCACGCTCACCCTCAAGACCCTCTCCAACGGCATGTATGAAATCACATCGGCATTCGTCACCGACGTGAACACCCCCGTTGAGTTCTCCTACACCGGCTACATCCGCTTCCTCAACCGCACCGGCGAGGGCTTCATGAGCAACCTCACCTCCAACATCGTTCTCAAGGATATGACACAGAGCGCCATTCTCCTCTGGGGCGAGACATTCACCGAAACCTCCGACTACTGCAGCGTGATTATCGCCGGCAAGGACTACGACCTCCTCGAAAACTTCGGCACATCACCCGCCATCAACCTTGGGCTTAACGTAACCCCCGGCAGCGAAGGCATCCCCGCCGGCACCTACAACGTTATCAACGCAATGGAAGCCGACGACTACGATCCCTTCACCGCACTCAGCGGCGTTTACGAACCCACCTACGGCGGCTACTTCGGCAACTGGTACTTCGATCCCCTCACCGAAGCCGCCCTCTACACCGGCACCGTCGAAGTATCCACCGGCGCCAACGGCGAATACACCTTCGTCATTGACCTCGCCGACGGCTACGGCCACAAAGTCACCGGCACCTACACCGGCACCCCTCAGATTCTTCAGTAATTCCACCACATTTTCCCTCTCCCCAAAACGCGGCTCCGGCCGCGTTTTTTTGTTTCCTTCGCCACGGCCGCCACCTCCCACCGCGCCTTCCTTAAAACTAAACACTCCCTCCTAAAAACCAATCTCACTTTTCGTCTTTCGTCTTTTTGTCTTTTGTCTCTCTTAAAAACTAAAAACTAATTGTTATCTTTGTAGATATTCATTCACCCCATCGAAGCATCATGGACGACAAAAAACTATTTCTTCTCGACGCCTACGCCCTCATCTACCGCGCCTACTACGCGCTGATTCGTGCGCCGCGCATCACCTCCACAGGCTTCAACACCTCAGCCATTTTCGGCTTCTGCAACACCCTCGATGAGATTCTGCGCAAGGAGAACCCCTCCCACATCGCCGTGTGCTTCGACCCCCACGGGCCAACATTCCGCCACGAGCTCTACCCCGACTACAAAGCCGGCCGCGAGGCGCAGCCCGAGGATATCACCCTCTCCATCCCTTTCATCAAGGAAATTGTCGAGGCCTACCGAATCCCACTCTTTGAAATTCCCGGCTATGAGGCCGACGACGTTATAGGCACCCTCTCCCTGCTCGCATCGCAGCAGGGCTACACCACCTACATGATGACCCCCGACAAGGACTACGGCCAGCTCGTTTCCGACCGTGTGTTCATGTACAAACCTTCCCTCCGCGGCCAGGGCTTCGAGCTCCGCGGCCCCGCCGAGGTGTGCGAGCGCTACGGCATCGACACCCCCATGCAGGTAATCGACCTCCTCGCCCTCGAAGGCGACAAAATCGACAACATCCCCGGCTGCCCCGGTGTCGGCCCGAAAACCGCCTCCAAACTCATCAAGGAATATGGCTCGGTCGAGAATATGCTCGACAAGGCTCAATCCATCGAAGGTGCCATCGGGAAAAAAATACGCGACAACGCCGAAGCCATCCGCTTCTCCAAGACCCTCGCCACAATCCGCCGCGACGTACCGCTCGAAGTCGACTTCGACACCCTCCGCCGCGACCCCGAGGATGTTGACCGCCTGCGCGACATCTTCTCCCGCCTTGAGTTCAAAACGTTCCTCGCACGCCTCGGTGGCGCGTCGAAAGAGCAGGGGAGTGGTGCACGCTCCCCGCAGGCTGCCACCAACGCTACGTCGGCTCAGGTGCCGCAGCGCTCCCTTTTCGATTTCATCGACGGTGACGACCCCGCCGCACAGTCCGCGCCCGCCCCTGCCGACACCCCGACCACCGACTACGCCCCCCTCACCACCCCCGCCGACATTGCCGCCGCCGTGGCCGAGGCCGCCGCAGCCCCCGCTGTGGGCATAGCCATCTACGCCACCGGAGCCGAAGCCATGACTGCCACCCTCCGTGCCATCGCAGTGGCCACCTCCGAGGGGCGCGCCCGCTACATCGACATCCCCGCCGACCCCCAACAGCGTGCCACCCTCATGGCCATCCTTGAGCCACTCTTCACCTCCCCCTCAACAACCCTCGTCAGTCACGACATAAAGCGCGACATGGTGCTCCTCCGCCGCGAGAACATCGCCATTTCCGCACCCTATTTCGACACCTCGCTGGCCCACTACATCCTGCAGCCCGAGATGCGCCACCGCCTTGCCGACATCGCCCTCTCCATCCTCTCCTACACCACCGCCGACTATGCCGAGGCATCATCCTCGCGAAAACCCAACCTCCCCCTCCCGGCCGGTGAGGAGCTGCAGCGCCTTTGCGAGCAGGCCGACATCACTCTGCGGCTGCTCTCTCCCCTCCGCTCGCTCCTCGAAACCAACGACCAGCTCCCTCTGGCTCTCGACATCGAGTTCCCCCTGGCCCGCGTGCTCGCCGACATGGAGTTCACCGGCGTGCGTATCGACTCGGCCGAGCTTCACCGCCTGTCGCTCACCCTCACCGCCCGTCTCCGTCAAATCGAGGAGAAAGCCTACGACCTCGCCGGCGAGCGCTTCAACATCAGCTCTCCCATGCAGGTGGGTGAGATTCTGTTCGGCAAAATGCAGCTCGACCCCAAAGCCAAGCGCACCAAAACCGGAGCGTTCTCCACCACTGAGGAGATTCTCGAGAAACATCGCCACGACCACCCACTGGTCGAGGCCATCCTCGAAGCCCGCGGCCTTAAAAAGCTCCTGAGCACCTACGTCAACGCCCTCCCCGAGCTCGTCAACCCCGCCACCGGTAAAATCCACACCACCTACAACCAGACTCTCACCGCCACAGGGCGCCTCTCATCGGCCAACCCCAACCTCCAGAACATACCCATCCGCACCGACGACGGCCGCGAGGTGCGCCGTGCTTTCATCGCCGACCCCGGATGCCTAATCCTCTCGGCCGACTACTCACAGATTGAGCTCCGCCTCCTTGCAGCTCTCAGTAACGACCCCGAGCTCACCGAGGCCTTCCGCGAGGGGCTCGACATCCACCGCGCCACAGCCGCCAAAATCTACCACGTGCCATTCGCCGAAGTCACCGACGACCAGCGCCGCAAAGCGAAAACAGCCAACTTCGGCACCATTTACGGCATTTCGGCCTTTGGCCTCGCCGAGCGCCTCGGCATCCCCCGCGTTGAAGCCCGCGAGCTAATCGATGGCTACTTCGCCACCTACCCACACATCCGCGAGTTCATCGCCGAGTCGGTTGAGCGGGCACGCCAGCAAGGCTACGTCACCACAATCATGGGGCGCAAACGCTTCCTCCCCGACATCACCTCGCGCAACGCAACAGTGCGCAGCTATGCCGAGCGCAACGCCGTCAACGCACCCCTCCAGGGCTCCGCTGCCGACATCATCAAGAAAGCCATGATTTCAATCCACAACGAAATGAACCGCCTCGGCATGCGGTCGCGCATGGTGATGCAGGTTCACGACGAACTCATCTTCAACGTCCACCCCTCCGAGCTCCCGCAGCTGCAGGAAATGGTGGTGCGCCTCATGTCGGCCGCCTTCACCGGCACCGTGCCCCTCGAAGTCTCCGCCGGCACCGGCGCCAACTGGCTCGAAGCCCACTGATTATATCGTTTATAACTCTTATAAATTTTATAAATCTTATAAATCTCACTCCTAACTTCTCTCTTCTCTCTTCTCTCTTCTCTCTTCTTTTTGTCTTTCGTCTTTTGTCTTTTTGTCTCCCGTCTTTTCCCCCCCTATGCACCCCGAAAACGACCCCCGCTACACAGGCCTTGCCGTCAATGCCGGAGTGGCACAGCCACCCTCCGTCAACCCCTATCTCAAGCCACGCCGCCGGCAGCCCCTCCCTTCGGCCGCCGAGCTCGTTGAAGGCATCCTCAAAGGAGATGTAACCCAACTGGCGCGCGCTGTCACCCTCGTTGAGAGTGTGGCCCCCGCCCATCAGGCCATAGCCCGCGAAGTCATCGAAAAATGCCTTCCCCACTCGGGACGCAGCCGCCGCATAGGCATCACAGGCGTGCCCGGAGCCGGCAAATCAACCTCAATCGACGTTTTCGGCCTCCACGTGCTCCGCAACGGGGGCAAACTCGCCGTGCTCGCCATCGACCCCTCCTCCGAGCGCTCCAAAGGGAGCATTCTCGGCGACAAAACACGCATGGAGAAACTCTCCACCCACCCCTCGGCCTTCATCCGCCCCTCACCCTCGGCAGGCTCGCTCGGAGGCGTGGCCCGCAAAACCCGCGAGACAATCGTGCTATGCGAGGCCGCCGGCTACGACACCGTCTTTGTCGAGACCGTCGGGGTAGGGCAGAGCGAAACCGCCGTTCACTCAATGGTCGACTTCTTCCTCCTCATTCAGCTCGCCGGCACCGGCGATGAGCTCCAGGGCATCAAGCGAGGCATCATGGAGATGGCCGACGGCATCGTCATCAACAAAGCCGACGGCGACAACATCGACCGCGCCCGTCTGGCGCAGGCGCAATTCCGCTCGGCACTCCACCTTTTCCCCACGCCCCCCTCGGGATGGAGCCCCGAAGTGCTCACCTACTCAGGCTACTACGAGCTTGGCATCCCCGAAGTGTGGGATATGATCGACCGCTACTTCACCTTCGTTAAAGAAAACGGCTACTTCGAGAGCCGCCGTCACGAGCAGGCACGCTACTGGATGTACGAAACCATCGACGCCGAGCTCCGCCACCGCTTCTACGACAACCCCGACCGCGCCCTCCGCATCGCCGACTGCGAGCGCCGTGTGCTGGCCAACACCCTCTCCCCCTTCGCCGCCGCCACCCTCCTCCTCAACTCTTAACTCCTCCAATCCGTTATATAGTAGCTCCTATAACTTCTATAATTTTTATAAATCTTATAAATCTCACTCCTAACTGACTTCTCTCTTCTGACTTCTAACTTCTGATTTCTAACTTCTAACTTCTTACCCACCTATGAAACCTCTCGCCCTTTATCGCAACGACCCTTGGCTTGAGCCCTACGCCAACGCCATCGAAGGCCGCCATGCCGACGCAATCCGCAAGGAAGCCGACCTCACCTCACATTGCAGCAATTCCCTGCGCGATTTCGCCAACGCACACCAATACTTCGGCCTGCACCGTCAGGGCGACTGGTGGGTGTTCCGCGAATGGGCACCCAACGCAACCCAAATCTACCTCGTCGGCGACTTCTCCGATTGGGAAGAACGTCCCGAGTTCGCTCTCAAACCCATCAAAAACGGAGTGTGGGAACTCCACATCCCCGCCACGGCGCTCCGCCACGGCCAGCTCTACAAAATGAGCGTGCATTGGCCGGGAGGGGAGGGGATGCGCATCCCCGCCTACGCCACCCGCGTGGTGCAGGACGAGCAAACCCACATCTTCTCGGCCCAGGTGTGGGATAACACCCCCTACCGCTGGACCACCGAAAACTTCATCCCCGACACCCGCCCCCTCCTCATCTACGAATGCCACATAGGCATGGCGCAGGAAACCGAAGGGGTAGGCTCCTACACCGAATTCCGCGACAAAGTGCTCCCCCGCATCGCCGCCGACGGCTACAACGCCATCCAGATTATGGCAATCCAGGAACACCCCTACTACGGCTCATTCGGCTACCACGTGAGCAGCTTCTTCGCCCCCTCGTCGCGCTTCGGAACCCCCGAAGAGCTCAAGAGCCTCGTCGACCGCGCCCACTCCCTCGGCATCGCCGTGATTATGGACATCGTTCACTCCCACGCCGTTAAAAACGAAAACGAAGGGCTCGGACGCCTCGACGGCTCACCCGACCTCTACTTCTACCCCGACCATCGCCGCGAGCACCCCGCATGGGATTCGCTCTGCTTCGACTACGGCAAAAACGAAGTGCTCCACTTCCTCCTCTCCAACTGCAAATACTGGCTCGAGGAATTCCGCTTCGACGGCTTCCGCTTCGACGGCGTCACCTCGATGCTCTACTACGACCACGGCCTCGGCAAAGCATTCTCGGGCTACGGCGACTACTACGACGGCAACCAGGACACCAACGCCATCGTCTACCTCACCCTCGCCAACAAACTAATCCACCAGATCAACCCCCACGCCATCACCATCGCCGAGGAGATGAGCGGCATGCCCGGCCTCGCAATCAAAATCAAGGACGGAGGCATCGGCTTCGACTACCGCATGGCAATGGGCATCCCCGACTACTGGATTAAAACCCTCAAGGAACGCAAAGACGAGGACTGGCACCCCACCTCAATCTTCTGGGAGCTCACCAACCGCCGCTCCGACGAGAAAACAATCTCCTACGTGGAGAGCCACGACCAAGCCCTCGTGGGCGACAAAACCCTCATCTTCCGCCTCATCGACAAAGAAATGTACTGGCACATGATGGTAGGCGACACCCACCCCGCAGTCACCCGCGGCCTCGCCCTCCACAAAATGATTCGCCTCGTCACACTCGCCACCATCAACGGAGGCTACCTCAACTTCATGGGCAACGAATTCGGCCACCCCGAGTGGATCGACTTCCCCCGCGAAGGCAACGGCTGGAGCTATAAATACGCACGCCGCCAGTGGAGCCTCGTCGACCGCGAGGACCTCCAATACCGCTTCCTCAACGCCTTCGACAACGCGATGGTCGAGCTCGTTTCCGGCATCAACAACTTCCAGGCACTCGGCATCGAGAAACTCTGGGAGCAGGACTCCGACCAAGTGCTTGCCTTCCGCCGCGGCAACTACGTGTTCGTGTTCAACTTCAACCCCGTCAAGTCATTCAGCGACTACGGCATCCTGGCCCCCGTGGGCAAATACCGCGTGGTACTCTCCACCGACGCCCCCCAATTCGGAGGCTTCGGCAACATCGACGAGAAAGTCGACCACCTCACCGGCTTCGACCCCCTCTACCAACCCCTCGGCAAAGAATGGCTCCGCCTCTACCTCCCCGCCCGCTCCGCCCAGGTCCTCCGCCTCGTCCGCTCCCGCCCCCGCAAATAACCCCCGCCACTCGCTGTTAATCCGTGCCCTACAAAATCTCTCACGGATTCCGCAGATTCCACTGATTTTCCCGCGTCAGCCAATCCGTGCAATCCGCGAAATCCGTGAGCCAAAACCTCTCACGGATTCCACAGATTCCACAGATTTTCCCGCGTCAGCCAATCCGTGCAATCCGCGTAATCCGTGAGCTAAATAACTTCTCACGGATTCCACAGATTCCACAGATTTTCCCGCGTCAGCCAATCCGTGAAATCCGTGAAATCCGTGAGCCAAAACCTCTCACGGATTCCACAGATTCCACAGATTTTCCCG
>CAJUIT010000033.1 GCA_910586565.1 uncultured Muribaculaceae bacterium | reverse complement strand
TTTGGCAAATGTATGAACTTTTATCCTAAACACAGCTTTTTTACTATGCGCCGCTGGTTACCGGCCGCGCCGGAATCTGATGTTGCCCTGAAATAAAAAGAAAGCCTTGCCGATTGGCAAGGCTTTCTTTTTTAGTGGCGGGAGGAGGACTCGAACCTCCGACCTTTGGGTTATGAGCCCAACGAGCTACCACTGCTCCATCCCGCGATGTGTCGTTTACGGGTGCAAAGGTAGGGAGTTTGGTTGAATTGACCAAATTTTGCGGGCTGTTTTTGCGGGATTTAACCTTAGTTTAACATTCGGGAGTCTGTTTTGCATGATGTTGCCGGCTGATTGTTCAAGTTGTCATGCCGTTTTGAAAACATCTGCGGGCGGATGCGGCTGCGGGTCATTCGGCATGGCTGTGGGCGAGGGTGAACCCTGCGTCGGCCACGGCCTTTGCAACTTGTGCGGCGTCATGGTCACCCTCAACGGCAACACGGCCTGAGGCGAGATCAACGGCCACGGATGTTACGCCGTTAACGGCGCCGACGGCTTTCTCAACGGTGGCTTTGCAGTGGTTGCAAGCCATCCCTTCCACGGTGTAGACGGTTTTCATTGTTGTTTGCTGATTTATATTGTTTGTAATGGTTGACTGATAATTGCTGTCGGCCGACAAGGCCATGCGGAATGCCCGCGACTCTTTCCGGTGGCGAATGTAAGCCGCCACGAGCAATGCCACGAGCAGAACAGAGCATGCGGTGGTGAACACTCCCAATTCCACATGGCAGCTAACTGTGGAGGCCGCTGCCGAGCCGAAGGGTGTGAACCATGATGCGGGGAGCAGGTAGTCGATCAGGAGGCCGAATGCCATTGCCGTGACCACAACCGACCCTACATAGATTGATGTTGCCCGGGCTCCCAGCGATTTGCGTAGCACCATCACCGAGGCGAAATTGGCCGCCGGACCGGCCATGAGCAGCACGAATGCAACCCCCGGCGAAAGTCCCTTGAGCATAAGCGAAAGGGCGATTGGAATTGACCCCGTGGCACAGATATACATGGGCACGGCAACCGCAACCATCACGAGCATTGCAAGCACGGGGTAGCGGCTCAGGGAGAGAAACAGCGTGTCGGGAACTGCCACGGTGATTACAGCGGCAATCACGAGCCCGATGACGAGCCATTTGCCAACCGAGGCCACCATGTCGCCGAAACCGTATTTCACGGCTGCCACAAGTTTCTGAATGATACTTCCCTGTGGGGCAGGCGCGGTGGAGACGGCAGTGCAGCATGTGCCGTCGGGGCATTCGTCAGTTGCGTTTTCGTCGCCATCCTTGCCGGTGCCTCTTTCGGCTTTATCCACAGCCAACCCTCCGGCGAAAGCCCCTGTCAGTGCGGCAATGGGGCGCAGAATGGCGAATGGCAAACCGAGAAGCGCGTAGGTGGCGGCTATCGAGTCGACACCCGTTTGGGGCGTGGCGATGAGGAACGAAGTGGATGCACCTTTCGATGCACCCTGCCGGCGCAGCGCAACGGCTGTGGGGAGCACGCCGCATGAGCATAGCGGTAGGGGTATGCCGAACATGGCGGCCTTGAACACAGGCTTCCACCCTCCACCTGCAAGGTGGCGCGACAATTTGGCCGGACTCACAAACACTTGCAGCAGTCCGGCAATGAGAAATCCCAACAAAATGTAGGGCGACATCTCGTTGAGAATATTTATAAAGGCATATATCAAATGTTTCAGTTCCATAACTCAATGCATTTTCTTATTGTGCAAAGTTACGGAACCGAACGCATAGATATGTTACACCTTTTTGGGTGATGTTTGACTAATTTTGAGTGATGCCGTCACACCTCGTTGAGGGGGATGCGGCGGGAGGTGTTTTTAAGGAATGCCGACGGGGTGAGGCCTGTTATCGACTTGAACTGGCGCGAGAGGTGTGCCACGCTTGAGTAGCCGGCTTTGTCGGCTACCTCCGACACATTCAGCTCCCCGTAGGAGAGCAGCTCTTTGGCATACTCCACGCGCTGTGCAATCTGATATTTCTCGATGGTGCGCCCTTCGCGTGCCGAGAAAAGTTTGCTCAGGGAGGAGTAGTCAACGCCGAGGGTATCCTGCAGACAGGCCGACAGGTTGAAATGGCACGATTCGTTGCGCACATGCCTGATGATGGCAAGTTTGGCCCGTTCAATGAGCCGTGCGTCGGGGTCGCTGATGCGTTCAAACCCGCGCGATGCAAGCTCTGTGTCGAGTTTGGCGAGCGCTTCGGGCGTGAGCGAGAGGTCGGCCACCTCGGCCTCCCCGAGGCGCACTTTGGCTTCGGGGAGACCGGCGTGTTGGAATGCCGACAGCACCGACTCAACGCAATGGTTGCACACCATTCCTTTAACAGGGATAATCATATACGGTCGAGTACTGTTGCAATGAGGTCGCGGATGGCGGTTTTGTAGTTGGGTGTCACATCGTGGCGCATGCGGTTGGCGATGATGGAGCACACGGTCATGGCGCGGTGACCCATCAGTCGGCTCAAACCTTGCAGGGGAGCGCTCTCCATCTCGTAGTTTGTCACCTTGCGGCCGTTGAAGCGGAACTCCTCGATGCGTTGGTTGAGGTCGGGGTTGGCCAGAGGCAGACGCAATTCGCGTCCCTGGGGGCCATAGAAACCTACGGCCGAGATGGTGTTGCCGCGCACCATGTCATCACGGCCAATCTGTTCAACCAGCTCGTTGTGGGCATCGACAACGTAGGGTTTTGCCCAGAGGGGATTCCAACCGGTGTGGTCGCAGAAAGCTTTCTCGAATTCGAGGTCGGCAACCTCGTTGCGGCCGGCGTAGTAGTTGAGCACACCGTCGAAACCGATGGCTTTTTCGGCGATAACCGGGGTGCCCACGATGAGCTCGGGCTGAAGTGCACCCGATGTGCCGATGCGCACCATCGAGAGCTGGCGGTGGGTGTCTTTCACCTCACGGGTTTCAAAATCGATATTGGCCAGGGCATCGAGCTCGTTGATTACAATGTCGATGTTGTCGGGGCCGATGCCGTGCGACAGACACATGATGGGCTTTCCCTGATAGGTGCCTCCGATGGTGTGGAACTCGCGCGACGACACCTCGAAGTCGCGGGTGTCGAAATGTTCTGCCACAATGTCAACACGGCCGGGGTCGCCTACAAGGATGATGCGGTCGGTGAGCTGCTCGGGGCGCAGGTGAAGGTGAAAAACCGAACCGTCGGAGTTGATTATAAGTTCGGAGGGGGCGATGATTTTCTTTTCCATGGTGGGTTGGGTGTTAATGTTAAGTTGGGAGAGACTTATTTAAGTGTTTGATTTATGAATCTATGACAACGGGGAGCAGGCTTTTGTTCACCCTGTCAGGCAAGGCGGTAGCGGGCTCCGGGTAGCGACAGCAGCAATCCGTTGAATTCCATCTCAACGAGCATCCCCATCAGCTGCCCCACCGGAATGCCGGTGGCCACGGTGAGGGCGTTGAGCTGCGCCTCGCCGTTTTCCCTGATGTAGTCGACAATCGGCTGTTGCTCAGGCGGAATTGCCGGGAACATTTCTGTTTGTTTCCCCTCGGGGCGGCGCCCTTTCCAATGCATTGTGTCCATAATGTCGGCGGCGCTTTCAACCAGATGGGCAACATTGGTTTTTATCAGCAGGTTGCAACCGCCGCTGTAGAGGTCGGATGTGCGCCCGGGCAGGGCGAACACGTCGCGGTTGTAGAGCATGCCGAGTTTGGCGGTGTGGAGTGCGCCGCCGCGTGCAGCCGCCGATTCGGCCACTACCACGCAGTCGGCCATCCCCGCCACAATGCGGTTGCGGGCAAGGAAGTTGCCGCGGTGGGGGCGTGTGGCGTGGGGGTAGTCGGTGACAATGGCACCACCTTCATGCACCATGCGGGCGGCGTAGGAGCGGTGTTCGGAGGGGTAGATTGTGTCGAGTCCGTGGGCCACCACCCCAACAGTGGGGATGCCCCGTTCGAGCGCCCGTTTGTGGGCGGTGATGTCGCAGCCGAACGCCAGCCCGCTCACAATGAGCAAACTGTCGAGGTTGTCGGCCAAATCATCAACGAGTTTGTTGATGAAGTTCACCCCGTAGGCGGTGGCGTTGCGCGTGCCCACTATGCTCACAATGTGCGATGCGTTTAAATCGGTTTTCCCGGAGGTGTAGAGCATCATGGGGGCATCGTCGCATTCGAGCAGACGCGCCGGGTAGGCTTCGTCGTTGAAGTAGATGCAGTTGATGTTGCGCGTGGCAACGAAATCCATTTCGGCTCGGGCTTTCTCAAGGAGGTCGCGCCGGTAGCTTTCGCTCAGTATCTGTCCTTTGAACTCAAGCCTGGACGCAAGACTGCTTTCGCGCAGGGTGAAAAACTCCTCTTCCGAGCCGATGAGGCTCAGAATCCGCGATGCAAGTGGCGGGGTGAGGCCCTTGACCATTGAAAATGCAATACGGTGGAGCATGGTGGGTAGTTTTCAAACAATCGACAAAAAGACGAAAGACAAAAAGTGAGAAAAGTCTTGGGTCTTGAGTTTTTTAGTTTTGAGGGGCGGGGGAGAGGTTGAGGGCTTGGGCGAGGATGTCACCGCGGGTGGGGCGCCCGTTCTGCAGCGCCACTACCGAAACTTTCGCTGTCACCGACAGGGCTCCGTCGGCGGTGAAAATATCCTGATGGAAGATGAAACGTGCTCCCCGGCGCTCAATCCACAATTTGCTTGTCATTGTGTCGGCGAGCCGCAGCGGGGTGTGATATTCAATTTCAATTTTGTTTACCACAGGGTCAATCCCTTGCTGTTGCATGTCGCGGAACGTGAACCCGCGCGATTCGCAGAATTCATGGCGCGTATGCTCCAGATAGTGGAGGTAGTTGGCGTTATTCACAATCCCCTGCGAGTCCACTTCGTAGTCGCGCACTTTCAGGGGAAGCTCATAAATATAAGGTTGATTGTTCATCTGTTCTCTATCTTAAATAGTAGGCCCGGGGTGGAGAGTGCCCCCTGTTGCAACGTAAAATTACACAAAAGCCGATTATTCCCCAAACTTAAACGGGTAAATTCGTAAATTTGCATGTTGAATCGACGCATGCAGTTTATGAAATTGAAACTTGAGATAACCCGATTTATGGTGGTTTTGGCGGCCTTGGTGGCCGGCAACCTTGTTGCCGGGGCATGCACTTCGGCTGTGGTTGGCCGCGATGTGACCCGCGACGGTCGAACCCTCTTGTGGAAGCATCGCGACTCGGGGCACCCTCACAATTTTGTTGACCGTGTGGAGCGAACCGACAGCACAATGGCCTACGTGGCTTTGTTCAATGCAGGCGACCGGCAGCGGGCCGAGGCGTGGATAGGATTCAATGAAGCCGGATTCGCGGTGATGAACACCGCCTCCTATAATCTCGCTCCCGACACTGCCGCTGTGAAAGACCGCGAGGGGGTGGTGATGAGCCGCGCTCTGGCCGTGTGCCGCACCGTTGAGGACTTCGACAGCCTTCTCCACGCAATGCAGTCGGCCGGCACTCCGATTGGTGTGCAGGCAAATTTCGGGGTTACGGATGCTGCAGGCAACGGCGCCTATTTTGAAACTTCCGATCATGCCGTGACTCGTTTCGACCTCGCCGATGAGCCCCGCGGTGCCATTATCCGCTCCAACTATTCCTATTCGGGTGGCACGGAGGGGCGTTTGGGTGAGGTGCGCCACGATAATGCCGTGGCTCTGCTCGCCAATCCGCTGGCAAACCGCGCCATAGAGGCCGAAACATTCACCGAAACAATGTCGCGCTCCTTTTTTCATGCGGGACATGGAAAAGATATGGCGGCCGCGGGATATTCCCTGCTCACCGACCGAGGGGAGTACATTCCGCGCCGCAGCTCGTGTGCCTCGGTTGTGATTGAGGGGTGCCGGAACGGGGAAAATCCCGCCTCTGCCACCGTGATGTGGGTTGCAATCGGTTTCCCGGCGGCTTCGCATGTTGTGCCTGTCACCCTCAACGACATCCCCGTTGAACTGCTCCCCACCGCCCCGGGAGGTCATTCGCCACTGTGCGATGAGGTGAACCGCCGCCGCGAAAAAGCATTCCCGCGGAAAGGACGCGAGGGGAAATGGCTCATCGACCTCAACTACCTGCTCCCCGTGATGGATGAGCAGCGCCGCCTCTCAGCCGAAAACTACCGCCGCGGCCGCCAACAGCGCGATGCACAGGGTTTGATGACCGATAATGAGCCGGCTGGCAAATAACTGCAAAATCAGTCTCACCCGGGCAAATATAAAATTCAGTTTCCAAGTTTTACAAAATGAATCCTGCAATACTCACGGTTGTGATGCTTGTGGTGTCGAACATTTTCATGACATTCGCATGGTATGGGCACCTGAAACTTCAGTCAACCGGATTTTCGGCCAACTGGCCTCTCTATGTCGTAGTGCTTTTTTCGTGGGGCATCGCCCTGCTCGAATACTCCTTTCAGGTGCCTGCCAACCGCATCGGCTTCGAGGGTAACGGCGGCCCCTATTCGCTAATCCAGCTCAAGGTGATGCAGGAGGTCATCACCCTCGTTGTGTTCGTGATTTTCAGCCTCATGGCTTTCGACAACTTCGCCATGCGCTGGAACCACTACCTCGCAATGGCCCTCCTCGTCGCCGCCGTCTACCTCGTGTTCATGAAATAAAACCTCAACCGAATAAAACAAGGCGGTGTGTCAAAATGCGGAAACCTTTTGACACACCGCCTGTAATGTGTAGGAACCGATGTTAATGTTATTTGATAATCACCTTTTCAATGATGTTGTCAGCAGTGATAATGTAGATTCCCGGGGTTAACGGGCGGGTTTCGGCATCGGTGCCTGCAACAAATCGGGCCACGGCTTTACCGTCGATGGTGTGAATGGAAATCTTTTTGCCGGCAGCATTGAATATTGTCACTTCCTCATCGCCTGTTGCAATGCGGATTGAGTTGAGGTGGTTTGAGTCAATACCCGACAACCCGAGATTTCTGCCCCCCGTGTAGGTCAGTTCATATTCATTGGCATCTTTATCGGATGCAATAATGTGGGAGAGGGTGATATCACCGGCGTTAATGTCTGTCTCCGATTTTACTGTCAATTCCAAGACAGGTTCATCCGATGGTGCAAACGCCGAATTTTCAGTGTCGAACAGAACCACACGCAGTTTCCCGGGTTCGTAACGGTAGCTTAATGCGTGTGATGAACCGATGCGGTTACCACATTTAATGTCGGTTAGCGCAACCCCTTCGGGCAAGGTGATATCGGCTTGCAGGGCAACAAATTCAACGGGAGAGTCGAGCTTTATGTTTATGGTTTGGGGTTGGTTGGCGGGGAGGCTGAAATCGTCAACTGTGAGACAACTTGAATTATCATCGGCTTGCGGTGATTGATTTTCGTTGTCGGAAGCATTCAAAATAATGACGACTGTGACGAGAGCGTCAGCCGATGTGATTTCGCCGTCGGAGTTAACGTCGCCGGCCTCAAAGCAGAATGTTTCAACCTCATTGCCCGAAGCGTAATTGGCGGTGTTCACGGCATCTGTTATGGTCACCGCTCCGTTGTTGTTAGAATCACCTTTTATGAGCATCACCTCAATTTCTACCGAGGTCATCTTCCGTGAGCCGTCGGCAGCAATAGCCTTGATGGTTGTGCAGCCCGGGGCAATTGCTGTGACAAGGCCGTTGTCATCGACAGTTGCTACTGCTGCATCATCGGTGCTCCATACAATAGTTTTATTCGTTGCGTTAGCAGGAACCACCTCAGCTACGAGCTGAGCGGTTTCACCTGCTTTCAGTGGCTCTGTGGGAGCGGTGACACTGATTGCTTCAACCGCAATGAATTCGCTCAGTGGGCGGATGTCAAACCAGTTTTCCCAAGTGGGGGAGTAGCGGTAGTAGTCAAGCGAATATTCGGGCACGAAAAGTGTGCCGTTGGCAGGAACCTGTTCGGGGAAATTCACAAGTCCCTCGGGCGGGAACTCGGCAAGCGATTTCACCGATTTGATATTGCCGCAATCGGCAAACGAATCCTCTCCCAGCGATGTGATTTTGCTGTTGAGCTCAACCGATTGCAGATTGCTGCAACCCTGAAATGCCTGCTTGCCCACCGAGCTGACACCCTGAATGGAGATGTGCAACAGAGACGTGCAGTTGGCAAAAGCCTCAACGCCGAGACCGTAGAGCGATTCGGGAAGCTCAACAAGTTCTAATGATGTGTTGTTTTTAAACGCAGCCGGGCCGATTACCATAAGCTTTGTGCCGAGGTCAATGTTTTTGAGCGCGGTGCAATATGAGAAGCTGTTGTCGGAAATTGAAGTCATGCTTTCAGGGAAAACAACATTATCGAGCGATGAGCATTCCGAGAATCCATAGTCGCTGATTTGACTTAATTTCTCGCTGAACCTTACTTTTTTAAGTGCCGTGCAGCCACGGAATCCCCACAAACCCACCGACTCGATATTGTCGGGCAGATAAACCTCCTCAAGTCCTGTGCAGTAGGAGAACATGTATTTGTCAATCATGGTCACATTTTCTCCGATGTTAAGATTCTTAAGAGTCTTGATTGCATAAAACGGAGCGCTCCTTTCTATTTGGGTGTCATAAAAAAGCCAGCGGTCAAGCTCCAAGGTTTCCAGCGGGCAATCGTGGAAAAGACCCGAGATTCGGGTGGAGGATAATCCGTAACCGAGCTTTATCATTTCAGTGTTCCCTTCAAATGATAGAAGTTTGAGTGATTTGCAGCCGTCGAACATGTAATTATCCATCTGAGTTACCGCCGATGGTATTCTCATAGATGTCAGTGATCTACATCCGCTGAACAGCCCCTCCTTGAGCCAACTGCAGGCCGGTGGAATATTGATCGATTTGAGATTGACGTTGTCGGCAAACGCATAAGTGCCGATAGAGGTGACACCGGCGGGTATTTCCAAATCCACAAGTGTGGTCATCTCCCTGAATGAGCTGTTTCCGATTGATTTCAGGCTCTCGGGCAACTTGAGCTCGCCGCAGTTATTTACTTTAAAGAGAAGGTAATCGTAGCAATATGTCACCGTTCCAGCCTGTGAAAACTGCACGTCGGTTAATTCCGGCTGATTGTAGAACGGTGAGTATCCGTTTTCGGCTTTTGCGGAGAAGTAAATGTCGCGGCCGATGTAAAGCTTCTTCAGTCGGCTGTTGCCGAATAAAGGCATTTTGTCATCATTTGGCGCATTGTCAGCTAAAGCTCCATATCCTAACTGGAGCGGCTTCTTTCCGTCAACAAAGGTTATTTCAGTGATGTTTGGTGTGTTATAGAAGCACTTATTCCCGATATAGGTTGTTTTGGATGGAAAAGTGAGAGTTGTCAATCCCGGGCAGTTGCTGAAAACTCCATCCTGAATCTGCATCGAGAGGCTGTTGCCCGGTTCTTCTTCAAATTTCACAGAGGCGAGGGCAATATTGTTGCTACAGGCATAGTTGCCGAGCAGCACGAGATTTTTGGGAAATGTGAGTTGTGTGATTGAGGTGCAGTTGGCCAACGCATAGGAGTTAATCTGCTCGAGTCCGTCGGGCAATGAAAGTTTCTTTATATTGCTGCATCCGTTGAGCAGATGATGGTAGAGAAATGTGACGTTTGGGCCGATTGTAACACTCACCAACTCCGTGTTGTTGATAAACGGAGCTGATGGGCGGGAACCGGATTTGAAAGAGGTGCCGTCATAATCATACATCTGGCGGCTATCTTCATAGCTATATTCAAGGTTTCGCCCAAGCGAGAGGAAGCGGAGCGGGCAGTCGGCGAAATAATCATAACCTCTGTTCCGGTAAGCTGAATTGGTTGTAAGAGCATCTGTTTTCGCGCTCTTGCAAGACGAGTTATCGATAGTCAGTGTGGAAGTGCCGTTGCGGAATGTGAGATATGTGGTTCCGGTGCAGCCGTAGAAACAGTTGCGCCCCATTTTTGTAACTGTTCCCGGAATTGAGAACTGCATTATGCCCGAGTTGTTCCGGAAGGCTTCGGCACCAATGGTTTCCAGCCCTTCGTTCATTGTTATTGTCGCAAGGCCTGAATCGTTGGAGAAAGCTTCATCTCCAATTGATTTTGCAGTGGCCGGAATCACCATCTCCGACAGTGCAGGGCAATCTTTAAATGCTCCTCGGGGCACTGATGTGAGCGATGTTCCCAATTTTGCAACCGTTAGTTTTTTGCAACCGCAAAAGGCATACGCCCCCAAATCGGTGAATGTGTCGGGAAGAATCAGCGCCGTGAATGATTCACAACCATCAAAAGCATAGCGGCCTATCGATTTCAGGCTTTCCCCTACGGTGACTTCAGCCACGCTACTGCAATTGTAGAAAGCAAAATCCCCGATTGAAACTGTTGTGGAAGGTAGTGTGAGTTTGGTCAGGTTGCTGCAATTATAAAAAGCATAATCTCCTATGCTTTCCAGATTGTTGCTCAGGTTCAGCGTTGTCAGTTTTGAACATCCGTCAAAAGTATGATTGCCAATCTTGGTCACATTCGGTAATTCCATCAATGTTATAGATGCGTTTTTGTAAAATAGATAATCCGGCAATTCACTACAGCCTGTGCCGATAGTCACCTTTGTCAGCTTTTCTTGATTATAGAATGCAGAGTATCCATAATTTTTAGGATATTTCTCGAAAGTTAGAATTGGGTCAAAGGCATATTTTATGTTTCTGCCGATGTAGATTTCCTCCAACGGGCAGTAATGGAACAGTCCTTTGCTTTCTTTACCATTAACAAACTCATCGTAATATGCCGCACCTAAAGATAGCGATGCCGTTCCGTCCTCAAATCTTACGGCTTTTAGCGAGGTGCACTTATAGAAAGGTAAGTAGATTCCGCTATAACCATATCTTGATGTGCCAATTCTTGAGACAGAACCCGGGATTGAAATTGACTCCAACGATGTGCAGTTCGCAAAGGCTTTGTCAGCGATTTCCGTCACATCGAAACTGACGTTTTTGTAATTCACTTTAGCGGGAATTACAACATCGGTAGGCAGGAAAGAATAGTTGGATGTAGTGGTGCTCTGATATGTGACGGTTGCTGTGGATGTGTGCAGTTCGTAATATAAACCGTCAATCTCCACACTTTCGGCTTTCGCAACTATTGCGATGCCGATTGCAAGCAATAGCGTGGCAAGCCATCGTTTGAATTTTGATAATGTTGATTGGTTCATAGGTATGTGTGATTTAAACAGGGTTAGCAATTTTTTGATGCCCGAATGATGCTGTAATAGATGGTCTTTTCTACACGGCGTCGGGATATAACCGTCATGGGTAATAAGCTAATAATGATGATTGAAATGTCAATAGATGGGCAACAGCGATTTAAGCAGAAAAAGAGTATTCCGGCGGTTATATAGCATAGGCATAGTGCAGAAAGATTGAGCATAAAGGCTGATATAGCCTCCTGAGGCGGCACGTTACCCAATAATCCCGCATGTTGCACTGAGTAAAACTTATCATAATACGCTTCCAGCGTAGACTGCTTGTCAAGATTTACGTGATTCGCTTTTGCAATCTTTTTAATCCAGGAAAGCTTATTTTTGTAAAATATCAAGTTAATAACAGGGATGTTTTTAGAAGCAATCCAATCCGTTACTTGCGAAAAGAAAGTTCCAATAATGAAGCATCCAATCAGATATATTGCAATCTTAATTTCAGAAGGAAAACATTCAACACAATTGCTAAGCGGATCAACATAAAAAATCCAAAGCGTCGCGATTATGCCGACAACCAAGCGATTGATAGTGTCATAGAAAGAAGATCCTTGAAGTGGATTCATCGAATTAAAGTCGCCACTGGCTTCTCTTCAATGGCTTTAGATTGGTTTATAAAAAGAAAAGCGTGAGAGCCACACTCTGTTTGCTCGTTCCACAAACGGAGGCTCTGGAATGCCCATCTTCGTTGAACGAGCAAACTTGCAGAGCCTCACGCAGAATATGCTATACGCCCATACCCAATACTCACGTGCTGGATTTGGACGAATCATACATATCCACTAAGACATCTACTGTTTGCTTCATTCTTGACGAAGATTGAAATTTTCCAGATTTCCGTTTGTCAAGAGAGCGTCAAGTAAACGCTTTTCCGTAATGTTTTGGCAAGCCATGTGGCATGCCTGTAAATGCCGCCCGCCCCGAAGCCCTTGACTGGGCTCTGCGGTGCGGTCTACAGCTGCAAAGATAGGGTAAA
>CAJUIT010000032.1 GCA_910586565.1 uncultured Muribaculaceae bacterium | reverse complement strand
CCTGCGACCACCTGGTCCCAAACCAGGTGCGCTACCGGACTGCGCTACGCCCCGAATGCTCCGCATCACGCAGAATAGGCCTCTCTTGACCTACTTAACGCGCAATTGAGTGGTGCAAAGTTAGCGTTTTTTTCCTAAACCGCAAAATTAGCGATTGCCAAAACTTATTGGAACCGGCTCTTCACTTTTAAGTTTTTTTATGAATCGGCCCGCTTATATAATGAAAAACGCCCGCGGCTTGGTTGAACCGCGGGCGTTTTGGTTTATGTGAGGGGAACCGCTGTGGCGGTTCCGGAACATCATTCGATGGTTTCAGGAGCGGGACGGGTTTCAGTTTCGCTGATAACCACACCTTCAATGTCGTCTTTCGACCCTACAACGAGGCGTTCATACTGGCGCAGACCTGTACCGGCGGGGATGAGGTGACCGCAGATAACGTTCTCCTTCATGCCCTCGAGGGTGTCGGTTTTGCCGTTGATGGCAGCTTCGTTGAGCACCTTGGTGGTTTCCTGGAACGATGCGGCCGACATGAACGACGATGTTTGCAGCGCAGCACGGGTGATACCTTGCAGAATCTGTTCGGAAGTTGCGGGCACGGCATCGCGAACGGTAACCGTCTTGAGGTCGCGGCGTTTCAGAGCCGAGTTCTCGTCGCGGAGCTTGCGAGCTGTGATAATCTGGCCGGGCTTGAGGTTCTCCGAGTCACCGGCGTCAACCACAACTTTCTTGCCCCAGATGCGGTCGTTCTCATCCATGAAGTCGCGCTTGTCGACAACCTGCTGCTCGAGGAAGCTGGTGTCGCCCGGATCAACGATGTTGACCTTGCGCATCATCTGACGAACGATTACTTCGAAGTGCTTGTCGTTGATTTTCACACCCTGCATGCGGTAAACGTCCTGAACCTCGTTGACAATGTATTCCTGCACTGCTGTGGGGCCCATGATGTTAAGGATGTCGGAGGGGGTGGTGGCACCGTCGGACAGAGGTGTGCCGGCACGAACGTAGTCGTTTTCCTGCACAAGAATCTGTTTCGACAGGGGCACGAGATATTTCTTCTCTTCGCCGAGTTTCGAGGTAACCGAGATTTCGCGGTTACCGCGTTTCACGCGGCCGAAGTGAACTTCGCCGTCGATTTCCGACACGATTGCGGGGTTCGACGGGTTGCGTGCCTCAAACAGCTCGGTAACACGGGGCAGACCACCGGTGATGTCGCCTGCGCCACCTGCCGAGCGGGTAATCTTCACAAACACTTCGCCGGGCTTGATTTCCTGACCCTCTTCAAACATGAGGTGGGCGTTAACAGGGAGGGCGTAGGTTTTGAGGATATTGCCCTGGGCATCGACAATCGAAGCTTCGGGAACCTTGGTGCGGTCGCGCGACTCGATGATGATTTTCTCGCGGAGACCCGACTGTTCGTCGGCATCAACGCGGTAGGTAACATTCTCCACGAGGTTTTCGTAGTGAATCTTACCGCCGACCTCACTCACGATAACGGCGTTGAAGGGGTCCCATTCGCAAATCACGTCGCCGTTCTTCACGGTGGCGCCATCCTTGAAGTAGAGCTTCGAACCGTAGGGGATGTTGGCCGAGGTGAGCATCATCTTAGTCTTGGGATCGATGATTCGCATTTCGGTGAGTCGGCCGATTACAACCTCAACGGGGTTGCCGTCGGGGCCCTTCTCATCGGTAACTACGGTGCGGAGTTCCTCGAGTTCAAGAATACCTTCGTAGCGCGATGTGATGGTTGAGATAGCCGCGATGTTCGAGGCCACACCACCCACGTGGAATGTACGGAGGGTAAGCTGTGTACCGGGCTCGCCGATTGACTGTGCTGCGATAACGCCCACGGCCTCGCCCATCTGAACGGGACGGTGGGTGGCCAGGTTGCGGCCATAGCACTTGGCGCAGACGCCATGCTTCGATTCGCAGGTGAGCACCGAGCGGATTTCAACCGATTCGATGGGCGAAGCGTTGATGCGGTCGGCTGCGGCATCGTTGATTTCCTCACCGGCTTTGACGATAATCTCGCCGCTGGTGGGGTCTACAATGTCGTGAACCGAAACGCGGCCGAGGATGCGTTCGCCGAGCGATGCCACAACCTCGTCGTTGTTCTTGATTTCGCGGCATACCAGACCACGGAGTGTTCCGCAGTCCTCCTCACGGATGATGACATCGTGTGCAACGTCGACCAGACGGCGGGTGAGGTAACCTGCGTCGGCAGTCTTGAGCGCGGTGTCGGCAAGACCCTTACGGGCACCGTGGGTCGAGATAAAGTATTCGAGCACCGACAGACCCTCCTTGAAGTTGGCGAGAATCGGGTTCTCGATAATCTGGCCGCCTTCCGCACCGGCTTTCTGAGGCTTGGCCATAAGACCACGCATACCGGCGAGCTGACGAATCTGGTCTTTTGAACCACGGGCACCCGAGTCGAGCATCATGAACACTGAGTTGAAGCCCTGGTCGGCCTCGGTCATCTGCTTCATGAGCACGTCGGTCAGACGCGAGTTCACATGTGTCCAGATATCGATAATCTGGTTGTAGCGTTCGTTGTTGGTGATGAAACCCATTGCATAGTTGTTCATCACTTCCTCAACCTGCTCGTAACCTTCCTTGACGATTTTCTCCTTTTCGGGGGGAATGATAACGTCGCCGAGGTTGAACGAAAGGCCGCCGCGGAATGCCATGTAGTAACCCATGTTCTTGATATCGTCGAGGAACTGGGCCGAACGGGGAATACCGCATTTCTTGATTACCTTGCCGATGATGGTGCGGAGCGACTTCTTAGAAATCAGCTCGTTTACATAGCCGATTTCCTTAGGCACGAACTCGTTGAAGAGCACGCGGCCAACCGAAGTGTTCTCAACGAGACGTTTCACGGGGTTGCCGTTCTCGTCAACGTCGTCGACCATCACGCTCACGGGGGCGTGGAGAGTCACTTTACCTTCGTTGTAGGCAATCTGAGCCTCTTCGGGTCCGTAGAATTTTGAACCCTCACCCTTGGCACCCTTGCGGAGCTTGGTGATGTAGTAGAGACCGAGCACCATATCCTGCGAGGGCACGGTGATAGGAGCGCCGTTGGCAGGGTTGAGAATGTTGTGCGAGCCGAGCATGAGCATCTGGGCCTCCAGAATGGCCTCGTTGCCAAGGGGAAGGTGCACAGCCATCTGGTCACCGTCGAAGTCGGCGTTGAATGCCGTACATGCAAGCGGGTGGAGCTGGATAGCCTTGCCTTCAATCATCTTGGGCTGGAAGGCCTGGATGCCGAGACGGTGAAGGGTCGGTGCACGGTTGAGGAGCACGGGGTGACCTTTCATCACGTTCTCAAGGATATCCCAAACAACGGGTTCCTTGCGGTCGACAATCTTTTTGGCCGATTTCACAGTCTTTACGATGCCGCGCTCAATGAGCTTGCGGATAACGAAAGGCTTGTAGAGCTCGGCGGCCATATATTTGGGGATGCCGCATTCGTGCATCTTCAGTTCGGGACCGACAACGATTACCGAACGTGCCGAGTAGTCGACACGCTTACCGAGAAGGTTCTGACGGAAGCGGCCCTGCTTACCCTTGAGCGAGTCGGAGAGCGACTTGAGGGGGCGGTTGGCATCGGTCTTGACGGCCGACGATTTGCGCGAGTTGTCGAGCAGCGAGTCAACAGCTTCCTGAAGCATGCGCTTCTCGTTGCGCAGAATCACTTCGGGAGCCTTGATTTCGATGAGGCGCTTCAAGCGGTTGTTGCGGATAATCACACGACGGTAGAGGTCGTTGAGGTCGGAGGTGGCGAAACGGCCGCCATCCAGGGGCACGAGGGGACGCAAATCCGGCGGAATCACAGGCACAGCCTGCAGAATCATCCATTCGGGTTTGTTGCGGTGGGCCGATGCGCGGAACGACTCAACCACCTGCAGGCGCTTGAGCGCCTCGGTTTTGCGCTGCTGCGAACCGTCGGTGTTGGCGGTGTGGCGCAGCGAATATGAAAGCTCGTCGAGGTTGATGGTCGACAGAAGCTCGAGGATAGCCTCGGCACCCATCTTGGCAACGAACTTGTTGGGGTCGTCGTCGGGGAGCAGGCGGTTGTCCTCGGGGAGTTTTTCGAGATAGTCGAAATATTCCTCCTCCGAAAGCAGGTCCATGCGCGACAGCTCCTCGCCGAAGGGGCCGGGATTGATAACGATATAGCGCTCGTAGTAAATCACTGCGTCGAGCTTCTTGGAGGGGAGGCCGAGCAGATAGCCGATTTTATTGGGGAGCGAGCGGAAATACCAGATGTGGGCAACAGGCACAACAAGCTTGATGTGACCCATGCGCTCGCGGCGCACTTTCTTCTCGGTCACCTCAACGCCGCATCGGTCGCACACGATTCCTTTGTAACGGATGCGCTTGTACTTTCCGCAGTGGCATTCATAATCCTTTACAGGACCGAAAATGCGCTCGCAGAACAAGCCGTCGCGTTCGGGCTTATATGTGCGGTAGTTGATGGTTTCGGGCTTGAGCACCTCGCCTGACGACTTCTCCAGGATTTCCTCGGGCGAAGCAAGCCCGATGGAGATTTTGGAGAAAGCTGTCTTTGACTTGTTTTCTTTTCTAAAAGCCATATTGTGTTAAAGAGAGTTTTTTCGTTGGTTTGACCGCCGGGGGGAGGGTGAATTTCCCCGCTGTGGGGAACCGCCCCTCCCCGGCGGTTAAGTTATGAAAGCGTTTTGCCATCGCGTTGCGGCAACGGGGCAGGCTGATGCGCAAGCCCCTGTTATACAACGCGGAAAGCACCTCTTTTATTGCTCGAGGTTGATGCTCAGGCCAAGACCCTGAAGCTCGTGCAGAAGCACGTTGAGCGATTCGGGGATGCCTGCCGGGGGCATGGGCTCACCTTTGACGATTGCCTCGTAGGCTTTCGAACGGCCGGTGACGTCGTCACTCTTGATGGTGAGGATTTCCTGAAGGATGTGGGATGCGCCGAATGCTTCGAGCGCCCAAACTTCCATCTCACCGAAACGCTGGCCACCGAACTGGGCTTTACCGCCGAGGGGCTGCTGGGTGATGAGTGAGTATGGACCGATGGAGCGTGCGTGCATCTTATCCTCAACCATGTGGCCGAGCTTAAGCATGTAGATAACGCCCACGGTTGCAGGCTGGTCGAAACGCTCGCCTGTGCCGCCGTCGTAGAGGTAGGTCTTGCCATAGCGGGGGATGCCGGCTTTGTCGGTCCATGCGTTGAGGTCCTCCATAGTGGCACCGTCGAAAATCGGGGTCGAGAACTTCTCGCCCAGCTCGCGGCCTGCCCAACCGAGCACGGTCTCGAAAATCTGGCCGAGGTTCATACGCGAAGGCACACCCAGAGGGTTCAGACAGATGTCGACCGGTGTACCGTCGGCGAGGAAGGGCATATCCTCCTGACGAACCACGCGCGACACGATACCCTTGTTACCGTGACGGCCGGCCATCTTGTCGCCCACGCCGATTTTACGCTTCTTGGCGATGTAGACCTTGGCAATCTGCATGATGCCCGAGGGGAGCTCGTCGCCGATTGAGATATCGAACTTCTTGCGGCGGAGCTCGGCGTCGATTTCCTTCGACTTGCGGAGGTAGTTGACGATGAGTTCGCGGATGAGTTCGTTGGTGTGCTCGTCGGTTGTCCAGGAGCTGAGGTTGACAGTGTCGAAGTCAACATCCTTGAGCGCACCAGCGGTGAACTTGCCACCCTTGGCGATGATGTCGGTTCCGAGGAAGTCCTTCACACCCTGTGAGGTCTTGCCTGCGGTGAGGGTCATGAGCTTGCTGATGAGCAAATCTTTCAGTGCGCTCAGCTTATCCTCATATTCTTCATCGAGCTTGGGCAGAAGAGCCTGTGCGGCCTTGTTCTGGCGTCCGCTCTTTGTTGCACGCGAGAAGAGGTTGCTGCCGATAACCACACCCTTGAGCGAGGGGGAAGCCTTGAGCGAGGCATCCTTCACGTCGCCTGCCTTGTCGCCGAAGATGGCGCGGAGCAGTTTTTCTTCGGGGGTGGGATCGGATTCACCCTTGGGGGTAATCTTACCAATCATGATGTCGCCGGGAACCACATGTGCGCCGATGCGGATGATGCCGCGCTCGTCGAGGTCCTTGGTGGCGTCCTCGCTCACGTTGGGGATGTCGGAGGTGAGTTCCTCCATACCGCGTTTTGTTTCGCGCACCTCAAGGCTGTATTCGTCAACGTGAACTGAGGTGAGGATATCCTCCTTCACCATGCGTTCGTTGAGCACGATAGCGTCCTCATAGTTGTAACCCTTCCAGGGCATGAACGCAACTTTGAGGTTGCGGCCCAGGGCGAGCTCGCCGTTTTCGGTGGCGTAACCCTCGGTGAGGATGTCGCCTGCCTTCACGCGCTGACCCTTGTTGCAGATGGGACGGAGGTCGATGGTTGTGCTCTGGTTGGTCTTGCGCCACTTCGGAATGTGATATTCCTTCACAGGTTCCTCGAACGAAACGAAGTCCTGCTCCTCGGTGCGGTCGTAGCGGATGCGGATTGTGGTTGCATCGACAAACTCAATCACGCCCTCACCCTCGGCCATAACCTGGGTGCGGGAGTCGCGCACGAGCTGACCTTCGATGCCGGTGCCCACGATAGGAGCTTCCGAACGCATAAGAGGAACTGCCTGGCGCATCATGTTTGAACCCATGAGCGCACGGTTGGCGTCGTCGTGCTCGAGGAAGGGGATGAGCGATGCAGCGATTGATGCAATCTGCTGGGGAGCCACATCCATGAGCTGCACATCGGTGGGGGGCACAATGGGGAAGTCGGCATCCAGACGGGCCTTCACGCGGGGATTGCAGAATGTGCCGTCATCCTCCACGGGGGCGTTACCCTGTGCGATAACCTTACCTTCCTCAACTTCGGCGGTGAGATAGGTCACGTGGTCGTTGTCGAGGTCTACCTTGCCGTCGGTAACGGTGCGGTAGGGGGTTTCGATGAAGCCGAGGTCGTTGATTTTCGCATACACGCACAGCGACGAGATAAGACCGATGTTGGGGCCTTCAGGGGTCTCGATGGGGCACAGACGGCCGTAGTGGGTGTAGTGAACGTCTCGCACCTCGAAGCCTGCACGCTCACGCGACAGACCGCCGGGGCCGAGGGCCGACAGACGGCGCTTGTGAGTGATTTCGGCAAGCGGGTTGGTCTGGTCCATGAACTGCGACAGCGCGTTGGTGCCGAAGAACGTGTTGATAACCGACGAGATTGTTTTTGCGTTGATGAGGTCGATGGGGGTGAACACCTCGTTGTCGCGCACATTCATGCGCTCGCGGATGGTGCGCGACATACGCGCCAAGCCCACACCGAACTGATTGTAGAGCTGCTCGCCTACTGTACGCACGCGGCGGTTGCTCAGGTGGTCGATGTCGTCGACATCGGTCTTGGAGTTGATAAGCTCGATGAGATATTTGATAATCTCAATCATATCCTCCTTGGTGAGCACCTTCACGTCCATCGGGGTGGTGAGGCCGAGTTTCTTGTTGATGCGGTAGCGGCCTACCTCACCCAGGTCGTAGCGCTTCTCCGAGAAGAAGAGGTTGGTGATAACCTCACGCGCGCTTGCATCATCCGGTGGCTCGGCGTTGCGCAGCTGCCGGTAGATATACTGGATGGCTTCTTTCTCCGAGTTGGTGGTATCCTTCTGGAGGGTTTCGAAAATAATCGAGTAGTCGGAAGTGTTGGCATCCTCTTTGTGGAGCAGAATCGAGCTTACACCCGAGTCGAGAATCTCCTGGATGTGTTCCTCTTCGAGAACGGTCTCGCGGTCGATGATAACCTCATTGCGGTCGATCGACACAACCTCACCGGTATCCTCATCGACGAAGTCCTCAACCCATGTGCGGAGAACGCGGGCTGCCAGCTTGCGGCCGAGAGCCTTTTTGAGGTTGGTCTTGTTAACCTTCAGCTCCTCGGCGAGATCAAAGATTTCAATGATGTCCTTATCGCTTTCGAGGCCAATCGCACGCAGAAGGGTTGTTACGGGCAACTTCTTCTTACGGTCGATGTAGGCATACATCACGTTGTTGATGTCGGTAGCGAACTCAATCCATGAACCGCGGAAGGGGATGATACGTGCCGAATAGAGTTTTGTGCCGTTGGCGTGGGTGCTCTGTCCGAAGAACACACCGGGCGAACGGTGAAGCTGCGACACAACCACACGTTCGGCACCGTTGATAACGAAGGTACCTTTTTCGGTCATGTAGGGAATCGGGCCGAGATACACATCCTGAATCACGGTTGCGAAATCCTCGTGGTCGGGGTCGGTGCAATAAAGTTTCAGCTTCGCCTTGAGGGGCACGCTGTAGGTCTGACCGCGCTCCAGACATTCTTCAATGGTGTAGCGGGGCGGGTCGATGTAATAGTCGAGGAACTCGAGCACAAAGTTGTTGCGAGTGTCCGCAATGGGGAAGTTCTCGGCAAAAACTTTGTAAAGACCCTCGTTGTTTCGTTTTTCGGGGGGTGTGTCAAGCTGCAAGAAGTCTTTGAACGACTTCAGCTGCACCTCCAGGAAATCGGGGTAAGGAAGCGGATTCTTTACCGAGGCAAAGTTAACGCGGGGTTTAGCTGTTGATGACATCTATTGAATCTGTTACTTAAACTCGATGATTTCAGAAAGAGAGGAAATCGGAAAGAGAGATAATCCCCTATGGCGGGGTAAATCAGTATTTTGCGTTGTCGGACTGAGGCAGAACTGCCTCGGCCGGCTTGAGGTGAAGCTTGAGGATGCCCCCGTGCTTGTCGGTTTTATCGCAACCTGCAGTGTATGAACGTCATGCCACTGTCAGGTTAACGTGCACATAGCTCTATTGAGTTAAATGAACGTAAACTTTCACAAACTTTCACAAACTATGTTAAAACCACCCCTCTTGTTACGCAAAAAGGTTAAGCATCTGCCTTGCGGCAGACACTTAACCTGAACGCCTGTTGGGCAGGTTCGTTATTATTTCAGCTCAACTTCAGCGCCGGCTTCTTCGAGGTTCTTCTTGAGATCCTCAGCGGCTGCTTTGTCAAGACCTTCTTTGAGAACGCTGGGAGCGCCGTCAACCATTTCTTTGGCTTCCTTGAGGCCCAGACCGGTAAGTTCCTTAACGAGCTTAACAACCTGAAGTTTAGCGGAGCCGGCCGATTTCAGAACAACGTCAAACGAAGTCTTTTCTTCAGCGGCGGGTGCACCTGCGGCGGGACCAGCGGCAACAGCTACGGCTGCAGCTGCGGGTTCGATGCCGTATTCGTCTTTGAGGATCTGAGCGAGTTCGTTTACTTCCTTAACAGTGAGGTTAACGAGTTGTTCTGCGAATGCTTTTAAATCTGCCATTGTAGTATATTTTTATTTGTTTTATTCAAAAAGTGATGATTAGTTTTCTTTTTTGGAGAGGGTTTCGAGGATGCCGTGAAGCTTGCTGCCACCCGATGTGAGGGCTGAAACAACATTCTTCGCAGGCGACTGGAGCAGAGCCACAACGTCGGCGATAAGCTCGTTCTTGCTCTTGATGCTTGCCAGGGTGTCGATCTGATCTTCACCAACATAAACGGTTTCCTCAACATAAGCGGCTTTCAGGCGGGGAAGAACATCGTCCTTCTTCTTGAAATCCTTAAGCAGCTTTGCGGGAGCATTGCCCACGTTAGCGAACATTACAGAGGTCGAGCCTTTCAGCGCGGGATAGAGTTCGTCGAACTCGCCACCGATTTTCTCAAGCGCTTTGTGAAGAAGAGTGTTCTTTACAACCATGAGCTTGATGTCGCTCTTGAAGCAAGCGCGGCGGAGCTCAGAGGTGCGCTCTGCATTGAGGCCGGCGGTTTCTACCAGGTAGAAGCAGCTGTACTCTTTGAGAGTTTCGGCGATTTTATCAATGATTATGCCTTTATCTTCCTTTTTCATTGTCGTCAGTTTTTTGGATTAATCGTCAATGGTCTTGGAGTCGACCTTGATGCCGGGACCCATCGTACTGGAAAGATAAATACTCTTGATATATGTACCCTTTGCCGTAGCAGGCTTAAGCTTAATCAGAGTGTTGATGAACTCGCGGGCGTTCTCCTTCATCTGTTCGGGAGTGAAGGAAACCTTACCGAGCGATGTGTGCACGATACCGTTTTTGTCAACCTTGAAGTCAATCTTACCCTTCTTAACTTCCTCAACAGCCTTGGCAACGTCAACTGTAACGGTGCCGCTCTTGGGGTTAGGCATCAGGCCACGGGGACCGAGGATACGGCCGAGGGCACCGATTTTACCCATGATTGCGGGCTGGGTGATGATAACGTCAACGTCGGTCCATCCACCCTTGATCTTCTCGATATATTCGTCCAGACCGACATAGTCGGCTCCGGCTGCCTTAGCGGCTGATTCAGCATCGGGGTTGCAGAGCACGAGAACGCGAATCTGTTTGCCTGTGCCGTGGGGCAGAGTAACAACGCCACGAACCATCTGGTTTGCCTTACGGGGGTCAACACCCAGGCGAACGTCGATGTCGAACGATGCGTCGAACTTGGCATAGTTCGTTTCTTTTACTTTCTCTGCGGCCTCGGCGAGCGAGTAGGCTTTCCCGGCTTCAATCTTCTCTAAAGCTAACTTTTGATTTTTTGTAAGTTTACCCATTTCAATTGAAGTTATTAAACGTTTTCAGGGAATGCCCCTTTTACGGTGATACCCATGCTTCTGGCCGTTCCGGCTACCATACGCATTGCCGATTCAACTGTGAAGCAGTTGAGGTCGGGCATTTTGTCGGTGGCGATTGTCTTAACCTGTTCCCAGGTAATCTCAGCTACTTTCTGACGGTTGGGCTGCGCAGAACCTTTCTTGATTTTTGCAACTTCCATCAACTGGATTGCCACAGGGGGAGTCTTAACGATGAAATCGAAGCTCTTGTCTGTGTAGTAGGTGATGATTACAGGAAGAACCTTACCGGCCTTATCCTGGGTGCGGGCGTTGAACTGCTTGCAGAACTCCATGATGTTGATACCCTTGGAGCCGAGGGCGGGACCCACTGGAGGCGAGGGATTTGCCGCGCCGCCTTTAATCTGCAATTTGATCTGTCCGGCTACTTCTTTTGCCATTGTTTAAAAAATCATTATTTAGTGTTACGAATCGCGCCTTTCAGTAATAACCCTCCTGATGCGTAACCATCGGTGCGGGCCTCTTCGGGGCGCCTTTACTTGCGAACGCTGTCCAAAACACTCTGGACTTTTCGATTCCGGTCCGTCGCCGGCTTTTCCCTCATCGGGTAGGCGGTTGTCTCAGTCATCTCTTCACAGCAGCAAGCTCCTGCTCCGATTCCAACCTCAACATCCCCTCGCCTGGGGAAGGAACTGCGTTGAAAAACCCTCGTGCTTTCCCGCAAGGGGAAGCCTAAGGGCTTTTATTCGCGTTCGACCTGCGAGTTTTCCAACTCCAGCGGAGTTTCGCGGCCGAAAATCTTAACCATGACCCTGAGTTTTTTCTTCTCGGGCAACACTTCAGTAATCTTGCCGTTGAAGCCGTTGAACGCACCGGAGTTGACTTTCACAATTTCGCCAACCATGTAGTCGTTAACGCCCTCTTCGAGATTCTCATTGATGTCGTCGGCAGTGCCGAGCATGCGCATAACTTCGCTCTCGCGCAGCGGTTCGGGTTTTGCATCCTTTCCGCGCCCTTTGAGGAAGTCAATAACATTAGTGGTGTTAACCAGCTCGTGAACCACCTCACCGATCAGTTCAGCTTCAACAAAGACATAGCCCGAATAAAGGTTCTTTTCTTTAACAACCTTTTTTCCGTTCTTAATAGTCAAAACCTTTTCGGTGGGAATCAACACCTGGAAAACGTGGTTGCCGAGGTCGGTGTTCTTCATTGCCCCTTCGAGCAATTCCTTGACCTTAGCTTCCTTTCCTGAAATGGCACGCAGCACGTACCATGCTCTTTTAGTTTCAGCCATTGATTTATTCCACTTTAAAGATTACTTGCCGAGGCTGTAAATCAGGTGCATGATGTTGTCGACCACTTGATCCATGATGAAGATTATCAATGCGATAATCACGGAAGCTAACATCACGATGCAAGCGCTCTTGATCAACTGCGTCTTAGTAGGCCAAGAAGTCTTATAGCGTAACTCGTCATAAGACTCCTCTATATTCGTAAGTAATTTCAATTTTTTCATTCCGTTTTTATTGGCACGGGTTGAGAGACTCGAACTCCCGACACCTGGTTTTGGAGACCAGTGCTCTACCAACTGAGCTAAACCCGTAGGTAACTCCGGCGCTCAAGCCTCGCGGCAAAAGCCGCCGGAGTTTTTATCGATAACCGGTTGTGAGCTTCAATCCTTTCGGCTGTCGCTCATGAGCCGTATTAGTCGAGGATTTCGGTGATCTGACCCGAACCAACGGTGCGGCCACCTTCACGGATAGCGAAACGGAGACCCTGGTCGCAAGCTACGGGAGTGATGAGATCAACGATGATTTCAACGTGGTCACCGGGCATTACCATTTCTACGCCTTCGGGGAGAGTGATCTCACCGGTTACGTCGAGTGTACGAACGTAGAACTGGGGACGGTAGTGGTTGTGGAACGGAGTGTGACGGCCACCTTCTTCCTTCTTCAGGATGTAGACAGAAGCTTTGAACTTGCTGTGGGGCTTAACAACACCCGGGTGGCAGATTACCATACCACGTTTGATTTCTTTCTTGTCGATACCGCGGAGGAGGAGACCAACGTTGTCGCCTGCTTCACCCTGATCGAGGAGCTTGCGGAACATTTCCACACCTGTTACGGTTGACTTGAGGTTAGCGCCGAGACCCATGATCTGAACTTCGTCACCTACCTTAACGATACCGGTTTCGATACGGCCCGTAGCAACGGTACCACGACCTGTGATTGAGAACACGTCCTCAACGGGCATCAGGAAGGGTTTGTCGATGTCGCGGGGAGGCAGGGGAATCCAGTTGTCAACTGCTTCCATGAGCTCCATAACCTTAGCTTCCCATTCGGGTTCGCCGTTGAGGGCGC
>CAJUIT010000031.1 GCA_910586565.1 uncultured Muribaculaceae bacterium | reverse complement strand
CGACCTCACCCACAAGCTCCTACCGGCCAAACCATTCTGACAGCACCCTCTCCATCCGGATTAAAACATTAAAACAAAGCGGTGTGTCGTAATTTCAGCATTATGACACACCGCCCTTTTTTATATCAGTTTATTCCGGGAGTCTTAAGTGTCGAAGGGCCGACTTATTGAAAATATCTAAAGAAATGTTGTGCTTGTGAAAGAGCTCCCTGCGGCAGGTTGAGAATTAAGGGGGATTTTAGTAACTTTGTAGTTTAGAGATTTCCACCCCTCACTCCACCCTCCAACCCGATGAAACGAAAAAAAACACTTCTATTCGCCTCCGTAATCGCAGGTTATCTGCCTATGGCCGGTGCCGGACTCACTTTCGAGAACTATCTTTCGCTATCTTTTTGGAAACCTGTTGAGGTGACCCCTCCGTCGTCGACAGGCCTCGATGCCGTCTATGTTATTGAAACGATGTGCACGGATGCGAAAGTGAGCTTTCTCGCCAACGGCGCCTCCCCGGCATCGTCGGTGCAGTGGTACAAATTCAGCAATCTCGGGGGCGGTTACGCACAGCCCGTGGCCTCCACAACGGAGGGGAGCTATTCGGTTGCAAGGTTCACGGCATCTGACGTGGTTGACAGCAATGGAATCGGCTTTATCGTGGAATATGACGGGCGGCGCTATTGCTACTGGGTTGTGAACTACTTCAAGGAGGAAACCCACCTGCGCGGGCTCAACATATCGCCCGAACTCGAATGCGACCGCACCCCGCTGCTGTTTGACGGCAACGCGGCGCGCATTGTCTACTACACCGTCAACGGCGTGCCCACCACCCTGTCGCGCGACATGGAGCTTATCTACACCACCCTCACCTACAATGAGGAGAAACAGCAATATGAGCCGGAAGTCGTGACCGAAAAGCTCGAATATGCCGACGGCGCCATCCGCGCCACCGCACCGCTGTGCGATACCGAATTCACCCTCACCACCGACCGCTTCATGCGCCAGTGGCTCGACGAAGGGCACCCTCAGGCATCGGGATGGGTTCGTGAAATCACATCGCCGTCGTTCCACACCAATGCCATCTCGGCCACCACACGTGCCATCGCCGCCACACGCGACAACGACAACGAGCAGCGCGACGACAAAGCCCCCCTCGGAGGGTCGGGGCCGGTTGACATCACATTTGTTGCCGACATCACCGATGCGGTGGTGTTCAAGGAATGGCAATTCTCGCGCGACCAACAGTTCGAGACTATCGACATCCGCATCCAGGAGCTCGAAGTGCCACACACATTCAACGACTATGGCACCACCTACGTGCGCTTCGTGGCCGGCAACGATGCCGGCACATGCGATTTCATAGGGGAAACCTATGAGGTTTATGTGGGTGAATCGAAGCTCGACTGCCCCAACGCTTTCTCACCTTACGGCTCGGAGGGTGTGAACGACGAATGGAAAGTTTCCTACAAATCAATTCTGGAATTCGACTGCCACATTTTCAACCGCTGGGGCATTGAAATGGCTCATCTCACCGACCCCTCGCAAGGATGGGACGGACGTTATAAAGGAAAACTTGTGCCTTCAGGTGTTTATTACTATGTAATCAAAGCAAAAGGCACCGACGGTCAGGACTACAAGCTGTCGGGCGACATCAACATCCTGAAATATACAAGTAACTCCGAATCAACCTCACGCTAATGAACACAAGAACATTAATGACGCGCACCGCCATTGCATTGGCATGCGCCGCAGCATATCCGGCATTTGCCGGAGCACAGACCTCCACTCCTTCATCCTCCGCTCAGGGGCCGGCCTACAGCGTGGTGCAGGCAACCTCCCACCAACCGGTGGTCAGTCCGGCCGTTCCGAGAAAAATCACCTTTGCCGGAAAGGAGATAGATTTCGACCGCACCGACATGTATGAACGGCTCGACCGCGAGCTGTCGCAGATGTGCTACTCCCATTCCGTGACACTGCTCATGCTCAAACGCGCCAACCGCTATTTTCCAGTAATCGCCCCAATCCTCAAACGCAACGGAGTGCCCGAGGATTTGGTCTACCTCGCCTGCATCGAATCGACACTCAGCCCCCGCGCCTACTCCCCGGCCAAAGCCGCCGGTCTGTGGCAGTTCATGCCGGCCACCGCCAAACAATATGGGCTGGAGGTCAACGACTATGTTGACGAGCGCTATAACATTGAGAAATCCACAGCCGCTGCCGCCCGCTACCTGAAGAACGCCTATGCCAAATATGGCAACTGGGAGTCGGCGATGGCATCCTACAACGGAGGGCAGGCGCGCATCTCCAACGAACTCGACGCCCAGATTGCCGACTCGGCTTTCGACCTCTATCTTGTGGAGGAGACAACCCGCTATCCTTTCCGTGTGTATGCGGCAAAGACCATCATGGAGAATCCCGCAAAATATGGGTTCCATCTCCTTGCCAACCAGTTCTACGCACCGCAGGAGTACAGCACCGTCACCGTGAGCTCCACAATCGACAACCTGCCGCAGTGGGCGCTCGACCACGGTACCACCTACGCCATGCTACGCGAGTACAACCCCTGGCTTCGCGCCAAATCGCTACCCGTTACCGGCGGGAAATCCTACACGATAAAGATTCCGAAAAAGGAATCGCTGTCGAAATCGGCCAACCCCATAACAAAAAAAGCTCTCTACAACCCCGATTGGGTGAAGTAGGGCCAGAAGTCATCTTTCCATCTTTCCAACTTTCCACGCGAAATGTCTGAAAAGTCAATCACTACAAATAACCGTTTCCACGACGCCCCCTCCCTCGAAGTGATAGGAGCGAGGGTGCATAACCTCAAAAATATAGATGTGACGATTCCCCACGGCACCCTCACGGTGATAACCGGACTGAGCGGCAGCGGGAAATCGTCGCTCGCCTTCGACACCATCTATGCCGAGGGGCAGCGCCGCTACATCGAAACTTTCTCCTCCTACGCACGCAACATGCTCGGGTCGCTCGAGCGTCCCGATGTCGACAAAATCTCGGGGCTCTCACCCGTCATAGCCATTGAGCAGAAAACCATCAACCGCAACCCTCGAAGCACCATAGGCACCACGACGGAGGTCTACGACTTTCTGCGACTTCTCTACGCTCGCATCGGGCAGGCCCGCAGCTATCTGTCGGGGGAGCCGATGGTGAAATACACCGAGGAGAAAATCGTGGGGATGATTCTCGACCGCTTCGACGGCCGGAAAGTCTACCTTCTGGCGCCGCTGATTCACAACCGCAAGGGGCACTACAAGGAGCTTTTCGAGCAACTGCAGAAGAAAGGCTACCTCCATGTGAGGGTTGACGGCGAACTGCGCGAAATCACTTTCGGCATGAAGCTCGACCGCTACAAGAACCACTCGATTGAGCTTGTGGTTGACAAGCTGAAAGTGTCGCGCAAGGATGACTCCCGTCTGCGCGATTCCGTTGCCAACACCCTACGCCAAGGTGGAAGGCAGATGATGGTCTACGACCTCGAGGAGGAGAAAGCGTTTCACTTCAGCCAGTCGCTGATGGACCCCGTCACCGGACTTTCCTACCGCGAACCCGCGCCCCACAATTTCTCGTTCAACTCCCCGCTGGGAGCCTGCCCCTGCTGCAAGGGGCTCGGAACGGTCAACATCGTGGACCGCACAAAAATCATCCCCGACGAGCGCCTGTCGATTTTCAACGGAGCCATCGTGCCGCTCGGGAAATATAAGAATTCAATGATTTTCTGGCAGATTGCAGCCATTTGCGAAAAATATGGCTGCGACCTGAAAACGCCTGTCAAGGATCTGCCCGAAGAGGCTATAAACGACATTCTCAACGGCACAACCGAAAGGCTGCAAATCAAATCGGAAACCCACTCCATTTCCAACTATTTCCTCTCCTACGAGGGGTTGGTGAAATACATCGAGATGCAGCAGGGGGACGACGCCTCGGCCGAGGCACAGAAGTGGAGCGGCAAATTTTATTCGCGCCTTGTTTGTCCCGAATGCAACGGCGACCGCCTCAACCGCGAAGCCCTGCACTTCTTTGTCGACGGGAAAAACATAGCGGAGCTTGCCCGCCTCGACATCACCGACCTCCTTGCATGGGCCAACAGTGTGGAGGAGCGTCTCGACGAGCGGCAACGCGCAATCGGCCATGAAATTCTCAAGGAGATTCGCTCGCGTCTGGCATTTTTGGTCGACGTGGGGTTGGGTTATCTTGCCCTCAACCGCAACTCGGCCACACTTTCAGGTGGCGAGAGCCAACGCATCAGGCTCGCAACACAGCTCGGCTCGGAGCTTGTGAACGTGCTCTATATTCTCGACGAGCCGAGCATCGGATTGCACCAGAGCGACAACCGCCGCCTCATCACATCGTTGCAGAAGCTGCGCGACGCGCAAAACTCCATCATTGTTGTGGAACACGACAAGGATATGATGCTCGATGCCGATTATATCGTGGATATCGGCCCAAAAGCAGGGCGCAAAGGTGGTGAGGTGGTGTTTGAGGGCACTCCCGCCGACATGCTCGCCACCAACACACTCACGGCAAGCTACCTCAACGGCACAACGGCAATAGAGGTTCCCCCCGTGCGCAGGGAGGGGAACGGAAAGTTCCTTGAGCTTATAGGATGCACCGGCCACAATCTCCGCGATGTTGATTTCAAACTGCCGCTTGGCACATTCACCTGCGTGTGCGGCGTTTCGGGAAGCGGAAAATCATCGTTGGTGAACGGAACGCTGCAACCAATTCTGTCGCAGAAGTTCTACCGCTCCACCGAAGAACCGCTACCCTACCGAGAGCTGCGCGGTGCCGAGAACATCGACAAGATTGTGACCGTTGACCAGTCGCCGCTCGGCAAATCGCCGCGCTCCAATCCGGCAACCTACACCGGCGTGTTCTCCGACATCCGTTCGCTATTCGTGGGGCTGCCCGAATCGAAAATCAGAGGCTACAAGCCGGGGCGCTTCTCGTTCAATGTGGCCGGAGGGCGCTGTGAGGAGTGCAAAGGTAACGGCTACAAAACCATCGAAATGAACTTTCTGCCCGATGTGCTCGTGCCATGCGAGGTGTGCGGCGGCAAACGCTACAACCGCGAGACCCTCGAAGTGCGTTTCAAAGGCAAATCAATAGCCGACGTGCTCGACATGACCATCAATCAGGCAGTAGAATTTTTTGAACATCAGCCCAAAATTCTGAAAAAGATAAAGATAATGCAGGAGATTGGGTTGGGTTACATCAAGCTCGGCCAACCGTCGTCAACCCTGTCGGGCGGTGAGAACCAGCGCGTGAAACTTGCCACCGAACTTGCCAAACGCGACACCGGGAAAACCCTTTTCGTGCTCGACGAGCCCACAACCGGATTGCATTTCGAGGATATAAAAGTGCTACTTTCGGTGCTCAACCGGCTTGTTGAAAAAGGGAACACAGTGCTCGTAATCGAGCACAACCTTGATGTGGTGAAATGCGCCGACTACGTTGTTGACATGGGACCCGCAGGTGGCAAGAACGGCGGACGCATCATTGCCGAGGGTACACCCGAAGCCGTAGCCACCACCGATTCTCCCACAGCGCCGTTCCTGCGCGCCGAACTGCCCGATTGACCATCAGGTGCGGCCGCAAGGGTTCATTGGCCGCCAAAAGTATTGAAAACGATTGCCGAGATTTCCCCTATCCAACCCGATGTGGTGGAAAGGTCGGCCGACGAATCCTTAATGAACACGGCGATTGTGTAGCGGTGCCCGTGGGGGAGCATCACATAGCCCACATCGTTAACACCGATTATGCGGCCGGCGGCATTCGTGTCGCCGGTGCCTGTTTTATGCCCGAAAACAGCCTGCGTTCCCGCTAACGGCGCCGGGAGTCGATCGGTTCCCGTTGAGCAGCTTTCCATCAGCGATGCTACTTCGGCCATTAACGAATCGGCACCACGGAGATGTGTTGCGAAATGCTCGGTAAGCATCGCCATTGCCAGCGGGGTGCAACAATTGTCGTAACAAAGGTTTATGTCGGCATGCATCTCGGCCTCGGTTGAGCGGATGTGAATATCGTCAATTCCAGTTGACGCGATGTAACGGTCAACTTCAGCAGGGCCCCCTGTAAGGCCGAACAACACATCACACGCATTATTATCGCTCAACTGAAGGGAATAAGCAAGGAGTTCGCGCAACGGGAGTCGGGTTCCGGCGGTTCCGTAGCGGTCTCTCATCGGGCTCCAAGTGTCGGCGTGCATGTCGGCCGCATTCACCGTCACGGTATCGGCAAACGTTATTCCGTTTCTTTGCGCGTAATCAGCCACAGCCAGAGCCTGCGGAAATTTATAGACACTCAGCATCGGATAGCATTCCGCGTTGTTCACCGTGAGCGTGTCGGCTCCGTCAATAATCAATGCAATTCCGATTCGGGCATCTTTCCCGGCAATGTAATCTGTAAGCCGCTCTTTCAGCTCCCCGATGTTGAATGCCGATGCAGCGGTACACATCAGCAGGCATCCCGCTATGCTTGCAAAAAGCCGTTTCATAAAACTTGTTTTAATGAGAATAGATTTGGTGCGTCGCTCGCAGTGGCGGTTATCAACGGTGCCAGAAACCGGGAGTGAGAAGCACAAGCACGGTGAAGATTTCCAGACGGCCAGTAAGCATGAGTAGTGACAGAATCCATTTTCCCACGGGGGAAATCAAATCGTAGGAGCCGCCGTAACCGGTTACACCCGCACCCAAGCCGGTGTTGCTCACGCATGAGAATGAGGAGAAGAAACTGTCGATAAGGGGCACACCGGTGACTGAAAGCATTATGCCCCCCGCAACAATCACCAGCACATAGAGACAAAGGAATGCCATGACCTTGTTGATGATTTCGGGGCTCATGGTGTTGCCGTTTATATCGACCGACAGGATGCGGTTGGGATAGATGCAGCGGTAGAGCTCGTTGCGCGAATTTTTCCAGAGGAAGACGGCGCGGTCGAGTTTTGCACCACCCGATGTTGATCCCGCACAGGCTCCGAAAAACATTAGAATAAAGGTCAGTCCGAGAATGAACACACCCCAGTCGCTGAAACCGTTCACAGTGTAGCCTGTTGATGTGATTGTCGACACAATCTGGAACAGGGGGTCGATGGTGTAGGCCTCCACCGTGTCGGGCACACTGCCGTTGAACAGCAGCGCAAGGTCGAAGCACACAAACATAGCCACAATTACCTTCACATAAACCCTGAAAGTCTCGTTTTTCCAAAGGCTGCCGAAATCACCCGCCGAGGCCTTGAAGATGAGAGCGAAATTCACACCTCCGATAAACATGAACACAGTGGAGACAACCTTCACATAGAGCGAATCCTCCCACGCCCCTATTGACTCCTGGCGGGTTGAGAAACCTCCCGTCGACATGGTTGAAAAGGCGTGGCATATACTGTCGAACATATCCATCGGCCCGAGATAATAGAGCACCATCAGCCCAATTGTGAGCAGGGCGTAGACGAGCCACAGACGCTTTGCCGTGGAGCTGACGCGGGGGCGCAGCTTTTCATGTGTAATCCCCGTCACCTCGGCGTTGAACATCTGCATCCCGCCGGCCGAATTGAGCATGGGAATCACGGCGAGCGTGAACAGAATGATACCCATGCCACCAATCCACTGCATGATTGCGCGCCACATATGGATGGCATGCGACACACCTCCGAGGTCGTCCATCACCGAGGCTCCTGTGGTGGTGAACCCCGACATGGATTCAAAGAAAGCATCGGAAACTGTCAACGGCGTGCGGCATATCAGAAACGGCACCATGCCGAACAATGAGAACACCACCCACACCGAAGCGGTGAGCAGAAAGCCCTCGCGCTTGCCCATGTCGTGACGCGACGGGCGCACACCGAAAGTCATCAGCGCTCCCATCACGGCCGCAAAGATGAAGGAGGTGATGAAAGTCAACAGGTCGTCGCAGTCGTAGATAACGGCCGTGACCAACGGCACTGCCATGAACAGTGCCTCAATCATCACCAGCAATCCCATCACCCTGAGAAGCATGGCAAAGTTTATTCCCGATTTCGCAGCCATAGGCTTATGCTGAACTTAGAGCTTTTAAATTATGAATCGCGGCAACCTCACGCAAACAATTTCTCAACTTTGTGGATTGAACCGGCAAGACAGAACACCACAACGTGGTCGCCGGGGAGAATGCGTGTGCGGCCGTCGACGAGCATCCCCTTTCCGTCGCGAACGAGGCCGGCAAGGGTCATGTCGCACGGAAGTTTCAAATCCATCACCGGTGCTTTTGTGATTTTCGAGCCGGGATGCACATCAAGTTCGGCGACTTCGGCATCGGCCAGCGCCATGAATTTCGCCGAAGTTTCGTCGGCATCGAGCATGAGCTGGAAAATTTTGCTCGACGCAAGCAATTTCTTGTTGATTACGGTGCCGATGTTGAGCGCCTCGGCCTCGGAAATGAACTGGATGTTCTCAACCTCGGCAATGGTTTTGTTAACCTGAAACTCCTTTGCGGCAAGGCATGCCAAAATGTTGGTCTCGGAAAATTCGGTGAGCGCCACAAAGGCATCCATCGACGAGATGTTCTCCTCGGTGAGCACATCGTTGTTGCGTGCATCGCCGTGAATGATGTTCACGTTGCACCCCGAGCATTTCTGTGGCAGGCGTCGGCACACCTCCATGTCGTCGTCGATGATTGTGAGGTCGTAGTTTTCGGAAGCGATGTGTGCCAACCGCACGGCAATGCGGCTTCCACCCATAATCATCACTTTCCTGATTTTCGACTCGCTCTTGCCGCAGATATCCCGGATTTCATCGACGTAGGGTGCGGTTGTGGTGAAATAGAGAATGTCGCCGACGCGGATTTCATCATCGCCTCGGGGGATGATGGTTTCATGCCTGCGTTTGATGGCCGACACGTGATAGTTGTGCTGCGAGAATGTTATGTCGCGCAATTTTCGCCCTACAAGCGAAGCGTTGTCGCGCAGTTTCACACCCACCACAATCAACTCGCCGTTGTGGAGTTCAAACCAGTGGCGCACCCACGGGCGCCTCAGCGCGGTGCATATTTCCTGCGCTGCAAGCACCTCGGGATAAATGAGGTGATCGACCCCAAGCCCCGAGAACATCTCGCGGCTTTCGGCCGACAGAAATTCATAGTTGTCGATGCGTGCCACAGTGCGACGTGCACCGAGCCGTTTGGCGAGTTCACACGCCACGAGGTTGGTGTTCTCAAACGGTGTGACAGCGATGAAGAGGTCGCACGACGGCACTCCGGCGCCCCTTTGGTCGCGCACCGAAGTAGGTGAGCCTACCTTGGTCATCAGGTTGTAGTTGGCATCGAGGCGGGCAAGCTTCGCAGCATCGCGGTCGATGAGAACGATATCCTGCTCCTCGCGCGATAGAAGTTTGGCCAGGTGGGAACCCACTTCGCCGGCGCCTGCAATCACAATCTTCATAGGCCGCTACCCTCCTGTGTTTGACAATGAACATTCTCCACGGCGGCTACCTCGGCAATAGCTTTTGCAATCGCTCCGGCATCCATGCCACAGAGGCGGCGCAACTGAGCAACCGTGCCCTGTGCTACAAAAGTGTCGGGAATGCCGATGCGGCGGATAGTGCGTGCGCATCCGCGGTCGGCAAACCATTCGGCCACGGCCGACCCCAATCCTCCGTTAACGCACCCGTCCTCAACGGTTATCACGGGGCAACCTTTGCGGTGTATCTCGGCCAGAATCTCTTCGTCGATAGGCTTTATGAACGTCATGTCGTAATGAGCAACACTCAGGCCTTCGGCCTCAGCTTGGGCGATGGCTTTCTCCACTTCGGCAGCAATGGGGCCGGTTGAGATAACTGCTACATCGTCGCCGTCGTGCAATTTCTCGCCTCGGCCTATTTCCATCAACCGCGGTTCGTTGCGCCAGTCGGCATTGCGACCTGCGCCTCGGGGGTATCTGATGGCAAAGGGGCCGCAGTCGGCGGCTTGTGCCGTGAACATGAGGTTGCGCAGAGTCATCTCATCACGCGGAGCCGCGATGGTCATACCCGGGATGGTGCGCAGATAGGCTATGTCGAATGTGCCGTGATGTGTGACTCCGTCCTCTCCCACTAGACCTGCACGGTCGATGCAGAAAGTTACGGGGAGCTTCATGATGGCCACATCGTGAATAATCTGGTCGTAGGCGCGCTGAAGGAACGATGAATATATCGCCACGAAGGGGCGCAGGCCATCTTTGGCCAAGCCGCCTGCAAAGGTCACGGCGTGTTCCTCGGAGATGCCCACATCGAAAACTCTGTTAGGAAGCGCCTCCTTTACGATGCTCATCGACGTGCCCGACGGCATGGCGGCAGTGATGCCGACAATGCGTTTGTTGGCGCGGGCAAGTTGGAGGAGGGTCTCTCCGAACACATCCTGATATTTGGGAGGAGTGGCTCCACCTTTCCCCGACGATAGCAGCTCGCCTGTTGCGGGATTGAATTTGCCGGGTGCATGCCATGTAGCGGGGTCCTTCTCCGCGGGTGCGAAGCCTTTCCCCTTCACGGTTTTCACGTGGAGAATGCGCGGTCCACGCATATCCTTGATGTCGCCGAGCACCTTCACGAGATTGCCCACATCGTGGCCGTCGACGGGGCCGAAATAACGGATGTTGAGCCCCTCGAAAATGTTCTGCTCACGCGAGAGCAGCGATTTGAGGCTGTTGTTGAAGCGCATAATCGCCCCTTTGCGGCGGTCGCTCACAAGATTGAGCTTTCTTAGCACGCGGTAAACGCTATAGCGCATGTCGTTATAGCCTTTCGACGTTGTGATTTGCGCCAGATAGCTGTGGAGCGAGCCAACGTTGGCATCAATCGACATGTCGTTGTCGTTGAGGATGATAAGGAGGTCGTTGGGGGTGTTGGCGGCATTGTTTATCCCTTCGAAAGCAAGCCCTCCGCTAATTGATGCGTCGCCGATAACGGCAACCACATTGCGGCGCGGCTCATCGGTGTTGAGCTCCGTGGCCACTGCCATTCCCAAGGCTGCCGAAATTGAATTGGATGCATGCCCGGCCATGAAAGTGTCGAATTCACTTTCGGCCGGATTGGGAAATCCGCTCAACCCTCCGAACTTGCGGTTGGAGCTGAAACTGTCGCGACGCCCGGTGAGGAGTTTGTGGCCGTAGGCCTGATGCCCCACATCCCACACGATGCGGTCGTAGGGGGTGTTGAACACATAGTGAAGCGCCACAGTGAGTTCAACCGCACCCATCGATGATGCAAAGTGCCCGGGGTTATCCGAAAGGGAGCGAATCAGAAAATCGCGGATTTCGGAGCACACCCGCGGCAATGCCGCAGGCTGAAGATTGCGCAAATCGGCAGGTGAATCGATTTTAGCCAGCAACGGACCGGCCTCAATCCCCGCCGTAGTCGCGGCCGGGAATGTGGCACCGCTCACCACGTTGCCGGAAGTTGCGGATTCACCGCCTTTAAACGTGTTATTGTTTTTTTCCGTCATTGCGAACGTATTTCTTATAGAGAGGCACAAACACAATCACTCCCGATGCAAGCAGAGGAAACAGCGACATGAATGTCAGCTCGACTCCCGAGGCGAGCAAGCGCCCCACGAACCACACACAAAGCATAGCCCATAGAACGCCAATTATCGCAAAACGAAAAATCACCGACATTTTCATGTGTTGTGTTTCTTTATGGTGAATTTCAGAACGGTTAAAGATTGTGTTTGCTTACTGCATTGCGGGCGTTGGCGTTCGCCAGAGCACCGTAGGGAATCAAAACACCCGTGCGGGCATATCTTCCAATCAACAAAATTACTAAATATTCTCCGATATATCGGTAATTAGCCCCCGATATTCGACACAATCATGCATAACAGCGTATTGGCAAGGCGCTCCCACCGAACTAAGGATACTGCAAGCGACGAACCGGACGAACCGATATAACGCACCGAGGGGGTACAAAAAAAGCTGCGCCCGGAGGGCACAGCTTTTTTAAAGGGAGGTATTTCAAATTGAAATTACTGCTGGAGCTTGAAGTTGATGGGGAGGGTGTACCACACCGACACCGACTGACCGTTCATTTTGCCGGGGATAAACTTCGGCAGAGTCTTAACAACTCGAACAGCTTCTTTGTCAAGGTCGGGGTCCTTGCCACGCAGAACGACTACTTCGCCTACGTTACCATCTTTCTGAACCACGAACTTCACAACCACACGACCCTGAATGTTGTTTTCGGCAGCCATTGTGGGGTATTTGATGTGGCTTGAAATGTACTTGAGAAGTTCACCTTCGCCACCGGGGAACTGAGGCATCTGTTCCACTGCGGTGAAGATTTCTTCCTTAACGGGTTCATGCTTCTCTTCAACGATGATTTCCTCTTTGTGTTCGCGAACTACGTTGAGGTCGTCGGTACCTTGGTCGAAGGTTGTCGCACCTGCGGCGGCTGTCGATTCGGCCACATCGTCTTTCGATGTGATGTCCTCGGTAACCTCCTCATCGGCGGCAATTGCGATTTCGGTATCCTTGATGGTGTTGAGAATTTCCTCGGGGAGAGCTTCCTCGCGCTGAGGTTCCTCAACAGCCTGCTGGATTTCTTCTTCCTCGGGCTTCTGATCCTCGGCTTCTGCTTCAGCTGCCAGTTCGGCGAGCTGCTGCTCGAGCTGAGCCTGAAGTTCGAGTTCGCGCTGCTCGCGGCGATAGTCGGAGTACATGCTCCAGAAATAACCGCCGACAAGCACGAGCACAAGACCGATAATCACAAGAATCATAGCGCGGTTGTGGCGCTTGTCGCTCTTGCGGCGAAGTTCGTAGGCTCCGAACTCTTTGTTCTTCCCCTCGAATATTATCTCGGTCCATTCTTTTGATGAAAGATCTACATCTTTTGCCATGGTTGTTCCTTCTTTTTACGGTTAATAATATAGTCTGTCATCACTTATCACTTCTTAGCGTGCTTGATCTTGTAGTCACCTACCATAGCTTCGTCCACATCGGTGAGAGTGCCGAGCTGGTAGCGCGAAATCTGGTTGATCTGCATTTCGTCGAGTGCCGAAATCACGCTTTCCCAGGATGCACCGGGGAGGGGCTTAATAATCACTACGGGGCGGTCATATTCATCGCTGTTACGAATTTTCTTGGCAGCTTCCTGAAATTGCTCCTCTGTGATTTTCTTGTCGCGCCATTCCTGCTTCTTCTTTTCTACGTCGGCCAACACGCCTTTGTTGCGGTCGTGGAGGATTTTGCGGATACCCTGCTGTGCAGCGCCGTCATTGCCGAGGAATTCGGTGGCCTGAAGGTTGCTTGAAACAACTTCTGTGCCGTTGAGTTCCATTTCGGGCTTACCGGTGTAGTAGTAAACGGTGTTGCCGCGCACGTTTCCGTTGTCGTCGTAGTCGGTGTCGAGGATGAGCGTAATGGCTTCTGACTCCTTAGCTTTCTGTAACTCGGTCTGCTCAAGTTTCTCGTTGGTAGGCAACGCGATGCTGAGCGTCTGCGATTTAATCATCGTGGTACAGAGCATGAAGAACGTGATCAGAAGCATGTTCATATCGACCATGGGAGTGAAGTCCACATGGATTGCCATCTTTTTCTGGGCGCCTTTTTTCTTTTTGCCGTCGCCCGATGACTGTTCTATCTGTGCCATATTGATTAATCAGCTTCCGTTTTGAGGGCTGTCATCACAGAGAATTTGTTCATCTTGATGGTCTGAAGGTTGTCGAGCACCTGGTGGATGGTCTCATACTTCGTACCACGGTCAGATTTCACGGCGATACCTTCGCCTTTCTGGATGGCATCCTTGATGTTTGTGTTACTTGAGTTGTAGATGGCGCGCATCCAAATCTGGAATTCGTTGGTTGTGAGCGAATTTCCATCCTGGTCGGTGTAAACGATATCCTTGAAGGGGATGCCTATGTCGCGGGGCTTGAGGCTGCCGATAACAACAGGTTTGTCGGCTGTCTGACCCAGGAATTCATCCTGCTTGGTTGTTTCAAGCATGAGGAACTCATGCATCTTTTCAAGGGGCACGCCAAACGACGCGTTCTTTGCAAACTTATCGATGTCGAGCGGGGTGATACCGAGCTTTTTGCCGGTTTTCGCCTCGTAGTCGGCAGCTGCTTTTTGGAGCACCTCGCGGCGGAGGGCTTCCGAACCCCACTCTTCGGCATTCTCAGGGTCAGCATCACCGAGAAGAGACATGAAAACCTGTCCCTGGGGGCTTACCAACACCTGCGCAACGTTGGAGGTGGGAACCTTGATCTCCGAAACCGACGACGGTGTGATTACCGTTACAGGTTCCTTCTGGAGGAAGGTTGAAGTCAACATGAAGAAAGTAAGCAAAAGAACGGTAACGTCGCTCATCGCGGTCATGTCGATGAGGGTACTCTTTCTTTTAATTTTTACTT
>CAJUIT010000030.1 GCA_910586565.1 uncultured Muribaculaceae bacterium | reverse complement strand
CGCTAGCGTTCATCCTGAGCCAGGATCAAACTCTTCGTTGTTGTTATCTTGTTTTCTTTTCTTTTCAGAAATTGGTGTTGTGCGCACCTAGAAAGAAGCAACGAACAGCCGTCTCCGCAGTGGCTCCGACTTTGAACGTCATTTATTTGAGTTGAGAATTGACCAAGGAACTTTCATTTGTTCGTTACAAATAAGCTCTTGTACTACTCTACTATTGTCTATTGTAATTCTTTCAATGTTCTCTATTGCCGGGCTCCCGTTTTCGGGAGTGGCGAAAAACGTTGCAAAGTTACAAACTCTTTTTGAAACTTGCAAGCCTTTCGGCCAGTTTTTTTCGCTTTCTTTGCAGCTTCAGGTCTTAGACCCTCGCCGGGGAACCTCCGTTCCCGAAAGCGAGTGCAAAGTTACACCTTTCCCCGATTCCCTCCAAATTTTCATCCAAAAATCTTTCCTAAAAATATGCTTTTTAACATAAATCGTCTTTCATCCCAAATGTCGGTTGAGGAAGCTCAGAAGCCTTTCAAGCACATAATCGGGTGATATTGAGCGATATTGCGCGCTATAATCGAGCTGAGCCATGCGTTCAGGGGGCAACACATCAGAAACGGCGATTCCTTCAGCCTCGGGTCCCGAAGAGGGGAGCCAATTTTTCTTATTTACATTCGGCGACACCACAACGAGCGACGGGATGCCCACCGCGTGGCAGATATGACGCGCGCCACCTTCATTGCCAAAATAGCAACGGGAGCATGTTGCCAAAGCCACGAGCTCACGCATCGAAGCCGCCTTTACATTAATAAAGACATTCCCGGGTGAACGGAGCTCCTTATATATAAGGCGCGCTTCCGACTCCTCCACCCCGGGAGCATAATTGAACACAATCTGCAAGTCGGGGTAAGTTTCGATTACTTTACGGAGAACAGCCACCATGTAATCACGCGGCCAAGTTTTGTGAGCGAGCTTTGAAACCACGCCACATAATAACAGGGGGCGCGTCAAGTCGACACCGCAACTCTTCAGGAATTCGCGATAGCGGTGCAACTCCTCCGGGGTGATGTGCAACGACACCGGCGCATCGAGATTGAGAGGTTTCAAACCCTGCAACGGGCGCAACAAGCCCAGGTCGTGAGTAACCACATCGGTCACCGCATCACATTCGGGCACCCGTTTGTTGAGCAAAAAGCGGGTGTAGGACTTCTTCAGCCCTATACGATAGCGCGAAAACGGGGAAAACAGCGAGAACGGAAGAGTGTTGACGGTAGACCTCATATCGATAATCACGTCATATTTGCCACGCCTCATCACTTTCCATATTTTTGCGAGATAGCGCAACGGGGCATGGCGCTCGTCGTCGGTGAAAGTGATGATTTCATCAACGGCGGGATGACCGGCAAACAAAGGCGCGAGTTTGTCGTTGAGCACAAAATGCGTTTGCGAGCCGGGAAAATTGAGTTTAATGGCGTTGAGCAGAGATGTGGCGAGCACGGCGTCGCCCATCTGCCTGAAACGTATAACCAAAAATCGTAGCGGTGTTTTATCAGTGTGTGTCATCGGGTGCAAAATTATCATATTTAACCAAAACAAAAGAAGTGCGAGAGAAAAAAAATGCGTATATTCGCAGAAGAAAATCAACCGCACCGGAGCCGCAACCGCGGAAACCCGATGCTCCCGAAACTAACCACAACGAAACTGCCGCAACGCCCGACAGCGCCACGGCGGATTCGTCTATACTACGGAGAAAACAGCCATGCAGCCATTCGTACACCTGCACGTACACTCACAATATTCCATTCTCGACGGTCAGGCCTCAATCAACGCTCTCGTTGACAAAGCAATGGCCGACGGAATGCCGGCCATTGCCTTGACCGACCACGGCAACATGTTCGGCATCAAGGAATTTTTCAACTACGTGAGCAAAAAAAATTCAAAAACAAAAGGTGCCATTAAAGATGCCCAGGCTGCTGCCGCAGAAGCCGAAGCAGCCGGCGACGCCGCACTCGCCGAAGAGAAGCGAGCCGAAGCCGAGGCATTGAAAAAGAAAATTTTCAAGCCAATTTTCGGCTGCGAGGTTTATGTGGCCAACGAATCGCTGCTCACTCACACCGACAAGCACGACACCGGCCGCCACCTCATTCTTCTGGCAAAGAATGAGAAAGGCTATCACAACCTGGTGAAAATTGTGTCGCGTGCATGGACCGAAGGATTCTACAGCCACCCGCGAACCGACAAAGAGGATATCGCCGCCCACCGCGAGGGGCTGATTGTCTGCTCGGCATGTCTCGGCGGCGAGATTCCGCGCCTCATCCACCAGGGGCAAATTGAGGAAGCCGAAAAGCGTGTGCTGTGGTGGAAAGAGACCTTCGGCGACGACTACTATCTTGAGTTGCAGCGCCACAAGGCAACCGTTCCGCGCGCCAACCATGAAACCTACCCCATTCAGGAACGTGTGAACGTGGAACTGATAAAACTCGCACGCAAGCACAACATCAAGCTGATTTGCAGTAACGACGTGCACTTCGTAAACGAAGATGACGCCGAAGCCCACGAGCGACTCATCTGCCTGTCGACCAACCGCAAAATCACCGATGAGAACCGCATGCTCTACTCCAAACAGGAGTGGATGAAAACGACCGAGGAGATGAACGCCATTTTCGGCGACCTTCCTGACTCGCTTGCCAACACTGTTGAAATCGCCGACAAAATAGAGTTTTACGACATCGACCACGCCCCCATCATGCCCTTCTTCGCCATCCCCGAAGAATTCGGCACCGAGGAGGAATACCGCAGCCGCATCACCGAGCAGGAGCTGTTTGACGAGTTTACCCGCGACGAAAACGGCAACGTGGTGCTCTCGCAGGAGGAGGCTGAGAAAAAAATAAAAAAACTGGGGGGCTACGACAAGCTCTACCGCATCAAATTCGAGGCCGACTACCTCAAGAAACTCGCCTACGAAGGTGCGGAGCGCCGCTACGGCACTCCCCTATCGCCCGAACTGGAGGAGCGAATCAAATTTGAGCTGCACATAATGAAAACGATGGGTTTCCCCGGCTACTTCCTTATCGTGCAGGATTTTATCAACGTGTCGCGCGAACGCCTGGGCGTGAGCGTGGGCCCCGGCCGCGGTTCAGCCGCCGGCTCATGTGTGGCCTACTGCCTCGGCATCACGCAAATCGACCCAATCAAATATGACCTTCTGTTCGAACGATTCCTCAACCCCGACCGAATCTCACTCCCCGATATCGACGTTGACTTCGACGATGACGGACGCGCCCGCGTGCTCCAATATGTGACCGAGAAATATGGCGCCGACAACGTTGCCCACATCATCACCTACGGCACAATGGCAACAAAAATGGCACTCAAGGATGTTGCCCGTGTGGAGGGGCTGCCCATCCCCGAAAGCGACCGCCTTGTGAAACTGCTCCCGCGCCACATGCCCGAAGTGAACGGCAAAGAGGCAAAAATGAACCTCACCAACTGCCTGAAACTTGTGCCCGAGTTCAAGCAGGAGCTTTCGAGCCCCAACCCGCTCGTGCGCGAGACACTGAAATATGCCGAAAAACTCGAGGGTAACGTGCGCGGCACAGGGGTGCATGCCTGCGGTGTGATTATCTGCCGCGACAAGATTTCCGACTGGGTGCCGGTGAGCACCGCCGTCGACAAGCTCGAAGGGAAACTACTCGTAACCCAATATGAGGGGCGCGTAATCGAGGAAACCGGCCTTATCAAGATGGACTTCCTTGGGTTGAAAACCCTCTCCATCATCATGGATGCGGTGCGCAACATCAAGCTCACACGCGGAATCGACATCGACATGGAGCAGATTCCCATCGACGACCCGCTCACCTACAAGCTCTATTGCGAGGGGCGTACCATAGGCACATTCCAGTTTGAGTCGGCCGGCATGCAGAAATATCTGCGCGAGCTTCAGCCCTCAACGTTCGAGGACCTCATTGCGATGAACGCCCTCTACCGCCCGGGGCCTATGGACTACATCCCCGACTTCATCGCCCGCAAACATGGGAAGGCGCCAATCGTCTACGACATCCCCGAAATGGAGAAATATCTCAAGGATACCTACGGGGTTACCGTCTACCAGGAACAGGTGATGCTCCTGTCGCGACTGTTGGCCAACTTCACCCGCGGGGAGAGCGACACATTGCGAAAAGCGATGGGTAAGAAACTCATCGACAAGATGAACCACCTGAAAGGAAAATTCCTCGAAGGGGGGCAGGCCAACGGCCACGACCCCAAAGTGCTCGAAAAAATCTGGGCCGACTGGGAGAAATTCGCATCCTACGCCTTCAACAAAAGTCACGCCACCTGCTACAGCTGGGTAGCATTCCAAACTGCTTATCTCAAAGCCAATTACCCGGCCGAATATATGGCTGCGGTGCTGAGCCGCAACCGCTCCGACATCACCAAGCTCACCAACTTCATGGATGAGTGCAAGGCGATGAAAATTCCCGTAAAGGGACCCGACGTGAACGAATCGTTCAACGACTTCGGTGTGAACAAACAGGGGGACATCCGTTTCGGACTGGCAGCCGTGAAAGGTGTGGGCGACAACGTTGTGGCCGCAATCATAGCCGCCCGCGACGAAGGGGGGCGATTTGAAAGCCCTTACGATTTTGTGGAGCGCGTGCCCTCGTCGGTCATCAACCGCCGCACGCTCGACGCCCTTGTGCTCGCCGGAGCATTCGACTGCTTCCCCGACATAAAGCGTGAGGACTATTTTGAGAAAAACAACCGCGACGAGACATTCTCGGAGCAGCTTCTGCGCTACGGCCAGTCGTTTCAGAACGCCTCGCAACAGCAAACAGCCTCGCTGTTCGGCGACATGGACGCCGAACTCAACACCGCCGGGCGTCCCGAGGTGAAATCGGCAGTGCCCTGGGTAGATGCCGTGAAACTTGAGAAGGAACGCGAGCTGGTGGGGATGTATCTGTCGGCCCACCCCCTCGACCCCTACTACATGGAGCTAAACTACGGACTCACATCCATAAAGGAGTTTAACGACATGCTCCCCGAGGAGGGAAAAGAGGTGAGCTTCGGCGGCATGGTGACCAAATTTGAGTCGCGCCCGTCGCGCCGCGGTGGCAATTTCGGCATCATGGCAATGGAGGACTATTCAGGCACATGCGAGCTTCGCCTGTTCGGGCAGAAGTATATCGACTTTTCCAACTACGGCAAACCGGGCACACCCATTTTGGTGAGCGGCCGCTTCGAGCGCCGCTACAACGGCGAAATCAGCTTCGAGGTGCTGAGAGTGCGCCTTCTCAACGACGTGAAAGGAAATCTGATAAAAGGTGTGACGCTCGAAATCGACTTGCAGTCAATGTCGCCCAACCTCGGCGAACTGCTCAAGGAGCACATCACCATGGGAGGAACCGACCGCAAAGGTCACCTCAACGTGCGCCTGTTCGACTCCGCAGCCAACCGGTGGGTAAAAATGACCTCGGGCTACCAGATTCCACTCAACCGCGAGCTGGCAAAAATGCTTGAATCGCTCGATGTGAAATTCGACTTCAACCTCAACTGACACACCCGGGCGTTTGCCGCGGGCACCACAATCAACCGACTTAACTGAACAACAACTAAATAACCATTTTTTAATTCGTAAAAGACAACTATGGCTTTAACAATCACCGACGCTAACGCGCAGGAAATCATTGCATCGGGCAAACCCGTAATCATCGACTTCTGGGCCACATGGTGCGGCCCCTGCATGGCAATGTCGCCGCTTATCGACGAACTTGCAAAGGAATATGAAGACCGCGTTGTAATCGGAAAATACAACGTTGACGAAGAGGGTGACCTCAGCTCGGAATACCGCATCATGTCGATTCCCACCCTCCTGTTCTTCAAGGATGGAAAGAAAACCGACATCCGTCTGGCCGGCTCGCAGAACCGCGCCACCCTTGAAGCTAAAATTCAGGAGCTGCTCGACAAATAAATCAGTTTTGCATCCCCGGCACGAACGTGCCGGATGGTGACAATAAAAACGAAGGAGATGTGCCTCGATGTTGACAGGCACATCTCCTTCTTTATTTCTGTTAAGTTTCTTCGATTGCGCGGCCCCAATCAGTCAACGCGGTTGAGGGTGTGACCCATGCGGTGCTTTTTGGTTGACATGTAGAAGCGGTCGTAATCATTGGGCTCGATTTCGATGGGCACGTTTTCAACCACTTCAAGGCCGTAGCCTTCGAGGCCGATGCGCTTCACGGGGTTATTTGTCATCAGGCGCATTTTCTTGATGCCGAGCGAGCTGAGAATCTGTGCTCCCACGCCATAATCGCGTTCGTCGGCCTTGTGGCCGAGGTGCAGATTTGCCTCGACGGTATCCATCCCCTCTTCCTGCAATTTGTAGGCACGAATCTTATCCATCAATCCGATGCCGCGACCCTCCTGACTGAGGTAAACAACTGCGCCGCAACCCTCTTTGTCGATCATGCGGAGTGCCTGGTGAAGCTGCTCGCCGCAGTCGCAACGCATAGAGCCGAAAATATCGCCGGTCGCGCACGAAGAATGCACGCGCACGAGCACCGGTTCATTGGTGTTGACATCACCCTTGATGATGGCTATATGTTCCAGTCCGTTGCTTTTCTGGCGGAACGGGATAAGACGGAAGTGGCCGTAGCATGTGGGCAAATCAACCTCCACCCCTTTTTCAACGAGCGATTCGCGACGCAGACGATAGGCAATGAGGTCGCGGATTGAAATGAGCTTGAGCCCCCACTCGTCGGCGCGCTTGCGGAGTTCGGGCAAACGGGCCATCGAACCGTCGTCGCTCATTATCTCCATCAGTGCTGCGGCAGGCTGCAAACCGGCCAAACGGGCAAGGTCGACAGCAGCTTCAGTGTGGCCGCTGCGGCGGAGCACACCCTGATCTTGTGCATAGAGGGGGTTGATGTGGCCCGGGCGGCCGAATGTCTCGGGGGTCGAGGCCGGGTCGGCGAGAGCGCGGATTGTTGCGCAACGGTCGTGAATAGACACACCGGTTGAGCAACCCTCGAGTTTGTCGACAGTGAGAGTGAACGGGGTGCCGAGCACCGAGGTGTTCACGTCGGTCTGAGGTGCCAGATTCAGCTCACGGCACCGAGAGATGGTGAGGGGCGCGCAAAGCACTCCGCGGGCGTTCTTCAGCATGAAGTTCACCTGCTCAGGGGTGATTTTTTCGGCGGCCACGATGAGGTCGCCTTCGTTCTCGCGGTCCTCGTCGTCGACCACAATCACCATTTTGCCCTCACTGAAATCGGCAAGAGCGCTTTCAATTGAATCGAGTTGTATCGGATGCCGTTCGTCGGCTGAAGGTACATTGTTATGGTTGGTTGCCATAGCTGTTTTTATGGTTGTTGATTAATTTCTGTGTTCTGTTGCTCAAACAATTTCAGGAGATGAGAGTTCACCCGCATGGTTTCGGCCACGTTGCGCACCGTGAGCTGGAAGGGATAGAGGTTCACCGCATCAATCACACTCTTGCTGCGTGTGCCCGAGAGGTAATCCACCGTGTCGTTGAGCACCTGCTGCGCCTTGTCGCGCACGGGGAACTTACGGAAGAAATAATAGATGCGCTTTGGCAGCGTCATGTTGCGGTAGGCTTCGGAAAGCTCCTCGCAAGCAGCCTGCAGGCTTTTCAACATGCCGATTGCCACCGGCGCCTCCACCTCCTGCATGGTGAATTCCTTCACCTCGAGTTCGCGCTTCACTTTCCCTGTGAGGCGGCGGATGAAGTTTTTGTAGGCATCCACATCAAACACCGCCGAATCCTTCATGGCCTTGTAGGTGAAGAAAACGCCGAGCGGCAGCAACACCGCCGAGCTGAGCCAGATACCTTGCCAGACTTCAAGTTTGCCGTCGCGGGCCATCTTGTAGCCGGTGTTATCGATGATGTAGTAGACAATGAAGAGAAGTACCGATATTACCAACGGAGTGCCGAGACCACCCTTGCGGATGATTGCACCTAAGGGTGCACCGATAAAGAAGAATATCAGGCAGGCAAACGAAAGGGTGTATTTCTTGTGCATCTCGATGCCATGACGACGGATGGTTTCGCGGTCGGCTTCCATTGCATAGCTTTTGAACTCATAGTCCTGCTTGACGCGCTGGGCTTTCATCAGAGCCTGTGACAGATAGGAGGCCACCATTGAGGGTTTGTCGCGGTAGAAGAGCGAATCAACGTCGAGCGGCTTTTCCATCGCCACAGGGCGCTGCGGCTCCTGCACATGCTCTCCGTTCACATATCTGTCATGCAGATAAGGCACACGCAGATAGGCTTTTTCCTTTATCTCACGTGCGTAGCCGGCACCGATTGAATCGACCCTAAGTGTCACCGAGTCGATGGTTGCCTGAAGCTCGTCGATGTTTTTACCCACATATTGATTGCGCATGCCGCTTTCGTCCATGCGGTTGAAGTTGGCGTCGAATTTCAGCAGAATCTCCTTGAGCTTGAACGATTCGCGACGGTAGGGCTGGTTTTGCGAATTGCCACCGGCGTTGTTCTCGCGCAGGTTCTCGAACTGCTCGCCCGAATGGAGCTGCAGGAAAAGGTGCTCCTTGTCGTCGGCAAGCTTCAGATGCCCCGAATCGGCAAGGATGATGCGGGCGTTCTCGAATCCGCGCGACACGTCATAAATCATCATGTCGTAGAGTGTGCCGCTCTCGCGGTCCTTCTTCTCAACATAGAAGTTATAGCCGGGAATCTGGTCGTAGAACACACCCTCGGGAATCTCGAGTTCGGGTGATTTCTGCCGCGCCGAATAAAGCAGCGTCCACATTTTTGTCTGTGCAATCGGGAGCACGTAGTTCTGGAAGAAAAAGGCACCCACTGCCACAACACCGATGAACACGATGAGCGGACGCATCACCTTCATCAAGGAGATGCCCGACGCCTTCATGGCCGTGAGCTCGAAACGCTCGCCGAGGTTGCCAAACGTCATGAGCGATGCCAGCAAAATTGCCAGCGGGAGCGCCATAGGCACCATTGAGAGGGCGGCGTAGAAAAACAGCTCACCTATCACATGCAATTCGAGCCCCTTACCGACAAGGTCGTCGATATAGCGCCACAGAAACTGCATGAGCACAATGAACAGACATATAAAAAACGTCATCAGGAACAGCGGCAGGAAACTGCGCAGCATGAACCGATACAGACGCTTTACTATCATAATTTATTCCAATCTTTTTCACAGCACGGCTGTGCGGGATTTCACCCCGGTTGGCCACGCTTTGTTTGAGCTACAAAAGTACGGAAAAAATCCCATACTGAAAAATCGTCGGCGTTGGAGCAATTCAGGCAAAATGACACCTGTTAACGCAGCTCTCGCCAATGCCGCTCAACCACGTTTCATAAAAACGACACCGCGCATTTTCAAAAAAAACACGCGGTGTCGGAAAAATGTCGATAGGTTGGGAGCGGCTATCAGTAGACGAGTTCGAGGTCGTCGAGCCACATTGTGCTCCCCTTGCCGCCGATGAAGTAGTCACCCTGTTCGCTCGAGGATGCCACCACCATGATGTGGGCGGCCTTAATGTCGGTTCTTACATAATCCAGAGGAATTTCAAACTCGATGAGACCGTCTCCCGGAGTTGTGTCGAACACCTGCTTTCCGAATGCAATCACGTTTGCAGCATCCTGCTTGAAGAGGTTCTCTTCCTTCGTTTGAACGATTACGGGGAACTCGGTGTAGCGTTCTTTCGATTTGGATGTAGTGAAATCAACCGTGGTGCCGTCGAGCATGGCAATGTAGATGATTCCCTTATCCTGATAGCCCTGGGGGGTGTTCTGCTTGTTGCCAACGCAGTTAACCTCAACCGAGGTGTATTTCACATACCCCTTGAGCGCTTTGGGACGCGAAGTGAACGGACGTCCCCAGCCAAGTTCACCGTCGGTGCCGTTTGTGTCGAGATAACGGCCGGTGAACACGTTGCCGGCAGCAAACTTGCCGATGCCCACAACATTGGGGAACTTCGATTCGAGCTTAATCGAGCGGCTGCCACCATGTTTGATGGTTTCATCGGGCTCGGTAACATTCTGACTAAGTGTGGCTGAGCCGTGGTTGCCGCTATCCCAGAATGAGCGGTCGCCGATGAGATAGGGTGTGCTGCTCGTGTTCCAATCCTCGAAACCGGCGTTGGGAAGCTGAGTTGCGGGTTCGGTGGTGAATGTTTCAACTCCACCTTCAAAGCCTTCGCAAACGGCCTGATATTCGTAGATTGTTCCGGGTTTCAGTCCCTCAATAACCGCAGAGTATGAGCCACCCACAGCGGGAGCCTTACGCATAGAAGCACGACGGCGGACGCCGTTGGCATCGGATTCGCCTACGGCAACAGCCGTCCACTGCTGCGCGCCTTTTTCACGATAGTTGAAGCCAAGACCGGTGAGCCCCTCCTGCATCACAGTGCCGGAAATGGTGGCTTTTGTGGCCCAAGTGGTGGCAGCATCGGCAGCCAGCGCATTGGTGCGCACCTTTGCATCGCTGAGCAGAATGCTAAGCTGGCGCATGCCTGTGCGGCCGGCAGCATCGGTCACCTTGATGGTCAGTGTGTGGTCACCTTTGGGGATTGCGTTCATGAACTCATCGCTGAAGGTGAGCTTCATCTCCTCAAACTCGGGATTTTCGGCATCATTCTCATGTGTTACATGCTGATAGCGGAAGCCGAGCGCTGCGAGCTGCGAGGCCACGGTTTCGTGCATGCCGAAAATTTCAAAGTCATTGCCGTCCATACCCATTTCTGTGAGGAAGGGGGCGGTAATCTCAACCGATTTGAGCGCCGAAGTTGCCTGAATCCACAGTTTCTTCTCGGTGAGTTTGCCCGATTCGCCAACGATGGGCTGATCGAGGTCGAAATTGAGTGCTGATATCACAGGTGCTGCAACAATCTCAACAACATCCTCAACCACAATTTCGGTTTCGTCGACCTCGATGGTGAAGAGGCCGCCGCCGAATTCGGTTGAGCCCTGTTCGGGAGCCTTCACCTTAACAATATATTTTGTTGCGGGCTTGGCATTTTCGATAACCTTGGTGGTTGTGTAGGCGCTTCCGTCGGCCGCTGTGCCGGCGAGTGTGCAGGTGAGGTTCTTGTCGAACGACGGCATCATGAAATAGCCGGGACGGCCCTCATCCTCGCGGCCGTTGAACACCAGTGTGCCATCTTTAGCGGTGTGCCCCACGGTCATGGTGAAGTCGGTGAGCATCTCCTCCATGTTTTCGGGATAGCTTACCTCGACAACAGTGTTGAGGATTTTGCACTCGATGTTGACCTGCACGGTCGAACCCTTTGTGATGGTGAACGGCTCGATGCCTTTGTAGCACTTCTTGTCGAATGAAGCCGAAACCGAGTCGCCGGCCCATGCCTGCGCAACATAATTGTCGCTCACGAGCCACACACCCTCGGCGGGAACTTCCCCGATTCCGTTGAACTTGCGCACAACACCCTTTGAATTTGAAATCCAGATGGTGGTGCCGGCAGCCAGCGCATCGTCGGTAACCGCCGCACGCGACACTGTTTTCACATCGCTTTTAAGCGACGCTGTCACGAGCAGACGACCTTCTCCGTCGCCGGTCTCATAATTTATATCATCGGAGCAGCTGCTGAAAGCGAGCATTGCCAACGAGGCTGCACACGAGAAAAATATCTTTTTCATTTCAATTTCAGTTTTTGCCCTTATGATTTTCTGATTAACAATGTCATACCCTTGCTGTTGCCGTCGAGGTCGGTCACAGTGATGTGGAACTTGTGGTCACCGGCTTCAAGAATAAGCGGCATGAAGGTTGTGATGTCGAACTTCAAAGGTTCGTCGACACCTTTGCCAACAACTTCGGCGTTGACGGGGAAGCCGAGGCTCTTCAATCGCGCCACGAGGCTGCTGTCGTCGGAGGGATCGCCGGGGGCGTTGGCGAGGTCGAAACTTGTTGCGAGACCGAATTCAGTAAGGAACTCATCGGTGAGGAAATCCGATTCGATTTCAACAAGGAGGTTCTTCACACCCTTCTGCGAAGTGATAAGCACGATAGCATCCTTAACGCCGGGGCCGAATTCATCGGCATTATTCGCGCCTTCGAGATTCAGTGTTTCGCTGACAAACTTAATCACATTATCATCGGGTGTGGGGGGCGTGGGAGGTTCGGGATCCTTATCGCCATCGTCGGGCTTCCCTTCAGGTCCCCAGGGCGACTCCTCCTGAGAGTTGTCAACATCCTCATCGGCGGCGATGTCGCCGGTCATATCAACCTCCTCAACGCTGAAATCAACATTGATTCCCTCATTGTCAACTGTGATGTTGCCTTTCTCATCGTCGGGCACATTGCCGTTTTTCTTGAGGCTGATTGTGAGTTTGCGATGCTGACCGGCCTCAACATTCGTGAGCACGGCAGTGGTGTTCTCCTCAACACCCGAAACCTTGCCGGTGAAGGCAACTTTGAGTGTTGAAAGACCTTCGGCAGCCTCGAAATAACCCGAGCCCTCGGTTGAGGGGGTAAAATCGAGCGATGTGCCGGGGGTTGAGGTAACGGTAACCTTGAAATCGGCACCGCCGTTGTCAGACGCCTCGAGTAGCTTCGAGTCGAAAATAACGGTCATGCGGATGTTGGCAAGCTTGCACACGATGGGTTCAACCTCGGTTATCTCTCCGTTGCGGATTGCGAAAGTCTGCTCACCCAGGAAATAGGGCTTGTTCCATTCGGCAGGCTGCACCTCGTGGGAGCGCACCTTGATGGTGTAAGTGCCAACAGGGAAAGTGGGGAGGCCGGGCATGGTGCTCAGTGTCCATGATGCGGCGCTATTGCCCGATGCATCGACAACATCAACCAGGAAACCTGAAAGGTCGATTGTCGAACGCGAAGGAGCTTTCTTTGCCGAAGCCACATCGTTGATGGCGGGGAACTGGTCCTCGTTCATCACCGACGGAACGATGGTTGAGGTGCGGAGCTGCCCCTCTCCGTTACCGTCGATATCGGCAGTCCAGTTGTCGCTGCACGCCGAGAAACCGGCTGCCAGCAGCAAACCGGCTGCTATGTTTGAAATAAACTTTGTTTTCATATAACTAAGGGAATGGAAAGGGATTAGTAATTGAGCACTACGTCATCGACATAAAGCTCGGAACCAACATATTCACCACCCGACACATTCTTGGCGCCGGGACAATGCCAGAACGTTGTGCTCTTGTTAAGAGCGTCGCTGTTACCCGATGATTTGAACACCACGCTGATTGAAGCGGCCTTGGCATTGCCGGTGTAGTTGAGCGGAATAGTTATAGGTGCGTAGGCGCCCTGCTCGGGAAGAGTAACCGAACCCTCGGCAATCACGTTGCCTGCGGCATCGCTCACTTTCACGTCGGCAGTGCCGAAATCGCCGTTTCCGCCACTCACTACATCGTAGTGGTAGTAGAACGACACCGATTTGGGGCGCGATGAGAATGCATAGCCGTAGACGGGGTTGGTGCCGTCGACAGTGCCGAGATAAAGTTCACCCACGGTTGTGTTGTTGCATGTGCCGAAGCCCGAACCGGATGCTTTGGCTGTGTTACCGCTACCCCACCCCACGGTGCGAACCAATGCGGCATTGGCACCGGAGTGTTGTTTATCAGAATGGAGTGTTGAATTCCCTTCGGTGTGTCCGTCGGAATGTTTCTGAGTGCCGATTGCGCCGCCGCCGGCTGTTGATTGTGTGCTGCGGCCGTTGGCTGGGATTGTGCCGGAAGTGGCTTTGTAAGAGCATCCGCCGGTGTTGAGACCATTTCCGCTGCCGCTGCCGTTCTGCGATGTTGTGAGGGCATTGAGAGTGTTCCATGCACCGCTTCCGGCCACGCTCCAAAGGTATTGATAGTCACCTTTCTTTTCAGACGACCACGAATCGAATCCCGCATCGGGCAATTGGGCGGCAGCTTCGGTTGTGAACTCAATGGCTTTCGACTGCCCGTTGTTCACATCAACCTTAACATAATATTTGGTTGCGCCTGTGAGCCCCGTGAAAGAAATCACATTTCCCTCAGCGGTTTTGGCAGTATGCTCAGTGAAATCGGTGCCGTTGGTTGAGAGGAGCAGTTTGGCCTCGCCGGCAAACTCCACTCCATGCGCACCGAGCACGCTGATTGCAGCACTGGTGGCATACACGTCATTGTTGTCGAGAGCAATGGAAGCACCACCGCGAACAACAGTGCGTTCGGGGGTGATGAGATTGCCGCTCACACCGCGCACAATCACGTCGTCGCTACTCGCGGGAACGCTGATTGTCACACGGTAGCTCTCACCGCCGCGCGACACGGGCGCAACGTTGAGCACCTGAGCGTTATCCCATGTGCCACGCAGATTCTTGGTTTCAAACTTAACATTTGAGGCAAGGTCACCGCCGTTGTAGTCAACCGTCATGGTCAGCTCGGTGTCGTCGGCTGTGAGGGGATCGACGCTTGTTATCTCAAGATTAACTTTTTCAATTGCTACCGAGAACGACACCGGTTCGCTTGTCTTACTGTTGGCATCCTTTGCCACAAGTGTGAATGTTGAAGTGTTGTCGGCACCGTCAACACAGGCGATGTTCTTCACCACATTTGTGAAGTCGACAACAGCCATCTGGCTTTTCACACCTTCGAGACCGGGGAACTGCAGGCCAAGACGTTTGAGGGTTGCCAGAGTGGAGGCATCGGCCGATGCGAAATCAACGGTCTCGGGCCAGCCCTGTTCGCGCAGCGAAGCCGAATTGACTGTGAGAACGGCTGTCTGCACGTTGGCAACAGCCATCACGGTCATGCGCAGGGGCGACGCAGGGGTAGTTCCCTCCACGAAGTTGAGGGTTTCCCCGGCAGTGAAGCCGGTTGCATTAACTTCGGGGGCGGGAGCTGTGAGCAGTTTGTCGCTCAATTCGAGCTCAACTTCCTCCTCAACAAGATCGGAGTTAAATGTTACGGTGAACACAGCATTGCCAACCTCACCGTCGTTGACATCAATTTCAATAAGGTAGTGGTGACGTGCCTCTGCCTCGAACGACACAGGGGTCACGGTGCCCGACACGCCGTTGGGTTTGGTAACGGTTGTCACCACATCCACATGGCCGGGGGTGATGTAGAGGGGGCGGGTCTCATCCAAACCATAGCTGAGTTCCGCTCCGCTGCGGGTCACGATTTTGTCGCTGAACGAGGTGAAGTAGTTTTTCACCGCGTCGGTGTAGACAATGCTTATCATTGCATTGCCCAGCGTTGCAGTTACATTCACGGGGGTTGTCTGATTCTCCAGCACTCTCACCGATGTGGAACCGTAATAGTAGGGCTTGTCGAAGCCTTCGTCGGCAGGAGAGCCATACAAAGCTTCAAACAGATACATCCCCACAGGGAAATCGGCAGTGTTGTCGAATGACGAAATTCCGGCCCACTCCTGTGCGAACGCTCCGCTCTCGGCGGTGAGCCTAAGTTTGAGGTCGTCGGCGCTTATGGCCTTGGCCTGCCCGGCGGCACGCGATTTCTCCGCCTTGGCGGGAGCGGCTACTGTGCTGCTCACGTCAACCGACGGCAAAATGCGCCCTTCTCGGTCACTTGAGGGGTCAAACGTGTCGCTGCAGCCCCACAACATTGTGAGACCGGTGGCGGCGAATGCTCCCAACAGTAATTTGTTCATAGATTGTTGATTATTATAATTACTATTACTTTTTGCTACAAAAGCGTGTTTGTTTCATTGTGCAGAATCTCCAGCTTGGAGGCTCTGAAAATATGCAGTTCGGCTGATTGTACCCTTAAACTATAAAAGCGGAATCGCTCATCATTGCCACATCCGGCAATCTGTCACATTATGAATATCGATGGGCCGCCAATAGCCCGGTTACATAGCAAAACTTCCTGCAAACTTACGCATTATTTTTCTTTTTTCATAACTCTTAACCATTTAAAATCTCTCTGCCCGGCAGGCATCATCCTTAAGGGCCAACAAAACCATCTTCCCACCCAACAGATATTTGAGCTTAATTGTAAAATGGTAGGATGAAAAAGTCCATTTCTTTCCTAATTGT
>CAJUIT010000029.1 GCA_910586565.1 uncultured Muribaculaceae bacterium | reverse complement strand
AAGCCGCAGGTGTTGCCGTTGCCGGAAATGTATGGCAAGAATCTGACGTTCAAGACCGGTGGCGTTGATGGTTGCGACTGCGATGAAATTCTACAACTTATCTCGGAAGGTAAAATTGACACAACTCCTCTCATCACCCATACCTTCCCCTTCTCACAGATTGAGGAGGCCTACGACCTGTTTGAAAATCGTCGCGACAACGTTATAAAGGTAGCTATCAAAAACGATAATATCGATAATAATTGACAATGAAGGTTGAGACACGGAATAGCACGGTGGAGTTCCTGTTTTGCTAAATTGAAGAATAGTTGTTATAACGTCCACATAATAAAATAGGCGAATTCTATCAATACACTATAACTGACGTACATTGAGTTCACAGATATTAGAATTTCCGACACTTCCGTAACATCGATGATTTACCATCATAACAATCTGAGCAATAAGATTGCCGCCAGCTTTGATATATTAGCATTTATTGATGTTTATATGCCGGAAATTTGCCCACTGCAATCATAAATTTGTGTCATGAACAACGAGAGGGTAAAACTGACATTAAATGACGGAAGCTTTGTTGAGGCGCAGGCCCCGCTAATTGTGTCGGCCAGTAGGGCCACCGATATTCCTGCGTTTTATAGCCGGTGGTTCTTTAACCGGCTGAGAGCCGGTTATGTGCGTTGGCGCAATCCATATAACGGCAAGGATTCTTATGTTTCTTTCGACCACACCCGATTTATAGTGTTCTGGTCGAAAAATCCGGCACCGGTTATTCCCTACCTGCCTCTGCTAAAGGAACGTCGCATCGGATGTTATTTTCAGTTTACGCTTAACGACTACGTTACCGAGACGTTGGAACCGAACCTACCTCAACTGAAACAACGGATTGATACTTTTAAGCAGATTGTCGACATTCTTGGAGTTGGTTCTGTTATCTGGCGGTTTGACCCTCTCATTCTGACTGACAAGATTTCTGTCGACCACTTGCTACGCAAAATCGGAAATATCGCCAATCAACTAAATGGATATGTTGAAAAGCTCATATTCAGTTTTGCCGATATTTCAACCTACAAAAAAGTCGGGCGCAACCTTTTGGCAGCCGGCATAAACTACCGGGAATGGACTGAAGATGATATGCGTCGTTTCGCACATCAATTATCCATTCTGAATCTCGGCTTGGAATTATCAACCTGCGCCGAAAAAATCGACTTATCTCAATTCGGCATAGGCCATAATCGCTGCATCGACCCTGACTTAATTTGTAGAATTGCACCCGACCTCTACCCGGAAATCAACCGGCTCAAAACCGATAAAGGGCAGCGCCCCCTCTGTGACTGCATATCCTCAAAAGACATTGGAGCCTACAACACCTGCCCACATGGGTGCACCTATTGCTATGCAAATACGTCGCCCCTTTCAGCCCGACAAAACCATCTTCGCCACCAACAAAATCCCCTCAACGATTCAATCCTCTAACTCACAACCAGCTATACCACTGAGCGTTTAATTATAGCCTGAGGCGATAGAGAACGTGGAGGCTAAGGGGGGAGGCGGTGGGCAGTTTTGGGTGGGCGAAGGTGCCAACCTTTTCCATCCCGATTTTCTGCATCACCCGTTCGGAGGGCTTGTTAATTTCGGCAGTGAACGAAAGCACGCATTCAATTCCATGCGATTTGGCAAGCTGCAACACAGCTTTTGCCGCTTCCGTTGCATATCCCCGATTGTGAACTTCTGCCGCCAATCGCCAACCAATCTCTATCCCTGGCGTGAAGTCGGCGTCAAAACCTATCTCATGAAGGCCCACATAGCCGATGAACTGCCCCGACTCCTTTAATTCCACCGCATAAAGCCCCCACCCTACCCGGCAAAACTCCTCTTGAATCCTGGCATAAAACGCTCCGGTTTCCTCTTCAGTTAAGAGAGCGGGGAAATATTTCATCACCCGCGCGTCTTTATTCATGGCAACAAACAGAGGCAAATCCTCAGGCTTCCACGAGCGCAATATCAATCGTGGAGTCTCAGCGTATTTCGTTATCTGGCTAATCATACTGCAAAATTAGCCAATTACACGCACTCAACAAATTCACGCACCCCGCCCATCGTCTTTCCTCACTTACATTTCACATGAATCGACATAGCCAAACCCTCCTGACAAATAAGAAAAATAATGCTTAAATTTGCAACTTGCAATCAACAGATTTCCATTATACATTATGACTCATAAAATAGCCGACCGTAAAATAATTAATGTTGTGGCAGCAGTGTTTCTGAAGGACGGGAAGGTGCTGGCCACAGAGAGAGGCTACGGAAAATGGAAAGGATGGTGGGAATTTCCGGGAGGAAAGATTGAACCCGGCGAAACACCTGCCGAAGCGCTTAAACGCGAAATCCGAGAGGAACTGGCAACCGACATCGAGCCGGGCGAACTGCTCGCAAACGTGGAATATGACTACCCCGATTTCCATTTGTCGATGCAATGCTTCAGGTGCGACATCCTTTCGGGCAAACTAACGTTGATTGAACATGAGGCGGCCCGCTGGCTCTCGCCCGAAGAAATCCACTCTGTGAAATGGCTTCCCGCCGATGTCGACATCCTCGCTGCCATCATAAAAACGCTCCAACCCACACACCCCTAAAAATTCCCCTTCCCACCGTGCCCCATATTCACAACACAAAAGACCTGAATGCCAATGACTGTCACCCCATACCACTCAAATGATTACACCGAATTAATCAACTTATGGGAGGATTCGGTGAGAAGCTCGCACCATTTCCTCACCGAAAATGATATTTCCACCATACGGAAAGCGCTCCCAACCGATTATTTCCCTAATGTAACACTCTACGTTATAAGGCACCACAACGAGGTTGCCGCATTTATGGGATTAAGCGCCGACATGGTTGAAATGCTCTTTGTCTCAACCAAACATCAGGGGCACGGCTACGGCTCAGCTCTTATTGATTTTGCCCTCAACCGAGGAATAACCAAAGTCGACGTAAATGAGCAAAACGAAGCTGCCCGTAAATTTTACTTCAAGAAGGGATTTCAGATAATCAGCCGGAGCGAATATGACACAATGGGTAACCATTTCCCCATTCTTCATCTTCAAAAGAATTGAAAGGCCCCACATCCGCCAGCAATCTCAGCTATGGGCGCGAAAAATCCAACAGTGACATGAAACGATATTGCTACCCGAAACTCACCCCGTTTATCGAACTTGGCAACCTGCGCATCGGCGGCCCCGGGCTCGCCAATTGCCTTTTTGTGGTTACGCGCGCATATATTGAGACGCGCACAACGGGGTGCGTGATGCTCGCACCCGCATGGTTGAAACTCAGCATCGGGCCGATGCTGAGGCGTGAACGCGACAAGCGCGTTTACGCCGGCCTCTTCAACCGAATCGGCATCGGGGGCATCCGAAAGTTGCTGCTCACATCGCCGCTCAATCCCCGCCGCAAACACATTGTGAAATTCAGTTCGCTCGGCAACTATTTCTCCGACTTCAACCGCCACCGCCATCTCGTGGCCGAGTTGCTTGGCTTGATTACCAAACCCTCAACCATAGCGTTGGTTGACGAAAAACGGATGAGCCGCGGCGTGGCCATGCACGTGAGGCTCGGCGATTACAACGACACCCTGCGCATTCCCACGGAATGGTATGCCGGGGTGGCGCGCAACATCAGGCGCATCAACCCGTCAATCCCGATATTCCTGTTTTCCGACGGCACCGACGACGAGCTGCGCCCCCTCACCACGCTGCCGGGTGTGGAGCGCATCTTCTGCGGCAACGCGTTCGCCGACATGCAAGCCATCTCCCGGTGCCTTTTCACCGTAGCCTCCGACTCCACATTCTCGGCATGGGGCGCATTCATGGGTGGAAAACCAATCTTGTTTTCACGGCGCCACTTCCCCGCCGTTTATTGCGGAGATGTGGCCGAAGCCGTTATCGGCAACTCCACAGAGCTGCCGCCCGAGTTTGTTGAGATTCTCGAAAAAGCACGTTGACCGGGACTCGTCAGGCCGGAGCCAGACACGCGTCGAGGGCTGCCGTGATTGCCTCACGGTCCATATCGCGCCCTATAAAAACAAGCTTTATCATTCTGTCGCCGTAAGTCTCATCCCAGTCGCGGCGCAATCCCGGTTCGGTTTCCATAAGCTGCTCAAGCTCGTCGGCCGGAGCCGTGGCAAACCAGTAGCCTGCCTCAGTCACCTTTTTCTGGCGCCCGGCTTGTTCAAACAGAATCGACATGTCGCGGTAGTGGCTGAAATAAATCACCCCCTTGGTGCGGATAACACTTGCCGGCCACGACGAAGCGAGAAAACGGTCGAACTTATCGAAGTCGAACGGGCGGCGACGGTAGTAAACAAACGTGCCGATTCCATATTCCTCCGTCTCCCCCTCGCCATGATGGTGATGGTGGTGATGATGGCCGCAATCACATTCGTGTTCGTGATGATGGTGCCCGCAACACTCCTCATGTTCATGTTCGTGCTCATGCTCATCTTCATCGTGGCCTTCGAGCTCTCTCACCCACGTTGCCGAGGTTGCAACCTTCTCGAAGTCGAACAAATGGGTGTTGATAATGCGGTCGAGGTCAACATCGGCATAGTCACATTCCACAATCTGCGCCGTTGGCTGGATGGCACGCACAATCGCTTTCAACCGGGCAGCCTGCTCGGGCGTAACCTCCGAAATTTTGTTGAGCAGAATGATGTTGCAGAACTCAATCTGGCCGATGATCAGATTCTCAATGTCATCGTCGGTGAGAGTGGTTGAGCGCAACGCCTCACCACAACCGAACTCATCGGCCATGCGAAGCGCATCAACAACCGTCACAATGCAGTCGAGCACCGGAAGCGCCCCTGCATCGGGTCCGAGATCCATTGCAGCCATCGAGCAGATGGTTTGGGCGATGGGAGCCGGTTCACACACACCGCTTGCCTCAATCACAATGTAGTCGAACATTCCGGTGGCGGTAAGGTCGGCCAATTGCTTCACCAAATCCATTTTCAAGGTGCAGCAGATACATCCGTTCTGCAATGCCACAAGGTCGTCATTTCCGCCGTTCCCCACAATCCCCTCCTTGCGGATTAGTGTCGCGTCGATATTCACCTCCCCTATATCATTCACAATCACCGCAAAGCGAATGCCGCGGCGGTTCGACAAAATGCGGTTGAGCAGCGTTGTTTTGCCACTTCCGAGATATCCCGTGAGCAAAGCCACGGGGGTTATTGATTTAGGCATCATCTGTTATCTTAGTTTAAGAGCGTATTTGAGTGGAATAAGTCCCCTGTTCCCAATTCATTATAATTTCTTCAACATTTCATGCTGCGTGCAGGTGAGATTGAATCCTCGGGCCACCAGAAAAGCATTCAGCGAAGAGCACGAAGCATCAACATTTACAACGCGGGCTTCCGAAGCCTTGTTCAGCCCCATCAGTTCATGAAGCAGAGCCGTGCCGATTCCGCGGCGACGGAACTCCGGAGCAACCGCAATCTGCGCAATGTCGCCGTAGCGCGATTCGGTAACCCCGAATCCCACGGGCTCACCATCAATCAACGCCACAAGGCAATCGACATTTCCGGCAGCACGCGCCAACGACTCAACCGAGTTCTGCCACGACGGCTCAAAATCGTTGAACCGCTGCAATTCGGCAATCTGCCCCGCCGACGTCTCCACAATCTTCAACCCCTCAACAGCATGCGGAGCAGCACAGAGCCCGGATGACGAATAGCAATTGAACCCGCGGGTGATTTCAAACCCCTGGCGGGTGTAGATTTTCACCGCAGGAGCATTATCGGTCAGAACCTCCAGCAGATATTGCTTCACTCCCGCCTCGCGCAGCACATCAATCCACGACGAGAAAATGCGGTCGGTCAGCCCCAGCCCGCGGCAACTCTTAATCGTGCCCGTTCCGGTGTCGTAGGCCGTTTTAACCCCGCCATACAATCCTATACCGTTGACAATGAACGACACCAGCCGCCCATTGCCGTCGAAAGCTCCGGCCGACAGGTTCAAATCGGCACCGCGACGCGTGAGCATCGCCCGCAATTTGTCGCGGTCGAGCTGCAATCCGTAATCTTCAAACGCAGCCAGAAAAGCCTCGGCAACACCGTCAAAACCAACATTACCGAGCGATCCTGTCGCAAACATGCAAGCTTCCCCCCGCTCACAGTTCTTTTCCATAAGCAGATTATTATTTTGAGTGACTGACCGCCACGAGCATGCAAAAGTAGCCACATTTTCGCTATTTCACAACTGAATGAAAAAAAGTAAATTTGTAATCTAAAACGAAAATCGGCCAATGGCACAAATCATTGAAATAAGCAGTTTGGAACATGAAGGAGCGCGCATGTTCGGCTCACTCACCGAAGCGCAGCTCCGCAACCGCATCGAACCCCAAAAAGGGATTTTCATTGTCGAGAGCCCCAAAGTGATAAACGTGGCGCTCGATGCGGGCTACGAGCCTGTGGCCATGATGTGCGAACAACGCCACATCACCGGAGATGCCGCCGGAATCATAGCGCGTTGCCCCGCCTCCATGCCACTCTACACGGCATCGCGCGAAGTGCTCGCCAACCTCACCGGTTATGCACTCACCCGCGGAGTGCTGTGTGCCATGCGGCGCCCGGCCCCGCGAAGCGTCGACGAAGTGTGTGCCGGTGCACGCCGCGTGGTGATAATCGACAGCGTGGTCGACACCACCAATATCGGTGCCATTTTCCGCTCGGCAGCAGCTTTGGGCATTGACGCTGTGTTGCTCACCCCCACCTCATGCGACCCTCTCAACCGTCGTGCGGTGAGAGTGTCGATGGGCTCGGTGTTTCTCGTGCCCTGGGGATGGCTCGAAGCTCCCGCAAGCTCACTTCGTCAACTGGGCTTCAAAACCGTGGCTATGGCTCTGCGCGACGATTCCATCACCCTCTCCGACCCCAAACTCAAAGCCGAGGAAAAACTCGCCATCGTGATGGGAACCGAAGGCGACGGCCTTTCGCAATGCGCAATCGACGATGCCGACTTTGTGGTGCGCATCCCCATGGCCCATGGCGTGGATTCGCTGAATGTCGCAGCCGCCTCGGCAGTAGCTTTCTGGGAACTTTGCTCAAAGTAGAGTAGCAACATTGAAGTCATCTTGACTTTTTATTTGTTAACACCGGCGAGGATTTCCGGAGCCGGTTTGGCCTGAGGAGGAGGGAGCGATGCGGGCATCGTGACCGACAACGAGGGGCAAACCGGCCCGTAAAGACCGCCGGGGTTGACAAAAGACTATTATTTTAACTTTCGGTAAAAAGTCAAGACGACTTCATTCACCCGTTTCACACCCCAGAATCAAATTTTTCACAAAAAAAATTGTTCATTTTTTTGGAGAATCAAAAACTACTGCGTAACTTTGCACCCGTTGAACGAGCCACGAGGTTTCAAAGAGATGAAAACCGGCCTCAACAAAAAGATTAATAAGAAACAATCACCTTGTCTTGTGGTGTAATGGTAGCACGTCGGATTCTGGTTCCGCCTGTGGGGGTTCGAATCCCTCCAAGACAACAAAAAAGCTGAGTCGATTCCGATTCAGCTTTTTTCGTATGCATCCACCTGAATGGAGGCTCCCACGCGGATGGCCCAAAAGTCGGCTATCTCAAAATTAATAAAGTCGTTAATGTCTTTTGTTGCATTCGGCTTTGCCGCGCGTAGAGCCGCCATATATGGCGGCTTGGCTCACAATAGCCACAATCGGCGGGCTACGCACGCCTCCCTCTCCGCGAGATTGCCTCCCCCCGACGCCTGCGCTCCGCTCCGGCTGCGGGGGTTATGAAAAAAATAGGCGGCCTTCGGACGCCTGGCTGCGCGGTAGGCATAGCTCACAGAACAATTCTCGCTATCGTCTTTTGTCTTTCGTCTTTTGTCTTTCGTCTCTAAAACAAGTGGTCGGAGACCACGGGGTCGTCAGTAACCCCACCATATAGCCGCCCTGTGCGGCGTTTGGTGGGGACTGCTCTCCATTCACTCAACGCAACCTTGGAGAGGTGCGTTGCATTGTTTATTGCCACTTTAAACGCCGGGACAGGAAGTTACAAGCCGCCATGTATGGCGGCTCTACGTGCGGCAAAGCCGAAGGTAGCAATTGTTGCATAGCCGAATGCAAGTGCAATTTTATGGAAAGAATGTCAAAGGGCTCTGGCCAGGCGGTTGCACAGGGGGAGAGTTCGGAGGAACCCGGAGCCTGTGGTTGGGCGGAGTCCGGCACACCGCATGATTCGGACGAGGGTGTGAGGGGGACCCTCACGGGTGGATACTAATAATGGCGGGGGTGGTTGTGGGGATGTGTAGGTTATGAAGGGGATGATGAGGTAGGTGGTTGCGTTGCGGAGGATGATGCGTGGGGAGGGATTGGGGGTGATGCGCTGCAACTGCAGGGGAAAGTTGCGTCCTTTGTGGGAGTCTTGATAGTGGAGGATGATTAGGCCGCTGCCGACGTAGGGGAAGATGGCGCGGCAGATGTCGAGGAAGTTGAGGTGGTTTCTACGGAAGGGGCTGTAACGGCGGAAGTTCTGCATATTGAGCAGCAGTGCGAACTCGGGATTGCAACCGCGCAGTGAGGAGGGGTTGCGGGGAGAGAGGTTCCATAGTTGCCTGTGGCCGGGGAAACGGGTGAGGGTGCTACGGGTTGCACCCTCGCAGATGATGGCGAGAGTTTGAGGGAGGGAGAGTGAGAGGCGGTAGTGGATATAATGGCGGAGGATGGTGGTAGAATCGTGGCCGGGAGGGTCGACGATGAGGATGGGGGCGGTAGTGGATGCGCTCTCAAGGCGGGATATGACGATGCGCTCGGCCCGCGTAAGGGGACGGCCGATGTAGCGTGCGAAGCCGCGGGAGACGGGCTTGGGTGGACGCAACTTGATGGGGCGTGATGTGGTGATGAGTTTGCGCATCGAGGCGCAAAGATAATCGGCCCGATGGTGAAGAGTGGGCTTAAAAAGAGAAAAAGTTGAGGGTGGCAAAAGTTTTCAACTTTTCACAGCACCAAAAAGGGATGGGAAAGCGCCCAAAATGCCTATCATTATTGCAACGCACCTCTCCAAGGTTGCGTTGAACGCATAATCGCCTGTCCCCACCAAACGCCGCACAAGGCGGCTATATGGTGGGGTTACCGACGACCCCGTGGTCTCCGACCACTTGTTTTAGAGACGAAAGACAAAAGCGAGAATTGTTCTGTGAGCTATGCCTACCGCGCAGGCAGGCGTGCGAAGCCCGCCGATTTTTCGTAACCCCCGCTGCCGTAGCGGAGCGCAGGCGTCGGGGGGAGTAGCCAATCACGAGGAGAGAGGCGTGCGAAGCCCGCCGATTGTAGCTACGAGGTTGCAAGCCGCCATATATGGCGGCTCTACGCGCGGCAAAGCCGAATGCAACAAAAAAAAGCCGAATGCAACAAAAGTAGAGGCTGCGGCGTAAAATTCAATAATGTGCCGAGGGATGTGCTTTTGAATATATAAACAAAGCAGAGGCTGTCTAAACGGGTTAGACAGCCTCTGTTTGTTTTATGAAGGAACGGTTATTAGCCGTTAACTTTCTTCATGTGAGCGATGAGGTCGAGAACTTTGTTAGAGTAGCCGATCTCGTTGTCATACCAAGAGATAACCTTAACGAAGGTGGGGGTGAGCTGGATACCAGCTTTTGCGTCGAATACAGAAGTGCGAGCGTCGCCGAGGAAGTCAGACGAAACAACTGCGTCTTCAGTGTAGCCGAGGATACCCTTGAGTTCGCCTTCAGAAGCTTCCTTCATGGCAGCGCAGATTTCTTCGTAGGTAGCGGGCTTAGCGAGGTTAACGGTGAGGTCAACTACAGAAACGTCCAGGGTGGGAACACGCATCGACATGCCGGTGAGCTTGCCGTTGAGTTCGGGGATAACTTTACCTACAGCCTTAGCAGCGCCGGTCGACGAGGGGATGATGTTGCCGGAAGCGGCACGGCCACCACGCCAGTCCTTCATAGAGGGACCGTCAACGGTTTTCTGAGTAGCGGTGGTAGAGTGAACGGTAGTCATGAGACCTTCAACAACGCCGAACTTGTCGTTGAGAACCTTGGTGATAGGAGCAAGACAGTTGGTGGTGCAAGATGCGTTAGAAACGAACTGAGTACCCTTAACGTAGGTGTTCTGGTTAACACCGCAAACGAACATGGGGGTGTCGTCCTTCGAGGGAGCCGACATAACCACGTATTTGGCACCGGCATCGATGTGACCCTGAGCTTTTTCCTTTGTGAGGAAGAGACCGGTAGACTCAACTACATATTCAGCACCTACAGCGCCCCAAGCGATTTCAGCGGGGTTCTTGCAAGCTGTAACACGGATTTCCTTGCCGTTAACGATGAGGAGGCTCTTTTCGAGATCATAGTCAACAGTGCCGTCGAATTTGCCGTGCATTGTGTCGTACTTGAGCATGTAGGCCATGTAGTCAACGGGGAGAAGGTCGTTGATGGCAACTACTTCGAGGTCGTCGCGCTTGGTTGATGCGCGGAAAACGAAACGGCCGATGCGGCCGAAACCGTTAATACCAATTTTAGTCATAGTAGAAATGAATAAAAAGAATTTTTGTTGGTTTTCTTGTTGTTAGCTTTTGTTAAAACGCACTGAAAATCAAGCGTTTCAGCTCAACACTCCTATATAACAAACCTAACAGGCGGATTGAGCACTGCAAAGTTACTAATTTTTCTCAAAAAACCTTATCCTTAACTTTTAAAATTAAAGAAATTTTTCTGTAAATCGCTCCACGCGAAGTGCCGGCCGCCCGTTAATCCTCCCCTGCCCCGGTTTCGGCATCGGAAGCATCGGGAATGCGGAAAATCGAGAAATTAACCGAGCCGTAGGCGCGGTGGTCGAAGAAATGAGGCAATGCCGAGAAATCATGTTTCTTTGAATGCTCGATGATGAACACCGACCCGGGATGGAGCAATGCCGACGACAGCACCTTTTCGGGAATCTCGGCAAACCCCGGCAAATCGTAGGGGGGATCGGCAAACACAATGTCGTAGGGCAGCTTCGACGACTCGATGAACTTGAACACATCACCCCTCACCAGAGTGTGGGCATCGCCGGCTTTAAGCTCCGAGGCCACCTTTTTGATAAATGCAGCCTGCGTGGCAGCTTTCTCAACCGAGGTCACCCGGCTACAACCGCGCGACAGAAACTCGAACGACACCGCGCCCGTGCCTGCGAAAAGGTCGAGCGCCGTGGGTGCATCGTCCTCGAAATCAATCATATTTTCGAGAACATTGAAAATGTTTTCGCGCGCAAAATCGGTTGTTGGACGCGCGGTTATGTTGTGGGGCACGTCGAAACGCCGGCGCCCGTATTTACCTCTGATTATTCGCATCGTTATTTCGGAAAAATCTTGAAAACTATTTTATGACAGGCGGCTTACACCGCGGCAACTGCCTCAGAGCTATCAATGCTGCTGACCACCCGCCGGGGCTGCGGTGAGAGGCGCCACAATCATCTCAAACGGAGCTGACAGTGAAGCTTTTCCCGCACGGAACATCACCGACGGGAAGATTGCCGGCATCACATAGCGCACATATTTGCGCAGCAGCGGCGTGAGGGCGGCACGAGCCTTGAGGTCGCCGGCCACCATTATCTCGTCGGTGTCGGCCACTTCGGCGCTGCCGCGCGTTGCCAGGATGTAATAAAGTGCATCCATCGGGGTCTCGAACCTGAAGGAATTGAGCACCTGCGGAGCCTTGTCGCCAAGCGTGACCACATCGAGGCGGTTGCCCGTTATGTTGACCAACGTTTTGCCGGAGGAACGACGGGTGTGACGCGCCTGAAAGTAGGCCGCCGAGGTTGCGAGCGGATGCAGGATTGACGCATTGTGGAAAGTGCGACGCAGAAAACCGAGTATGTCGGCCGGAACTTCAAACGCCACACAACTCTCCATTGCCGGCAGCGGGCTCACCAGCACCTCGGTTGCTACAGATGCATCGGCAGGCAACGCCGCACGCAACATCGCCTCACAAGCTTCCTGAGGCATCATAGGGAGTGCCATGAACCGTCGCGTGTCGAACAGCACAGTCACCTTGCTGAAATCGAGCAGAAGCATCGGGTTGTCGTAGACCGCATCCTCAATTGCCTGCAAGGGGGACGACGCCGTTTCATCGAACGGCACCCGCTCGAAGATAAGAGCATGCTCCTCAAACGGCGAAAAAGCAACAACCCACAGCCCCGAAGCATCGGCTTCGAGTACCAGCTGCCACATGCGAGGGCTTTTTATAAGGTCTTTTCCAAGCAAAGCGTCGAGAAGTGAAGGCGTGGGGGGTTAGAAATCAGAATCCGTTGTTGCGGCGGAGATTGGGATTAGTGTTGCGGCGGCCTGAGGTTGAGCCACGGCGGGCGTTGTTATACTGCGAGCCGTTGCCCCACGAATCCTCGCCGAAAGCATTGGTTCCGAAGCCGCTGTCGTCCTCGTAGTATTCCTCATCCTCGTCGTAGTCGGAATTGCCACGATTTGCGTTGCGGTCGCGAGTCTTAGGCTTGTTCTTCTTTATTTCATTAGGCTTCTGGGCATCGACAGGTGTGTCGAACAGCGCCCACTCCTGGTCAATATCCCAGTTTTTGCGCAATGTCAGTTTTTTGGGAAAATAAAACACATCCTCGGGCTGAATGGAGTCGGCCAGATTGCCGGTATCCCATTTCCCGTTGCGGTTGACATCAATATAGGCGCGGGCATAATAGGTGCCCGGAGCCACGAACGAGAATCGCGCCGCGCCGTCGCGCACCGTTGTTGTGTCGACAACAGCATCGCTCTGACTCAGCAGCTCCACAATCACGTTCACCGAATCGCCGGCCATAGCAAGGTCGGTTATGTCGAAGGAAATGTTGCCGTAGTCCTCAAACTCCTTCACCTTGAACTCATGTGTGAACTTCTTGTTCCACACGCCATAAATATCGGTCAGGGCAAGCGAGTCGGCGGTGAAGCGATAACGCGCTCCCGCCTCCCAGGTGTTTTTGAGATTATAACGGCGCACACTCACCGAATCGCGCACAAGCTCAACCCCGGGCACCGGATTCCACAACGTGTCAACGGCAATTTCGAGTCGCCATCCTGCCGAGTCGATTGATTCGAGAGGCTGTGCGGCTTCAAACACCACGGGGAGGTGGAGTTCCTGCTGCGACGATGTTATGGCCTTGAAGTCCAGCAACGGCACAGCGGGTGGGGGCGGAACCGAGTCGGCGGCAACGCTGTCGGTTGGCTGCGCGGCGGCCTCAGCCGCGGGAACTGCGGCAGCGGTTGTGTCGGCCGGAGCCTCAACAGGGGGTTCCGGCTCCCCTTTCTTTGATTTGCTCTTTTTCTTTTTGGCGGCTTCCTTAGCCTGCTTTTCAAGCTCTTTCTCGCGGGCTTTAGCCTCGGCCTGCTCGCGTTTTTCTTTCTCTTTCAGTTCCTTTTCCTTGGCTTTTGCCTGCTCTTTCTCGGCCTGCTTTGTTGCTCCGCGCACAAAGAGTTTCAGCGTGTCGGTTGTCCACACCAGCTGCGAAAGCGTGTCGGTTTTCTGGTAGCGCATTGCCACCATGAGTGAATCCTCCTTCATCAGCACGGTGTCGCGCATCCAGTACACAATCGAGTCGAGCCCCTGACGGGTTTCAATAACCGACATGTCGGCCAACGACATTCCGGCGCGCGCACCGTTAATCACCGTAATTTCAGGCAGCGAATCGTTCACGGTGCCAAATTTGAAAGTAGCGCGTTTGCGGTCGGTGCGCTCATATTCGCGGAGATACTGCGGGCGGTAATTCTCATTGAACCACGTGAGCAGCAGGTCGTCGGGCAGATAACGCCACGCTGTGCGCACCACAATGGAGTCGGTGCCGTCGGCTGCACTGAGCGTGTCGGCCACCTCCACAGCCTCAACCGACGGGGTGACGGTGGTTGTGGAGAAGGCGATGTTTTCAGAGCGGTCCCAATGCCAGTCGCGGTTTTTGTCGTCGATGGCGAAAATATTGTAGGTTCCGGGCTTGAGGTTGCGGATAGTGAACTGGCCATACTGGTTGGTTTTGGCCACACGTTCGAGCGGCAAGGTTGTCACTGCCGTGTCGGAAAGATTGGAGTAGACACCCACCACCATCCCCTGGGCCGGTTCGAGAGTGCGGGCATCGAACACCATCCCCGAAATGCGAAGCGAATCGAGGAAATCGCCCGTTGCGAAATCCATAGCGAAGCCGTCGAGGATGTTCCCCTCGTTGAGGTCGCGCACAGCATCGGCGAAATCGAGAGTATATGTGGTGTTGGGGATAAGCGAGTCGCGCAGTTCAACCGTCACCTTGCGGCCGTTGGCGCTCACCGCCGGATTCTGCTTCTGGGCGGGGGAAATCACCAGTTTGTTGGCGATATCCTCAAGCTTGACGTTCTCGTTGAAAAAAATGTCGACTCGCGGACGTGTGATTCCCGTTGAGCCGGGAGCGGGGTTCGACCTCACATATTCGGGGGGCACGGTGTCGCGCGGTCCACCTTCGGGTCGCCCTATCGATGCACATGCGCCAACCATCGAAGCCAATGCCCCGATAATCGAAATCCGCATCCAATGAGCTGCTTTCACGCCTTCAGAGAGTGTATTAGCGGGGTATTCCCCGTGATTGGGAGCCTGTTGGGGCTTTTTGTCATGCACCACGCGGCGTAAGCCGGTTTCGGCAGACAATCTTGTACCCCGGAGCAGAATCGAACTGCTATCAAAAGTTTAGGAAACTTCTATTCTATCCGTTGAACTACCGGGGCAAAACTCGTGCAAAGTTAGCGCAAAAAATCTTTATTCACAAACATAGCTCCTCAACAATGGGAGCGTCGGAGATGTTCACCGCTGTGTGCGGCGGAACTCCACAAAGCGGTAGGGGATGCCGGTGCGAGAATCGGCGCATGTGTCGGTCATGTCGCTTATCTCCCACATTGCGGGGTCGACAGGGGGGAAGAATGTGTCGGCATCCTCGGGGTCGGGAGCCTGCACCAATGTGAGGGAAAGACGGTCGGCAACCTTGAGTGCTTCGGCATACACCTGCCCTCCCCCGATGATGAATGTCTCACCCGCGGGGTCGCACATCTCAAGAGCTGCCGTGAGCGACGGTGCTGTCTCAATCCCCTCGGCGGCAAACCCGGGGTTGCGGGTCACCACGATGTTGCGGCGGTTGGGGAGCGCCCCTTTCGGGAGCGACTCAAAAGTTTTTCTCCCCATCACCACGGTGTGGCCGGTTGTGAGGGCCTTGAAATGGCGGAGATCATCGGAGAGGTGGTACACAAGGTCGCCCCTGCGCCCTATCGCTCCTTTCCCCTCGGTTATGGCGGCAATTATGGTTATCATATATGTTTACGTGTACATTTACACCGACACGGCGGCTTTGATGTGAGGCAGCGGGTCGTAGTCGACAAGCTCGAAATCCTCATATTTGAAATCGAAAATGTTCTTCACCTCGGGGTTGATGAGCATGCGCGGAAGTTTGCGCGGCGTGCGTGAAAGCTGTTCGGCCACCTGCTCGAAGTGATTGTTGTAGATGTGGGTGTCGCCGAGGGTGTGCACGAAATCGCCGGGGCGCAGCCCGCACACCTGCGCCATCATCATGGTGAGCAGCGCATAGGAGGCGATGTTGAAGGGTACCCCTAAGAATGTGTCGGCACTGCGCTGATAGAGCTGCAGCGACAAACGGCCGTCGGCAACATAGAACTGGAAAAACGCATGGCACGGGGGGAGGTTCATATTGTCGAGGTCGGCCACATTCCAAGCGCTCACAATGATTCGGCGCGAATCGGGATTCTCCTTTATGGCGCGCACGGCCTCTGAAATCTGGTCGACGAATCCGCCGTCATATTTCGGCCACGACCTCCACTGGTAGCCGTAGATGTGGCCGAGGTCGCCGTTTTCATCAGCCCACTCGTTCCAGATGCGCACGCCGTTTTCCTGAAGATACTTCACATTGGTGTCGCCTTTGAGAAACCACAGCAATTCATGGATAATTGATTTGAGATGGAGCTTCTTTGTTGTGAGCAGAGGAAACCCCTCCTCAAGGTTGAAACGCATCTGGTAGCCGAACACACTGCGTGTGCCGGTGCCGGTGCGGTCGGATTTTTGCACGCCGTTATCCATGATGTGGCGCAGAAGGTCGAGATATTGTTGCATCTTTATAGAGCTTGTTTCTTATTTCAAAAATGTGATTTTATCACACGATGCCGTTCACCCCTATCGCTTTGAGCGGGGATGCCGGGCAGATATATTCGCACGCACCACACCCGATGCAGTCGGCTGTGTTGACCGAGGCTACAAGCATGCTGCCGCGCCCCGAGGTGCGCGCCACCATAGTGATGGCTTTTCGCGGGCAGCGCGACGAGCACAGGCCGCAACCTATGCAGTTGTCGGGCTCAACCACGGCATGACCTATCATGAAAATGTGCTTCTCCTCCTCATTGAGCGGGAGCAGGGCGCCGGTGGGGCACACGCGGGTGCAACGGGTGCAGTTATAGCGGCAATAGGAGCGGTCGTAGTCCATCACGGGGTGCATCATGTTGAGCCACCCGAGCTCGTTGACCGACGGCTTGAGCACCTTGGCCGGGCAATGGGCCACACAGAGGCCGCATCCGGTGCACCGTTCCAAAAACTCCTTCATGCTCCGACGCCCCGGGGGCACAACGGCATGCTGCATTTTCAACGGCTTACCCCGTTTCAATCGCCGCAATGCGTTTCTCACCTTTGGCAAGCGCGGCAATGGCGGGTGTGGCGGCAATCACGGCACCGGTGGCAAGGAATTTGCGGCGGTCGATTTTCACGGGTGCAGCCGGCGAGGAGGGTTGCGACATCGTGGCCGAAGGTGCGCTCTCGATGCGCTGCATCATGGGAAGGGCGAGTTTCTTTCGGCGGGTGGTGTAGCGGATTGCATCGCTGTCGCAGGCATCCACACAATTGAAGCACGCCACACATCGTGAGCCGTCAACAACATGGTCGTTGAGGTTGATGCACTCGCTTTTGCACACTTTCTCACATTTGCGGCAATTCACACACAGGTCGGTGTCGATTTCGAAATGGAACAGTGAATAACGGCTGAAAATGCCGAGGGTGCTCCCCACGGGGCAAATGGTATTGCAGAACAGGCGCCCCCGGCGGAACGACATCCACCCCACCACAACAAGCGTTGCGGCGGCAATGCCGAAAGCCAGCCATGAGGCCACAATCACCGGTGCTCCGCCAAGCCACTGAACAACGGGGCGCAGCAACTCCGAGCATATACGGCCGAACGCGCTGTAGGGGTCGAGAAGCGACAGCGGAAGGGCAACCCCTACCACCGCGCAACCCGCCACAAGCGTGAGCAACACATAGCGCAACCGCGTGAAGGGGAGCGAATAGTGGAACGGATGATGAATGCGGCGCTTGCGGGTGATTCGCGACAGGTGGGAGAAACAGTCCTGCACCACCCCGAGCGGGCACACCGACGAGCAGTAAACGCGGCCGAACAGCAGCGTGACCACAAGCCATAGAACCACAGAGGTGACCGCGCCGCTAAGTGCCAGCGGCACAAGCTGAATGCGGCTCACCCAACCCAAGGCACCCGCAACGCGGGCCTCAAGGGAGGTTATGAGAAGAGTCATGAGCAACAGCATCGCAGCACTCACAGCAACACGCGTCAGCTTTGCCGCGTGCCCCGGAGTGAACTTTCTTTGCCGTTTTCCCGATTTACTCATTTTTCGTCGTTTCTTTTTATAATATTGTTAACCTTTCCCCTAAAAACTATTTGACTGAAAGCCAAAACCAAAAACTACTCTCACTTTTCGTCTTTCGTCTTTTTGTCTTTCGTCTAAAACCTAAAAACTATCCTCCCTGCACTCCCAGTCGCGCAAATCGTCGGTGATGGCAGTGAGGGCGGCAAGTTCATTGACAATGAAAACGCCCTCACGGCAGGATGTTACACAGTGGAAACACTTTATGCACCGCTGCGACTGATGCTTGTCGGGCACCGTGCGGTCGTAGGCACGCAGAAACTTCACCGCTTTATGTCGGAAATCGGCCCCGCTGCGGTCACCGGCCGCCAAATCGGGCACCAGTCCCGCCTCAAGCATTGAGTTATAGAATTCGAAATTACCGGGGATGTCAACACCATAGCCACAGGGCATGCAGGCATCGCAACCCACACATCCCACAGCCTTCCCCTCGGCAATGCGGCTCACCTTGCGGGGGGTGTCGGCGGCAGGTTCACCCGCAGCCGGAGATGGAGTGGCCGATGCAGCTGCGGGAGCGGCGTGCAGCACCCCGTCGCCGAGCATTGCGGCACCGATTCCGGCGGCAACGGCACCAAACCATTGCCGACGGCTCATTTTTTTGTTCTTTTCGCCTGCAGATGTTGTCATTTTTTTCCTCAATAATGAGCAAATTTAGCAAAAACTTTCGATTCGGGAGGATTCCGTGCCGATGTTCCTGATAATCCGACAATAAATTTTTACTTTTGTGGAGTGAACACATCTCACCCTTTAAAATGTTTTAACTAAAAAGAGAGTGTGCCATAACGGCCTCCTGCCATCCGAGCCATTCTGACACCCCCTCTCCATTCGATAACACGTTATGAAAACAACACACAAGCTTTTAGGCGCTGCACTGCTCGCGATTGGTGCCACCGGCGCGGCAAACGCACAATATTATCAAATGGCCAACCAGTTGCAACAGCTCATAACCCCTGCGCTGTCGGGGAGTTTCAACTACAAGGGATATGTCGACGCATCCTATCTGAAAGGGGTCGGCGACAAGAAAGCCGATTTTCTTGAAATAACCACAACCCAGGGTTTCAAATATGCCGACTGGTTCTTCATGGGTGTAGGTGCAGGTGTGGAGGTGGTGTTCACCAATCCGTCATCGCAATTCACCGACTGGAGCCAGGTGGAACCGGGCGACATTGACTTCAACAAAGGGCACACAAAAACGGGGTGGGTGCTTCCGCTGTTCACCGATTTCCGCTTCAGCATCGGCAAGCCCACATCAACAGGGTTCTACATCGACCTGCGGATAGGTTGCTCCTTCCTGCTGAGCGACAAATATCTGGAGATTGGCAACGGCTACATGACAAATTCGGAATGCTTCTACCTGCGTCCGTCGTTGGGTGTGCGCATCCCAATGAGCCTCAACAACTCAAAACAGGCGCTCAACATCGGCCTGACCTATCAGCTCACCACGTCCAACTACTGGTACTACCACGATTCCAATTCCACCCTCAACGCCGTGGGTGTGAACATCGGTTTTGAATGGTAAGCAAACCCGATGAAACGGCTTTAAAATTTTAAAACCACATATTGCCCCGGAGCTGCCCCCACAGGAGCGGCTCCGGGGCCGTTTTATCCCCTCGGGACGCTTGCAGGGGCGTTTCGGCTATAATTCATGCCGATTTCACACAAGTTAAAAACCGCAATCAAAAAAAAAAAAAAAATAATC
>CAJUIT010000028.1 GCA_910586565.1 uncultured Muribaculaceae bacterium | reverse complement strand
AAATCGTCCCCTTATAATAATCACAATCAAGATATTCAAGATTCGGGCAGCCTGAAAAATCAAAAATGTTGACATTGTGAAACCTCATGCTCATCAGCGACGGGCAATCATGGATAATTACTGACTCGACCGTGGTATCCCATAGAACATCAACTATTTCCAAAATCGAAGTGGCATCTTCTGAATGAATCTCAATTATGTATGGGACAACAGCCCCGCGCTTGCTAAAACAGAATTCAGCGCGACACCATGTGTCATAGTCCGGCTGAGCCGTAAGCACAACATCCTGGCATCTATCACACTTGACCGTCACCGAACACCCACGACGCACCTTGATGTCAAGTGCACCGTGGTTACCTTCCATCCATTCGAGGGTCTCGCCGGTGATTTGAATTAGGCTTCCCATAATCATTTATTTTTGATGCTGATAAATTGAATTTGTATTTCCGGATTCTCCGCTTGAGTTACGCCGGATACAATTTGTATTGATGTTGCCGGAAGCGCGAAGAATTTCATCAAAAATTCGTGCAGTTGTTTTCGCTCATCGGAATTGAGAGGAAAAGATTCTGAACTCCAAATGATGATTGTCAGTTTGCTGTCCGAATTCGCTGGCCCATTCATCTCACAGGCATACTTATCCAACAACTCTTTCAGATATCCAACACGGTCATTCTCTCCGTATGCAAACGATTCCAACATAAAGTCATTGACCGATTCGGCATGGTAAATCTGTTTGATAAGACTTACTAAAAAGCCGGCAGTTTCAATATTGCCGAACTTGCATAGTCGCTCTACGTAGTGATAAATCCTGTTCATTTCCCAAAGTTCATCCTGCCGTTTCGACATTCTGTATTCACGTTTGCGTTTGCTCCGGTTAAAGTGCTTACGGCGTTCCCATAGATATCTTATAGTTTCGCTATTACACGGAACTCCATCCGGATTTCCTTTGCTGAGTTTTTTAAGTTCCCTGCGTTCCTCTTTGTCTGTGATATACGGCAGCATTTCACGGATACCAAGTCTATACGCCTGCGTTGCAAACGGAGAATCATCATTAAAGAAGTCACCGAAACATCGTTCTTGTGAATGTGGAGTAAAACCATAAAAAGTTGCTCCCCAAAGAATAGAGCCAGCCATTTCAGCTTCAGTCACATTATTATCCTCCGGTCGAATAACCTCTTTTTGCAATATATTCTCCCAACATTGTCCCTCAACATTATTTGCAACGATTGCTTTTACTTTGGAATTTTCAAGAGCTTCCGGCAAAGCTAAGTCAAAGGTTACTTCACCTCCATCTCCATCAGGTACGATATGGCAAAACTGGTCATAAGCCATCTTATATTCGGCTGACTGGCTGATGAATTTTTTAACGTCGCGGAAGTGAGTGTGCTGCAAAGCTGCGGCGATTTCATCGAAAGAGAGGGACTTAAATAACTCTTGTACTGTCATGGCTTTATCTTTTGACGCAAAGTTAATCTTAGAGGTGTATCATAAAGTGTTGCACCACACAGATATTAGAGAAATGTGTTGTGTGCTGCGTTTTGATACACCTTAAGTGCTATATTTGCAAAAAAACTCGATATGAGAATTCTTCATTTATCAGACACCCACGGCTGTCACCATCGACTTAAAAACCTTCCCGAAGCCGATGTTGTAGTCCATTCCGGCGACTTCACCATGACTGGAACAGAGCAGCAGGCCATCGACTTCCTCAACTGGTTCTGCGACTTGCCCTATGCCCATAAGGTTTTCATCTGCGGCAATCACGACGATTGCCTATACGGCGCGAATATCGACGGTCTTGACTCAAATGTACACTACTTGTGCAACTCCGGAGTAGAGGTCGACGGAGTGAAATTCTATGGCGTGCCAATGTTTATGGGCGACTGCATCACCGACCGCCAACAGCGTAATATAGCCAAAATCCCCACAGACACTGACATCCTGGTAACCCATAGCCCGGCATACGGTATCCTTGACTATGACGACAACATAAACTACGGAGACGAGCAACTCCTCGCTAAAGTAAAGGAGATTCATCCCCGTCTCCATCTCTTCGGCCACATCCACGCCCAACACGGCATCACAACTCTGCACGGCATCACTTTCTCCAACGGAGCAATAATGAACGCTGACTACACCCACATTGCCACCCCCAACATCCTAATGATATAAACACCTACATCTATTACTGTCTAATCGTATATGCAGCCAAAAGTTATGCGGAAAATCTGAATTTTGCCCGTAATTAGCCTGTTGAATAAAATAAAAGCGAGATAACTATTGAAGATTCAATTAGTTATCTCGCTTTTGTGGTGCCCAGAACAGGACTCGAACCTGCACGCCTCTCGGCACGCGCACCTGAAACGCGCGCGTCTACCATTCCGCCACCTGGGCATAGGTGCTACGCTGATGTGGGTGCTCTTGCGGGGTGTTCAGGATTGCCGCTCTGCGATGGTCAAAGGTGTGAGCATCACAGCCACATGTCGCTTAGGTGGTGCAAAGGTAGGAAGAGTTTTTGAAATGTGCAATGGGATGAGTGGGTTTTGTGGATTTTTTCGATGCTTTTTTATTAATTTGAATGGATTAGGGTGCTTTTCGGGGATAAGAAAATTTAAAATAGGATGTTGTTGAGTAGGATTCAAGAAAAAAGTTTGATTCAAGCAGGAAAGTTTGATTTAAGAAAGGGGATAGGAGATGTTGTGGGGAGGGGGGAGTGATTGAACTGCAGGATGCAGAGAGAATGGACTGCAAGATTCAGAGAGATAGACTGCAGGATGCAGAATAGGGCGTCTCTTCCTTAAAAAGATTGACAGATAAAAGAAAAGAGTCAAAATTTTGGGGGGGACGGACAATAGGTTGGAGAGAGGCCGCGGCCTGGATGGTTGGCGATTGCCCGGGTGTTGATGATGGCGGGATATGGGGAATTTTGTAATTTTGGGTGTTATTTAATGGGGATTGCAACGAAATGCAGGGGTGGGATGAAGATGGGGAAAGTTTCAATGGAATAGGGGTGTGGGGCAGTTAAAAATGCTGCTTAGTGACCCTCATCCGCAGATAAGAAAGGAATTGTTATGACCGCAAAACTTGTGATATTTGATTTTGACGGGACGTTGGCTGATACGACCGACTCGATTTTGTTTACTTACCGCCGCACTATCGAAGAAATGGGGCTGCCGGAGCGCAGCGACGACGAATGCCGTGCCACCATCGGGCTGCCGCTCCGTGAGGGGTTTAGGTTTCTTTATCCCGATTTTTCGGATAGTGCGTTGGACGAGTGTGTGGTGACCTACCGCCGCATTTTCAATGAAAACAAAGATAGCTTCATAACTCGGCTTTATCCCGGGGTGTTGGAAACTCTCAATGAGTTGAAGCGCAGGGGAGTGGCGATGTCGGTTGCTTCGTCGCGCTCACGGGTGTCGTTGGTGGAGCTGTGCGAGTCGGCCGGGATTTCCGGCTTTTTCGGGCTCATTCTCGGTGGCGACGATGTGGCGCATGCCAAGCCGAATCCTGAGCCGGTGTTGCTCACGCTGAAAACGCTTGGCTGCGAGGCGCGGAATGCTGTTGTTGTGGGCGACATGCCTGTGGATATCGCAATGGGGGATGGTGCGGGTTGCCGCACGGTGGGTGTGACCTATGGCAATTCGTCGCGAGCCGAATTGGTTGCCGCCGGAGCAACACGGGTTGTCGACGCAATGCCCGATATACTCCTGCCCGAATAAAACGCTCCCTCGCCATCACGGATTAGCATTTTGAAACAACCCCGCAGCGTCGCTGCGATTGCGTCAAATGTGATAAATCGTGGAAAAGATTTGCGCTTTTTCAAGTTTAGTGATACCTTTGACATTGATTCGCCGATTGGCTGCCGCCGATGTTGCTTTTATGTCGCAACCGGGGGTGGCCGGGTCGTTGCGAGTGTCGTAAAATGATATAAAATAATTTCCACGACTTACTAAATTCTCGTATGAGCGATAATAACAATCATCCGCTGGGGGAGGCTCCGTGGTTTCATGTGATTTTGTCAACGGGGTTCGGAACGGGGTTTGTGCCGGGTGCGCCCGGCACCGTCGGGGCGTTTTTAGCCCTTGTGATATGGTATGTGCTCTATCTTTTCGTGGCGCCGGCAACCCTGTTCTGGATAACGGTGGCGCTGATTGTGGTGACCACGGTTGTGGGGGCATGGACCTCGCGTGTGATGGAGCGCTATTGGGGGGAGGATCCCCGCACGGTGGTTATCGATGAGTTTGTGGGAACATGGATTCCGCTGCTTGTTGCCGCCACGCCCGATAAATGGCCCACGGCACTGTTGGCGTTAGCGGGATTTGCGGCTTTCCGCCTCATCGACATTTTCAAACCGCTCGGATGCCGCAAGATGGAGCGTTTTGGCAACGGCTGGGGTGTGATGCTCGACGATGTGCTCGCCGGCACGTATGCTCTGGTGATAGTGCTGGTGCTGAGGCTTGTTTCAGGCTACTCCCTGTCGATGTGGTAAAAAATAAGATTTATCTCACTCGTCGGCCAAAGTGCGTTAAACCGCCCGTGGCCGGCGGTTGTTTTTATTGTTGACAGCTGGTGTGTGCCACCGGCAATTTCTGACAATTTGTTTATGAGCGACACAATTAAATACAAAGGGCTGACCGATGCCGAGGTGGCACGCAGCCGTGAATTGCATGGCGTCAACGTGCTGACGCCTGCCACCCGCACCCCGTGGTGGAAACAGCTTCTCGAAAAATTCCACGACCCGTTGATAATCATTCTCCTCATAGCGGGAGTGCTGTCGGTGGGTATTTCGATTTATGAATATGTCGGCCTCGACAAGGATGCCGGGGTGTTCTTCGAGCCTATCGGCATCTTCATCGCCATATTTCTGGCCACCGGTCTCGGCTTCTATTTTGAATACCGTGCTAACAAGGAGTTTGCCATTCTCAACCAGGTGAACGATGAGGAGGCCGTGCAGGTAATCCGCAATGCCGTTGCCACCACCGTGCCGCGCAAGGATGTTGTTGTGGGTGACATCGTGGTTATCAACACCGGCGAGGAGATTCCGGCCGACTGTCGCCTGCTCGAGGCCGTGTCGCTCAACGTGGATGAATCTACCCTCACCGGCGAGCCTATGGCGCACAAAACCACCGACGAGTCGCAGTTCGACCCCGAGGCCACCTTCCCTAGCAACCATGTGATGCGCGGCACCAAGGTGATGGAGGGGCACGGAATCGCCGAGGTGCTTGCCGTTGGCGATGCCACCGAGAACGGAAAAGTGTTTGAGGCATCGCGCATCGACGACACCGTCAAGACCCCGCTCACCGAGCAGCTCGACCGGCTCGGCAAACTCATCGCCCGCCTCAGCTACGTAGTGGGTGTGGTGATTGTTGCCGGCCGCCTACTGATGTATTTCACCTCGGGCAACCCCTTTGAGTGGGTCGATTTCCTCACCTACCTGTTGCAGACACTCATGATAGCCGTCACCCTCGTAGTGGTGTCGGTTCCCGAGGGGCTTCCTATGGCGGTGACACTTAGCCTGGCCTACAGCATGCGCCGCATGTTGAAAACCAACAACCTCGTGCGTAAGCTCCACGCCTGTGAAACAATGGGTGCCACAACCGTTATCTGTACCGATAAAACCGGCACCCTCACCCAGAACCGCATGCAGGTGTATAAAACAAACTTCTATTGCCTCCCCGGCGGGGAGCTCGGCGACAACGCCGAGAGCCGCCTGCTGCTCGAAGGGATAGCTGTGAACTGCACTGCGCGTCTCGACCGCTCGAAAGTCGGCGAGCGCCCCGAGGTGCTCGGCAATCCCACCGAGGGAGCGTTGTTGCTGTGGCTCGATGCCAACGGCCACGACTACGAGCAATTGAAATCGCGATTCACCGTTGTGGAGGAGCTCCCCTTCTCAACCGAGCGCAAATACATGGCCACCGTTGTCGACAACGCCAACGGCGAGCGCTATCTGTTTGTGAAAGGTGCCCCCGAAATCGTGTTCGGGCTGTGCGCCCGCAGTAGCGGCGGTGTGACCCGCGAGGAGATTGACCGACAGTTGAAAGAATATCAGGCGCAGGCCATGCGCACCCTCGGTTTCGCCTGCGCGAAACTTTCAGGCAACGAACCTGTCATTGCCGACGGAAAAGTTGTGTCGAACGACCTCACATTCCTCGGCATCGTTGCCATCGCCGACCCCGTGCGTGCCGATGTGCCCCGTGCAATCAACGAAGTGCTCGATGCCGGTATCGGAGTGAAGATTGTAACCGGCGACACACCGGGCACCGCTAAGGAAATCGGGCGCCAGATAGGGTTGTGGAAACCCTCTGACGGCGACCGCAACATAATCACCGGTCCCGAATTCGGCGAACTCACCGAAGAGCAGCTCGATGACCGTGTGATGGATTTGAAAATCATCGCCCGCGCCCGCCCTATGGATAAGAAACGCCTCGTGGAGGCATTGCAGCGCAAAGGGCAGGTGGTGGCGGTGACCGGCGACGGCACCAACGACGCCCCCGCCCTCAAAGCCGCCCATGTGGGACTGTCGATGGGCGACGGTACCTCCGTTGCCAAAGAGGCGAGCGACATAACGATTGTTGACAATTCATTCGCATCAATCGGCCGCGCTGTGATGTGGGGCCGCTCGCTCTACCGCAACATCCAGCGTTTCGTGCTGTTCCAGATGACTGTCAACGTGGCCGCCTGCCTCATTGTGCTCGCCGGAGCATTCATGGGCACCGAGTCGCCGCTCACCGTCACGCAGATGCTTTGGGTGAACCTCATCATGGATACATTTGCCGCTATGGCGCTGGCATCTCTCCCCCCGTCGGAGTCGGTGATGCGCGACCGTCCGCGCGACCGCCGGGCGTTCATCATCAACCCGTCGATGTGGCGGTTCATCATCGGCACCGGGCTTGTGTTCTTCGCCCTGCTGTTTGCGATGGTCTATGTGTTTGAACATGCCGATGTAACCTCGCTGCCTCAGCTGCTCCACGTAACCCTCGGCAGTGAAAGCGGTCTCACCCCCTACGAGCTGAGCCTCATTTTCACAACATTTGTCATGCTCCAGTTCTGGAACATGTTCAACGCCCGCGCTTTCGCCACAGGCCGCAGCGCCCTGCATCTCGAACATTGCGGCGAATTCCTGTTCATCGCGGCGTTCATTTTCGTGGGGCAGATTCTCATCGTTGAGTTTGGCGGCCGATTCTTTTCAGTCACCCCTCTGCGTTTCTCCGACTGGGCTATTATCATCGGCGGAACCTCGCTTGTGCTGTGGATAGGTGAAGGGGTGCGGTTGCTTAAAGGAAAGTGAATTAACGACTAAAACGGAATGATAGAGAAAGTTCTTATAGGAGCCGCCGCCCTCGGCATTGCATCCCTTGTAGGGTCGGCAATAGGTCTGATCATAAAGAAAATTCCGCACAAGTGGAATGATATTTTCATGGGATTCTGCGCCGGCACCATGTTGGCGGCCGCCATTGTGGGGCTTCTCGCTCCCGCAGTTGAGATGACCTCACCTGCCGGTTGGTGGCAGGTGATTGTCGGTGTGGTTGCCGGTGTGGCCCTCATCAGCGTGCTCGACTATGTGACCCCTCACCTCCATCGCCTCACAGGGCTCGACATGGAGAAGCATCATGGCGACACGTCGGTGAACAAAATCCTGCTGTTTGTCATCGCCATCGCGCTGCATAAGTTGCCCGAGGGTATGGCCACCGGCATTGTCTACGATGAGAGCAACATGTCGAACGCCTACGCCGTGACCATAAGCATCGCTTTGCAGAACATCCCCGAGGGGCTGGTGGTGGTGACACCGCTGCTCATGATCGGGGTGGGCTACGCGCGTGCCGTGCTCATTGCCATTGCTGTGGCGATGCTTGAGATGGTTGGTGTGGGGCTGGGATTTTTGCTCGGAGGCCTGTCGGGGATGTTTCTCCCCGCGCTTCTCGGTATGGCCGGCGGCGCTATGCTCTACGTTATCAGCGACGAGATGATTCCCGAAACACATGCCCACGGATTTCAAAAACAGGCCACCTATGCCTTGGTGGCAGGGGTGGCCATGATGTTGTTTATAGAGGCTGCCGCAGGGTGAAGCCGGTGAATCAATTGTCGGATTCGAGACCCTTGAACTGGCCAAGTAAATTGAACTTCGCCGTTTTGCCGTCGGAAAGGCCGATGGTGTAGCTCGTTGTTTTCTTCACGATGCTCACAATCTTCAGCCCGTCGTAGTTTTTCTTTACATAGTTACGGATGGTTTTCATCACCAGACCTTCGGGCACCTCCTTGCTGCCGCAGTCAACCGATGTCCAGTTCCCCTTGTTGTTGAACTCAATCTTGGTTCCGTTGGTGAGCTTCACATCGTAGTCGGTTTTCTTCAGCAGGTGTCGGTCAATCTTGATCATGCTCACTTTGGCTTTCGGGAAGTATTCGTCGAGCATGTTTTTGGCATTTTCCGGAAGTTTGTCGCGGTCAATTACATAGGAGTCGACAAATGCCGATGCCGCTCCAGCACCGCAGATAATCAATAATAGTACAATAAGTAATTTCTTCATTAATTTAATTTGTGTGTTTTGGTTAATTGTTAATTGATGTTATGCGGCACCCACTCTTCAAGTGCTGCTACAATTACAACAACCGGCACACAAAAATGGGTGTGTCATAATGGCTCGTCAGGGTCGTCGCTTGTGGGTAAGGTCCTACCATCCAAACCATTCTGACTCCCTCTCAAGGAGATGAATTATTTAATCATGAGTTACGAGCTCGCCGAGACTCTGGGCGAGGTTGGCAGGAGTGTTTTTGCCCGATGCCATAGGCACATAGAGCTCAAGGCTCGATTTCAGCATGGCACCGTTGTGGTGTGCTGAGATTTCTTCAGGAGTCATGCCCGCTCTCCACAATGTGATTTCATTTGCAACAACCTCCTTGTCGCCCCCGAAGTCAAACGATGCCGGAATAAGTTTTTCACTCACCGCTTCCGAGCAATTTTCGTCGACAAAAAGGCGGGTTGCTCCCTGTGCGTGATGGTGGGTGAGGGTGATGTCGTGCCAAGAGCCGTCGGCCGGAATTTTTGCCGTCACCACCTGTGCGTACCCTTTGGATGAGTGGTAGGTCACAGTTCCGTCGGGCAACAGGTCTATCGAGCCGTTCCCCTCTCCGTTGGCCGATGCGAACGAAAGGAGCGATGTTTTCTTGCGAGGCAGTTTTATTCGCATCGTCACCGTGAACGAGTGCATCTCCCCCTCGGGGGTGTAGGTTGCCCTGCCGGCTTTGCCGCCGAGCTTGCGACCGTCGGCTTCGGTGCGCTCCGGCTGAGGCTTACCGTTGGCAATAGCGGCAAACATCGACGGCACGAACGAGCGTGCAAACTCCGCATGCCCGCGGGTGTCGGGGTGTCCGGGGTCGGAGATGTAGCCTTCGGCCCAACGTCCGTGGCCGTCGTCGATAGCGCCAAGCACATTCACCGAAGCCACATCCCAAAGGTGAATCAGCTGATTGATGCGTTTGATGTATTCATAGTCGAGCTCCGTGTAGTCGGCACGCGTGTAGTTGTTAACCACCACGGGAATCATGCCGTCGGCCTTTATCTTGTCGATGAGAGCGAGCATGTTGTCGCGGAAGCCGCAGAACACCCCCTCTTTGTCGGTGGCCTCATGAATCCCCTCATTGCCGAGCGACAGCCCAATCACGGCAAAGCGCCCGAAATCGTTCAGAAGGTCGGGGTAGCGGTTGAGCAGCGCACGGGTGTTGTTACCTCCAATCGACACTCCTGAGGTGTAGAACGGCTTGCCGTTGCCGCGGTCGCCCTTGCGCCCTTTGAGCTCTTCGCCGAGCATCCAGGCATAGCCATGTTTCCCTTCGGCACCCTCGCCATTGGCCACCGATGAGCCGAAAACCGAGATGCGCGCCGAATCCACGGGAGCCGACACGGCAAATGTCATGTCGTTGAGGTTGGCGGTGATGGTGTAGATGCCGTTGTTGAGGCGGATATTGTCGGTGAACAGTTCCTTGCGGGGGTCGGCCAGCCGGTATGTGCCGGGCACGCGGCGCAGCACCGTTGTTGAGTCACCTTCGGCGAGAGTGAACCACGCCGAGTGTGAGAAATAATCCCCCTCAACGGGGCGGTCGAGTGTAACTGTCGAGCGCCATTCGCCGGGGGCGACGCTGTCGAGCGCCACGGCATCGGCCGGCACAATGGGGCCGTTTACAAACAATGTGCGTGCGCCGGCTGCACCACAGCCAATCATTGCAGCACTCAAAATCAATGCAAATTCTTTTCTTTTCATCACTAACAGGTTAACTGCTTCCCCTTGATTATGAACGATTGGCAGCCGGGTTATAATTAAAAGCGAAAGGGATGCCTCCGCGGTGGGGGCATCCCTTTCGGGTGAATAGTTGTGTGTAATATATAGATTAAAGTATTAGAGTCGTTTGCGGTGTTAAATCTCGATGTCGTCGAGACCGGCAACAGAACTGTCGTTGAATTTGGGGTCGGCGGTGAGTGCGGCGATTTCAGCCTCGGAGAGGGTTGATGTGGCCTCGTTGGTGAGGTTGAGGTCTTTCACCTTCGAGAGGTCGGCAGCGGCATCGACGGGAACACCTTCATCGGTGAAGTTCTGCGAGTAGGCCTTGAGGAGCTTTTTCTGCTGGTCGAGCGATTTTTTCTGTTTGCGGATGGTGTTGATGTCGCCGATGCTGGCAAGGGCACCTGTGGCTGCACCTATGGCTGCACCGGTGCCACCTTTGGCGAGACCGCCGATGAGGGCGCCGCCACCAACTTTGGCAAGCACCATGCCTGCGGCTTTCAGCAGGGCTTTATTTTGTGCTTTCACAGCTTCGGCGCTGCGCTTATTGCCGTTCTGGTCCACGAGGAACACACGAATCTGCGGTGTGCCGTCCTCGTTGAGCACGGGGTTACCTACCGAGTCGACAACGTTGACCTGCTGGGCGGTGTAGACCGGGATGTTGCTCCAGTCAACCTGCACCGTGGCGGTGTCGGTAGCCTCGTTCTGTGTAACTCCGGTTGCATCGGTTACCGATTTCACAGCCGAAGTAGCCTTTTCAGCTCCTTTTTTGAGCTTGTTGAGAAACCCCTGTGCCGAAGCCTGGTTGCCGGCGCAAATTGTCATGCCAATCACAGCAAAGATTGCAAAAAGTTTTTTCATAACGGGTTGTTTTGTGATAATGTGTGTATTATGAGTGTGTTATTTGTTTGTGCGTGTGTACATTTTAAGGCGGAACTGGCGTTTGTTGTAGTCGCCTGTGGCACCGTCAACCACCTCGCGGATGTCGAGATATTTCGTGCCCACATTGTCGTTGAGGCGCACCGGGCGGAAAATCAGCCCGGTGGGCATCTGCCCCGGTTTGCGGCTGAGATGCACGTCGATTTCACCCTTCTCGTCGGTGACACCAACGAGTTTGTAGTCGGATGACGAACCCACGAGTTTGCGGAAATCCTTTTCAGTGCGGTAGGCTTTGGGAGCCGGGGGTGTATCTCCGGTAAATTCCCAAACCTCAACGTTGGGGATGCGGCCGCTCTCAAAGAATCCCGAGTAATCGTTCACCCATTTCGACACGGTGAAATGTATGTCGAGCGGTTGGTCCTCGATTATTTCGTTGAGACGTTTGATGCGTCCTGTGTAGAAGTCGTTGGGGTTGTAGTTGTTGAGAGTGGTGAACCCTCCGATTGCATGGGTGGCATAGCGCACCACTTCGGCCTGCGAGCCTCCTGTTTTGCGCATCTCGTTCATTTTCAGCAGAACGGGGCGAAGTTGTTGCTCATATTTTATGCAGGTGTCGCACTCGGCTATGTTTGATGAAATCATGGCTTTGTCGTCGGGGCGCACGTCGGGAGCTTTAAGCGCCTTTTCAAAATTGGCGCGGGCGTTGGCATAGTCGCGCAGGGCATAGAGGCGGCTACCTTCGGCCAGGGCCGCGCTGCTTTCGGTGACGTAGACCTTTTCGACCTTATTGAGCAGAAGCACTCCGTAGACGCGCTTCATGCGCGGACGCAGGTCGCTGATGTCGACGCTCAGGCGGTTTGTGCCGTCGGCGAAAATTTCAATGGCGGTTAGTTTCTGAAAATCACGAGTGGCGTCGTCGGCCTGTTCGCTAAGTTTGTCGAGGGTTTCCCAATCGCTGTCGGTGGGGGTGTAGCCGGTTGAGGGGGCATCATCGACCAGACGCTTGTTGAGTGCGTTGTAGGCTTTCTGTGCCGTTTCCATACGTTGGCGGGCGGCATCAATGCGGTCGATGGGAATTTTTACCGAGGTGATTGAAATCTCGCGGTCGCCGGTTTTGGCTTTTGTCTCCACCGTTGCCCCGAGCGAGGGGTGCGATTTCACCGACAGGCCGGCTATGGCGGTGGTGAATTCGAGTTCGGCGGCCGAGGGGTCGAGGTAAGCGTCGTTCGGTGCCGTCTGGTCCTCCATGTGTATGGGCCGCTCCACCTCCTCAATCAGGTAGGCGCGGTAGAAGTCGGGGCGTGTAGTCACCACAAAATTGGTGCGGTTTATATCGCCGCGGCGGTTCACCTCGATTTTAGGCTCGGAGGTTTCGTTGCGGTCAACAATCACGGCATATTCGTAGTAGCCGTCGCGCCGTGCACCGCGGGGAACAATCTTTGCTTTGGGGGCATTGGTGACGTTGATTGAGAGGTTGCCGTTTTTCGACAGCAGCATCACGCCGCCTGCGCCGCCGAGGTCGGCAAAGGAGTCCTCATCCTCCATCGGCGACGATGAAATGTAGCGCGATTGAGCCGCGGCCGCAACGGCGCAGAGTATCAAAAAGAATATCGACAGGAACTTTTTCATAAACAAGAGGGGCGTAGCCCGCGTGTGCGGGTTATGTTTAAATGATTGGTTTACGCATGGTTAGGTTTTAGAGGTCGAATCCGCCGAGGGTTGAGATGTTATCATCGGGCTCGCGGTGCTCCCCGCCGGCCCATTCGGGCTGCCAGGTGCGCACGTGAATCACCGGCGAACCTCCGTCTTCGGGGAATTCCCACAGCAGGAAGAGGTAGCCTTCGTCGCTGTAGTTGGTCGATTTCCACGACTGCTTGAGGCGCACGCCATATTTGGTGGGGTCGACTTTCGAGCGGGTGATGCCGGCGCAGCCTCCCGGCGATGCGTTCTCGCCAATCTGTGTGAACTTCACGTCGATCCATTTATTGCGGGCAAACGCGCGCTTTAGGTTGGCGATGTATTGCTGCTTGTTCTGTTTGGTGTATTCAACTTTGGTGGCATACTGAGTGCCGTCGTTGGAGCGGCTTGTCACAACATTGCCGGTGATGATGAGGGCATCGTCGGAGAACATCTGCTCAATGGTGTCGATATCCTTCATGTTGTAGGCCGTGCGGAACCGCTCCACATATTGCAGGATAATCATCTGTTTCTCCTTTTCCACAACATCGCCGCAGCGGTCCATGCTTTCGGCGGTGTGGGCGTCGAGGGCGAAACGGAAGTCGGTGACTTTTCCCGTGGCATCAAACTCAACCACCGCCTCCTGATAGGTGCCGTAGCCGAATGATTTATCCTCCGGGGTGATAATCAACGGAATATGGCTCACCATCATGTCGCCGTTCTTGAACACCCAGCAGCGTTCCACAACCTCGTTGTCGTCGCAATAGAATGGGGTCACGGCCCATAGGCGCGCCAGCGATTTCTTAGCGAAATCGTCCATCTTGAGGTTTTTCACCGACACCGGTTCATTCATGCCTTGGGCGCGGTTTATTTCGGTGAGGATGTCGGAGAGGTTACGCTCGGCAGTGTTCAGTGCTGCGGGGCGCCCCACGGCGGCATCGGTGGTGAGGGTGACTTCCACAACCTCGGCACGGGTTGCGGAAGCGGCAAATATAATGAAGAGCGGGAGAATAAGTTTTTTAAGCAAATGTTTCATGTGGTGCTGATGAAAAGTGGGTTCCGGTTCAGTTTGACGAAGGAAGGGTGAAGCCGATGGCTCCGCAGCCGCTGTAGTTGGCAACTTTGTCGGGTTCGCCTGTGGCGACGTTGAGCCTGGATTCACCGGGGGAGAGGATGGCAACCATCACTCCGGCGCGGTTGTAGACGGCAAGATAGTAGATGTCGGGATTCGACAGGGATGCATAGCGGGCGAAATGGCTCACTTTCCCCTCGGCTTTGAGTTGTTGAATCTTGTCGACGAATGTTGAGTATTCGGTGTATTTGGCCAGTTCGTTCACCGCCGCGGGCCAGCTGGGGGTGGCTGCGGGTTGCGAGGTTATGGCAGGGGTTTCGGCTGTGGTGGTGTTAGCGATGATTTCGGCATTGTCGCCCCCGGTGATGTCGGCTTTCTTCACGAAAAGGAAGCTGCGGTACATGTTGCCGCGCGGCAGCGAGAACGATTCGATGCGCTCGTTCACATTTTTCACAAGGAAGCTCGAACTTGCGCTGAGTTTTTTCTGCGACGTGGCCCATGAGTTTATCTCATTCCACAAACCCTCCTCGGCCAGGGCGCGCGCCTCATCCTCGGTCGATGCGGTCACCTCCGAGTAGATGTAGCTGCTGCTCTTTTTAATTTTGTTGATTTCCTTTTTCAGAGCGTCGTTATTGTCGGCCGCGGTTGCTGAACCGGCGGTTATGCACGCTGTCAGCAGGGTTGCGAGTAGGGTTGTGAGTGTTTTCATTCCTGTTTTTCAGTCTGAGGTTTTGGCGAGATGCTTTGGTTGAAGAATCGTTCGGTTACGTTCTGCAACGGGATGTAGGCATAGAGCACGGCTTTTATCGGGTGTGTCGCTCCTTGCAGGATTGACAGGGGAAACTCCACCGAAAGCACATGATTATACGCCATGTCGTTGTTGAGGGCGAAAAGGGTTCCCGACAGTTTTTCTTTGTCGATTGCCTTGATGCCGAAATAGAATTCGCACCCCTCCGTGCGGCAGAAGCTCAGGAATTTACCCAAGGTGGTGTCAATCCTTTCGCTGCGGTGGCCGTAGCGGTCAACGGTAAGTTCAACCTGCAGCGGGCGCCCGGCCTCGCCGGTGAGCATGATGTTTGGGATGGTGCGCGAGGGGTTGGCGGGATTGGCATAGAGCCTCATCCCTTCGGGGGTGTCGGCAATGTAGATGTCGGAGCGGATTAGGTCGCTGAGATAGGGGTTCCCCTCCAGAATCACCGTGCCGTTGTTTCCGGCCAATGCGACGGGCGGAGTGTGCCCCGTGTCGGCAAGCAGTTGAGAGAAATCGCGGGGTGCCGGTTCGTGAGTCCGAGCGAGAGATGCTATCAGCATCTCCTCAAGCTGCGGGGCATTGGCACCGAGAAGCAACTGGCAGTCGGCGGGCACCGACAGTGTGAGGTTTCCCGCAGGGAGTTGCCACGAAATCATGAACGACCGGCGTGCAATCTTGCGGATGCTCACGGGCGTTTCCTCCGTGAGTGAGGAGAGCATGGGCAGCTCCCCGTCGATGATTACAACTTGGTCGGCATCCATTTGCCGTGCCGGGGATATGTCGTTGAGCCGCAGGTCGAGCTGAAGCAGATAGCGCTCCACAAAGTCGGTGAGACGTGGGTTGTGGAGTGCCTTCGCAACTTCGGGCGAAAAGAGCGGGTAGCCGATATGCCCGATTGAGCCGTTGCTGTCGGTGCGCACTTTCACCGTGCGGCCGTTCACGGCTCCTGAAAGGAGCATGGTGGTGTCGGCAGGGAGGGTGGCTACGGATGTCAGCCTCATGGCTTCGGCCATTGAGGAAAGCACAGGCGTGCCGAAGCCGGCAGCCGCACAGGTTGATGCGGCTACCGACAGGGCAGCTGTTATTATGATGCTTCTCAGCGACATTTGATGGTGAGGCTGTGGGCGATTTAATATTTTATGCTCGTGATGTCACCATCGTGGTGCCAGTCGATGAATCCGCCCGAGATGGCTCCGTCGCGCCAGTCGGCCTCAATCTTGTCGCCGGGATTGGCAACAAAATCTTTCGAGGGCACGATGCGGCGCGAGGTGGTGTAAACCAATGTGCCGTGGCCGTGGGGCTTGCCGTTCTTGAGCTCGCCGGTGTATTTGCCGTAGCCGAGATTCACTGTGCCGTAGCCGGGGTGGGCAGCGGTTTTAGGCTCTGCTTTAGGCTCTTGTTTAGGCTCGGCAGCGGTTGTTTCCTCAGGTTGGGCTGCCACCTCAACGGTGTCGGCAGGCTCTTCAACAGCCACTTCGGTTGCGAGGGAGTCTACTCCCTGTTCTGTCACGCCGACGGGTTCATTTACAACTACCGGCTCGTTGGGAGTGTTGTCGGTAGGCCATACCCACCATGCAATGAGGGCGGCACACACCACAACGGCGAGTGCGATGATCAGGCCCAGCCCCTTTGTGTTCGATTTCTTGGGGGGAGGGCATTCGCGCAGGGGTTTGCCACATTCGGGGCACACGAAATCCTTGCGTGCCGGCACCTGGATGGTTTCTTTAGCTTTTGCTTTGGCGCATTCGTCGTTGAGGCATTTGCCATAGCGGAAACGAATGCGGTCGTTGTTGGTTGACATATAGTTTTCAGTTTTTAGTTTTCAGTTTTTAGTTTTTAGAGCTGCGCAGAAAGGCATTTCCGCGGGGCTAAAAACAGCGAACTATTATCGCTTTTCGTCTTTCGTCTTTTTGTCTTTCGTCTTTTTAAAGTGCCGGGGGCATGCCGCCGGGAACGGGAGGAACCGTGGGCATGGGGGGAGCGACCGGGGCGAAGAGCGGGGCAAGCTGTGGCACCTGTGAGGCGGGAGCCCATGCTGGCATCCCCTCCATCCACACCATCGTCTGCGGGGTGAACACTCCTGTTGGAATCATCTGCTTGCATTGGTCGTAGTTATAGGGGCCGTATTGCTGACCGTTCACGCTCACGAACACGTTCACCATCGGTGTGGCGGGCATTGCTGGTGGGGGAGGGGGCACGGCACCGGGCATGGGGGGAGGCACGGCAGCTCCCATAGGCTGCGGTTGGCCGAACCCTGCTTGCGGAGCACCCTGGGGCTGAGCGAAAGCCTGCGCCTGCTGCTGACGGGCTTTCTCGGCCTCGCGTGCAGCCTGACGCTCGCGCACCACCTCCTCGGCGTTGTCGATGGCGAAGAGCGAGGGGAGTTCCTTGCCGTCACCCTCGCTGTGGAGCAGAATGGCGTTCCCTTCGTCGGTGGCGGCATTGCCGGTGCGCAGGAAGCGTTCGTAACGTTCCTTGTAGGGTGCCATCCATTCAATAGCGCGGATGGGGAAGCAGTAGCCCACAGTGATGATTGAAAGCTCATCCTTGCGGGGGCTCTCGCGGTTCACGGTGATGTTGGTGCGTGCTGTTGTTTGGTTGAATGAGTTTTTGAAGGCATCCTCAAGCTTGTCGGCAAACTTCTTGAGCCCCTCGTTATCGTTGGGCGAGGGGATGGAGACGAGAATCGATTTCTTGTTGATGCTCGCAGGGTTGGTGGGTGAGAGGTTCCCTTCGTTGTTGCGCAGGTGAAGCTGCACCTGGTCGTTGTTGAGCTTGAGGTAAACGCCGCTCTGGTTGACGATTTTTGAGGCGAACGCCTTGATGTCGTCGTCGGTTTTCAGCTTCTGCTGCAGCTGAGTGAGGATGTTGAGCCCGAGCACCTTCTCCTCGGCGTCGGCTTTCTCATCATGTTTTGTGCGCACTATTTCGGCGAGTTTAACATCGAAAGCGTCGGTGATTTCGTCGATGGAGATTTCCTGGGCCAGACGGCCGAAGTTCACAAACTCGGTTTGCGGCAGGATGGTTTCACGCAGGGCGCGGGCAATGTTGGGCATCTCGATTTTGTCGACCTTGATGTCGATTTCAAAATCGGTCATGCGTTCATCCTCGCTAACCTCGATGATTGCGCCGCGCATATCCTCCAACCCCTTGTTCACCTTGCGCTGTGCGGCGATAAGTTTTTCGGTCTCGGCAAGCGCATCGTTGATTTTCTGGCCGAAAGCCGAGATGTCGGTATCCATCTTTCCGAGTTCGAGCGACACTTTTGCGGCAAGTTTCTTTGCAAATTCGAGCGCCACGAGGCGAGTTTTCGACACATAGTAGTCGGTGAGGATATCCTGGTGGTCGGCATAGAGGCGCGCACCCTTGTTGACCATGCGCTGCAGAATGCCCAGGCGGCTCCATTCGGTCACGTTGTCGGAGCGGTCGGCATCAACGGCCTTGTAGGTTTCCTTCTCCTCGTTGTTGACGGTTTCGAGCTCCTGACGAATCTCGGTCATGCGTTCGAGCAACAGGGTTGAAACCTTTTTGAGCTCAACGATGGAGATGTCGCCGGTTTTCCATTTCTCGAACAGTTCGTTCTCGATTTTGTGGCGGATTTCCTTGGCCATTTCGGGGATTGCGCGTTCCTTCCCTGCATAGTAGGCTTCCACACCCTCCTCGCGGAAGTGGCGCAGATAGAACTCTCCCATAATGTTGTCGAGCTCGTTGAGAGCGCAGTCGGCGGCTTTGGCCTCCTCGGCATAGCCGATAGCCTTGTCGTGCCAGTAGTCGTTGAAAGTGGGGTAGTCGGCATCGGAGGGGAGCACCTTCACATTGAGGGTGAGGTGGTCAACGTCGAGCATCCAGTTCGACAGGTTATCCTTGTTGAAATATTCCTTGCGGTAGTCCTTGTTGCGTTCCTCATCGACGAAGCCCTGGTTCTCGCGCCAGTTGTTGTATTTGAACTGAAGCAGAACGCTCTCACCAACGGTGTAGGTTATATGTTTGAGCACGCGCAGCTCGGGATACATCACACGCTTGATGCCGAATGAGCTCACTTTCTTAGTGCGGGCTACCGGAATCCGGCCGCGGGCATCGGGCTCACCGATTTCATCGTATTCGAGGGCGAAGTCGTCCATGTTCTCGAATTTGTAGGAGCGCACGATGTCGGAGTTAACATCATTATCCTCATTCACATAGAAAACACGTGCGAACACATAGTCGCTCATGATTTTGGGGAGCTCGGTGAGCGAGTTGGTGGTCACACCGTTCTCGTTAACGTTACTGTAGACGGTGAGGCCGTTTGCCACCCCCTTCACGGCATCGTTGTATAGCCGCGCGGGGCCGTCGCCGGTCACGTCGTGGGGAAACCATCGGCCTGCCTGCAATGCATTCAACTCATTGAGGGCTGCATAGCCGTTCTGATAATATCTGCCCTGGTCCATGTCGGCTTTGGGAAGATTCATCTCGGGCATCATCACGTAGGCCAGGATGTTGGCGTTGGGGAATGTTTTGCGAGCCTGCACGATAGCATCGACAATCGAGCCTGAACCCGTGCCGCCGGCCAGACCGGCGAAGATGTGGATGGTGGTGTGGCTGGCGTCACCCGAAATCTGTTCGGCGCGGGCGTAGGCGTCGCGCAGACTGTTGACATAGCCCACGGCGTTTGCAGCGAAAAGCAAACGGCCGGCGCGGCGCTTCTGCCCCGCAGCCTGCCCGAGCGAGCCGATGGCGGTTTTAACGGCGCCGACGTTGTTCACGATGCCCCGCACCGAGGGGTAGTTGCTGATGTGGTCGAGTATGTGTTCAACATCAACACTCTTGATGTTGAAAAACTCATTCTGAGTGAAAGAGGCATCCTGACCCATCACGCGGAAATCGGGACGTGCACGTCCCCCCTGGGGCATCATCTCGTCGGTGGAATCCACATAGAGCAGTGAAACGGGTTGTTGCTTGCGCTCCTCGGCGGTGGGAAACTCCTCGAACATGCGCATTTTGAACGCGCGCAGAATTTTGCCTCCGGTTCCTCCGAGGCCAACAAGAATATGGTTGCCTTTTATAGCCATGATTGTGATTGGTTTATGTTGTTTCTTTGTGTGCTGATTTATCGATGGAGCGGCGGGTCACCGACGGCGGGCGATGCGCCGGTTGTCGCGCCCGGGGCGTCGTCGGCGTTCACCTGAGGGCGCATAGCCCCCTGAGGCCACGGCCACACGGCGGCGCACGGGGCGTTGGCGGTCCATTGTTTTGATTACAATTACCGCCCCCGTAATCACGAAACCGAGGCTCCAGAGAATGCGGCGCAGAATGTAGTAGCGCATGTAGCTCTCAAGCTCGTTGGTGATGGCACGGGGAAGTTCGGCGGCGGTGTAGCCTGTGAATTCTCCCCCGCCGATATAGTGGGCGAGAAGAGGGGAGTGCGAAATCATGTCGGAAACCACTGCGTGCGATTCCTCGGCGGTTATATATTGCCCGGGGGCGGTGGTTATGGTTTCTACAAAAGCGGTCACCGTGGGTTCATAGCTGCGGGCAAGCCTGATGATGGAGATGGAGCCGCAGATGAGAATGCACTGAAACATGAGCAGGCAGCCGAGCACGGCGCCGGTTATGTAGGTGGCAATGTTGAAATGTGCGTCCTTATACCACCCTTTGATGAGGAGGAAAAACAGCGCCAGACATGCCACACCGATGAACACACCCCAAAAAAGGCTGCCCATTGAGTAGTGGAGAATGTTAAACAAAGCACCCATGTGTTACCGTTGGTTTTTCAGGTTTAAGAAACTGTTTATTTATGTTGGAATAAATTTAAACAGTTTCTAAAAGCGCCCCGTGAGTAATGAATGTTGGTGGTGAGAAGATAAAGATTGGGCGCATGTGCGCAAATTTACAACTAAATTTGATTATTTGGCGAATATTTGGCCGTTTTTTTTTTTTTTTTTTTT
>CAJUIT010000027.1 GCA_910586565.1 uncultured Muribaculaceae bacterium | reverse complement strand
AAGTGCCTTATTTTAAGCGTATATTGCTTAATCTTCGATGGCTGCCTGCGCCGCAGCTACGCGGGCGATGGGCACGCGGAAGGGTGAGCAGCTGACGTAGTTCATGCCGAGTTTGGCGCAGAACTTAACGGAAGAGGGCTCGCCACCGTGCTCGCCGCAGATACCTACTTTGAGTTCGGGCTTGGTTGAGCGGCCTTTCTTAACACCCATTTCAACGAGCTGGCCAACACCTTCCTGATCGAGCACTTCGAAGGGATCGGTCTTGATTACGCCGTGTTCCTTGTAGAATTTGAGGAACTTGGGAGCGTCGTCGCGAGAGAAACCGAAGGTCATCTGGGTCAAGTCGTTTGTACCGAACGAGAAGAAATCGGCAACGGTTGCAATCTGGTCGGCGGTGAGGGCTGCGCGGGGAACCTCAATCATAGTACCAACGAGGTAGGGGATAGAGCGGCCCTGTTCCTCGAATACTTTAGCTGCTGTGATGTTAATCACATCGGCCTGATTCTGGATTTCCTTGAGCGAGCCAACCAGAGGAATCATGATTTCGGGGTGAACATCAATGCCACGGGCCTTAACGGCGAGAGCGGCTTCGATGATGGCACGTGTCTGCATCTCGGTGATTTCGGGATAGGTGATACCGAGACGGCAACCGCGGTGACCGAGCATGGGGTTGAATTCCTCAAGTGCGTCAACCTTAGCTTTGACTTCGGCGAGGGTGATGCCCATTTCGTCGGCAAGCTCTTTCTGAGTTGCGGTCTGATGAGGAACAAATTCGTGCAAGGGGGGATCGAGCAGGCGGATAGTCACACCATAACCGTCCATAGCTTCAAAGATGCCTTCGAAGTCGCCACGCTGCATGGGAAGAAGTTTAGCAAGTGCAGCTTTGCGGCCATCCACGTCGGAAGCGAGAATCATCTCACGAACGGCTTTGATGCGGTCGCCTTCGAAGAACATGTGTTCGGTGCGGCAAAGACCGATGCCCTGTGCGCCGAACGAACGTGCCTGCTTGGCATCGCGGGGGGTGTCGGCGTTGGTGCGAACCAAAGTCTTGGTGTATTTTGCTGCAAGATTCATGATTGCGCCGAAGTCGCCGTCGAGTTCGGGCTGAGCGGTGGGAACCTGACCGTCGTAAACGTCACCGGTTGAACCGTTGAGCGAAATCCAGTCACCTTCTTTGTAAACCTTGCCACCCATTTCAACGGTGCGGTTCTCATAGTCAACCTTGATTTCACCTGCACCTGAAACGCAGCATTTACCCATGCCGCGTGCAACTACGGCAGCGTGGCTGGTCATACCGCCGCGCATGGTGAGGATGCCCTGGGCAACTGCCATACCACGGAGGTCTTCGGGAGAAGTCTCGATGCGAACGAGAACAACTTTCTTTTTCTTTTCAGCCCAAGCTTCAGCGTCGTCGGCGAAGAATACAATCTGGCCGGTTGCGGCACCGGGAGATGCGGGAAGACCTTTTGCAACAACAAGAGCACGCTTGAGAGCAGCCTTGTCGAACACGGGGTGCAGAAGCTCGTCGAGTTTCTGGGGCTCCATGCGCAGAAGGGTTGTCTTTTCATCGATTTCACCTGCACGGAGCAAATCCATAGCAATTTTCACCATAGCTGCACCGGTGCGCTTGCCATTACGGGTCTGGAGCATCCAGAGCTTGCCGTCCTGGATAGTGAACTCCATATCCTGCATATCCTTGTAGTGGTCCTCGAGTTTGTGAGCAATGTTGATGAGCTCGGCGGCGCACACTGGCATAGCCTCTTCGAGCGAAGGATATTTGGCAGCACGTTCCTCCTCAGAAATGCCCTGAAGAGCGGCCCAACGGCGCGAACCCTCAACGGTAATCTGCTGGGGAGTGCGGATACCTGCAACCACATCCTCGCCCTGAGCGTTGATGAGGTATTCGCCGTTGAAGATGTTTTCGCCGGTAGCGGCATCACGTGAGAATGCAACACCTGTGGCCGAGTTGTTGCCCATGTTGCCATAAACCATTGCCTGCACGTTCACAGCAGTTCCCCATTCTTCGGGAATCTGGTTCATGCGGCGGTAGAGAATCGCACGTTCGTTCATCCAGCTGTCGAAAACGGCGCAGATGCCGCCCCAGAGCTGATCCCATGCGCTTTCGGGGAAGTCTTTTCCGGTGTGTTCCTTAACGGCAGCCTTGAACATCGACACGAGGTTTTTGAGATCCTCAACATCGAGCTCGGTGTCGAACTTCACACCCTTTTCCTCTTTCACCTTGTCGATGATAGCTTCGAAGGGGTCGGTTTCAGTTTTCGATTTGGGTTTCATGCCGAGAACCACGTCGCCATACATCTGCACGAAACGACGGTAGCTATCCCATGCAAAACGGGGGTTGCCGCTCTTTTCTGCAAGTGCGTTAACGGTCGCATCGTTCATACCGAGGTTGAGCACGGTATCCATCATGCCGGGCATGGAAGCGCGGGCACCCGAACGAACTGAAACCAAAAGGGGATTCTGGGGATCGTTGAATTTTTTGCCGGTGAGCTCCTCAACGTGAGCGATGGCTTTTTCAACGTCGGCCTTGATACTTTTTACAACTTCATCTTTGCCATACTGGGTGTACTCGTTGCAGACATCGGTTGTAATGGTGAAACCGGGAGGAACGGGCATGCCCAATTTGTTCATTTCAGCGAGGTTGGCACCTTTACCGCCGAGGATATTGCGCATTGAAGCATCTCCTTCAGCTTTGCCGTCGCCGAATGTGAAAACTTTTTTCATTTGGGTCTGAAAATTTTTGATTAGAGTTATGAGATTTGTTTATTGTAATTCTTGAATTTCGTTAGTGGCGCCCGGGCGCAAAAATGTATCGTGTTTTTTACCGGTATTCGGCAGGTTCAATCGAAAAAGCTTTTGCAGCCGTCAGAGCGACACTTCTATTTTGCAAAGATAGCACTTTGCCACGGAAAACCACGCACGCTTAATAAAAAAAGGGCGTTTTTCACTTAATTTTTTATTTCATGTTAAAACCCGCGGCAGCATACGGCTCAAATCACTAACTTTGCAAAAATTTAATAACCGCATAGGCTGCCCCGGCAGCCCGTCAATCAGATAAATGGCACGTAAAAGAAAAGAACTCCCGGTGTTACCGGCAGTTGAGATAACCGGAGTGGCAGCCGAAGGAAACGCGCTGGCGCGGGTCAACGACATGGTGGTTTTCATCCCGTTCGGTGCGCCCGGCGACATCGCCGACATAAAGCTCGACAAGAAAAAACACTCCTACGCCCAAGGGCACATCGAAAACATGATTCAGCCTTCGGCCATTCGCGTGACGCCGCGATGCTCGCATTTCGGCACATGCGGCGGATGCCGTTGGCAACATCTCCCTTACAGCTATCAGCTCGAAAGCAAACAACAGCAGGTGGCCGACGCGCTGCAACGCATCGCCAAGGTGGAGTTGCCGGAAATATCCCCGATTCTGGGTTCGGAGCAGGTGTGGGAATACCGCAACAAAATGGAATACACGTTCTCCAACAAACGTTGGATCACATGGGAGCAATTGCGTTCAGGGGAGGATGTAGGCGACCGCTCGGGAGCAGGATTTCACATTCCCGGGGCATTCGACAAAGTGCTCGACATTGAGCAATGTCACTTGCAAAACCACATCGGCGACCGCATTCGTCTCCACATAAAGGAATATGCGGTGCGCAACGGGTTGACATTTTTCGACTTGCGCGCCCAACAGGGATTATTGCGCACCCTCATGATACGCACTCTCTCAACAGGAGAAATCATGGTTGTGCTCTCTCTGGGGGAGGACTGCCCCGAACAGACAGAAGCATTGCTCAACGACATCCGCGCCAATTTCCCCGAGATAACATCTCTTATGTATGTTGTAAACACAAAAGCCAATGACACAATTGGCGACCTCGACATAAAACTTCACTCGGGACGCGAATATGTAGAGGAGGATATGGAGGGGCTGAAATTTCGCATCGGGCCAAAATCATTCTACCAAACCAACTCACGGCAGGCCTATAATCTCTACAAAGTAGCCCGCTCATTTGCCGGACTCACCGGCGACGAACTCGTTTACGACCTTTACACAGGTACCGGAACCATCGCCAACTTCGTTGCACGCAACGCCCGCAAAGTCATTGGTATCGAATATGTGGCCGACGCCATTGAGGATGCAAAAATCAACTCCAGGGTCAACAACATCGACAACACTGAATTCTTCGCAGGCGACATGAAGGATGTGCTCACCGACGATTTCATCGAATGCCACGGACGCCCCGATGTGATGATTGTCGATCCCCCACGCGCCGGCATGCATGAAGATGTGGTGAAAGTTATCCTTAACGCATCGCCAAAACGAATCGTCTATGTGAGTTGCAACCCTGCAACCCAGGCACGCGACCTTGCACTGCTCGACAGCAAATATCGCGTCACAGCCGTGCAGCCGGTGGATATGTTCCCCCACACTCACCATGTGGAAAACGTTGTTAGGCTGGAGCTTCGGTAAATACGGTTAAACAGCCGTTGCCCACGGCATCACAAATTGGAATTATAATATCGCTCATCGCCCGTCACCTCAGCCCCGACAAACGGGGGGAGGGGAGGGGCGATAGTCGTATCGGGCAATTCAATTTCGGCTACAACCAATCCATTGTGATGCCCGTGAAATTCATCAACCTCCCAATCAAATCCTCCAAACGGCACAATATAGCGGGTTTTCTCTATAACATTCCCCTCTCTGCAATCGCGCATCATTGCTTCGGCATCGGCTAAAGGCACGGAATATTCCCATTCACTCCGCACCATCCCCGAATTGCGTCCTTTCACCGTTAAGAACGCCGCGGAGTCCTTGATGCGCACCCTCACCACCGCATCAATGCGCCTGCTGAGGTAGCATTGTGCAACGCGATGAACCCTCACTGCCATAGCCTTGTAGCTATCGCCTGTCACAAGGAACTTCCGTTCGATTTCTTTTGCCATATTTTCGCGACGTGCTTATTATTTATAACTTTGCAAAGTTATATAGAAAAATGCGATTCACAACAATTCCGGGCAACATCCGCAACCGGGTGAAAATCTCCTTAGCCCGACATTGCAACATACTTGTCATTTTGTTCTGCGCAGCTTTCGCTGCGGAGGGAATTGCGTGCGCGCAGCAACCATCAGCCGACCCCGACACCCTGAAAGGGGTGACACTCCGCGAAATCACCGTTCGCCGCACCCGTGAGCACTACAGCAAACGCAACAACCCCGCTGTTGACTTTGCCACAAAAATTCGCTCGGCTCGCGAAGCAAATGATCCGCGCCGCAACCCGCATTACAATTACCGCAAATACGAGCGTGTGTCGTTCGGCCTTCACGATTTTCACATAGCCGATTCGCTGCCGCCGGGCAAGAAGCCGGGACGCTTCGCATTCCTGAAAGAACATGTTGACACTTCAGACGTCACCGGCATGCCGATTCTGCCGCTTTCAATAAAGGAAAAGGTCACCGATGTGCTCTACCGTAAAAATCCGCATTCCGAAAAGGAATATATCCGCGCAATTCATCAGACCGGAATTGACGAAGTGGCCGACCTGCAGAACATGCAAACGATGTTTGAGGATATTTTCCGCGAAATCGACCTCTACGATGACGACATAAACATTCTGCAAAACCGTTTCGTAAGTCCGCTTTCACACATCGCGCCCGACTTCTACAAATTCTATCTAACCGACACATTGACAATTGAGGACGGCACACACTGCATCGTTCTCAGCTTCGCGCCGCGCAACCCCGCCACATTCGCATTCCTCGGCAGGCTTTATGTAGAGGAGGGTGACACAACCATGTTTGTCAGACGTGTAACTATGGGAGTATCTCCCACAATCAACCTCAATTTCGTCAACCGCATTTCCATCATCCAGGACTATGCCAAAGCTCCCGACGGGTCGCGACTAAAACTCAAAGACGATTTCAATGCCGTTTTGTCGGTGATAAAAGGCACGCAACAACTCTATGCACGACGCACCACAGCCTACGATAACCATTCATTCGGACTTTCGGAACATGCCGACCTCCTCGACAAGATGGGTAACACGTTCACAGCACCCGATGCTTACGCGCAGGATTCCACATATTGGGACTCGGCACGCCTCGTCGACGTGAGCCGAAATGAAGAGCGCATCCCCGAACTGCTGACACGACTCAGAGGGGTTCCCATCTACCGATATGGCGAATGGATTATAAAACGTATGGTTCAGGGGTACATCAACACCGGCTCCCCGTCAAAATTCGACATCGGTCCGTTAAACACATTTATCAGCGGCAACACCGTGGAGGGGGTACGCCTCCGCGTTGGTGGCATCACCACGGCAAACCTGAGCGACAGATGGTTTGCCCGCGGCTATGTGGCCTACGGCACCCGCGACAGGAAATGGAAATATAATGCCGAGCTCGAATATTCTTTCAACCCGAAAAAATATCATTCGCGAGAATTTCCCGTGCATTCCATCAGAGTGCACGAAAAATATGACATCGACCAATTAGGGCAGAACTACATGTTCACCAATCCCGACAATGTGTTTCTCGCACTAAAACGCGGTTCCAACAAACTCATAACCTACCGCCGGCAAACGGCTCTTACCTACACCCTCGAACTCGCCAACAACTTTTCAATAGAAGCATCCGTCAACGCCGAGCGTCAGGAAGCCGGGCCGTTCGTTCCATTCACCACTACCGCCGGATACAATCTCCTCCATTTCGACGAAACCTACTTCACAGCGCGCCTGCGTTATGCCCCCGGCGAAAAATTCTACCAAAACAAAACATCCCGCATCCCAATCAATCAGGACGCACCGGTCATAATCCTGTCGCACACCTTTGCACCCGAGGGATTCCTTTCGAGCCGTTACACCATAAATAAAACCGAACTAAGTGTTCAAAAACGGTTCTGGCTATCGGCATTCGGGTTCACCGATATAATGGTAAAAGGTGGGCACGTATGGAGCCGCTCACCTTACACAAGTCTTCTCACTCCCAACGCAAACCTATCCTACACAATCCAGCCCGAGAGTTTCGCGCTACTCAATCCGCTCGAATTTATCAATGACTCCTATTTCTCCTGGGATTTGACCTATTGGGCCAACGGAGCCATTCTCAACTACATTCCGTTGCTCAAAAAGCTCAAACTTCGTGAAGTGTTTGCGTTCAGAGGATGGTTGGGTCGATTAAGCGACAAAAACAATCCGACATCCGACTCCGAATGGAATGGGGGAGAACCGCTGCTTTTATTTCCCGAAGGTGCCGCACATACTCAGATGCACGGCCACCCCTACATGGAAGTCAGCGCGGGTCTCGACAACCTCTTCAAATGCCTCCGCGTTGATTATGTGTGGCGACTCACCTACAGGGATGTTCCGGGCATTGACCGCTCGGGACTGCGCATAGCCCTGCACGTCACATTCTGACACATCCGACTCTATTTCCATTTCCACCATTTACGCTTTACGCCGCAACAGTGTTAACATTCGCGGTTAAAGTTGTTAACGCTTTGTTTGTTGAATAGAACAAAAAGCATTATTTTTGTTGTTGGTTTGGCAGGCTCTATCGCAGTTGGATTCTTGTAACCACAACTAACCGCCTTATAATCAAGCCAAAAATACTAACAACCGAGTCGCAGATGCCGACTTAACAGCAGCTTTGTGGCTGCCTCATAACCCTGAAACTGAACATGGATTGCCCCCAACCGCAATCCAAACACAATTCTTTTCTAAAGAACAATGCTTAAACGCTTCTTCATCTCGATGCTTGGCTCAATAGCAGCCATTTGGATTTCAATGATGTTAATCATTGTGTTAGTGATGTTATTCGCCGTCAGCTCCATTGTGAGTTCCATCTCCGGCAATTCCTCGATGGTGAAAATTGATAAAGGCACAATCCTGAGTCTTAACCTCAACACCGAAATCGTCGACCGAGCCACTGCTCCAACTTTCTACGACATCATCAACGAACGCCAGCAGCCCGAGTCGCTGACCGACATCACCGCAGCCCTCGCTGCCGCCAAAGACGACAAAAACATCGAGGGTCTCTACATAAAATGTGGAGGTGCTTCGCTTCCCATAGCAACAGCCGAGGCAGTGCGCACAGCAATCGAAGATTTCCGCAAATCAGGAAAATGGGTTGTAGCATATTCCGACACTTATTCACAGACAGAATATTACATCGCCTCACTTGCCGATGAGATTTATCTCAATCCTGTAGGCTCGCTCGATCTTCACGGTCTGGCATCCGGCATTCCCTTCTTCAAAGGCTTGCTCGACAAAGTGGGAGTTGAAGTGCAGGTGGTGAAAGTGGGTACTTTCAAAAGCGCTGTCGAACCGTTCATCCTCACCTCAATGAGCGAAGCCAACCGCTTGCAGACACATGTCTACCTCGACAATATCTGGAATAATATGGTTGATGCCATCTCCGCATCGCGCTCAATCGACAAAGCGCTGATAAACCAGTATGCCGACAGCCTCGCCACCATGACCGAAGCCTCTAATCTGGTTGATCTCAAGCTTATTGACGGAGTTATGTACCGCAACGAACTTTCCGACCTCCTGAAAGACAAAGTTGATATCGACAAAGATGACGACCTTCCGCTTGTTTCTATCGCCGACTATATCGGTTCGGGCGTTAAGCTCCCTCACGAAAACTCGGAAAAACATAAAATCGCCGTGTATTTCGCTTCGGGCGACATCACGGAATCTGGACGTGACGGAATTGCTTCCGACCGAGTGGTTCCCGACATTCTCTCAATCGCTGAAGATGACGACATTGATGCACTTGTGCTCCGCGTAAACTCCGGCGGTGGTTCTGCATTCGCTTCCGAACAGATTTGGCATGCTCTTGAAGTACTCAAGGAGAACGGCAAACCTTTCTATGTCTCTATGGGCGACTATGCGGCATCGGGCGGTTACTACATTTCCTGCGGCGCCGACAAGATTTTCGCCCAGCCCATGACCCTCACCGGCTCAATCGGAATTTTCGGCATGATTCCCTGCGCTAAAGAACTCGTTCACGACAAACTCGGCGTTAATGTTGATTATGTGAGCACCAACGCCAACAGCATCGGAATCAGCATTCTCGAACCCATGACACCGTTCATGCGCAACAAGATGCAGGAATCGGTTAACCGCGGCTATGAACTCTTCACATCGCGCTGCGCCGAGGGTCGCCACATGTCGCAGGATTCAATCAAAGCCATTGCCGAGGGACGCGTGTGGGATGGTGCTACTGCAAAGAAAATCGGCCTTGTCGACGTTCTCGGCACTCTCGACGACGCAGTGGAAGCACTTGCCAAAGACAACGACTACAAGAAATATCAGGTAATCGCTTACCCCGACCCCAAATCAACCATCTGGGATGTGCTCACCAACCTCAATTCTCAAATGAAAGTTGAAGCGGTGAAAACCGAATTGGGCATCTACTACCCAACCTACCGCCGCCTGAAAGAACTTGGTGAAATGAATCCCGTGCAAGCCCGCATGGAAGAAATGATTGTAAAATAATCCTGTTGCATTCAACATCAACACCCCACAACTGAAGATTTGTCAAAAAACAGCATCATATCAACATTGATTCTGCTCCCGCTTTCAAAGCTCTACGGCTTTGGGGTGGGAGTGAGAAACCTAATGTTCAAATGGCACATACTTAAGCAACGGGAATTTCCGGTGCCTGTGATAGTTGTGGGAAACATCGGGGTAGGGGGCACAGGCAAAACTCCCCACACCGAATACATTATCGACCTGCTGAGATACAAGTACCGAATAGGGATGCTGAGCCGCGGCTACAAACGCCAGACCAAAGGCTTTGTGCTCGCCACCGACCGTTCAACACCTCTCGATATCGGTGACGAACCATATCAGATTTATCAGAAATTCGGGCGTGACATCACGGTTGCCGTGTGCGAGGACCGTTGCACAGGCATCGACGAAATGCTACGTCTCGATCCGAAAATCAATCTCATCGTTCTCGACGACGCGTTTCAGCACCGATACGTGAAACCCACGGTGTCGATTGTGCTCACCGAGTTCAACAATCCGGTGTTCTACGACAAACTCCTCCCGCTGGGACGGCTGCGCGAGCCGGCAAGCGCCATCTATCGGGCCGATATGGTTGTGGTGACAAAATGCCCCGAACAGCTCAAAAAGCTTGAGTATCGCATATTCAAGAACAACCTCAAACTGTTCCCCTACCAGAAACTGTTCTTCTCGGGATTTGACTACGCTCCGCTTCGCCCACTCTTCCCCGATGTAATAAAAGATACACTACACATGCAGTGGCTGTCGGAAACCGACACAGTGCTTGTGCTCTCCGGAATAGCAAATCCCAAACCGCTGATAAAACACCTCAAGCAGTTCTCGGCAAAGATAAAGGTAAAGCTGTTTCCCGACCATCATAATTTCTCGCGACGCGACCTCGACACAATTGTGCGGAGATTCAACGAACTTGAAGGGAACCGCAAGTTTATTGTAACAACCGAGAAAGATGCCGTGAGATTGATAAACAACCCTTACTTCCCTCATGAGTTGAAGTCGCACATCTACTATCAACCTATCGAAGTGAGATTCGACCCGCTTAACCCCGACAAATTTGACCTTGAGCTTCAGAAACTGTTGCTCAACAACATCAAATAAACCCGAGTGGAACGAAGGCGCGGCTTCAAGGGTCAATTGCCACCGCTAACATTTTTGTTCTACAGTTCAAAATCCAACCGGGATTCATGCAATTGCCCCATTAAAACAGCGTTCAACTATAAACAATACATCAACAACAACGTTAAATCTAAGTAAACACAAACCTACCGACCTATGTTAGAAAAAATTCAACAGACCGCCGATTTCCTCCGCTCAAAAGTGGAGGATATGCCTAAAGTGGCTGTCATCCTCGGCACCGGCCTTGGCCCCTTGGCCGACATGATTGAAAATAAAACCGTAATCCCTTACAGCGAAATACCCAACTTCCCCGTATCAACCGTTGAAGGCCATAGCGGAAACTTCATCTTCGGAACTCTGTCGGGCAAACGCATCATGGCAATGCAGGGACGCTTCCACTACTACGAAGGCTATGACATGAAAACTGTCACCTTCCCCGTGAGAGTAATGCGTGCCCTCGGTGTGGAAACTCTCATCGTTTCAAACGCCGCCGGTGGCATGAACAAAGAATTTTGTGTAGGCGACGTGATGATTATCACCGACCACATCAATCTTTTCCCCGAAAACCCCTTGCGCGGCAAAAACTACAAGGAACTCGGCGACCGCTTCCCCGCGATGACCGAAGCCTACAGCCATCGCCTTGTTGCTTTGGCCGATGAAATCGGACGCGAAAAGGGTATTCGCCTCATGCACGGTGTTTACGTAGGCACAACCGGACCTACATTCGAAACCCCGGCTGAATATGAATATTTCCGTGTTATCGGAGGTGATGCCGTTGGCATGTCGACCGTTCCCGAAGTAATCGTTGCCCGTCATGGCGGCATGGAGGTTTTCGGCCTGTCAGTAATCACCGACCTCGGCGGCAAAGATATCACCGACGTTCCTTCGCATGAGGAAGTGCAGCAGGCTGCCGTGAAGGCTGAACCTGTCACCAAAGAACTGGTGCGCACCCTCGTTGAACGCATGTAAGTCAATCCCCGAAACACGTTTTCCACAAAAAACGATTAGAAACTGTTTAGATTCATTTTCGGGATAAAACTTACCGTGAATGGATTTAAACAGTTTTCCATATTTGCTTCAGGCGGCTCTTATCAACATCTATAACATAATTCAGCCGCTATATTTAATTTATTGAGTCACTTGTAAATTGTCATGGAAGGCAAACAAACAGAAATTGCAGCACTTGGCGAGTTCGGATTGATCGACCGCCTCACCAAAGATATTGAACTAAAGAACACATCCTCCCTCAAAGGGGTTGGTGATGACTGTGCCGTGATGGAATATAAGGACACAGATGTGCTCGTGTCGACCGACCTCCTTGTGGAGGGAATTCATTTCGACCTCACATACGTGCCCCTCAAACACCTCGGCTATAAGGCAGCAGTTGTAAACTTTTCCGACATCTACGCCATGAACGGCCACCCGCGCCAAATCACCGTTTCGCTTGCGATTTCCAAACGATTCACTGTAGAGCACATCGAAGCGCTCTACAGCGGCATCCGCCTTGCATGCGAGATTTATGGAGTTGACCTCGTTGGTGGCGACACCACTTCGTCGCGCGCCGGACTGGTTATTTCCATCACCTGTATCGGCGACGCCCCGCGCGACCGCATTGTTTACCGCTCAGGGGCTAAAGACACCGACCTCATCTGCGTTTCGGGCGATTTAGGCTCGGCATATATGGGGCTACAGTTGCTCGAACGTGAGAAAGTGGCATCGGCCGGCCAAGCCGATTTTCAGCCGCAATTCCAAGGAAAAGAATATCTGATTGAACGACAGCTCAAGCCCGAAGCCCGGCGTGATGTGATTGAAGCGCTTGAAAAGGAGGGGATAGTTCCCACCTCAATGATGGATATTTCCGACGGACTCTCTTCAGAGCTGCTCCACATCTGCAAAGCTTCAAACGTAGGATGCCGCGTTTATGAGGACCGCATCCCTATCGACTATCAGACAGCACTCATGGCTGAAGAACTCAACATGAACCTTGTCACAGCTGCAATGAACGGAGGGGAGGACTATGAACTTCTCTTCACTGTGCCGCTGCATGCCCATGAGGATATCAAAAAGATTCCCGGCATCAAGGTAATCGGCCATATCACAAAACCTGAACTCGGATGTGCCCTCATAACCCGCGACGGCAACGAAATGACAATCCGCGCCCAGGGGTGGAACGCATTGCTCGAAGAAGCCCAAGCCGATTCGGCAACCTCCGCTCCCCCACAATCTGAAACAGCTAAAACGGGGGATAAAACCGAAGCCGGAGACAGCAAAGCAGAAGCATAAACCGATTTCAGGAACAGAGAACCATAATTGCAGAGCGGCAAAAACACCGCTCTGCAATATTTTCCTGCCGTGCTTCATTGCCGATTAGATGCAAATTTGTAACTTTGTCGCCGAAATAAATCGAACATTAAGAAAAGATGATAAATCGAATTTTGATACGTATAAAGGTTGTGCAGATGCTTTATTCCTATCTGCTCACCCGTAGTGAATTCCATCTGCAAGCTCCCTCGGAGGGGCGTAGTCGCGACAACCAATATGCCTACTCGGTTTATCTCAACATGCTGCTGATGGTGCTTGAACTGTCGGGCTACCGGGTAAGCCGCAGCGGCTCCTATCCGATGGAACAGCTTGGCGAATCGAACATGCTTTCGGATAACAAGCTGGCAAAAGCATTGTCGTCTAACCTCGACATACGCGACATAATCGCAAAAGGAGAAACCGGCATCGAAGCTTTCGACAGCACACTTCTGCGCATTTACAGCATGATTACAAAGTCGGCCGCCTACATCGACTACCGCAAGAAAAAGCGCCCCGACCTCGCCGACGACGTTCAGTTCTGGAGCGTAATCATCAACACCGTCATCGCCACCAACCCGCTCGTTCTCGAAGCTGCCCGCACAAACGAGAATTTCACACTTGCAGGTTTCCAGAAAGGTGTGCAGATGGCAGTTGCAACCCTCCGCGATTACCACGACAGCGAAAGCACCTATGCACAGGCAAAGAAATCGCTCAACGAATCGCTTGAGAAAGCCTACGAACTCTACCACGCCCTGTTGCTCCTCCCTCTTTATCTGACAAACTTAGAAGCCGAACGCATCGAAGCGGCAAAAGCAAAATATTGCCCCACCGACGAGGAGCTCAACCCAAATCTCAAATTCGTGAACAATGCTTTTGTGGCAGCCGTCCGCGACAACAGCGACATGGAGGAGTACCTGAAGAAACACCCCTTCTCGTGGGAATCAGACTACTACATGCTAAAGGATATTCTTGAGAAAATCAAGGAATCAGAAACCTACCGCAACTACATGGCCGAAGAAGATACCACTTTCGCCAAAGATTGCGAATTGTGGCGCACACTTCTGCGCACCGTGGTGTTCCCCTCCGATGCACTCGCCGAAGCACTTGAGCAGCGTTCGGTCTATTGGAACGACGACCTTGCCATCATGGGCACTTTCGTGCTTAAAACCATCAAGCATTTCGCAACAGCCGAATCTCACAACGTCAACTTGCTCCCGATTTATAAGGACGAGGAAGATGCCAAATTCGGTCCCGACCTCTTCCTCACAGCTATCAAAGAGCGCGACACCTACCGCAGCTACATCGACAAATTTGTGAACGGTTCGAGCTGGGATCCCGAGCGTCTGGCATTCATGGATATTGTGATTCTCCTCACTGCCATAACCGAGTTGCTCAAATTCCCCGCCATTCCCCTCGCCGTGACAATGAACGAATATGTGGAGATTGCCAACTATTACAGCACACCACGTAGCGGCCAATTCATCAACGGTGTTCTTTTCTCGGTTGCCAACTATCTGAAGGAAGAAGGCAAACTGATGAAATAAAAGCCGCAGGCTCACCGTTATATAATTGTGGGGGGCAATGCAGCCCGACTGCACGGCCACCACTTCAACCAAAACAGAAACAACAAACTCTAACTTGAACATTTAACAGCATGTTACAGCAACTTATCACACTCGATGCAGCAGCAGCTCCCGCCGGAGGTGGCTTTTCGGGCATTCTCATGATTGTGATTCTTATCGCAATTTTCTACTTCATGATGATTCGTCCCCAGCAGAAAAAACAGAAACAGATTCGCGAATTCCGCGAGGGTCTGCAAAAGGGCGACAACATCATCACCGCAGGCGGCATTTATGGCAAAATCAAGGAAATCAAAGAGAACTCATTCCTTGTTTCCATCGCCGACGGCGTGACAATCAAAATCGACAAAGGCTCGGTTTATCCTTCTGCAGCTGACGCACAGAACGACGCTGAAGCCAAGAAAGCCTGATAAAAAATCCTTCTCTGCTTGAAGATTAGGACATTTTTCATAAGAATTGCTGAGGGGTTGCGCACCGCAAAGGGGCGCAACATCCTCACTTTTTTTATATTCCTTGCCATCTCAACAGTTTTCTGGTTTCTGCTGGCACTGAACGATGACGTTCAGGAAGATTATGCGCTCCCCGTCACTCTCGACAACTTCCCCGAAGAAATAACGATTCTTTCGGGCTACAATCCCACCATCAACCTTACCGTAAAGGATAAGGGTTCATCCCTGATGAAATTTGCTTGGGGGAACACTCCGGGGATGAAGTTACGCTTCGACGATTTTTCCCGACTCGACGACACAACATTGTTACTAACCTCAGCGCAGCTTAACTCAGCCGTGCGCGGAATTTTCGGCACAGGAGCCACACTCGTGTCAATCCGTCCCGATTCGCTAAAACTCACCTACACCTCCCAACCGGGCGTGAAGGTAGCAGTCAACATCAACAGCGACATCCGCACATTGCCTCAATTCATCTATGGTGGACATCCAATAGCATCCATCGATTCGGTGATGCTCTATTCCAACTCGTCCGACCGCTACGAAATCCACCACATCTCCACACAACCCGTCACCTTGGCTAATCTGGCCGACACAGCCGAAGTAGAGGTCAAGCTCGACGTTCCCGCCGGCATGCGCGCCGTTCCGTCAACTCTAAAAGTAACGTTTCCTGTTGAGCCTTTGGTAAGCAAACAACAATCGGTTCCTGTTGAAGTTATAAACGCACCCCACGGAGTGAGGGTTGTAACTTTCCCGTCGATGGCCGATGTCACTTATCTCATTCCAAAAAGCCTCTACAATTCAGAGCCGGCTCCGGTAAAAGCCTACGTGGACTATAACGACATCACCGGTGCCACAAAATCGCTGCCGATATGGCTATCGAAACTCCCGGTCTACTACAAGAGCATCGCCGTTCATCCTGCCGAAGCCGAATATGTCATTGAACAGGTAGAGTAGGGGCTTGCACAACTCTGATAACCCATTGAACATGCCTGATAATAAAAGTATTTTCCCGATACCGATAGCCGTCAGCGGAGGAATTGGAAGCGGGAAATCTGTTGTAAGCCGCATCCTTCGAATCATGGGATATGCCGTGTACGACTGCGACTCACGAGCCAAGCAGATTATGGATGCCGACAGTGAACTTATCAACAAAATCGCTGCTATGATTGATGAGGAAGCTGTGACTATCCTCGATAGTGGCGAAAAAGTTATTCTTCGCAAGAAATTAGCCGATACGGTTTTCAACGACGCCTCGAAACTCTCCATTCTCAACAGCCTTGTTCATGATGCAGTCAAACGCGACATAAGCAATTGGTGCAACTCTATGCAGGCTGACAAAAAATACAACAAACCTTACATCTTTATCGAAACTGCGATACTCACTCAGAGCGGTCTCGACCGAATGGTTGCCGGGGTGTGGGATATAACGGCACCCGATGAAATCCGCATTCAAAGAGCCATGCACAGAGACCGGGCAACAAGAGGGGAGATTGAAAAAAGATTAGCACGTCAAAAGGAATCGGAACGTGCTCCGCTATGCAATCCGGCAAACATCCACACCCTACTAAATGACGGCAACACACCTCTGCTCCCTCAAATAAACGCGCTGCTTGCCTAACAAGTCTGAAACAAGGTTCGACTCAATCTCACTTTTCCGTCAGATAATCCGGAAGCTGTCGGCATCACGCCCGACAGGAAGAACAGTGCGCGCCTTTTCCAACTGCGACATAGCGTATTCGGCATAGAAAATTGCATCGGGTGCTACCGTGGCAGTAGTCTCCGAAGCTGACTTATCGGCTGTCGGCGCAAGCAATTTTCCGAAGGGGTCAAAAACAAACGACAGATTGGAATAATCGCCATAATCATCACTCCCCGAACGGTTAGCGCCTACAACCACCGCTTGATTCTCTATTGCTCGGGCAATCAAAAGATGCTTCCAGGCGTAGGCACGTGCAGCGGGCCAATTGGCAGGAATCACGAGCATGTCATACCGCTCATTCTGATTGCGGCACCACACCGGGAACCGCAAATCGTAGCAAATGGCCAGCATAATGTTCCATCCACGGAATCGGACAACAGGCGGAAGCGATTCCCCGCGTCGAAAAATTTCACTCTCGGCACTCAAACAAAACAGGTGATGCTTGTCGTAGAAAGTTTCTTCCCCCGACGGCTCGACAATAAAACCCCGGTTCACAAAACTATTGCCCGACATTGCAAGATAACTCCCTGCAATTGCCATATTGAAACGTTGGCTCCATAACTTCACGGCAGCCAAAGTCATTTCGCCGGCTGAACGGCCGATTTGCTGCAACAAATTAGGATCCTGCACGAAACCGGTTGAAAACAACTCGGGAAGCACAAGGAGGTCAGTGTCGGGGTGAAGCTTGGGAAGCTTGTCGGCTACCGCAAGCAAATTCTCCTCGCAATCGCACCATGCGATATCGAGGGGGAGAACAGCGATTTTCAGTTTCGAGTCCAATGTCAAGAACTTGTTAAGTACAAAATATAAACCTAACCACTCGGCGGATTTATCACTTTAGTATGAAACCGTTGATTGGATAGATATTTTATGTGATAAATTAAAAACGGCTTCTATAATGCTATTGGGGGCGCACGGAACAATTTGAGGGATATTTCCCGGTGAAACGGCTGTAAAAACGTTTCACCTCAGCTATATCACGCTCAACATCACCTGTCGGCTCAAACATATCGGTGACCTGAATATGCCGCTTCGCATAATCTATCGCCCCCAATGCAACAGGCACATTGGCTTCCGAGGCAATTCTCAAAAAACCGGTGTGCCATTTGTCAACGCTTTTACGCGTTCCCTCAGGAGCAATTGCAACCGTGAGCCGTTCCTCGCTTTTAAAACGTTGAACCATCGCGTCGACAAGCGACATCTTTTTGTTTTTCCGTTCTACCGGCACACCGCCGATAGCCTTCAATATACATCCGAGCGGAAAGAAAAACCAGGACGATTTCATCAGAAAACCGGCTGTGCGCCCAACCGAGCGGATGGCCAGCTCGCCAAGAATGAAATCCCAGTTGGAGGTGTGGGGTGCTACGCAGATGATGCATTTGGGATAGTCGGGAACTGTTATCTCGACCGTCCAACCAAACATCTTCAGTAGCCTTGCTGATATATTCATTTTTATTGTAGAGTAGGGGAACAGAATGCTGAAATTTCGGTGCTCCCCCGTGTTTTAATCCAATGGAAAGGGATTGTCACAATAACACCCGTGGCGGCTTAATGCAACCAGCGGGCATAATGACACCCACGAACACCTGTGGAGGAGAATTATCAACTCTCCTCCACGATGTATCATAGGACGGCTCGTTAACCGCTTTATTTGGCTGCCTCTTTGTTGGCATCCTTAACTTCCTGCGGGAGAGCTGCGTTCATCTCTTTCACAATCTCCTGCACACGGGTGTTGAACTTTTTGCGGAACGAATCGAAAGCGGCTTTGTAGTAGGCGCGGCGTTCCTTGTTATATTCGGCTGCCGAAGCAAAATCAGAAGCTACCTTATCGAACGAGAAAGAAATTCCCTGCAAAGCATTGGCCTGCAAAGCTGCGATTTTACCAACGATGGCACGCATCACATTGCGGTCAACTCCTTTCACGTAGTCAGCTGCCAACAGGCACTCAGTGGCGAGACCGCCACAAATATATCTCACTTCCTTTTTAAGATCACGTTTGTTTGCCATGATAATCTTATTTTTTAGTTGTTAGTATTAACGGTGTCTATTTTTAATTACCTCTCACCGAAACGCCGCAGCTTTTCCTATTGGAAACGCTTGCAACATTTTGCAACACTCGTTCGAGTGCAGCGCGTGTAGGTGGTATTTTTGATACTTTCAATTCATGCAATGACGATTCACAACCGGCAAGTTCGATGCCCATCACTTTGCCGATTACATCGGCCGATTTCCTGGGATCGACACCGGCTATAGCAACGCCGGTTTCTTCGGGCGCCGTGTGACGCTGCAAAGCCCTCAATGCAGTGGCACACTGAGGCTCAACCACAAGGCCATATTCACTGTACACCTCGCGCATCGTTTCGGCTATTTCATCATCGCTATAGGAATATCCCTCCACATCGGCCCGCAATCTCGACAAATCGCCTCCGTAAAGATGGCTTATGCGAGCCATGTTCGCAGGATTGCCGACATCCATAGCACGGGCTAAAGTAAGCAATGCCTCACGCGGTCGGAAACCGCCGGTTTTCAGATATTCAACAAACACATCGTTGGCATTGTTGGCTGCGATAAACCGGTCGACAGGCAACCCCATCTGTTTTGCCATGAGAGCGGCTGCCATAGTGCCGAGGCTGCCGCATGGAATGGAAATCACAACGCGCCCTTTCCCCTCGGTTCGGGCCAATGCCTGTGCATAAGCATAAAACACAAATATTATGGCCGGCAATTCTCTGGCAAGATTCATTGAATTACCCGAGGTCAGTCTCATAGAATCCGCACCAAGATCGGCCAGCAGAACCTCTTTCACAAGATTCTGGCATTGGTCGAATGTGCCGTCAACCTCCACACCCCAAACATTCGATTTCTTAGTATTCGATGCAATGGGGGAGTGGTGTGATATCTCACCGCGGGGATAAACCATTACCACATTGGTGGATTCATCTGCGGCAAATGCCGCTGCCATTGCTTCTCCGCTGTCGCCCGTTGTTGCCAAAAGTATAGTTCGTGAATCTCCGACAGGGAAAAACGCCTTGAGCAATTCGCGCATAAACCGGGCACCGATATCCTTGAATGAGCGTGATGGCCCTCCATACAAATTAAGCAACAACCGATTGCCGCCGACTTCCGTAATGGGCAAATCAAAATCAAGCGCATTGTCGACCATCTTCTTGATGGCTACCGACGGCAACATATCCCCAAGCAGCGTGTTCCCCACCACATAAGCAATCTCGCGCACATTCATTTCATGAATATTGCGAAAGAATGCCCGAGGCAGACGCGGAAGCCTGTCAGGCATATAAAGCCCCCCGTCGGGAGCAAGTCCGTTTTTAATCCCTTCCACGAAAGAAACCGCCGGAGCGGAACCGTTGGTGCTGTGAAGAATCATAACTTGATTTGACCGGCACCTGCAATGGTGCCACAAACATGAACAAAGATAGTAAAACCGATGCAAACAACCCAAAATTTTTGCAACATTTCATCATATTAACAAACTTCGGCAGGCACCACTCCGCGGGAGTTAACAACATTTCATCTTTTTTATTTTCGCTGAGATATAGTTGGAATAAATTCAAACAGTTTCCGAGAGTCACCGCATTATTTTTCAGTCAGTCTCGCTTGGTTTCCATCCATTTTTTGTAATTTTGCAACTGCTCTACAAAGCAATTTTGTTTGGTTGCCACGTTGTTGGTGGCAATTTATTGATAAACAACACTCTAACATGATTAACATTACTTTTCCCGACAATTCGGTAAAACAATTCGAGGCCGGTGTAACACCGCTTCAGATTGCCGCAAGCCTGTCACCCCAGTTAGCACGCGACGTTCTTGCCGCCTCCGTAAATGAGCAGGAATGGGACCTCACACGCCCCATCGAGTCTGACGCCACAATCAAACTCTTCAAATGGGACGACCCCGAAGGGAAGCATGCATTCTGGCACAGCTCAGCCCACCTCTTGGCCGAAGCGCTTCAGGAGCTGTTCCCCGGTGTGAAATTCGGCATCGGTCCGGCGCTCGAAAACGGATTTTATTACGATATAGACCCCAACGGCCATTCAATCACAGCCGCCGACTTCCCCGCAATTGAAGCAAAGATGCTTGAATTGGCAAAACGCAACGAACAGATTGTCCGTGCCGACATTGCCAAGGACGATGCCCTCAAAATGTTCGGCGACCGTGGTGAGGAATATAAATGCGAGCTCATCTCGGAACTTGAGGATGGCCACATCACCACTTACACACAAGGCGCATTCACCGATCTTTGCCGCGGCCCGCACATCCCCTCCACAGGCGTTATCAAGGCTGCGAAAGTGATGTCGCTCGCCGGAGCATATTGGCGTGGCGACGACAGCCGCAATCAGCTCGTGCGCGTATATGGCATCACATTCCCCAAAAAGAAGATGCTCGATGAGTATCTCGCCATGATTGAGGAAGCCAAGAAACGCGACCACCGCAAACTCGGCAAGGAGATGGAGCTGTTTGCCTTCTCAACCAACGTTGGTGCCGGTCTCCCCTTGTGGCTCCCCAAAGGTGCAGCTCTGCGCGACCGTCTGGAGCAATTCCTGCGCAAAATCCAAAAGCAGTATGGCTACCAGCAGGTAATCACCCCCCACATAGGCAACAAAATGCTCTATGTCACTTCGGGACACTATGCTAAATATGGCAAAGACTCATTCCAGCCCATCCACACCCCGCAGGAAGGGGAGGAGTACATGCTCAAACCCATGAACTGCCCCCACCACTGCGAAATCTTCAAATCATCTCCCCGCTCTTACCGCGACCTGCCTCTGCGTCTTGCCGAATTCGGCACAGTTTACCGCTACGAGCAGACCGGCGAGCTTCACGGCTTGACCCGTGTGCGTGGTTTCACCCAGGATGACGCCCACATTTTCTGCGCGCCCGAGCAAATCAAGGATGAATTCCTCAAGGTGATGGATATCATCTTCTACATCTTCAAGGCTCTCGACTTTGAGAACTTTGAGGCGCAGATTTCACTCCGCGACCCCAAGAACAAACAGAAATATATCGGCAGCGACGAAAACTGGCATCTTGCCGAAACCGCAATCATCGAAGCCTGCGAAGAAAAAGGGCTCAAGGCCCGCAAAGAGCTCGGCGAAGCCGCGTTCTACGGCCCGAAGCTCGACTTCATGGTTAAAGACGCCCTCGGCCGCCGTTGGCAGCTCGGCACAATTCAGGTAGACTACAACCTGCCCGAACGTTTCCAGCTCGAATACACCGGTTCCGACAACCAAAAACACCGCCCCGTGATGATTCACCGCGCCCCCTTCGGCTCGCTCGAACGCTTTGTGGCAGTGCTTTTGGAGCACACCGCCGGCAAATTCCCCCTCTGGCTCGCTCCCGATCAGGCAATCATCCTCCCCATTTCGGAGAAATTCAACGACTACGCCTACGAAGTTGCTCGCCAGCTCACAGCAGCCGATGTGCGCGTGACCGTTGACGACCGCAATGAAAAAATCGGCCGCAAAATTCGCGATAATGAACTCCGCCGAATCCCCTACATGCTTGTAGTTGGTGAAAAAGAAGCTGAAAATGGCGAAGTTTCTGTAAGAAAACAGGGCGAAGGTGATAAAGGTACGATGAAAATTGCTACCTTTGCCGACGAAATTGCGAAATTGGTAGCCGACCTTAAGTGATTTCAACAAAAAAGAAGAACAACTTAACACCAGTTAATGGATAAAAAACCACAGCATTCAGGGTCAGGACGCCCTGCATTCAACGGATCGCCGCGCCCTCAGGGTGGTAGTGGCGCTCCCCGTCCACAAGGCGCTGCCGGCTCTCGTCCGGCAGGCACCGGAGCACCCCGCCCCGGCGGATATCAGGGTTCACGCCCCGGCGGATTCTCGGGTCCGCGTCCGGCAGGTGCCGGTCGTCCCGGCGGAGGTCCCCGCATGCAAGGCCCCCGCATGCCCCGCAAAGAAGAACCCTACGCAATCAACGAGCGCATCCGCGCTAAAGAAGTGCGCGTAGTGGGCGACAATGTGGAAAACGGCGTCTACTCCATTCAGGAAGCGCTGAAAATGGCCGACGAGCTGGAACTCGACCTCATCGAGATTTCACCCACTGCCCAGCCGCCTGTCTGCAAAATCCTTGATTACTCCAAATTCCTCTATCAGCAGAAAAAGCGCCTGAAAGAGCAGAAGGCAAAAGCAACCAAGGTGGTGGTGAAAGAAATCCGTTTCGGACCCCAGACCGACGACCACGACTACAACTTCAAGCTCAAGCACGCCCAGAGCTTCCTTCAGGAAGGCTCGAAAGTGAAAGCCTACGTTTTCTTCAAAGGACGTTCAATTCTTTTCAAGGAGCAAGGCGAAGTGCTTCTGCTTCGTTTCGCCAACGACCTCGAAGAACTTGGCAAAGTTGAGCAGATGCCCGTTCTCGAAGGGAAACGCATGATTATCATGATTTCCCCGAAAAAGAAACCAACCGCTTGACAAAAATAACGAGCGACGCACAATAAAACGCGCTCATCCTCGTTAGTAATGTTGTGGCCATCGCCAATAGTTTGAACTAAAGAAAATTATCTGTCGCCCTCTATGGCTGCGGCAATAATTATAAACAACTTAAACAATTTTCAAAAATGCCAAAGATTAAAACTAATTCCGGTGCCAAAAAAAGGTTCGCCCTTACCGGATCAGGAAAGATCAAAAGAAAGCACGCTTTCAAAAGCCACATCCTGACAAAGAAAACCAAAAAGCAGAAACGCAACCTCACCCACTTCGGTACTGTTGACCGCGTTGACGCAGGTAACGTAAAAGCTCTTCTCGGTCTCCGCTAATCCGCGAGCAGCTTCTGCCTCAAAGGTTTTCAACCAAAACACCAGTTCAAATTTATCATTAACCGAATGTGTAGCTTAAAGTGCGTAGACCAATAACGCCGCTCACAATCAAAAACGAACAGAAAAATGCCAAGATCAGTAAACCACGTAGCCTCACGCGCTCGTAGAAAGAAAATCCTGAAACTCACCCGCGGTTACTTCGGTTGCCGCCGCAATGTGTGGACCGTTGCCAAGAACACTTGGGAAAAAGGTCTGACCTATGCTTACCGCGACCGTAAGGACAAAAAGCGCAACTTCCGCGCTCTTTGGATTCAGCGTATCAACGCTGCCGCCCGCATGGAGGATTTGTCTTACTCCAAGCTCATGGGTCTCATCCACAAAGCAGGCATCGAAATCAACCGCAAAGTGTTGGCCGACCTCGCTCTCAACAATCCCGCCGCTTTCAAGGCTATTGTTGACAAGGTTAAAAACGCCTGATTTATCCCAACCGATAAACATCACAATGGAACTGCGTCATTTATGGCTCAGTTCCATTGCTATTTTTACTCCATCGAACCAAGAGCGCACCTGCAATCGACGTGCCAAACTATATTTACCGGCCTAATTGTAAAAAAGTAGGATGAAATCGTTGTAAGTCATTGTTACCTACAAC
>CAJUIT010000026.1 GCA_910586565.1 uncultured Muribaculaceae bacterium | reverse complement strand
AATTTACTGATATCCAGCAAATGACAGCACTTTTAGCCTACTTTTTTGCAATTAGTCCGCGCCAACCATCTAATTGACGGTTTGTGAATTATGACTGATGATTCCTATGTTCATTGCGAGCAACCAATGCTTATTTACGTGATTTTATCGCGCCGTGTTGGCACACTTGTACACATTTATTGCAGCCGATACAAGCGGAGACATTTTTGATTTTGATATGACGGTGTCCAAGGAAATCAATCTTGCCGAACACTTGCTTGGGGCAAGTAGTGAAGCAATCCCAGCAGGCTACACAGTTGCGTGAATTGATGGTGATGTAGTCCGTCATGTGACGGTCACGTAAATTATCGAATATTCCCATAGTTTTTTTGATTGCGAAATTAATTGCTTTTAATCAGTACGGGAATAGTCTGTTTAAGGCAAAAGTTGGATTATTCAATGTATGCGTGACGAAAACTCTTTGGACTCATAGAGGCATGACGGCTGAACAATCGGGAGAAATAGCTGTAATCTACATATCCAAGGTTGAGGGCTATTTCTTGCGCGCTAAGTTTCGTATAGCACAATTCTCTTTTCGCAAGCATTGTTACATATTCGCCAATCAGACAACTGGCATTTTTTCCTGTCACCGACTTTACAGCTTCATTGAGATATACGCCTGAAACATTCAGCATTGAGGCATATTCAGTTGGACTCTTTACAGTGCGGATATTTTGTTCCATCAGCTGTTGGAATTTCAGGACAAGACGGATATAACGATTTGGAACAGACGGATGGTTGGGTGTTATATTGGTTATCACCAGGTGTTTTATGGCATTGACCAATGACAATTCGATTTCACGAGTCGTTTGATGCCTTTTCTTGAGTACGTTATAAAGTTGTATAATATCGTGAAGGTCATCTTCTTTCAGCTCAATTATCTTATTGCCAAACTGTAATTCCCGAATGGCCAGCATGTCTTTATCGCTTAATAGTTCGGGAGAGAGAAGGAGAGCAAATCCATTTGTATCCGTAGAAGGCTCTGAGGCATGAATCTGACCGGGAAATATGATAATAGCATTTCCGGCTTTCAATTCATATTTTTCAAAATCAACTGACAAATGTTGGCTACCGGAAATAATAATCCCTATAAGGAAGAAGTTGTCACGATGAAAACAATGTGTATGCCTTCTTACTTCTCCATCATCATTATGGCCAAGCATGAATGGGCGGTCTGTTATTGCTGTCAGCTTATGCTCCGGAATTTTGTTTTCTGTCAACACTGCACTAATTCTCAATTTTATTAAATTGAGTGACCTTGTAATTACGTTTTATCTCATCTATGGATTTGCCGCCGATGCCGAAATTTTCGTCAGGGAGTTCCTTGATGGTTACAGTGAAGAACTGCTCCGGGATATGTGTTATCTCGGAGGCTGTTGCTGTGAGTCGTTCAATCAATTCTTTCTTTTGCTCAGCGGTTAGTTTTCCGCTTTCAATGGATATGTATGGCATGGCTTACAGGAGTGTTTGTAAAGACTCATAGCAGAACATCGTAGGAGTGAATTCCACTATCTGATAGTCGGCGATGCCGTTGATATTGAACGGGTCTTGCGAGATAATAGTGTTGACAGCCTCGCGGTCGGTGGCTTTTATCATTATCACACCGCCGATGCGCGGATTCTGAGGCCCGGACGCAATGAAATCACCGGCGGCATAATGCTCGGCAGGATAATCGCGGTGAGCCTGAAGATATTTGTCAACCTCACTCAGAGGCTTCTTGTATGTAAGAATAGCTATGAACATAGTCATTCATTTTTAAGCTTGTTCTTGAAAAAGAATTTGGTGCATTGCTGAATGGAGATTGGGATTGGAAGCAAGAATCGAATGATTCCTGTTTGAACGAATGGATTCAATAATAACCCCGGCTTCAGATGCTATCAGTTGTCCGGCTGATGCATCCCACCGATTGAGATTCAGTTCCCAATAAGCGTCAAAGAATCCGGCTGCGGTATAACATAGGTCTATCGCGGCTGACCCCATACGCCTGATGCCTCTGACACGTAATGCCATTCGACAGATTTCAGTAAGGTTATTGTCGGCGTTGTCATTTCGGTCGTATGGCATTCCGGTTGCTACAACGGCTTTGGATATTTCTGATTTGTCTGAGCAATGGATTGAGTTTCCATTAAGCCAAGCACCTGCTCCCTTAACGGCATAGAAACACTCACCGAGATATGGAGCATAGACTACGCCCAACACGGTTTCCTTGTTATGTTCAAGTGCGATAGATACGCAGAAAGCCGGAAGTCCCGCAGAGAAATTTGTTGTTCCGTCAAGAGGGTCTATTACCCATCGCCATTCTCTTTCATCGTGATCTCGTCCTGATTCCTCCGAGATAATCCCATGCGAAGGGAAATGCTGACGGATAAAATCAAGAATCATTGCTTCTGCCTTTTTGTCGGCTATTGTGACCACATCGCTGTCATTGAGCTTTGTTGACTGTTCAAGATTACTTTTGCGGAAATATTGCATGTGAATATCTCCGGCTTTTTCTGCCATCGCCAAAGCCGCAGTCAAGAATGACTGAAACTCTTGTGGAATGTTGTGTAGATTATGAGTCAATTTCATATCCGTATAGTATCGACTTTGGCTCAAAGGTTCAAATGTTTATAAACAGAAACGTGAGCCAACTATGCCACGTCTTAGTTTGTAGGTCGTAGGGAACCTTTGATGCAAATGTAACAATAGATATGCGCACACCGCAACACGCATAACCATCAATACTTCAACAATTTACGGTGGGAGTGGTGACTTGGAGGGGTATGAGTGAAAGAAAGACCGCTAACTCATTGAGAATTAGCGGTCTTCTGTGGTGCCACCAGGAATCGAACCGGGGACACAAGGATTTTCAGTCCTTTGCTCTACCAACTGAGCTATGGCACCTTTGGTTGCAGGGCGGAGGGGTTCTCCGTTTCAGCGTTGCAAAGGTAGGAAGTATTTTTGAATTGACAAAGGGTTTTGGAAATTTTTTTAGAAAAAGTTGAAATTTAGGGGTGGTTAGGGGGTAGTTTAAGGCTACTTTAAGGTTGCATTAAGGTTGCATTAGGGTTGGGGCAGGGTGGTGTTTGGGTTCACCTTGAGCGTGGGTTGAGTTAGTGCTGCGACATGATTGTTTCAGGGGTGGGGTTGAGTTGAGGTTGTGCTGTATCCGGGTTATGAGGGTGTTGCGTTAGGGGTGTGTGAAGGGTGTTTAGCGGAGGCGGGAGGGGAGGGGTGATTCGTGGCGGGTGGTGGAAATTAGGATTGGGTGCGGAGGTAGGTGAGGTATAGGGGTGAGGTGAGGAGGGCGATGTGAAGGGTGCTTTCCCAATTGTTGGGGATGGCTGACTCGCGGGTTATTGAAAGGAGGGTGTCTATGGCTTGGTTGAAGTGGTTGGAGCCGGCGGTGGAGTGTGTGGCGGGTGTGTGGCGGATGTGGGCGAGGGCGTTGCGTGTGAAGGTGGCGATTGAGGCGTTGGCAGCTTCGCTGTAGTGGTCGAGGAGGTGCAAGCGCGTGAAGGTGCGTTCAATCAGGGCGAAGGTGTTGGCGGGGATGCTGCCGCGGCTGATGCTGAATGTGGCTTGGGGGAGGCCGTCCTCGATGGAGATGGTGCAATGGAGGTATTGTTGGGCGGGGAGTGGGTCGAGGTAGGCGTTCCACACCTCACGGTTGCCGGTGGTGTGCCAGCATTGGCTTTTGTGGTCGTTGCATGTGGTGCAGCATGGCACGAGGTTGCGCGGGTGTGCCACATAGGCGGGAAATTCGGCTTTTGGCAGAAAATGGTCGAATGTGCTCACCTGGTTGATTTCGCAGAGCGGGCAGAGGTTGTTGCGGCGGTTGTGGTCGCTGCAGATTATGCTTTCGCGCAGTTTGCGGAAGGGGGTGGAGTTGTAGGAGTAGAGTTTTTGAAAGTCGTCGCATGCTGTGCCGTGGGTCGGGCATGCGGCGAGGTTCTCCAGCGCGTTGGCGTTGAAGGCATGGTTGAAGGCTGAGATGTCTGGGCGTGCTGTGGCCAGCAGGGTGTGGCAACGTGATTTGTAGCCGGGGTCTTTGCGCGGCCGTTTTGAGTCGATAACGGCTGTTATAAATTTGATTGCGTCGGTGTTGTCAGGCGTGAGTTTTCTCATTTTCGTAGCGTTGCAGCAGGCGTTTAATCATAAGTTTGGCGTTGAGTCCGAGGGGGATGTTGTCGGTCTCAATCATCTTCAGGATGTCGGTGTAGGATTTGCCGTTTCTAACAAATCGGTCGATGAATTCCTCAAACCGTTTTTCCTGGTCGCGGTTTCCGAATATCACGTCGTTGAGGGTGGCGATATCCTCGCCGAAGCATTCAATGGGGATTTTTGCCACTGAAAGCACGGTGTCGTCGCGGGTGAGGATGTAGACGTTTTCCGACACCAGCTCCCTCACAATCAGTGGGGAATGAGTGGCGATGATGGCGTAGGATTTGAATTTTTCAAGAAGCGAAGATATGCCGTTTATCAACCGTGTGATGGCATTTGGGTGGAGGTGTTGTTCGGGTTCGTCGAACATCAGCAGTGCGTCGTAGCGGATGTTGGCCACGACGGCGGCGGTGGTGAGGAGGTAGTTGAGCTGCCCCGAGCTCATGATGCCGCAGATTGAATTTAGGGCTTTTCCTGTTAGTTCTTCCCATTTCTTCTCTTTCCGGGTGTTCCCTCGTTCAATATCTTTCCTCCGGTTCAAGCATTTCTCTATTAATTCGATGTGGGCCGGTTCCAGAATGATTTCGAGTAGATTGATGAAATCCTCCGCCAGGTTGCGCCGGGCAATGAGGGCGAGATGGGCGGTGAGATGGCCGATTCGTTCGTGCGGAGTGTAGAGCTCATGCTCATTTTTCATCAGGCCGCAGTAGCTGTAGCGGAACGTTGCATGCTCATCGGGCTTGGCGAAGTTGTCGAAGGGGGAATATGACACAACTATAATCTTGCTGTAGAAGGGAATCAAGCCGGCGAAAGCGTTGCGGTCGGATGCTGCGATGCTGTTGGTGACAGCCCGCAGCAGACAGGTTTTGCCCACACCATTCTCCCCGATAAGACCGATTATGCGTTCAAACGGGCGGCAGTTATATTTGAAGTTGAACGGAATTTCAACCGGGTCATCATCGGATTTGCCGTAGTCGGGTTTATAGAGGAATTTGAAGGTGTAGCATTGCCGCATGTCGTGGCCGGCGAGGATGAATCGTCCCTCGCGCAACGCACGCTCCGAGGAGTTTTCGCGGCACAGTGAGTGTTTGAAATTGAAATCGTTGGCAAAATCTTCCTCGATTTCGGAGAAGCACGCCGCATCGCGCAAAGCTTTCACCACACTCCAGGCGTTGGAGCCGAACCGGTCGAATAGGAATTTATAGTAGGAATTATCCATTCCGAGCGAGCAGAATGATGCCGGCAGGGAGAGAAACTGCTTGCTGATAACGGAAAACGTGTCGTCCTCCCCGCGGCAGATTATTTTCACGTTGCCAATAAGGGTCCAGTCCTCCTCATTGGGATAGTAGAATAGCGAGAACCACGAATAGCAGCTGTAGTCGTTCCACCCCGGATTGTGCACAAGCACAAACGCGGGAAATTCAGGCGGAGCCGCATGGCTGCTCCGTCGGTCGCTCCGTTCGTTTCCGAGCGCCGATGTCACGTAGAACGGAATGGAATTCGGTTGAACATCATTGAGGAAATCGGTGGTCAGAGAGTAGTCAAACACATACACTCCGCCATCGTTGCTCTCAAATTTAAGCTCGCACCCTCCCGCGCCGAGCAATTGGCTCAGTTCGAGGATAGCAACCGGGAGATTTCCGCTTATTTCGCATCCGTTAAGAACGTCAATCAGGAACACAACAAAACGTTCGTCGGAGAGATTCATCAATTTGAGATGCTCCGAGAAAATCTTCTCAAAGTTCAGCGGGTCGTTAGCCTTGATTCTCTCGTTGAGTTCCTCGCCAATGTCGGTGAAACGTTCGGAGTCGCTTGTTGGTGGGAGCTCGCTTATGGGCCACGTTTTGTCGACAAGTGGCATGAACCGACCGTTCTCAATGAGCCGTTGGAAGTAACGCTCACGAACAATCAATGAGAAAATGCGCTGTTTGAGGTCGGTTGTCATATTGAGCATATAATCGGAGGAAGGGTTAAGTGTCGCAAATCGCGGTTATTATCAACAAATATACAAAAAACAGACGTTATGTTGGGGATGATGCTTAAATTTGTATTGACTTAAAGCGCGATGCCAATGTATGAAAAAAGAATCTGAGACCATAGAGACCGCCCGACTTCGGCTCAGGCCGTGGCGCGAGAGCGATGCCGAAGCGCTGTTTCGCCATGCCTCCAATCCTAACGTGGGTAATGCTGCCGGGTGGCCGCCGCATGAGTCGGTGGAGATGAGCCGTGAAGTGATAACCAACTATTTTTCCGCTCCCGACATCTATGCCCTGGAGCTGAAAGCCACCGGAGAGGTGGTGGGATGTTGCGGACTCGTTCCGGCTGTTGATGTTCATGTGGTAGAAATCGGAACCCGAGAAGCAGAAATCGGCTATTGGATTGGGGTGGAATTCTGGGGCCAAGGACTTGTTCCCGAAGCGGTGGCTGCGTTGGCCAAGCATTATTTCGGTGCCGACCTGTTAGATGCGCTGTGGATAAATTGCTTTGCCCTTAACCGGCAATCGCAGCGGGTTGCTGAAAAATGCGGATTCACCTTTCATCATTCGCAGGATGGAGCAGAGGTCGGGCGCGATGGGCAGCTCTTCTATGTGCTTCGCAAATAGCGCAGCCATTCCCCTATATATTAAAAGAGGGTGTGTCGTAATGGCTCGTATGGGTCGTTGCTTGTGGGATTCGGTCTCGGTCACGTACTATAGTACGCTCTCATCGGCCTCACCCACAAGCTCCTACCATCCAAACCATTCTGACAGCACCCTTTCCATCCGGATTAAAACAAGGCGGTGTGTCATGAATTTTGACACACCGCCCTGCTTTTGTTTGATGAAGTAAGAATAATCGTTGACCTGTGTTGAAAGGGTCACTCGGTTGAGAATCAATAGTTTTCCTGACGGCGCTGGAAGTAGGCCTGCGGTTTGCGGCAAACGGGGCATGTTTTGGGCGCAGTCTTGCCGGTGTGGATGTAACCGCAGTAGCGGCACTGCCACTGAGTGTTGGCGTCGGGGTCGGAGAACACTTCGCCGTTTTCCAGGCGGGCAAGCAGTTTGAGGTAGCGTGCCTCATGGCTCTGCTCAACAATCGCGATGTTGGCAAACAGATTGGCGATGGCGGTGAAGCCTTCCTCGCGAGCCACTTTCGAGAATTCTGAATAGAGTTCGGCCCACTCTTCATGTTCACCCATAGCGGCTTCCTTCAGGTTGCGGGCGGTGTCGCCAACGGGGCCCGCGGGGTAAGCGGCGGTAATTTCGAGCATACCTTCATCGAGGTAGGAGAAGAAGTTCTTTGCGTGGGCAAATTCCTGTTCGGCTGTTTCCATGAAAATATCGGCAATCTGCTGATAGCCCTCTTCACGAGCCACTTCGGCGAAAATGGTGTAACGGCCACGGGCCTGCGATTCGCCTGCAAATGATTTGAGAAGATTCTGTTCGGTGCGTGTGCCTTTTATGCTTTTCTTATCCATTGTGTAAAATAGTTTTAATCGTTAATATGCGGTTGTCATGCGGGCGCATATTTTGCCCGCTTCTGCATATAAAACACCTGTTCGACGTGAAAAGTTCGCTGCCTCAGCGGAGCCTGTCACATGGAAGAGCGACTAACTTGTGCGGTTTTGAACAAGCAGTGCGCCAAATTCGCCCGAAAGTCGGTGTAATTTCTTAACTTTGCAGAGAATGAGGGGGAACAATGATTCAAACCTGAGCAAGTGATGAACAAAAAGATAAAAATAGCGACCCGGGCAGGCTTAGCCGCCGGAATGCTATGCCTCGGCGGAACGTGCATGCCGCTGCATGGCGAGAATGCCGCCCCCGTAGCGGCGCAGTCGCACATCAACAGCCCGGCCGCCCCGGGCTATCTGTCGCGAGGAGCTGCGATGACCAACGACGGCAATCCGCGTGGCACCATCGATCAGCTCAAGGAAGCCCTGCGACAGTTTCCCACAGCCAATCAGGCCGAGAAAGCACGCTTGGAGAAAGCCTTGGCGGCAATGGCACTTCCCGGTGTGGATGCCATGCCGATGGTAGAGGCATTTCTAAGCGATTATCCCGCTTCGGCATGGCGTGAACGCGCATTGATGGCGGTGGCCGACATATATTATGACCGCGGCGACTACGCGCAGGCGCTTAAAGCCTACCGTGCCCTCGGCGAGAACTCACTCGACGGGGCGGAGGCCGATGCCGCAGCCTACCGCGAGGCTTATTGCCTGCTCAAACTTGCCGACTACAACAAAGCATCGGCAATTTACAGCCGGCTCGAAAACAGCCGTGGCTACGCAGCCGATGCCAAATTCTATCAGGGATATATCGCCTACGTGAAAGGTGATTACTCCACTGCAGCCCGACTGATGCGCAACCTGCCGCGCAACGGCATGCCCACCGTCATGGCCGACTACTATCTGGCGCAGATTGACTTCATGCATGCCGACTATAAGAGCGCCGCCGGTGAGGCAAAAGCGCTCCTCGCATCGCGCGATACCGACCCCGCATTCAAAGCCGAGGCACAGCGCATTGCCGGTGAGTCGCTGTTTCAGACAGGCAACACCAGCGAAGCGCTTCCCTATCTTCGCGAATATGTGGCCTCAACCGATTCGCCTCAACCCTCGGCACTCTACATTCTCGGTGTCGACGACTATAACGCAGGGCGCTATCAGCAGGCCATAGAGCGACTCACTCCCGTTACACCCCTCGACAATGCAATGGGGCAGAGCGCCTATCTCTACATCGGTCAGAGCTACATCAAACTCGACAACTTCACCGCGGCATCTATGGCACTTGACAAAGCCTGCCGCATGAACCACGACCCCGCCGTGCAGGAGATGGCGCTCTACAATCTCGCTGTGGCGCGCTCGTCGGGTGGGAAAGTGCCTTTCGGCAGTTCGGTGGGCTTGTTTGAGGAGTTCCTTACCCGCTATCCCGATTCGCGCATGGCTCCCGAAGTGGCCGACTATGTGGTGTCGGGTTACATGACCGACAACAACTATCCCGCCGCGCTGGCAGCTATCAACAAAATCAAGCATCCGTCGAAAGCCGTGCTCGCCGCAAAGCAGAAAGTGCTCTACACTCTGGGCACACGCCGTTTGCAAGCCGGTTCGCCCCGCGAAGCGCTCGCCTATCTGCATGAGGCTGCCACTATGACTGGCTGCGATGCCTCCATTGCCGCGGAGGCCACATTGTGGGAGGGGGAATGTGACTATGCACTCGGCGACTACAAAGGCGCCGTGAAAGCCTACAACTCCTATCTGCGCAATCCCTCGGCGTCGAAATCCAATCAGGCTGTGGCGTGGTATGACCTCGGTTATGCCCGTTTTGCTCTGAAGGACTTCCCCGATGCCATCGCCGATTTCAACAAATATCTCGCGGCAACGTCGGGCGCCACCGACCCGCGGATGCTTGCCGACGCACGTAACCGCATAGCCGATTCGCGCTACTACACCTCCGACTTTGCCGGAGCCGCCGCCGACTACCGCAAGGCCGCCGAGCTTCACCCGGCATCGGCCGACTATCCCACCTATCAGCTGGGTTTGATGCAGGGATTGCAGCGTGACCACGAAGGGAAAATCGCCACACTCTCCGACATGATAGCATCCTACCCTTCGTCGGCACTCGTGCCCTCGGCATTGCTTGAGATGGGAGAGAGCTACGGAGAGCTCGGCCGCACCGACCGCGCCATCGAAACCTACACCACCCTTGCCGGGCGCTATCCCGCCACAGCGCAGGGACGTCAGGGTGAACTGCTGCTGGCAATCACCTATCTCAATTCGGGCAACCGCAGCCGCGCAATCGAACACTACAAGAAGGTAATCGAGAACTATCCGTCGTCCGACGAAGCCCGTGTGGCCTCCGACGACCTCAAGCAACTCTATGCCGATGCCGGTCAGGTGGGGGCTTACGTGGCGTTTATCAACAGTGTTGAGAATGCACCGAAACCCGAAACCGCCGAACTCGCCGCCTTGTCGCTCACCGCGGCTGAGAAAGCCGCCGAGTCGGGGCGCGATGCCGACGCTGTGGCATTGGCTTCGGAACTCATTGAAAAATATCCCGATTCCCACCAGGCTGTCGAGGCCCTCGCCATCAAGGCCGAGGCCGCCTACCGCCTCGGAAATTCCCCCGAGGCATTGGAAGCCTACACCGCTCTTGAGCAGAGGGCATCGGATGCAAATGCCGTCAACGCCGCCCGCATGGGCATCATGAGAGTGAGCCGCGACCTCGGCGATAACGAAAAGGCACTTGCCACCGCCGACATTCTACTCGAATCGTCGGCAATGGGAGCCTCAGGCAAGAAAGAGGTGGCCTTCACCAAGGCACTTGCTTTGGCCGACCTCTCGCGCGGTGATGAAGCCGTGGCTATCTGGGAAGAACTTGCCGGCGACATCGACGACCTTTACGGAACAAAGAGCGCGTTCAACCTCGCATCTTACTATGCCGACAAAAAGCAGGATGCCAAAGCGCTTGATGCAGTCAACAAACTCATCGACGCCAACCCGCCCCACGACTACTGGCTCGCCCGCGGCTTCATCCTGCTCAGCGACCTTCTGCGCCGCAAAGGTGACACCTTCGAGGCCGATGAATATCTGCGCTCGCTCCGCGACAACTACCCCGGCACAGAGCCCGATATTTTCCGCATGATCGACGAGCGTCTTAACCATTGAAACAGCCTTGCGCCTAAAAATTGAATCTGATGAATATAAAACATATAGCACTGCTTGCTGCCTGCCACGCTGTTGTGTGCGCTTCGGCTCAGGAGCAACTGTCGAAAGAAATCACCGTTGAGCGCGAAATCGTGCCCGAAGTGCGTGCGGCATCGCGATTGGCCGTTTATCCGCGGGCTCTCACTATCGAGCCGACAGCCAAGTCGCTCGATTTCCGCAGCCACACATCACTCTCGGAAATTCCGGGAGCGATTACCACCCTCGAACCTGCCGCCACTGAGGCCGCCGTTCCCCCCACACCGTGGCGCGGCTATGTCAACGCAGGTTATTTCCCTTCAGCTCAGGTTGGGATTTCGGCAGGCTATGCCATTGTTGACACCGAGGCAACCAAGCTGAATGTGTGGGCGCAGGCCGACAACAATTCCTATAAGGCCCGTGTGATTCCCGATGCCGACAAGGAAACTTTCCGTCACTTCTCGGGAAAACTCGGACTGGGATTGACTCAGAAAATCGGAACCGCCGGCACCCTTGGTGTGACAACCGATTTCGGTTACTCCACCTTCCGGCAGCCGTGGTCGGTTATTGAGCGTGCCTTCGACCCCGAAGCGACCCTCGCCTCACAGAATGTAGCCGAATGGAACATTGGTGCCATCTGGCGTGGGAATGCCACCCCCGATCTCGAGTATCATGTGGGTGCCGGTGCCGGAATCTATAATTTCTCGAAAGGATTGCCGGTTGATATCTCAGGCGTTGCCGGTGATTTTGAGCTCCCGGCCATCCACCAGACCGGCTTCAATGCCGATTTGGGGATAGGGCAGAAAATCGGCGACAACGCCTCGGCAGGAGTCGACCTTACCGCCGATTTCACGAGCTACAACTCGTTTGTGCAACCGGCCGACCTTTTCGCCGCCGATGCACTTTCGGAAGATAACCAACCGGTTACCCCCGCATTCGGCGGGAAAACGCTCGGCGTTGTGTCGTTCAAACCCTACTACCGCTATGCCAAAGGGATTGTTTCGCTAAAGGCCGGGGTGAAACTCGACCTCACCGTCAATTCGGGGAAAGCATTCCATGTGGCGCCCGATGTGCTTTTTGCCGTGAATCCCGCTTCGGGTTTCGGTGCATGGCTTCGTGTGGGTGGTGGCGAACACCTCAACACACTTCAGTCGCTCACGGCGTTCACCCCTTACATTTCGCAGTGCATGGCCTACGGCGTGTCGAACCTCCCCGTGACCGGCGATTTCGGTTTGCGTTTCGGTCCCGTGCAGGGCGCATCGCTCACTTTACAGCTCTCCTATGCCTCAGCCAACAACTGGCTCCTTCCGGTGATGGCCGATTCGCAGTTGCTGTTCGATGCCGTGGATGTGAGGTCGTGGAAGGCCTCGGCACAGCTGCATTGGTCGTTCCGTCGCCTGCTGTCGCTTGATGTCACCTTCGAATCGACTCTCGGAAGCGACGACAAAAACACATGGATTGATTGGCGCGACCGCGCCCGCCACGTGTTGCAGGCCGCTGTGTCGGTGCGCCCCGTGGCTCCGCTCACCATCGACCTCTCCTACAGCCTGCGCATGAAGCGCCGCATGCCGGTGGCCGGAGATATGTTCCTCCTCCTTGCCGACGACGCACAGCCCGGTGAAGCCGTTGCCGCTGTGGCCGATTTCAACCTCAAAAATGTGTCGAACCTCAGCGCAGGAGCTACCTACCGCGTGACCGAGGCATTCTCGGTTTTCGCGCGTGTGGAGAACATTCTCAACACCGACAGCTACCTGCTCCCCTTTGTTCCCGCGCAGGGAATTTCGGGATTGGTCGGCATAGGCTATAAGTTTTGAACCTCTTATTCTCCAATAATTGAATAAACTCTGAAAAGTGACATTCAAACCTCGACTTCTGCGGGAGACTGCCGAGATAGCACTCACCGAGATAAAACGTTTCATCGAACCGCGGCTTATTGACGAGCTGTCGTTGCGTCGTGTGTCGGCACCGCTCATACTTCCGGCTTCGTCGCCGTTGCTCGACAGCCGTTATCCCGGCGTTAGGGTCTCGCTCCCCGGCATGCCCGAGGAGGCTGAGATTGTGGGCTCGCTCGATGTGTGGTTGCGCGGACAGCTGGCGCGTTACGACATTGCCCCCGGTTTCGGTGTGTTCACCATAATGAACGCGCTGCGCCCCGCGACACAACTTTCGGCTGTGGCATCGCCTCACATCGCCACCTGGGCATGGCAACAGGCTGTTGAACCTGCCAATGCCGACAAAAAAACAATGGCCGATGTGGCGCGGCACATCTACACCCTTCTCGTCGATGCCGAGCAGATGATTCTTTCAAAGTTCCTCCATCTCACCGCCACGTTGCAGAAAACACTCGATGTGGTTGATGAGGATGAACTGGCACGGATGCTTCCCGATTACGGCGACGAGAGGCGCATCTATGAGTACCTGCATCCCGATTTCACCGACCGGCCCGACCGCCGTTCACCTGACGGCAAACATTGCGCCGCACTGTTTGTGTCGCGTGGTGGGAAAGGGCGTCGCTTCGAGGGGGAAATATGGGTGTGGAACCGCATTCTCAACCGCGCACTCCGCATTGTCGACGTGGCGGTGTGGGATGCCGATGCTATCGCCACCGACTCCATCGGGGGAAATATCTATCGCGACCACGTTGCCCTTCAGCTTCTCCATCAGAACAAACTTTTAGTGAAATGACCGGCAACGGCACAAGCCGGTTCACGATTTGAGTTTTTACAATTTCAAAAAACACATTCAACAACAAGCACAAATGCGCATTGACATAATTACCGTTCTTCCCGAAATGTTTGATTCCCCCCTGGGGTGCTCCATTCTGCAACGTGCCCAAAACAAGGGGCTTGTGGAGTTTCATGTTCACAATCTGCGTGACTACACCACCAACAAGCACCGCAAGGTCGACGACTATCCGTTTGGCGGTGAGGCCGGCATGGTGATGCAGGTGGAGCCGATTGACCGTTGCATCAGCGCTCTCAAAGCCGAGCGCGACTACGACGAGGTGATTTTCACTTCGCCCGACGGAGAGCGTTTCGACCAACCTATGGCCAACCGCATGTCGATGCTCAACAACATCATCATTCTTTGCGGCCACTACAAGGGTGTTGACTACCGTGTGCGCGAGCATTTGATTACCAAAGAAATCTCCATCGGCGATTATGTTCTCACCGGGGGTGAGATGCCCGCCATCATCATTTCCGATGCTTTGGTGAGGTTGATTCCCGGTGCTATCGGCGATGAGCAGAGCGCGCTTTCCGATTCGTTTCAGGACCACCTGCTGTCGGCTCCCGACTATACACGTCCGGCCGATTACAAAGGGTGGCGTGTGCCCGACATCCTTCTGTCGGGTCATGAGGCGAAAATCGCGGCATGGCGTCATGAACAGTCGCTGGAGCGCACCCGCCGCTTGCGTCCCGACCTTTTGAAATAATTCCCTCAGGCTATAACAAAGGCGGTGTGTCATTGATTTTGACACACCGCCTTTTAGGTTAAAGCGGGGAAGGTGCTGTCAGAATGGTTCAGATGATAGGAGCTGAGACTGAGGCTGATGGGAGCGTATTGAAGTACGTGACCGAAGCCGAATGTCGATAGCGACGACTCAGATGAGCCATTATGTCACACCCTCTTTATGCCGTCAGGCAAACATGTGCAGAGCCATGTCGGTTAACCATATCCACAAGGGGCAGAACCCGATGAAGAGGATAACGCTGAGGGTCAGCGATGAGGTGCCGGTGGCAACGTAGGTGTTGTATTCGTCGGCGATGATAATGCCCGAGAAAGCGGGGGGAAGAGCGCCGGCCACAACCAACATCTTGAGGTTGAGGGGATCCATGTGGAACAGAATGCCGAGGATAAGCAGCACCGCAGGCATCATCACCATTTTGAGGATTGAGCCTAAAACTGCCTGCCAGTTGATTGTGAACTTGATGGCGGCGAGGGTGATGCCGGCCGAGAAAACAGCCATTGAGGCGTTAGCCTTGGCGATAAGGTTGAACGAGGGGCTGAGCCAGTCGAACCAGGGAATTCCCACAACAACCCAAATCACGGCAAGGATAGGAGCCCATGCCACAGGCTGTGCCAGAGCGTGGAGCACAGGTTTCCATGCGCTTTCCTTTTTTGTTGAACCGGGATTCTGTTTTTCGAGCGAGGCATTCATCAACGACAAGCCTACGGGGATGCCGATGGCGTTGACCACGATGCCCACGATGGCAACCACGAGAGCAACCGAAGGATTGGTGCCGAAGATAGGTTCAAGCACCGCAAACCCCAGGAACCCGATGGTTGGCGAACCGCTGATAAGAGCCGACACGGCGGCGTCGGCACCGGTGTTTTTCTTGAAACAGCGGAACACGAAGTAGACAATCATGAAGCAGGCCATGATGCCTACGGTGGAAATCACGGTGAGCTTGATGTCGCGGATAAGCATTTCGCGTGTTGCCGTGACGATTGAAACGAACAAAGCGGCCGGAAGGGCATAGTCGAGCACCACTTTGTTGAATTTCTTGGCATCGTCGCCGGTGAAGATGCCCTTCTTGCCCGAAATGTAACCGGCAAGCATCACCACGATAATCGGCACGATGGCATAGAGAATTACATGAGAAATATTCATGAGCCTGAATTTAAATAGTTGATAAGTTTTTGGAAAGGGGAGGTGTGTCAAAATTCAGAATTATGACACACCCTCCTCATTGTCTCAGGCCGATTAAACTGTGTAGTCGATCAGCGGGGTGGGGTTGAGGTAGCCGATGTGGCCGCTCTCCTTGCCTGCATCGGCTGCGAGCTGCACATTGATGATGTTAGGCTCTTTCGAGGCGATTGCGGCGGTGAGGGCCTGCGAGAGTTCGGCAGGTGTCGTCACGTAGTAGTTCTTGGCGCCGAACACTTCACCCATCTTGTCGTAGCGGGCCGCGATGTCGAGAGTGGTAGGTGCGGGGTCATGTTCGATGGCAGGGTCGGTGGCGGGGTTAACGCCGACGCTGTTGTAGATGCCGCCGTTGTTGAAGATAACCACGGTGACAGGGAGCTTGAAGCGGCAGATGGTTCCGAAGTCCATTCCCGAGAAACCGAATGCCGAGTCGCCTTCGATGGCAACCACCGACTTGCCTGTGGCAACGGCGGCACCGATGGTCGAGCCCATGCCCATACCCATGATGGCCCATGTGGCACAGTCAACGCGGTGGCGGGGGAGGAACATGTCAACGGCATCGCGAGTGTCGTCGAGGGTGTTGGCACCTTCGTTAATCAGAATAACGTCGGGGTTGGATTCCAGAATAGGTTTGATGGCACTCAATGCGCTCCAATGGTTCATGGGGCTGAGGGTGGAAGCTGTTTTAAGGCGGTCGGCGAACTTTGCGTTCTTGGCCGCGGTTTCGGTTTGAAGCGATGTTAGCCATGCAGGCTCGGTAGCCATCTGCTTACCTTCAAGACCCTTGAGGATGGCATCGAGCGACAAACCCATGTCGCCCACAACAGGAGCGGCGATAGGCACGTTCACATCAATTTCCTCGGGTTCCACATCGAGCTGGATGAATTTGATTGCGGGGTTCCATTTCCCGCGGCCAAACGACAGCATCCAGTTGAGGCGGGCGCCGATAATCATAACTACATCCGATTTCTCCATAATGTCGGAGCGGCACGACAGGGCGCTCAGCGGTCCGTTGTCGGGCATAAGCCCTTTGGCCATCGACATGGGGAGATAGGGGATTTTGTAGGTTTCGATAAGCTTCTTAATCTTGTCGTCGACCTGGGCGTAGGCCGCGCCTTTACCTAAAAGGATTGCAGGGCGTTTGGCCGAGGTGAGCAACTCAACGGCGCGGTCAACGGCCTCGATGTTAGGTGCAACGGGCGAATAAACGTCGACAGGAGTATAGAAAAGCTTTTCGGCATCCTCGCGGTTCATGATTTCGCCGAGAGCGGGGGTGGTCATGTCGATGTAGACACCGCCGGGACGACCCGAAACGGCAGCGCGGTAGGCGCGTGCCACAGCCGAGGGGATATCCTTTGCGTGGCTGCAGCGGAAAGCCGCCTTAACGAGCGGACGGGCTGTGTTGAGTTGGTCGAGCTGCTCGTAGGTGCCCATGTTCATGTCGACCATTGTGGGGTCGGATGCTCCCGAAATCTGAATCATAGGATAACAGTTGACGGTGGCGTTGGCAGTGGCGGTGAGGCCGTTGAGGAAGCCGAGCGACGACACGGTGAGGAGCACACCGGGAGTTTTTGTGAGGTAACCGTGGGTGGCGGCTGCCATGCCGGCCTGCTGCTCGAAACGGAACCCTACATATTTAACACCCACTTTTTGCATGGCGTATGCTGCTTCAGTAACAGGAATGCCTACAAGTCCGTAGACTGTGGGGATGTCGAGGCGCTTGAGCGCTTCGGCGAGTATGTACATACCCGTCACCTGCTCCGGAAAGTGAGGAGCGGCTGTTGTCGGGTTGGTAGTAGTTGCCATATTAAAAATAGTTGATAGTTGATAGTTTGGGGTTGAATTGGAAAACTTACCGGCGCCCGGAGGGTGCCGGCAAGTTTGTGAGGTCAGCTTAGGCGCATGCCTTTATTTAGCCGTTGCGGATGCTGCAGGTTTGGCTGCGTCGGCATCGGTTTTTAGCGGAGCTGTGGTGCCGTTCTGTGCGAACGAGGCAATTTCTGAGTCGCTGTAGCCGAGGTTCTTCAAAATCTCGTCGGTGTTGCCGCCGAGTGAGGGGCACGGGCCATAGACAGGTTGATAGTCGGAGATTGTGAACGGGCAGCCTACAGTGACGAACTCACCGATTTCGCCACCCTGGTTGATTTTAACGAGTGTGTTGCCGTCGTAGAGCGATTCGTCGGTCATGATTTCCTTGGTGGAGAGCACGGGGCCTACAGGCACGCCATACTTCGACAGGATTTCGGTAACCTCGAATTTTGTTTTGTCGGCAGTCCATGCGCCGATGCGCTGGTAGATTTCCTGTTTGTGACGGTCGCGGGCGTCGGCGGTGTTGAAATCGGGGTTGGTGAGCCAGTCGTTGAATCCGAATGCCTGGCAAGCCAGCTCGAAGTCCTTGGCACCGCGCTGCAGAATGATGTAGACGTAGTTGTTGTCGTCGACAGCCGAGTCGAGGCCGCCGGCAGGCTTACATTTGTAGGTCCAGCCAAGCACGCCGCCACCTTCGATGTTGCCCGAGCGGGGAACGCAGTCGCCGAATTTGCCGTTGGGATACTGCGGGAACTGGGTGAGGTAACCGATTTTGTCGAGTGTGAGCTGGTCACGGGTCTTGATTCGGCAGAGGTTGAGGCAGGCATTGTGCATCGACTGATAAACGAATGAACCGACGCCTGTTTTTTCGCGCTGCAGAAGAGCGGCGAGAATACCGATAAGCAGGTGCATGCCGGTGTTTGAGTCGCCGAGAGCCGCACCCGACTGGGTAGGAACGTCGTATTCACCTTCATACCATCCGGTGGTTGAAGCGGCAGCGGCGGTTACCTGAGCGATAGGCTCATAGGCCTTGAGGTCCTTATATTTCGATGAAAGAGGGAATCCCTTGATTGTGCCGTAGATACATTTAGGGTTGAGTTTGTGAACCACATCCCAGCTGAATCCGAGTTTATCCATTGCGCCCGGGTGGAGGTTCTCGATAAAGATGTCGGCACCTTCAATCAGTTTTGTGAGAATAGCTTTGCCGTCGGGTGTTTTAGCGTCGAGGGCAAGCGATTTCTTGTCGCTGTTGAGCTGCAGGAAGTAGTAGCTGGGGAGGTCGGGGTTGAACTGGAGCTCCTTACGTGTGGCATCGCCAACACCGGGGCGTTCGATTTTGATTACATCGGCACCTAACCATGCAAGCATCTGTGTGCATGACGGGCCTGATTGAACTTCTGTAAAGTCAACTACTTTAATTCCTTGGAGAGGGGCAGTGTTGTTCATAATAGATTAAAATTTGGATAGTTCGTGAATTTGTGTGTTTTGTGCATCGGCCCCATTGTGGTTGAGTGCCGAATATATTCACAATCTAAACATTTCCGTTGCAGAAAAAGTTCCCTTGCGCTTACATCATGTGCCGGGAACTGATGTGATGACAAAATAACAGGTGTTGATTATCATGTACTTGTGAAGATGTAGACTCGGTGTAGACTGTCGTTACACTTGCATGGTGGAAGTGTAGAAGTAATTTTGCGGCGAAATCAATTTCAATCTTATGAATGTAATTTCTACCACATTATCGGCCCGCAGCTCATTCCGGCATCGGGGCATTTTTGCGATTCTCGTCGCGTTGTTAATTTCGTCGTTTAATTTGACCCATGCAGTGGAAATCGACGGAAAATCCACATTCTCAGTTGGCAAATTCGTGTTTCAAATCGGGGGTGACGCCGGCTCGGGTGAGGCTTGGCTTGTGGGGGTGGTTCCCGGCGTGGAGTTGCAGGGAGAAATCACCATTCCGGGGTCGGCCACTATCAACGGCACTAAATACACAGTGACCCGTATAGGATCGGCAATCTCAACCGACAACATGTGGTGGTATGATTATGAGGCCGCTATCCACGACCAACCGGGAATAACACGGCTTGTCATACCATCCACTATAAAGGAGATAATAACCTTTGAGTTTATGGGATGCACAGGCATTGCGGAGTTTCACGTCAATGCGGCAAACACTGAATTCAAGGATGAAAACGGAGTGCTGTTCCGACGCGCGGATTATGATGATTGGGAGTTGTTCAGGATGCCCCCTGCCACAAAGAAAACTAAATACACGATTCCGAAGGGCACGGTAAATGTGTGCAACAATGCGTTTGCCGACAACAAGACAATAAAGACTCTCATTCTCGCCGGAAACATGTTGTTTGCACAATTCTGCATGAACCGAAATCTCGGGATAACCGAAATTGATGTCACTGCGGCCGATTTCTATGAGAACCTCGAGGGGGTGATTTACTACGCTCCGACATGGAATATAAACGGTGAGACCATCGGGAAATATGGCGGTATCGTTGTTTGCCCTCCGGCATTGAAAAAGGAAACACTCACTCTTCCGGCATCGGTAAAATATATCAGAAGCGGTGCATTCTGCAGCACAAATATATTCGAGGTCGTATTCCCCGAATCACTTTCCGAGTTTGGCTGGTTTGTGTTCTACAATTCCAAGTTGACAACGCTCAGACTCAATGCCGACAATATTGTCGATCAGGATGCAAGCTTTGACGGGTTGTGTCTCGACTGCAACAGTCTCACCTCGGTTGAATTGTCGGGAAGTTCCAAAGCCGAACTCACGATTTCCGACAATATGTTTCGCGGATGTGGGAATCTTTCATCGCTTGTGATATCTTCCGACAAAGTGAATCTTAAAACTCATGCTTTCTATGGGTGCCGCAGTCTCACCTCGTTCCCATTCGCCAAACTTGCCTCGGTCACAGGGTATAATATGGACGGAAAAGGATACCAGTTTGCCTACAGCGGTCTTGTTTCGGCGCGAATCCCGTCGTTCTGCCGGTATGTGCCCGAGGGGATGTTCATGGGTTCCGCATTATCATCGGTCAATCTGAACCCCTCGGGCAAGAATAATCTCCGGGTGATTTACCCCTATGCATTCAAGGATTGCCAACTGGAGGAGGTTAACCTTGCACATGTTCAGGAACTTAACGATGAGTGCTTTGCCGGCAATCCTTTGAAGAAAGTTGTGTTCCCCGACAATCCTTATTTCGATGAATTTGAATTGAATTCTGTGTTAGTAGACAGGGCGTTCACTCCCACCGAAGAAACGTGGTTCTATCTGGGCGACAATGCAGTGCATTGGGTTTGCAGCTACGATTGGGCTACAGGTATGGATGATTTGGGGCTGTATCGCGCCACCTATGTCAGCTCGCATAGGAAATGCTTCAATGTGCCGAGCAATTTTAAAACAGTTTATGGTCCCGCAGGGTGTCATAACGTGAATATCGGCTGGGCTCAAACAGGCGTGGGTGAGGTGAAAGAGATGTTCACCATGGTCCCCGTTGAGGATAGACTCGCCGTGTTGGTTGAACAGTCGGCCGAATCGTCGAATCTCTCATTTGAAATGAATTCGATGGAGATAAATGAACTTCCGGCTGTGCGTAGCGGAAACGTTTGGAGTATCGACGGTGAGGGGAACGTCAATAATTGTGACCGGCAGGTAGCCTTCACTGTCGACGGTGTGGCTATGGAGACCTTTTACCCGATGGGCTACCTTACAGGCTTGCAGAGTGTTGAACGCGATGTGCGCAATGCTGAAATCCGGGGAATATACGGGCTCGACGGCAGAAGCTTCGGCACGAATCCGCAGGAACTTCCCGGCGGAATCTATATCGTAGCCTATTCCGACGGCACAACAGAAAAAATATTCCGCCGTGGCTCTTATTAACGTTGGAAATGAATGATTCGCTGACTAACTCACGAATAAAAGTATGGCAAAATTGATTAGAACATTGGCTTTTGCAACGCTCATGGCATTCATGGCAACATCGGCTGTTGCCATCGAGGCCGATGGAAAGTCGACAGTGACTGTAGGTAAGTATATTTTTCGCATAGCCAACGGCCCCGATGCGGGTGAAGCGTGGCTTGTAGGGGTGAAACCCGGCGCAACACTTGAGGGGGAAATAACCATCCCCGGGTCGGCCACGGTTAACGGAACCAGATATGAAGTGACGCGCATAGGCGATGATATCGGAACAAATTGGTATCTCTATGAGGCGGCTATAAAAGATTGGCCTCTGATAACCAAGGTTACTATCCCGTCTACTATCGAATCGATGCATTCCCGGGAATTTCTCGGGTGCACGGGTATCATGGAGTTTCATGTAAACTCGGGTAATAAGCGGTTCAAGGATGAGGACGGCTTGCTCTACTACCGGCAGGGGGCAAGTGATGAATGGAGCTGGAATTTTTTTCGCATGCCTCCGGCAAGAACGAAAACGAAATTCACCGTGCCCGACTATGTTGAATATGTGTGGGAGAATGCGTTTGCCGATAACAAGACCCTAAAAACACTTATTCTACAGAATTACAACACGCTTATGCCCGATTGGGCCTATGGCAACAAGAGTATAAGGGAATTTGATGTGACTGCCAGCCTCCGTTATTCGGTGAAGGACGGGTTGCTTTATTACGGGTGGAACAACCAGTCGTTCAATCGGTTGGTTGCGTGCCCTCCGGGGTTGTCGATGGCATCGTTGTCAATTCCGGCATCGGTAACCGAAATTTTTCCCGGTGCATTCTCCAACACCTCTATCCCGGAGATACATATTCCCCCGTCGGTAAATAGTATCGGCGAATTTGCATTCCACAACGCTGCGATAACGACATTGCGATATGACTATGACAATGTGTATGGGAGCATGAAAGCCTTGTGTGTTGACTGCAAAAACCTTGAAACGGTGGAGATAACCGGTAAGATGCGTAGCTCAACGAAAATCTATGAGGCGCAGTTTCTCGGCTGCGAGAATCTGAAGAGTCTGAGCATTTCATCGTCGGAAATTCAGTTGGGTGGCCGCGCTTTCTATGGCTGCAAATCGCTGAAATCATTCCCGTTCGGTCAGCTGTCGGCAATTGATGGGAGCGACGGCAACGATAACAACGGCAACGATGTGGAACACTTTGCCTATAGTGGAATCGAGAGTGCAATCATCCCGAACTTCTGCGAATATATCCCTAAAGGAATGTTTCGCGGCTCGGCACTCACTGAGGTGAATCTTGCTGATGGCGACCCCGAGCTTGAATTTGTGGGCGAGGATGCTTTCCGCGATTGCCGTTTGTCAGAAGTGATTTTGCCTCCGATTTTGGGATTGGAAAAAGGAAGTTTCACAGGGAATCCGCTTAAGAAAGTTGTCATTACTGAGCATCTAAACGATCCGGAGGTGACAATCTCATCGTCGTTCTCAGGTTCGGAAGATACGTGGTATTACGTTGCAAACCTCCATGTGCGATGGGATAACCAACCGGCAGCAGGGGTGTATGTCACAGGTGCTTTCGAGCCCGATGCCAATGTGCCTTCGGCCTGGACCAAGCTCTATTGCCCCGCCCGAGCATCTGCCCTTTACGGAAATGGAAGCCGCGGCGAGGTTGTTGAAATGTTCACAATCGAACCTGTGAGTGCCAAGTCGGGAGTTGTGATAAAGCCTGCGGAAGCGGCCTCAAATCTTGATATCAAGATAATAAAAGTGGTAATCGGTTCAGTATCCACATTTCAGGACGGAGACTTGTGGCATTTCAGCTATGGGGGTGATGTGGAGAAGAAATCGGTGTTTATGAGATATACCGTAGATGGGGTGGAGATGTTTACCTATTATCCCGCGGGCACGTTCAACTCGGCGGGAGTAGATGCTGTTGGAAACGATGCTTCTACCGCCTGTGTCACGGGTGTTTATGACCTTACCGGCCGTCGTGTGGCGGAAACGGTAAACGACGCGCCCGGCGGCATCCTGATAGTGCGATTTTCCGACGGCTCTGCGTCGAAAATCATTAAAAATGAGTAAATTCACGGGATGAAATTCAACCGTCCTACTCACTCATGCATTTCTTTGATAGCCATCGTTGTTGCAGCGGTGGCTATATCTTCATGCGGCCGCAAGGCCGACACAATGTATCCGTGGGGATGGGAAAAACTCGGACGCCCGACCGATTCGCTCATGGTGGCGCTTCAGGAGGCGTTTCTCGGCGACACCTCACTTGATTCGTGTGTTATCCTCGTCAACAGGTTTCATGAATATGCCGACGCTCCAGGCGCTCCCGAAATTGAAAAGGCGAGGGCTGTGTTCTGGGACGCGCGGCTGGCATTCGCCACGGAGAACTACGGGCAGGCTCACACCCTCTTCCGCCGGGCACTCGAGGCCACCGACTCAGCCCATTATCCCTACGATGCGAGATACATCAATCTGTGTCTCGAACCGTTTGAAGGGAAAGTGCTCGACGGCAGCAGCCTTGACTGGGAGTGGTATAGGCGTATGGTTGATGATTTGGACTACTCGTTGAAACATGACGCTGCGCTTCTGGGTGGGGTGCGTGCACAATATCTCAGCTGCATCATGACATATTCAGGCAATCCAAACCGTGCGCTTCATTATGCCCTGACGGCCGATTCGCTGTTTGCCGGTGCCCGGCGGGAGGGTGACCGGTTGGCCAACCGGATGAATGTGGCGTCGGGCCGCATCCTCACCGGCGACACGGTTGGGGCATTGAAAGAATATGCATGGATTCAATGCGAAATCGACCGCGGCGTGGAGCCCTCATCGCCATTGTTGCTGCCACTCATCGACTATAACCGCTGGCTGGTGGGCAACGACACCACAGCGTTGCGGCGATTGCGACTGCAAGCCAAGGATAATCCCCTTTTAGTAGGCTACAATGCAGTGGCATCGGCCTATCTCGCCGCAATGGAGCTTGAGGCAGGGGTGACCGATAGCCTGACCATGCGTGTGCGGGATATGGAAACGGAGTTGATTACACCGACGATGCCACCCAACGGGCATTGGTGCTTAAAATGCTCGGCCGCGCCTGTCAGGCTCTTGGCCGGCGGGCACATGCTCTCGAATATCTCAGCGCAGCCGCCGATGTGGCCGAGGCGAACGTTGAGGCGTTGAGCGGCGATAAATATGCCGTGGCCGAAACCGAACGGATTATCAACGGCATTGAACAGGCTCACATAGCACGGCAGCGCAGGGCCGAGCTCCGATTGTGGGGGTATATCGCAGTTTGCATTCTGGCGGCATCGGTTTCGGGGTGGTTTGCCTACCGCTACATTAAACGATTGCGCCGCCGCAGGGAAAGTGAAAGCAAGAAACTCGACGAAGCCCAGCGGGCAGAGCTCTCGATGACCCTCAGCATCCGGGAAAAAGAGCGGCAAATTGAGGAGTTGCGGCATAAAATCAGCAGTCTCGCCGATGAGGAAATGATAGATGCGGCTGCCGCCCGCGAAATCGAGTCGAGCATCCGCAGCAATGAGGGTGCCTCGAAAGCCGATGAAGAATTCGGGCGCGTTTTCACCACCGTCAGTCCCGAATTTCAATCGCGGCTGCGGGCAATGTATCCGCGCATCGGGCGCAACACCTTGCGCATGGCCGAGTACATAGCAATCGGCATGGATAACCGCCACATTGCCCGTGTGATGAACATCCGCCCCGAGTCGGTGAAACAGAACCGTTGGCGCCTGCGCCAGGCCCTCTCCCTCGAATCCGACGACAACCTCGACAAAATCCTCCGCGACCTCCTGTAGCCCTCCCCCCCAACTTTTATTCGTCACCACCACCCTCTACCGCGACATCGACAAAGATATCAAAAAAGAGTTCGACAACTTGGTCGATTGATGGCTATTAATTCCTGAGAATCAGAATAATTTGCTAATTTCGCGTATGGAAACAATAATCTCGCTTTCAAGCGAATCAGAATATAATGAAATACTGCGACAGGCTGTCGC
>CAJUIT010000025.1 GCA_910586565.1 uncultured Muribaculaceae bacterium | reverse complement strand
TAAGATTTATAAGATTTATAAGATTTATAAGATTTATAAGATTTATAAGATTTATCTTTTATTTGGATTTATAGCGGGCGGCCTGATCTGCGATGAGTGAGGGGTCGTCGAAGTAGTTGATGCGCATGGCGGCGCGCACTTCATCGAGGGTTTGTGCGGCGGCGGCACGCGCTTTCTCAGAGCCTTCGCGCAGAATGTCGTAAACGGCGGGGATGTTCTGCTCGTAGTGGCTGCGGCGCTCGCGGATGGGGGCGAGTTCCTCTTCGAGCACGTTGAAAAGCAGTTTCTTCACGGTTCCGTCGCCGAGGCCTCCACGGGTGTAGTGGTCTTTCAGGGCCTGCAGGTCGGGGTAGTCGGGGAGATATTTGGCAAAGTGCTCGGGGCGGCTCAGCGCGTCGAGGTAGATGAACGGGCAGTTTCCTTCGAGATGCCCCGGGGAGTCGATGGTGAGGTGCTCGGGGTCGGTGTACATGCTGTTCACTTTCTTTTTCACCTCCTTTGTGGTGTCGGAAAGGTAGATGCAGTTGCCGAGCGATTTGCTCATTTTGGCCTTGCCGTCGGTGCCCGGCAGACGCATACATGCGGCGTTGTCGGGGAGGAGGATTTCGGGCTCTACGAGCGTCGGGCCGTAGATGTTGTTGAAGCGGTTCACGATTTCGCGTGTCAGCTCAATCATGGGAGCCTGGTCCTCGCCAACGGGCACTGTGGTGGCCTTGAAAGCTGTGATGTCGGATGCCTGGCTTACCGGGTAGCAGAAGAAACCCACGGGAATCGACTGCTCGAAGTTGCGCATCTTTATTTCGGTTTTTACCGTGGGATTGCGTTGCACGCGCGACACGGTGACAAGGTTCATGTAGTAGAATGCCAGCTCGGCCAGTTCGGGCACCTGGCTCTGGATAAAGATGGTTGTCTTTTCGGGGTCGAGGCCTACCGAGAGGTAGTCGAGAGCCACTTCAATCACGTTCTGGCGCACCTTTTCGGGGTTATCGGCATTATCGGTCAATGCCTGCGCGTCGGCAATCATTACAAAGATTTCGTCGAACTGCCCCGAGTTCTGGAGCTCTACACGTCGTTTGAGCGAGCCAACGTAGTGGCCGAGGTGGAGTTTGCCTGTGGGGCGGTCTCCTGTCAATATGATTTTTTCCATTGTCAGTTTTTCCGTTTTGAGATTGTGTTATAATGCAAAGTTACACAAAATTTCCTACACAATCTATAAATGGAAGTGCCCCCGTAGATGAAGATGCAATCTCCGGGGGCACTTGCTTATGCGGGGGTATTACAGAGCTGTTATCTTGCCGGATTCTATGCTGTAGGAGCCGGCCGACAGGAGTTCGGGTTGCGAGGGATAGCTCCAGGTGTTGTCGCTGCCGCGGGTTGGAACCCACACCTCGGCTTCGGTGCCGGCAGGAACGGTGAGGCTCATCGACAGGGCGTTGCCTGCAACTTTCCAGCGCAGGGCGATTGTTCCGTAGGGGGTCTCCTTCGTGACGTTCACCCAGTCGATTTCCTGCGCAATCTGCGGCTTGACGGTGAAGCGTCGGTAGCCCGGGGCATCTTCGTGGGGGATAATGCCGCCAAGCCCTTGATAGAACCAGGTGCCGATGCCGTTGAAGCAGTTGTGAACATGGCTGCGTTCGCCGTTCCAATATTCCCATGTTGCGGTTGCGCCGTTGTCAATCATGTGGAGGAAGCCCGGTTTGTCGCGTTTTTTGAGCATCGAGAAGAAATAGTCGGGCTGCGCCATTTTCACGGCCCATTCGGTAACAATCGGCACACCCACGAGGCCTGCGGCGATATGGCCGTTGTGTTTCGTGGCTGAAAGTTCGAGCATCTTGTTTTTGACGCTTTCGGCAACATCGGCTGGCACGGCACCAACCAGCATGGGGTAGCACATGTCGAGGGGTGAGCCGGTGCCGTAGGTGGAGGTGGTGGGGTGGTAGAACACGCGGTGAATAGCGGCGTTGAGCGCGTCGCGTCGGTCGGCCCATTGGCCGGCTTCAACGGCATTGCCGGTGAGGAGGGCGATGCGGTTCATGTAGTCGAGAGTCTGGCTCACAACGCAGTTGCTAACCAAGTCGACCGATTCGCCACCTACATCCACGCCATCGGGAGCAATCCAGTCGCCGAGATACCATCCGGCGTAGTAGGGGTCGTCCCAGCGGCGCAGCAGGCCGTCGGCGTCGGTGTATTTGTCAACGAATCCAATCCACTCCTTCATCTGCGGATAGTAGGTTTCGATGATGCGTGAGTCGTCGTAGTTCACGTAAGTGCGCCAGGGGGCGAATGCCATGAAAGCGTTCCAATAGGGGCCACCTCCGCCACCTGCCGTGGCTGATGGTGCGGCGTTAGGCATCATTCCGCCATCCTGCATTGAGTCGGCCCACCCCTGCATCCAGTTGTTGTAGACGTTGTTAACGTCGAACATCGTCTGCAATGTCATGGTTGAGGAGTTGCCGTCCCCGCCATAGCCTGCGCGTTCGAGATGCGGGCAGTCGACCATGTAGCCGCTGAACGTGAGGCACTTCATTGTGTGGCTGATGAGGTTGTGGATGGCATTGATGTCGGGGTCGGAGCATTCGAATGTCGATGCCGGAGTGTCGATGTTGCTGATTTGCAAGCCGCGGATTGAAGCCGCGTCGGGAGCTTCGTCGATGCCCGTAATCAAGGCATAGCGGTAGGCGTGGTGATGGAATTTGTTGCAGAACACCTCACCTTCGGTTCCGCCGGCCACAAAAGTGTCCGATTCATTTCCCTGGGTTTGGAATCCGGCAGGGTCGAGGTAGTCGCTATAGGCAATTTTCACCTCAGTGCCTTGGGGGAGGAGTGGCATGTGCATCTCAAACCATCCCGTGAGCACCTTGCCCATGTCGACGAGCCAACCGTTGCCCGAGCGGGTGATGCTCACCGGAGTGTAGGTGGCGACGATGCGGTTGGGAACCGACATTTGCGGTGAAACCTTGCGTTGGTTAGTTTTCACAACGGCGGCTTTCGACCACACATGGTTTTCGTCGAGGTCGGCGGCGCTCATTGATTTCGGTTCGAGAGCCGCTTCGACACGTTCGCCTCCGAATTGCAGCGGCTGCCATGCGCCGGTGTCCTTGTAGCCTGTTTCCGACACCGTCCAGCTGTCGTCGGTTGAAATGAGGTGAGTCACATCCTTCCCTTTCACGCAGTCGATGCAGGCTTTCACAACGGGGCCTTGATGCTCGGCGTTGTAGGTGTTGGAGCGGTACCATCCACGGCCGAGACGAATCACCACATCGTTATCGCCCGCCTTTACGAGTGGAGTAATGTCGTAGGATACGATGAGCGAGCGCTTGTCGAGCCGCGACACGGCCGGCTGAAGCACATCGCTGCCAACTTTCGTTCCGTTCACATAGATTTCGTGGTAGCCCAGCGAGTTGACGTGTGCAATCACGCGGGCTTTCTCGTCGCATCCGTCGGGCATGCTGAAACTGTTGCGCAGCATCGGGGTGGTCATCTCAGCTTTGGGGTAGACGTAGGCCACCATTGTTCCCATCTCCTTGCACTCCTCGTAGACGCTTTCGGGAGTCTCACAATCATTGGTGGGCATCACGGGGCAACTGAGAATATCGGAAACGAATTGGTCGGTGAAATAGAGTTTCTTGAAACCGGCTTTCACCTCATCGTCGGTGAAGTCGGCCGATTTCTCAACGCTCCAACCTTTCGGCAGGCGGATGGCGAAATTGCCGTAGCTGTTGCCCGAGGGGTTGAGGCTCCCTTTGGTGTCGACGCTCAGTTCGACCATAACGGGGAATGAATCTCCGGCAGCCACCGAATCGGGCATGAAAATCTGGGTGATTTGTGAGCCGCAGGCTGCAAGCACCATCAAAGCGGCAGCCGATATGTAGTATTTCTTTGCACTTTTCATGTTAGGAATGTGATTGGAGGGTTGGAATCAGCGAACTATCACTTTGTCGATTTTCTTCCCTGTGCGGCGGATGTAGATGCCGTTGCGGGGATTTTCCACGCGCATGCCGCGGAGGTCGAAATATTCGGGTGTGTCGTCGTTCTCACCGGCAACGGTTTCGTCGACTGCCGACTGTCCGCGGGTGATGCGGATGGTTGAGAAGTTTCCGCCGAATTTCTGCCGGATTGAGGGTCCGAGATCTTTAATCTGGTCGGCGGCATAGATATTTTCATCGCCCGCCTGATATGGGCCGGCAGGGGTGTAGCGGCCGGCGTCGTCGGATGCGAAGGTGCCGTTCTCAAACAGTCGGCTGTCGGAGTTGATGCTGTAGTTGAATGTGGCGTTGTTGTAGATCAGGGCATTCCCCACATACTGATAATAGGAGTTTTCCTCGTCGCCAGAAAGGATTTCAAGGCGGTAGTCTTTCCCCACCTCGGCATCGGCTGAGGTTTTCACGTTGAAGCGGATTTCAACATGGTCGATTTCGTCGGAGTCCCAATGAATTTTGTCGACGGTGCTGAAGCCCACATATTCAACCGGGTAGTCGATTCCTGTGAGATATTTCTCGGTGTTGTAGCGATGATTGGCTATGCCTGTGTAGACCCTGTTGGGAATCAACAGATATTTTTGCGGAAGGTTGCCCGATGCACCTTCAGGCATGCCGATGTATTCGCCGGGCATCTCATTGCCGTCGACATAACCGATGCCGAAGCGGTTGACCTCGCTCCAGCCCGAGGGGATGCCGTCGCTGTCCCACAGCCGCACGCGCCAATAGGCCAGCATGCCGGGTTGGAGCGATTCGCCGGCATATTCCACATTCACCGAGCGGGCCGACTGCACTTTCCCTGATGCCCAGAGGTCGGAGCTCCCGCCGTTGGCAAGAGCGGCGCTGTCGGTTCCGATTTGAATTTCGTAGGCGCTCTGCGCTTTCCAGTCGGCGGGGAGTTTCCAGCTTAATCGCGGAGTGAGGGTGTTGACAGCCACAGGGCGGTAGAGGTCCTCGCATTTAAGGTCGGAGGGAGCTCCGGCTACATTCCCGGCAGCCTGTGGGGTGCCACCGAGGCCGATTGCAGTGCCCGACACGCCGGCAACAACACAAAGGGTCGCCGCCGACATCCAAATCTTCAAGTTTTTTCGGTTCATGGTTAGTGGTAAGTGGTTCGTGTTTTATGAGTCTAAATATATGACGATTGGAGCTGTGTTTGGAGTTAACCGGCTACCGGTGGTTGTGATTAGCGTCGTGTGGTAAAAATGAATAAAAAAGTTGTTTCGTGTTTGCAGAAAGTTGCGTTATTTCACAAATAATCACTACTTTTGCTCAATTAAACGCGGTGACCGGCGGATTGATTAATTCCCGGCGCCCGGCAAACTAAATGTCTTATCCCAATTAATTTATTCATGCGTTTCATCACAACAAAGAAAATGTGGCTGCAGCTCGCCGTGGCGTTGCTCTCAGCATCATGGGCAACCGCAGCACCGAAGTATGCCTACGATTCGGTGCCCGGTGATCCCCTCCACACAAAAATCTACACTCTCCCCAACGGGTTGAAAGTGTTCATGACACAGAACCCCCGCGAGCCCCGCATCCAAACCTACATCGCCGTGCGTGTCGGCGGTAAGAACGACCCCGCCGAAACCACCGGTCTGGCCCACTATTTCGAGCACCTGATGTTCAAGGGCACCCCGAACTTCGGCACCGTTGACTACGCCCGCGAGAAACCTATGCTCGACCAGATTGAATCGCTGTTCGAGACCTACCGCATGACCACCGATTCAATTGCCCGTGCCGACCTCTACCACGCAATCGACTCGGTGAGCTACGAGGCCTCCAAGCTTGCCATCCCCAACGAGTATGACAAGATGATGGCTGCAATCGGCGCCAACGGCACCAACGCCTACACATCGCAGGATGTGACCTGCTACGTTGAGAATATCCCCTCCAACGAACTCGAGCGCTGGGCAATCGTGCAGGCCGACCGTTTCAAGAATCCCGTTATCCGCGGCTTCCACACCGAGTTGGAAACCATCTACGAGGAGAAGAACATGTCGCTCACCAACGACAACCGCAAGAGCTCTGAGAAGATGCTCGCAACCCTGTTCCCCTCGCACCCCTACGGCACACAGACCGTGCTTGGCACACAAACCCACCTGAAAAATCCGTCGATTACCAACATCAAGAAATATCACGAGATGTGGTATGTGCCCAACAACATGGCAATTGCCCTATCGGGCGATTTCAACCCCGATGAGGCCGTTGACGTGATTGTGAAATATTTCGGCGACATGAAGCCCAACAACAACATCAAACGTCTTGAAATCAAGCCCGAGGCTCCCTTCACCGAGCCCGTGCGTGAGGAGGTGTGGGGCAACGATGCCGAGCGCATCACCCTTGCGTGGCGCATCCCCGCCGCTGCCGACGACGACGTTCTCCCCCTGCAGGTGTTGTCGCAGGTGCTGTCGAACGGTTCGGCCGGTTTGATGGACCTCAATCTCGACCAGGCGCAGAAAGTGCTCGCATCGGGCGCTTACCTCTACTCGATGGCCGACCAGGGTGGCTTCATCATGGTTGGTCTGCCCCGTGGCGGTCAGACACTCGATGAAGTTGAGGTCCTCCTGCTCGACGAGCTGGCCAAAGTTCGCAACGGCGAATTCAGCGAGGCACTTGTCGATGCCGTAAAGGCCAACATGCTGCTGCAGCTTGAGAAATCGTTCCTCGACAACAGCGACCGTGCCAACTACTACGTTGAAGCGTTTGTCAACGGTCAGTCGTGGGCCGATGCCGTGAAGGAGCTCGACCGCATCAAAGGTGTGACAAAAGCCGATGTTGTGGCTATGGCCAACAAATATCTCGGCGCGCGCAACTATGCCGCAATCGCCAAGCGTCAGGGCGCACCCAAGGATGAGCTTAAGATTTCCAAACCGGCAATCACACCCATCGTCACCAACCGCGACACCGCCTCCACTTTCCTCACACAGCTTGTTGGGATGCAGGTTGAGCCTATCGAACCCAAATTCGTTGATTTCCAGAAAGAGCTGCGCTCCACAACTCTTGCCAACGGCACACAGCTACTCTACACCCACAACCCCTACAACGAGCTGTTCGACCTCACATTCGTTTATGAGACAGGCAGCTGGGCCGACCGCATGCTCCCCTACGCCGCCCAATACATCAATCTCGCCGGCACCAAGGATATGACACCCGCCGAGGTTCAGGAGGCGTTCTATTCTCTGGCATGTGAATATATGGTAAGCGTTGGTGCCGAGCGTTCCTATATCGTTCTGCGCGGCTTGAGCGAGAATATGAACAAGGCTCTCGATCTTCTCGAAAAACTTATCAACGAGGCCGTTGCCGACCCCGAGATTTTCAACTCGTTTGTCGAGACCCAGCTTAAATCGCGTGCCGATGCCAAAGCCAACCAGCAGCGCAACTTCCAGCGTCTGCGCACCTACATGACCTACGGTGCCGACTATGTGAAGGCAACCGTCGTGAGTGAGGATGAACTGCGCTCGGCAGGAGCAGCAACGCTTGAAAATTCGCTGCGCAACTTGCTCGGGCTTACCCACCGCATCATCTACTACGGACCGCTGACAGAGAACGCCGTTGTGGCCGATCTCGACGAGCACCACGTGAAAGGTGTTGAACTCAAGGCTCCTGCGGCATTCGACCGTCACGAATCCTTGCAGCCCGAGGAAACCGTTGTGTTTGTGGCTCCCTACGATGCCAAGCAGCTCTACATGAGCATGTATGCCAACGACGGCAAGGAGTTCGACCCCGCAATCCACCCCGAAGTGCAGCTCTATAACGAATATTTCGGCGGCTCGATGAACGCAATCGTGTTCCAGGAGATGCGTGAGGCCCGCTCGCTGGCCTACTCGGCCTGGGCTGTGCTTTCCGAACCTTCGAAGTGGAACCGCCCCTACAACTACGTGGCACAGATTGCTACCCAGAACGACAAACTGATGGATGCCGTTGGCGCTTTCAACGAAATCATCAACGACATGCCTCAGAGCGAAGCTGCCTTCAAGGTTGCCAAAGATGCAATTGAATCGCGTCTGCGCACCAACCGCATTATCGATGACAATATCGCGTGGGCCTACATCTATGCCGAGGACCGTCAGCTCGCTCCCTCGCTCGACGGCAACGGGAAGAACCGCTCGGCCGGTCTGGACCTCGACCGCGAAACCTTCGAGGCTCTCCCCGCACTCACACTCGACGATATTGTGAAATTCCAGCAGGAAAACGTGAAGGGTCGCAAATACTACTACGGTATACTCGGTAAAATCGAGGACCTCGATATGGATGCCCTCGGCAAGCTCGGCAAGGTTGTGATTCTTACCCCCGAGGATATCTTCGGATATTGATTGCGCGGAGTGCCCCCGCAGGGGTGATTCCAACTAATAAAATTTGCAAAAAGAGCTGTGCTCTAACGAAAAATTCGTAATTTTGCAATCGTTAAAGCTCCGGCCGACGATTGCGGCCGTTGAAAGCCGCAACCATCGTGCCGGAGCTTTTGTTGAATTGTTTTACGCCCTGATGACACAGCGGCGTAGCGATTGGAAAAGACTCATCAAAAATCCATACTTTATTCATTTAATTAACATGGTAAGCTATAAAGAACTGGGCCTGGTGAACACCCGCGAGATGTTTGCAAAGGCCATCAAAGGGGGATATGCAATCCCGGCTTTCAACTTCAACAACATGGAGCAGCTTCAGGCCATCATCAAGGCCGCTGCCGAGGAGAAGTCGCCCGTAATCCTCCAGGTGTCGAAAGGCGCCCGTAACTATGCCAACGCAACCCTTCTCCGCTACATGGCTCAGGGTGCTGTTGAATATGCCAAAGAACTCGGCTGGGAAAAGCCCCAGATTGTTCTTCACCTCGACCACGGCGACAGCTTCGAGCTTTGCAAGAGCTGCATCGACAACGGTTTCTCTTCGGTGATGATCGACGGTTCGCACCTCCCCTATGAGGAGAATGTTGCCCTCACAAAGAAAGTTGTTGACTATGCACATCAGTTCGACGTAACCGTTGAAGGTGAGCTCGGCGTGCTGGCAGGTGTTGAGGATGAAGTTTCGTCGGATCACCACACCTACACCGACCCCGAAGAGGTTATCGACTTCGCTACCCGCACTGGCTGCGACTCGCTCGCTATCTCAATCGGCACAAGCCACGGTGCTTACAAGTTCACTCCCGAACAGTGCACCCGCAACGCCGAAGGCCGTCTCGTTCCTCCCCCCTTGGCATTCGACGTTCTCGATGCCGTTATGGAGAAACTCCCCGGCTTCCCCATCGTGCTCCACGGTTCTTCGTCTGTTCCCCAGGAATATGTTGACATGATCAACGAACATGGCGGCAAACTTCCCGATGCTATCGGTATCCCCGAAGAGGAACTCCGCAAGGCTGCCAAGAGCGCTGTTTGCAAAATCAACATCGACTCTGACTCGCGTCTGGCTATGACCGCTTCAATCCGCAAGACTTTCGACGAAAAGCCCGGCGAATTCGACCCCCGCAAATATCTCGGTCCGGCTCGCGACGAAATGGAAAAACTCTACAAGCACAAAATCGTTAACGTGCTCGGCTCAAACGGCAAGGCTGAATAATTCAGTTTCCCGAATTTGAAACACAAACGGTGTGTCGGTTTCCCGGCGCACCGTTTTTTTCGTTCATGCCCGCATTTTTTTGCGGGAGCATCAGATTGTCGCTTGCCGACGTTTCTTTTATTTCTCACGGATTACACGGATTACACGGATTCAGCTGCGCATGGCCAATCTGTGCAATCCGCGTAATCCGTGAGAAATAGATGTGGGGAGAAGGAAGGTGGAGGAGGTGGCAAAAAAATGGGGTGTGTCGGACGACACACCCCAGGTGGGTTAAAACGGATGTATGTTAGGTTGTGATCAGGCGTTTTTGCGTTTTTCGAGCTGGCGTTCGAGCGCTTCGAGGCAAAGGTCAACGGCTTCTTCGAAGGTGTCGGCCACTTTTGTTGCAACGAGCTCGTCCTGAGGCTGGGTGACTTTAATCACGGCTTCCTTGTTCATTGCTGTTTCGGGCTTTACAACCGACAATTTGACGTCGACGGTGGTGATAGCGTTGTTATGACGTGCCAGACGCTCGGCTTTCTTGTTGATGAAGGCTTCAAGTTTTTCGGTAGCGTCGAAATGGATGGCTTGAATACGTACTTCCATAGTAGTTATCCTCCTTGATGTTTTTGTGCGCGTGGATGCGCGAGTTTGTAATTCTGTTTCAGTTCGCGGTAGGTTATGTGGGTATAAACCTGTGTTGTCGATAGTGATTTGTGGCCGAGCAGCTGCTGCACTCCGGTGAGTTCGGCTCCGTTGTTGAGCATGTCGGTGGCGAATGAGTGCCGCAGGGTGTGGGGGGAGAGACGCGTGGCGCGCGTGTGACCCGTGAGCGCTTTTTTCACCACACGCTCAACCAGCGAGGGGTAGAGCGGAGAGCCGTCGGGGCGCACAAAGAATGTTGTTGTGGAGAGGAGGCCTGTGGCTCCGCGGCGCAGGGCGCGGTAGTCGATGATGGCTTCGGTCAACTCTTTGCCGAATGGGATTATTCTTTCCTTATTACGCTTTCCGAGCACTTTTAGTTCGCCCGAGGTGGTGTTTACATTGGCGTCGGTGAGAGAAATGAGCTCGGCACGGCGCATGCCCGTGGTGTAGAACATGAGCAGTATCAACCTGTTGCGCGTGGCGATGAATTTTTCGGGTAGCGAATCGTTTTTTGCGACTATCGGCTCATCGAGGATGGCTTCAATCTCCTCGGGGCGGATGAACACCGGGAGGGTGCGCGGTGTGCGTGCCAGCGGCACGTCGGCGGCAGGGTTGAAGTGGAAGCCGTGTTTGCGCATGAGGTAGCGGTAGAAGGTGCTCAGCGATGACACTTTCCGCCTGATTGTGCGGTGGCTTCGATGGTTTTCGGCAAGGCTTAGGGTCCAGGAGCCGATGTCGTTGGCGGTGCAGGTGAGAGGGTCGAAAGTTTCGGGCTTCCCGCCGGTAATGTGTAAGGCGAATTGGTTTATATCGGTGGCATACGACAAAACGGTGTGAGCCGAATAGTTCAGCTCACACCGCAAATATGTCAAAAATGAATTTATCAACATTGTCGCTTCGTGTGTTATCCGCGCTTTCCAACGGGGGAGGGCGGAGGTGCCTTATTTAAACCGAGGTGTCGGCCGGGGCTTTCACCTGCACACGAAGTTAGGGCAATCTTTTGTCATTTCCAAATTTCGGGATGGAAATTTCTTGAAAAATGAATTTCAAACGCCCGACATCAGGGCGCGTTTCAGCCAATTTGGCAAGCGTGGAAAAGGCAGTTGTGCCGTGGTTGAGGAATTATTCCTCAACCAGGCGCAGCTTCTGCACGTAAACAGCCTTCATCATCTTTTTGCGGTTGGTGACTGAGGGCTTTTCAAATGCCTGACGGCTACGGAGTTCCTTCACGATGCCGGTCTTTTCAAATTTGCGCTTGAATTTCTTGAGAGCTTTTTCGATGTTGTCGCCTTCTTTAACTTGTACGATAATCATTTTCTGTAGGTCTTATTTTTTTTGTTTTTTTTAATTCTATTCGGGTGAGGGTCAGCCTGCAAAGCGGCCATCCCGTTGCCTTGTTGCGCTTTAGCGGGGCAAAATTACAGATATTTTTCGGAGTGCGCAAATTTTTGCCGACATTTTCATTGTGACACAGCATAAAAAGTGGCGAAAAAGTTGCCCGCTTCGGCCGGGGGTGCTGTTGAATGAACCGCAAGCTCCGGCATCGTTGGCTGAATTAATCTGTTTTAGCCGCCGCAAACCGGCCGTTGGCCGACTTTTGCTATTTTTTTCGTCGAAGATTCTTCGTATCGTTGACTCAATAAAATCGGCTGCGCCGCCGCAAACCGGCCGTTGGCCGACATTTGCTATTTTTTTCGTCGAAAATACTTCGTATCTTTGCATGAGAAGTTATTAATAACGAAACATGTGCAGAGAGATTGAGGGATAACCGGAAATTTCAGCTGCCGGAAAAAACACGACAGATGTCTGACGACCTTAACACTACTTTACCACCCGAAGATAACCGAAATGAAGATGCCGCGGCCGATAACCTGCCTGTTGGTGAGGAGGTGGAGACCGATGAGATTGCCGATGCCGTTGAGGAGGAGGTAGAGAACCTTCCCCCTGTGATAGGCACCGAAGCGGCGCGTCTGCGCCTTGGGGGAATGTATCGCAATTGGTTTCTCGATTATGCCTCCTACGTAATCCTGGAACGCGCCGTGCCCCATATCGACGACGGCCTCAAGCCCGTGCAGCGCCGCATACTCCATTCGATGAAAACCCTCGACGACGGGCGTTTCAACAAAGTTGCCAACATTGTGGGCAACACCATGCAGTATCACCCCCACGGCGATGCCTCGATTAAGGATGCGCTCGTGCAGTTGGGGCAGAAGGAGCTGCTGGTAGAGACGCAGGGTAACTGGGGTAATATCCTCACGGGCGATGATGCCGCCGCAGGCCGTTATATCGAGGCCCGTCTGTCCCCTTTCGCGCTCGACACCCTCTATAACGCCAAAATAACCGACTGGGTACCCTCCTACGACGGCCGCAAGAAAGAGCCTGTGACCCTCCCGGTGAAGTTCCCGCTGCTGCTGTTTCAGGGAGTGGAGGGTATCGCTGTGGGGTTGTCGTCGAAAATCCTGCCTCACAACTTCAACGAGATTCTGGATGCCTGCGTGGCCTATCTGAGCGGCGAGGAGTTCGAACTCTATCCCGATTTCATCACTGGTGGATTCATCGACGTGAGCCGCTACAACGACGGCGAGCGCGGCGGGGTGGTGAAAGTGAGGGCCAAAATCGAGAAAATCGACAACAAGACCCTTGCCATCACCGAAATTCCGTTTGGCAAGACAACCCGCGCGGTAATCGATTCGATTCTGAAAGCATTCGAGAAGGGGAAAATAAAGATTCGCAAGGTTGACGACAACACCGCCGAGCATGCCAACATACTGGTGCACCTGCTCCCCGGCACATCGTCGGACAAGACTATCGATGCCCTTTATGCGTTCACCGATTGCGAGGTGGCCATCTCGCCTAACTGTTGCGTGATTTCGGAGAACAAGCCCCACTTCCTAACCGTGGGCGCTCTGCTGCGCCACAGTGCCGACCGCACCCGCGAACTTCTGCGCCGCGAGCTTGAGATTCAGTTGGGTGAGGTGCGCGAGTTGCTGCATTTCGCGTCGCTCGAGCGCATTTTCATCGAGGAGCGCATCTATAAAGACCGCGAATTCGAGCAAGGGGAGACTATCGAGCAGGTGATGGACCACCTGCGCCTGCGGCTCACCCCGTTCCTGCCCAAGTTGCAGCGCGACATCACCGACGACGATTTGAAGCGCCTGTTCGAGATTAAGATGAAGCGCATCCTGAAGTTCAGCTCGCAGGATGCCGACCGGCAGATTGCCCTCTACAACGAGCGTATTGCCGATTTGCTCAACAAGCTCGACCACCTCACCGACTACACCATCGAGTGGTTCCGCGGGCTGAAGGAGCGCTACGGCGAGCGGTTCCCGCGTCGCACTGTGATACGCGGTTTCGACAACATCCAGGCATCGCGCGTGGCCGAAGCCAACGAAAAGCTCTATTTCAACCGCGATGAGGGTTTCATCGGCACATCGCTCAAAAAGGATGAATATCTGTTCAACTGCTCGCTGCTCGACGATGTGATAATATTCTACAACGATGGGCGCTACAAGGTGGTGCGCGTGGCCGAGAAGCTCTTCGTGGGGAAAAACATCCGCCACATCGGACTGTTCACCAAGAACGACACCCGCACCATCTACAACGTGATATATCAGGATGGCAAACCTGTGGCCGACACCCCGGGAACCGGCACGTTCTACATGAAACGTTTTGCTGTGACGGGGGTTACACGCGACAAGGAATACAACCTCACGCAAGGTAAGCCGGGTTCGCGCATCGCATGGTTCTCGGCCAACCCCAACGGGGAGGCTGAAATCGTGAAGGTGACCCTGAAGCCAAAGCCCCGCCTGAAAATGTTGCAGTTCGACGTTGATTTCAGCGAACTTGCCATCAAGGGGAAGCAGTCGCAGGGTAATATCGTGACCCGCAACGAAGTGCACCGTTTCACCCTCAAGGAGAAGGGCTCTTCGACTCTCGGAGGGCGCCAGGTGTGGTTCGACCCAGATGTGCTGAGGCTGAACTACGACGGCCGCGGCCGTTATCTCGGCGAATTCGGAGGCACCGACATGATTCTGGTGATTACGAAAACAGGGGAGTATTATTGTACCTCATTCGATGCCGCTAACCATTATGACGACAATATCCTGCGGCTGGAGAAATTCCGTCCCAACCATGTGTGGACGGCAATTCTCAACGATGCCGACCAGGGCTACCCCTACATAAAACGTTTCACCTTTGAGGAGAGCACCCGACGTCAGCGCTATCTGGGTGAGAACACGGCATCGACGCTGATTCTGCTTTCCGACACTCCCGGAGCGCGCTTTGAGGTGAAATTTGCCGGTGCCGACGCTTTCCGCGAACCGCTGCTGGTCGACGCCGCCGAGTTTATCGGCACCAAGTCGTTCAAGGCAAAAGGGAAACGACTCACCACTTTCTCCATCGACAGCGTGACGGAGATTGAACCGAACCCCGTTGCTGCCGCCGCCGAGAACGACGAAACCCCTCAGGAGGCTCCCGAAGGGGCAGATGAGGAGAACACCGAAACGACCGATGAGGGGGGTGCTCCCGATGTCTCCGACGATGAGATTCGCGACGAAATCACCGGGCAGCAACGAATTTTCTGATTCGGCCACACCGGCTGCAACAGCAACGCAAATGAACAACAGAATTTTGAAAATAACACCTACACGGGTTTCGCGCATCGTGGCCGCCATTATGGCGACCGCGATGTGGTGCTTCCCGGCTGCTGCTGCCACGGGCGATGATGCCGGCGAAGGAGAGGTGCTGAGGCCGGTTAACTCATCGTTTATGCTCGACGCGGGGTCGGCACATGTGGCCGACACCTATCTGTCGCCGCTTAAATACACCGGGTGGAACGCCTCCTTCACCTACGAGCGTCTGCAAGCCATGAAATTCAATCCTTCGGGGTGGAGGCAGCAGCTTCAGATTGGTGTGGAGGTGAACGGCACGCAGAATCCAGCAGGGAATGCCGAGATGTACTATGCCAACCTTTCGGCCTCGTGGGGTATGCTTCACCTCTGGCGACTTCCCCACGGCTTTTCGGTGGCCGCAGGCGGGAGTGCCGGTGCCGACCTCGGTGGGCTCTACAACTCGCGCAACGGCAACAATCCCGCCACCGCCAAGGCCGACATCACCCTCAACGCAACGGGTTATGCAACGTGGAGCACCCGACTTTGGCGACTCCCAGTGATGTTCCGTTGGCAAACTACCCTGCCACTCACCGGGGCTTTCTTCTCTCCCGAATATGATGAGCTTTACTATGAAATTTATCTCGGCAATCGCCACGGGCTCGCTCATTGGGCATGGCCGGGGAATCTGTTCCGCTGGGATAATCTGGTGACCGCCGACCTCGATTTCGCCACTACAAGGCTCAGGGTGGGGTTCCGTTCGCGCATACTCTCATCGGAGGTGAATCACATAACAACACGCATTTTCTCTTATTCATTCGTAATCGGTGTGACGGGCGACTGGTTCTCGGTGTCGCCGCGCAAGGGGATGCCCGACATGAAGAACATCGAGTGGGTTTATTAAAGATATGATGGAAAACAAAAAGAAATCTGCCCGATGGAGGGTGTGTGCGTTTCTCCGCATGGCAATGGCGCTGATGTTGCTGCCGCTGCTCGGGGGGTGCCACGACATAGAGGAATATCCCGCCGACCCCCGCGGCACTTTTGAGCAGCTGTGGTCGATTCTCGACGAGCATTATTGCTTTTTTGCCCAGAAAGGGATTGACTGGAATGAGATTCACGCCAAATATTCTCCGCAGGTATCCGACAAGATGACCGACGAGGAACTCTTTGAGGTGTGCTCGCAGATGCTCGACGAGCTTCGCGACGGCCACACCAATCTGTCAACGCCGTTTGCCACATCCTACTACCGTAAGTGGTGGAGCGATTATCCGCAGAACTACAACGCGCGGTTAGTGGAGCAATATTATTTTAATTTCAACTACCGCTCGTTGGGTGGGATAGAATATGGCATTCTGCCGCAGAATGTGGGCTACATGCATTATTCGAGCTTCTCCTACGGCATTGGTGAGGGGAATCTCGATGCCATTCTTGCATTCTGCGCCACTTGCGACGGACTGATTATCGACGTGCGCGACAACGGCGGCGGCTCGGTGACGAATGTGGAGACCCTTGTGGCCCGCTTTATCAATGAGCCGTTGGTGGCCGGAACAATCTGCCACAAGAACGGCCCGGGGCATGATGACTTTTCCGAGCCTTATCCTTTCACGTTCAACCCTGCCGAGGCGGGGCGCATAATGTGGGGGAAGCCGGTGGTGGTGCTCTGCAACCGCTCTACCTTCTCGGCGGCGAATAATTTTGTGTCGGTGATGAAATGCCTCCCCACGGCCACCATTGTGGGGGCTACCACAGGTGGCGGGTCGGGGATGCCCTTCTCGTCGGAGCTGACCAACGGTTGGGGCATCCGTTTCTCTGCCTCGCCGGTGCGCGACCCGCAGGGGCGTCTCACTGAGTTTGGCGTGGAGCCTGACGAGGGGTGCGCTGTCGACCTCGACCCCTACGCGGCGCTTGAAGGACGCGACACCATGCTCGATTTTGCAATTAATCATCTGCTTAACTGAAATTCAAGATGAAACAAACTGAAAGATATTGGCAACCGGTGGCATTGGCCGCGATGCTGTTGGGAATCGGACTGGCTACCGTTGGCTGCAAGGGTGGCAAAGGTGCCGACAAGGATGCGGCAACGGTTGTGGCTCCGCAGTCGCTCACCCGTGAGGCTGCGTTGCTCAAGATTTTTGACGAGGGGGATTTCCACAGGGTTGAAATCACCAATCCGTGGGATACGGCGGCGCAGTTGGCCTCCTACATTCTTGTGCCGCGCGGAACGGAACCCGACAGTTTGCCCGCAGGGGAATATGTGAGAGTTGATGTTCCGTTGGAGCGGTCGTTGGTCTACTCGTCGGTGCATGCCGGGGTGATTGACGAGCTTGGCGCGGCGGGAGCCGTTGCCGGGGTTGCCGACGGTGAATATTTCACCCGCGAACCATTTGTGTCGCGCATTGCCGGCGGAGAGATTGTGAACGTGGGGCAGTCGATGAGTCCGTCGCTCGAAAAGATTGTGGCGCTTGCCCCCGATGCCGTGCTGGTGTCGCCGTTTGAGAATGCCGGTCACGGTGTTATCGACGGCGCAGGAGTGCCTGTGATTGAATGTGCCGACTACATGGAGCGCACCCCCAAAGGGCGTGCCGAATGGGTGAAGTTCTTCGGGCTGCTCTACGGGGTGCCTGAAAAGGCCGATTCGATATTCAACGTTGTGGAGGCTGCCTACGACACAATCGCCGCAAACGTGGCGGCCGCGCCCTCGCGTCCGATAGTGCTCACCGAAATGCCGGCCGACGGCTATTGGTTTGTGCCCGGCGGCAACAGCTATGTGGCAGCCCTCATTGCCGATGCCGGGGCTGAATATCCCTGGCGCAACGACCGCTCGGCGGGGTCGCTTCAGCTCGATTTCTCGTCGGTTTATGCCAAGGCTGCCGATGCCGATTTCTGGCTTATCCGCACCTACGGGCGCGACCTCACGCTTGATGATTTGCGTTCGGTCTATCTACTTAACACGCAGTTCAAGGCCTTCAAAAACGGCAATGTGTTTGTTGCCAACAGCGCGAAAGTGCCTGTGTTTGAGGATGCGCCGTTCCATCCCGAACGCCTTCTGATGGAGTATGCCACGATTTTCCACCCCGAGGTGACAGGTGGCAAACTTAAATATTTTCACCGCGCCCGCTGACAGAATCGGCTATGGACTTAACGTTGCGTAATGCGGGCCGGGAGAACAACCCGGGGAGTGCGCGGGGGCGGATTGCCATCGTTGCAGGCATTGTGGTTTCGTTGATTCTTGCCGTCGCACTGCTGCTGTGTGGCACGGTTGACATCGCTCCTGCCGAGGTGTGGAATGCCCTGATGGGGGGAGATGCGTCGGCTGTGGCACGCATGATTGTGAATGAGGTGCGGCTTCCGATGATAGTGACCGCTTTCTGCGCGGGGATGGGGCTCGCAGTTGCCGGCCTGCTGTTGCAGACAACGTTCAACAACCCGTTGGCGGGTCCGTCGATTCTCGGCGTGTCGACAGGTGCATCGCTTGGCGTGGCGGTGGTTATGCTCGGTCTCGGGGGATGGCTTGGTGGCGGAGTGGGCTATTACGCCGGAATTTTAGGGGGAGCTGTTGCAGGCGCGGGAGCCGTGATGCTGCTGTTGCTCGCTTTCTCGATGCTGCTGCGGGGGAACGCCATGTTGCTGATTGCCGGCATTCTCATCGGCTACATGGCGTCGTCGGCCATTTCTTTGCTCAACTTTTTCTCCACTCAGCAGGGGGTTCACTCTTATGTTATATGGGGGATGGGCTCGTTTGCGGGTCTCACCTGGGAGCGGGTTACGGTTTTCGCTCCGCTGTCGTTGGTGGCAGTGGTGCTCTCGATGCTGTTTGTGAAACCGCTCAATGCCATGCTGCTCGGGCGCAGGTATGCCGAGAGTATGGGGGTTGACATCAGGCGCACGCGCAACGGGCTGCTGCTGCTCTCAGGTGTGCTCACTGCTATTGTCACGGCTTTTTGCGGCCCGATTGGTTTTCTCGGACTCGTGATGCCGCACGTGGCGCGCATGATAACAGGCACCTCGTCGCACGGGCGTTTGCTCCCGGCCACGGCAATTTTCGGGGGTGGGGGAGCGCTGCTGTGCGCATGGCTTTCGGTAGTGTGTGGCGGCGGGCAGTTGATTCCTGTCAATGCCATCACGCCGTTAATCAGCATCCCTGTGATTATATATATAATTGTGCGCCGCAAGAAACTTTAGAGGGTGTTTAATAATAAATGTTAATACCTCGGCGGTGTATCTTTGCGATAAATTTCTCGTTATGAGGAAAGACGATGCGGGCATCGTGACTGACGAATAACAGAAATTTAGCCAAAGAGACACCGAGGCGAAAGTGTTTTCAATGTTATTAATAATCCTCCAAAATTATAAAAATACCATACAGCGAAAATCTTGGACATCTTTTCCACCGAGGAATTAACATTTAATATTAAACACCCTCTATATGCTTGAACTGATCAACATCACTGCCGGCTATCACGGGCGCCATCTGCTTGAGGGGGCAAATGCCACCTTGACAAAGGGTGAGCTTGCCACGCTTGTGGGTGCCAACGGTGCCGGCAAATCAACATTGCTGAGGATAATGAGCGGCGACCTTGCCCCCCTTGAGGGGGAGGTGACGGTGGCCGGGCGGCCCCTCGGCGGCATGTCGCGGCGTGAGCTTGCACGGTTGGTGAGTGTGGTGAACACCGACCGGGTGGAGGCTGACGCTCTCACGGTGCGTGAGGTGGTTGAGATGGGACGTTACCCCCATACAGGCTTTTTCGGGCGGCTCGGAGCCGACGACCGCCGAATTGTTGACGAAGCGCTTGCAGTGACAGGCACGGAGCGTTTTTCAACCCGCAATGTTTCAACACTTTCCGACGGGGAGCGACAGAAGGTGATGGTTGCGCGTGCGCTGGCACAGGATACACCCGTGGTTCTGCTCGACGAACCGACAGCGTTTCTCGATGTGGCGGGGCGTGTGGAGCTTCTCAATCTGCTGCGACGGCTTGCGGCGGAGTGTGATAAGGCTGTTTTGCTGTCGTCGCATCACATTTCTTCGGCTTTGGAACTTTCCGATAAGCTGTGGCTGATGCCGGGCGACCGCACCCTCGTTGTCGACACCCCCGCCAATCTGATTGCCGCACAAAAAGCGGCCGAGCCTGCAAATGCGCTCGACCGCCTGTTTGCGGGTCGTAATGTGACATTCGACCCCATGCGTCTCGACTACCGTTGACCGGCAGTTCAGAATAGTTTTGCCTGCACCAATCCGGAATTGTTAGAATTGGAAGCCGGCGGTGAGGTAGAAGTTGGCGGAGTTGGTGCCTTCGGCGAGCTTGATGAAGTCGGTGCCGTATTGCAGCCCGAGGTAGGCGGCCTTGTAGTTCACGCCTGCGCCGATGTGCCAGCCCATCTGGAAGGTTTTCCACTGCATTCCCATCATGTCGTCCTTGCTCAGGAAATTGATTGTGGTGTCGTCAAACTCGTCGGAAACGGCGTTGTTGATGTAGTCGTTGTCATTAGCATCGCTTTCCATCTTGCCCTGGGCGAGGAGGTTGAATTTGAAGTTGAGGCCGATGTAGGGGCTCACCGACAGATTTTCGTTGAACGCATAGCGGTAGCCGAAGTTGATGGGGATGGCGTACTGAAGCATTTTAAACTTCATTTTCAGGGAGCTTGTGTGTTCCCAGTCCTGATCCATGATTGCGTCGAAATCGCCGTTGAGGATGTCGTCGTAGCTTCCGTTGAGAATATCGTCGGGTGAAACCATTGAGTAGCCGAACATTCCGTCGAAAGTTTTTGCATTGTAGTTGAGGCGCACACCAATTTCAATGAACATAGTGCGTTCTTGGGAGATGAAGCCTCCGTAGGTGTAGCCGATTCCCACGCCGTTCACGGTTTCGCCGCCGATGAATGTGGGTGCGTAGGAGAGTGTCACGCGGTTGTAGGACATGGGTGTGTCGGCGTTGTTCGATGCACCGGTGTTGGCGAACTGAGCGGAGGCTGTGCCTGAAACGGCCAGAGCGCCTGCAAGCATAATAGTCTTGAAGTTCATGATTTTAAACAGGTTAAAGGTTTGTAAAATGGTTGATTTCTGAGTTAAGTTTGCGAGTGAGGTGTCTTATTTTTTGAGCCACTTACCGCAGAAGATTTATAGTGAAAAGGTTTAATTTATTCGGTGAAGGTGAGTCGCCAGATGTTGGGTGTGCCTTCGGCATCGCCACGTTGTGACACGAAATAAATGTAGTTGCCGTCGTTGCTCCACACGGGGCTGAGATCGTCGGCAGCATGGTAGGTGAGCTGCCGCAAATCGGTTCCATCGGGGCGGCACACGAAAATGTCGGTGTTGGGATAGTTCACGCCGGGGGCTTGCAGCAATGAATTGCCGACAAACAGAATCCATTTGCCGTCGGGTGAAACAATCGGAGATGTGAAACTCCTTGCGGGGTCGGCCACAATGCTCTCCTCAACGCCGGTTTCATAGTTGATTTTCCACAGCTCGGTGCGGCCGTCGGGGGTGCTCCGGGCTATAATCAGCGCGGGCTCATCGGCAAGCGGGCAAGGATTTTGCCCGTTTGAATAGCTTGAGAGAAAATTGTTCTGGAGGTTGTAGCTCCAGATTCCGCTCCCTTTGTTTTCGAGGCGTGTGAAAAACACCTGTGTGCCGTCGGGTGTAACTGCGGGGGAGAAATCGTTGGCCGCCGAAGTTATCTGGCGGCACACATAGCCGTTGGTGGCGCTTGTGCGGAAAATCTGGTTGGTTTTTCCACGTTTTTCGGAGAAATAGAGCTCTTTGCCGTCGGGTGAGAATGAAAAGTCGATTATCCCGGTGCGGTTGGTGCGTTGCCTGGATGCACCTTGTTTCAACATATCCTTGATGAATATGTTGGTGGTGTTATTGCGGGATGACAGATAGGCCATTTCATCCGAGCCGGGAAGTGGCGCGAGCACGCGGTTGGAAAACCAGTTGATGTTTTTGCCGCGTCGTTTCACCTGCGGGAGGCACACGGCATCGCTTTTGGAGGTTATTTTTGTGAGTTCAAGCCCGGCTTCTTCAGGCACGGATACAACTGAATAGTCTATGGCCTGAGCATTTGTGTGTTGCGTTGAGGTTAGAATAGCAGCGGCTACAGCTGCTGCGACGGATAAACGTAGATGCATGCGTTTTTTGAGGTTTGTGTGTTAAATGATGCCAAAAAGCGGCTTTACGCGTGCAAATTTATGGAAATCAGACGTAATTACCCCCATTTAGTTAAAGATTATTAAATATGCCCAATTGGGCATATTTAATAATCTTGAGGGTATTTAGGTTGGATGTGTTTTGGTTGTGTCAATGCATGAAAACTACAGCATCGCCGGGCTCAACAAAAATTTCGTTGGCATAGGTGGAGGCCGGCACTATAGAGCCATCTTTCAGCACACGTTTCATCGTGTCGGCGACTTCGGTTGTCAGTGTCATGCGTGTGGTTAAGCTTCGGTTGACAATAACCACAAAGCTGTTTCCCCGGTTTTTGATTTGCGACACAATGGCTCCGCATCCGTGGGTGTCAAGTTTGGAGAATCCTTCCGGTAATGTTTCAAGGCGCTTGGTCCCATTGGGAATTTCGGCGCCTGTGTGGTTTACAGAGGTGACTTGGCATCCGAGAAAAACACCCGCAAGTCCTTTAATCTCAGAATTCATAGCCTTTACTTTATCCCACACATCGGTGCGCCGGTTGTTGCGATCGATGGGTGCGTGGTGGAAGTCGACGTCGTCAACTTTCGGGTCCCAGTAGGTGAAGTACTGGATGCCTTGTGTACCGTAGGCCAGGTCGGTGAAAACCTGCAGGCGCAGTTGTGCCATGTCGGGAACGGGATATGGACCATGTGCGGTGGTAAGGGCGAAAGCCCAAAACGGTTTTCCCGCTTTGCGAGCTTCATCGGAGAACATCTCGATGTTTTGGAAATATTCAGGGCGCAGCGTCAGCCCCTTTTCATCTTCAAGAATGGGGTAGTGGTCGTAGGTGAGCAGTTGCACACCTGTGATGCTGTCGAACGAATGCACGTATTGGCGATAGTCGTTTGTTCCGAGCATTCCTTCGGGCGCGTGGCTGGGAAGAAGGTTTATGTAGCAGAAATGTGTGCTGTCAACCTTTTGAATGCGCGAGGTGATTTCTCCGAGATGTTTGAAATCGCGCATTGAAGGCTCGTCGCGCACGTAGTAGCCGGCTATAGCGGGGTGATTCTTAAACCGCTCGGCAATCTGTTCGGGTTCGTCGCGTAGATTCGGAGTGTTGATGATGAGTTTAAGTCCGCATTGTCGGGCAATGTCGAGTGCCGAGGCCATTGAATCGGCATTGGCGTAGTGTTCGGTGAAATTGTGGGTGAATCCGCAGTCGCGCAGCTCCCGGTAGCGGGTAAGGTTTGTGTGGTCGGCAGGTACGCCATACCATGCGATGATTGGAAATTCGCCGTCGGCTGTAAGATGCGGCGTGATTTCGGATGATTGGTTCGGTTGATTGCCGGTGCTGTTTCCGCCGCACGATGTGAGCAACAGTGCTGCAAGGCCGATTGTGCTACTTGAAAGTCTTTTCATGAGATGAATTCGGTTTATGAGGGTTTCGGGAGTATGGAAAAATGGAATCGGGGCAGGATTCAGGCAGTTGCCAATCCTGCTCCGATTTTGCATAAGTTTTTCAGGTGTTCAAGCCTGAATGCCGGTCAGGCAGTCGGTCAGTTTCCGGCTGCGTTGTCGGGGTCGGTGTACCACTTGGAGTAGAAAAGGTAGTTGTGGGCTATCTTTTCGTTGAGTTCGCGCGATTTTTCGGGTTCCATCATTTTGATGAATTTGGCCGGGCAACCGCCCCACAGTTCGTGCGGGCCGATTTTGGTTTTGGAAAGCACTACCGAACCGGCAGCCACGAGGGCGCCTTCGCCAACTTCGGCATCGTCCATCACCACGGCTCCCATGCCGATGAGGGCATAGTCGCGGATTTTTGCGCCATGAACGGTGACGTTATGGCCGATTGACACGTCGTTGCCAATCTCGATGGTTGATTTCTGATAGAGGGTGTGGAGCACCGAGCCGTCCTGAATGTTCACGCGGTTGCCGATGCGGATGGAATTGACGTCGCCGCGCAGCACGGTGTTGAACCAGATGCTGCACTCGTCGCCCATCACAACATCGCCAACCAATGTGGCATTCTCGGCAAGGAAGCAGTCGCGGCCTGTCACAGGCGTGAATCCGCGCACGGGAACTATAAGAGCCATAGTCAGTTGCTGTGGTGATTTAGTTAGAGGGGAAGTGTTTTCTCGCGGAGCCATTCGCCTTGCTCGGGAGTGAGGAGGGGGAGCAGACGGCGGTAAACTTCGGCGTGGTAGCCGTTGACCCAGTTGATTTCCTCGGCGGTCATGATATCGGTGTCGAACAGCGAGCGGTCGAAGGGGAAGAGGGTCATTGTCTCGAAGCGGAAGAAACGGCCGAATTCGGTTGTGAAGGCGGGCACGGTGAGCACGAGGTTCTCGCAACGGATGCCGTGAACGCCTGCGCGGTAGAGGCCGGGTTCGTTGGAGGTGAGCATGCCGGGAACCAATGTTGCGGGCACGTCGTTGAGGCGGATGCTCTGGGGGCCTTCATGAACGTTGAGGAAGTGGCCCACGCCATGACCGGTGCCGTGTAGATAGCTCAGGCCTTCGCGCCACAGGAACTGACGGGCGAGGGCGTCGAGCTGGCCGCCGCGGGTGCCTTCGGGGAAAATGGCGGTGCCGAGTGCGATGTGCCCTTTCATCACAAGGGTGAAATCGTGTTTCTCCTGTTGTGTGGGGGTGCCCATCGCGATGGTGCGGGTGATGTCGGTTGTTCCGGTGAGATATTGCGCGCCCGAGTCGATGAGCAGCAAGCCGTGGGGTTCGACTGTTGAGCTCGATTCGGGTGTTGCCGAATAGTGAACGATTGCTCCGTGGGGGCCATAGCCGGCGATTGTCTCGAAACTTTCGTCGAAATAGTTGGGCTGTTGCGAGCGGAAGCGGGTGAGGATGTCGGAAACGGCGAGTTCGGTGAGCGTTTCGCCGTCGCGCATCATGCGTTCAATCTCCATGAATGCGCCCACGAGCGCCGCGCCGTCAATCTCCATCGAGCGGCGGATGCCGGCAATCTGGGTTTCGTTCTTTGTGGCTTTGAGCAGGGGAACGGGTGAGGCTCCCACAACGGCGCGTGAGCCCAGGAGGTCGAGTGTGCGTCCCGAGGTGCGGATTGCCTCGATGAGCACTTTGGTTGTTTGCGGCAGTGAGGCAAGGAATTCACCGGCTGTGGCATAGTCGGCCACTTTCACGGCAGCTTCGTTGAGATATGCCGCGGTTTCGGGGGTGATTTTCTCTTTCTTTATAAATAATGTGGAGCCGGCAGGGGAGAGGTAGAGGAATGCAGTGGCCACAGGGTTGCAGTTTACGTCGCGCGAGCGGATGTTGAGCGTCCATGCAATTTCGTCGAGAGCCGAGATGAAAATTGCATTGGCTCCCTGTTCGGCGGTGTCGGCAAGGATTTTTCTGATTTTGTCGGTTGCGCTTTCGCCGGCAAATTTGATGTCGTGAACAAACACGGGTGCGTCGGGGAGGTCGGGGCGGTCGGTCCAGATGTTGTCAATCACATCGAACGAGGTGTTGAGGTTGAGCCCGTATTTTTCGAGTGTCGAACGGAGTGCAGCGGTTTCTGAAACCGAGAACAGCGCTCCGTCAACTCCAACGGTGGAACCTTTCACGAGCGTGTGGGTGAGGAAGTGGGAGATTGACGGGGTTTCTGGCAGTCCATCTTTCATCAGTTTGATTCCGGTGCCTTCGAGCTGCTGCGCAGCCTGAAGGAAGTAGCGGGAGTCGGTCCACAGGAGGGCATCATTGTCGGTTACAACCAGTGAGCCGGCCGAGCCGGTGAAGCCGCTGAGCCAACGGCGCACCTGCCAGTGGGAGGCGAGATATTCGCTCTGATGGGGGTCGGTCTGGGGTATGACGACGGCGCTTACGCCGGCAGTTTTCATTTCGCGGCGCAAAGCATTGAGCCGTTGTGCTATCATTTCATTCATGACGTTATTTTATATTATATATGTATTAATTGCTTCTGTTGACTGATGCGAATGCTGAAAAATGTGTGCCGCATGTTGCATCGTGAGTTGGCCGGATTATGAAACTCCGGTGCGGTTTCGCTTGCTGCACCTATTGCTGCCCGGGAAAACTCCCTTGCAGGCAGATGCAAATTTAACAAAAAAAACGGCAGCATGGATTTTTTTCAACATAGATTTTGTGTGCGTGCACAGTTGCGGCAGCTGCGGCTGAGTGCACCACATGGGTGAATAGGGTGGGCGGGATAGGGGATGGGTGCGCGAGCGGGTAGCAGCCATTCCCCGCGGCGGAAAATGCATTTCGACAGTTGCGGCGGCTGAGTTCCGTTTTTTTTGTGCCGGGTAGCGAAAATTTTTATCAGAGGCGTCAACCGAGTTATTGGTTTGATAATTAAGCCCGCAGGGGATTCACGGCGATGTGGCGGCGAAAAATTCTGCGATTTTTAAGGAAAAATTTTTGCGAATTGTTTGCGTGATTCAAAAATAGTACTTAACTTTGCAACCGCAAATGAGACGGTAACCCACTCAAACAAAGGGAATCCGCTCTCAATAGAACCTTGAAAATTGCCTCTTTAGCTCAGTTGGCCAGAGCACGTGATTTGTAATCTCGGGGTCGTTGG
>CAJUIT010000024.1 GCA_910586565.1 uncultured Muribaculaceae bacterium | reverse complement strand
TCATATCATACAGCGTGAGGCTCATCGTTGCTCGTCTTACTACAATGGGCAATGCTAAGGCCTCGAATCGTGAGACGGGTAACGGATAAAAGACCCTCGCGCTCTTTTTATTTGTAACCATGCTTCTCGGAGGGTCAGGTAGCAACAAAAGAATTTAGACTATGACGCTAAAATCTTTCAACAACCAAACCTTAGGCACATTTCTGCTATGCGCAATGTTATCTGGGGCACTTTCATCATGTGGTGGGTCGAAAAAAGCAGATGACCCTTACAAGCTCACTCCTGAGACAACCTCAATCAAAGGTGGATTGTCAGACTATTACGAAGTCGTAGACAGGGAATACTCCACCACTGAAAATTACCTTACAATGATGGATAATATCCACACCATTGTGTCGGTAGAAATCAGACGTAACGACAAACCTTTTGATTTCGATTCTGAAACTACAAAGCCTATGGGAACGCTATCTGCGGGAATGACTGGTAATGCAGGCTTCGGAATTGAGATTCTTGATGAATCCGGTAATGTCATAAATAAATCTGCAGCTACAAATGGAGGTTTAGGCGGAATGTATTCAGATGCAGACATGAAAGAAGCCCTTAACCTCAAACCGGGCGAAACGTGTACAGTGCGTTGGCAAATAAATTTTGCCAAAGACGACAAGCCTGCGAAATTCCGTCTAACATCTGCCTATGAAAAAAGCGGATATGAAGGCGATGCAACTGGAGCAACGCAAACAGGTTCTTCCGCTAATAATTGGGATGCGACACTTGATTCTTACGAACAATATGTCAATCAGTACATCAAAGTTTCCAAGAAAGCCATGAATGGGGACATGTCGGCAACTGCTGAAATGGCCGGAATAATTGATAAAGCAGAGAAATTGGAGAAAAAGCTTAAAGGCGCGGAAGCGGATATGACACCTTCTCAGATTTCTCGGTTAGCTAAGATTAATTCCAAACTTATAGAAGCTATGTAAACTGTTTTATTGCAGTTATTCTTTAACTCATCCATTAGGCACCTGAAGTTTATAAAACATTTCAGGTGCCTTTTTTACACCAACTCTATTACCTTCATACAACATTCTTAGTCAGGATTGGATTCATACTTAAATATCATATTATTAACGGATATTTTCTGAATATTTTTACGCGATGATAGAGAAGCGCAATGTGCGAAGCGTGCCTAAAAGTCCCCGCAAAAACACTGGTAATGATATAAAGTTTCTAAATTATTTATTTGCTTAATAATTTTCATGACTTACTTATTTATTAAAGTAGTAAATTTGCAGTAGCATTCGGGATTGCCGGAAAGCAACCGCCGGAACTCCGGACGGAAAGATTGAGACGAATCAGGCTATCGCGCCCTGCCAATGGAAAAATCACTCTCACTGACATCGGAACTACGCCAGCAGCAGAAACTCACTCCGCTGCAGGTGCAATTCGTGCGCATGCTTGAAATGACCGGTCCCGAAGCCGAGGAGGAGGTGCGCAGGGCACTCGATGAGATGCCGGCACTTGAAGCTGTTGACGACAGCACCGCCTCGGAGGCGCAATCGACCGAGGACGGGGCTCTTTTCACCGAGAGCGACCGCGACATGCAACGCGCCGATTTCCGTTCCGACGACGATGTGCCCGATTATCTTGCCGACAGTACACCAACCACGGCTGCTGTGAAAGGTGAGTTTGAATTTGACGCCCCCGTGGCGACGCGCCGCTCGTTCGATTCGGTTGCCTCCATGCCCGAACCTACCTCGGGAACGGATGACGAAACCCTGCTCGACACCCTCACCTCCCAGCTTAACGAACTGTCGTTTGACGACACCGACAGGCGCATCGCCCAATACATCATCGGAAGCATCGACAACAACGGCTATCTCACCCGCACCCCGCGAGCCATAGCCGACGACCTCGCCATCAATGAGGGGATGTGGGTGGAGGCAACCGATGTTGAGCGGGTTCTCCACCTCATTCAACAGATGGAACCCGCCGGTGTGGGCGCAACCGACCTGCGCGAATGTCTGCTGCTGCAGCTGCAACGGTTGCCCCGTTCGGCCGAGTCGCTCACAGCCCGAGAAGTCATTGCCTCCTACTTCGACCTTTTCACAAAGAAGCACTTCGACCGCATCGCTTCGGCAATGGGGATTAGCCGCGACGACCTCGACAACGCACTGGCTGTGATTTCACGCCTCAACCCCAAACCGGGGAGCGCCTTGGCTTCAAACGCCCTGGATGAGCGCACACGCCACATCACCCCCGACTTCGCCGTTGAGACGGATGCCGCCGGCAACCTGTCGCTCACGCTGCTCAACCGCATTCCCGAACTGCGTGTGGAGGCCACCTTCAACAACGAGGGGGCACTCACCGGAAGCAACGAAAAGCGGCTTGAGGAGGCACGCATGTTCATCAGGCGCAAACGCGACGATGCCCGCAACTTCATCAAAGTGGTGTCGCTTCGGCAGGAAACCCTATTCAAGGTTATGAGCGCCATTCTGCGCCTGCAACACAAATTTTTCATCACCGAGCAGGACGAGGATATACGTCCGATGGTGCTCCGCGACATCGCCGCCATCACCGGCTACAACCTTTCGGTAATTTCCCGCGCAACCCAGGGGAAATATGTAGCCACAGTGAGGGGCATCTACCCACTGAAAAAATTCTTCAACGAAAAACTCCGCGACGACAACGAGCAAGTCACCGCCAACCGCATAATCGCCGAGATAAAAAACGCCATCGCCAACGAAGACCCGACAAATCCGCTCAGCGACCGCGAAATCACCGCCCGACTCGAAGCCGCCGGATTCGACATAGCCCGACGCACCGTGGCAAAATACCGCGAGAACCTCGGCTTTCCGGTGGCGCGCCTGCGAAAACGCCGCTGACCACTCCCACCGTAAGAACTAAAAAACCATCACTCATCACCAATGAAAGCAATAACCTCAGCCGCACGCTTTTTATCAGCCCTGTTCTCACCTCTGTTGATGGGAACCTACGGCATTCTGCTCGCCATGTGGCTGTCATTCCTCTGCTACAGCCCCTTTCAGGCAAAAGCCATCGTCTCAGCTGTAACCTTCGTGGCCACATGCATCGTGCCCGTGATATTCATCTTCGTGCTCGACCGTCTCGGCGTGGTGAAGGACCCCTCGCTCAACAACCGTGAGGACCGCACCCTCCCCTACATCCTCACCACCGTGTGCTACATCGGCACAGGCATCTACTACCGCTTTGTCAACGCACCCGTGTGGCTCTCCATGTTTCTGTTCGGTGGCGCGCTTGCACTCATTGTGCTCACCATCGTCAACCGTTTCTGGAAAATCAGCGGCCACGCAACAGGGATGGGAGGCATCGTGGCGATGCTCTACTTTCTGCTTTGCAGCGGCAACAGCCCGCTCAGCATGCAGTGGGAGTTCATGGCCGGCATCGTGCTTGCCGGATGCGTGTGCACATCGCGCCTGATTCTGCAACGCCACACCCTCATGCAGGTAGCCGCAGGCTTTCTCAACGGCTTCGTCTGCGTGTTCCTCCCCGCCTGGTTCTGCCAAGGCGTCGCCCTCCCCACCCTCTGATTTCTGATTTATAACTTCTGACCTCTGACTTCTAACTTCTCTCTCCTAACTTCTGATTTCTAACTTCTGATTTCTGACTTCTAACTTCTTAAAAACCTATGACCCCACTTGTTACCATAATAATGGGAAGCACATCCGATCTCCCCGTTATGAAAAAAGCAGCCGACTTTCTCAACCTCATGCACATCCCCTTTGAGATGCTTGCCCTGTCGGCTCACCGCACTCCCGAAGAGGTGGCCGACTTCGCCCGCAACGCCCACACACGCGGTGTGAAAGTGGTGATTGCCGGTGCCGGCATGGCCGCCGCCCTCCCCGGCGTAATCGCTGCCATCACCCCACTCCCCGTCATCGGGGTGCCCCTGTCGGCAACCCTCATGGGCAACGACGCCCTCCTCTCAATCGCCCAGATGCCTCCCGGCATCCCCGTTGCCACCACCGGCATCGACGGTGCCATGAATGCCGCAGTGCTCGCATGCCGCATCCTCGCGCTATCCGACAGCGAGCTGGCAGCCCGCTATGACGCATGGCGCGGCGAACTCGGGCAAAAAATCGTGAAAGCCAACGCCGAACTCAGCGCCGTGGCCTACGACTACAAAACCAACTGAACCAAACCTCACTCACACAAATGAGCATATTCGACTACAATCGCCGCCCCACAACCACAACCCGCATCGGCAATGTGGAAGTGGGGAGCGGCTTCCCGCTGCGGCTTCAATCGATGAACAACACCTCCACAATGGACACCGACGGCTCCGTGGCCCAGGCTCTGCGCATCGCCGCAGCCGGCGCCGACATCGACCGCCTCACAGCCCAGGGAGAACGCGAAGCCCGCAATATGGGCGAAATACGCCGTCGGCTCCGTGCCCAAGGGTGCGACATGCCATTGGTGGCCGACATCCATTTCAACCCCAAAGCAGCCTTTGCCGCCGCCACCGAAGTTGACAAGGTGCGCATCAACCCCGGAAACTTCGTCGACCCGGGACGTGTGTTCAAACAGCTCGACTACACCGACGCGCAATATGCTCTCGAACTTCAAAAAATCGAAAACACCTTCGGGCCGTTTCTCGACCTCTGCCGCGAAAACAACACCGCCGTGCGCATCGGCGTGAACCACGGTTCGCTATCCGACCGCATCATGAGCCGCTACGGCGACACCCCCGCGGGGATGGTTGAGAGCGCTATGGAATTTCTGCGCGTGGCCGTGAAGCGTAACTTCAACGACATTGTCATCTCCATCAAAGCCAGCAACACGGTGGTGATGGTTCACACCGTGCGATTGCTCGTGCAGGCTATGGAGAAAGAGTCGATGAAGTTCCCTCTTCATCTCGGAGTTACCGAGGCCGGCGACGGCGAGGACGGGCGCGTTCGCTCAGCCGTTGGAATCGGCACCTTGCTGGCGCAGGGGATTGGCGACACCATCCGCGTGTCGCTCAGCGAGGAGCCCGAATGTGAAATTCCGGTGGCCAGCGAACTGGCCGACTACATTACCGCCCGGGCCGCGGCCCCTGCCGTTGAGGGTGAATATGCCCCGGGCTACGACCCCGTAAACCCGTCGCAGCGCATCACCGAGGCCGCAGGCAATGTTGGTGGCGACAATCTGCCGGTGGTTACGGGGTTCGACACCATCACCGCTCAAACGGTTACCCTCCCCGCATCGATGCCCCGCAATGAACTTATTGACGCCGCACAGCAGGCAAAAGGGAGGGTGATAGTCCTCACTTCAGGCCATGCCAATCCCGTGGCAGAAATCTCTGCGGCGATACATGCCCTCACCTCCGCAGGGGTGACAGTTCCGGTAATCGCGTCGCTCAACTACGACGGCATCGACCCCGACAAAGTGGTGATTCGCGCATCGGCCGATTTCGGCGCACTGCTGCTCAACGGCCTAATCGACGGCATCGACCTGCAGGCCGACACTCTCGACGCCGAAAGCCGCAACCGCCTGGCACTCGGCATTCTTCAGGCATCGCGCCGCCGAATCTCGCGCACCGAATTTGTGTCGTGCCCCGGCTGCGGCCGCACCCTCTTCGACCTCCAGTCAACGGTGAAGAAAGTGAAAGAGGCCACCTCACACCTCAAAGGGCTGAAAATTGCCGTGATGGGGTGCATTGTCAACGGCCCCGGCGAGATGGCCGATGCCGACTATGGATATGTGGGGGCTGCAGCAGGCCATGTGAGCCTCTACCGCGGAAAAACTCCCGTTGAGAAAAACGTTCCCTCCGACCTTGCGCTTGAGCGGCTCATTACCCTGCTCAAAGCCGACGGCCGATGGTCCGACCCCGCCTAATCCTCCCACACGACAGCATGGCAACAACCATTACCGAACATTTCACCCTCCCCAACGGCATGCGGGTGGTGTGTGTGAAAGCACCGTCGAAAGTCGACTACTTCGGCGTGGCTATCAATGCAGGCAGCCGCGATGAAGATGCAGCCTCCCACGGGCTGGCTCACTTTGTAGAACACACCATCTTCAAAGGCACGGCACGCCGTCGCGCCGGCCACATCATCAACCGCATGGAAGCTGTGGGTGGCGAGCTCAACGCGTTCACAACCAAGGAGGAAACTAATGTCTATTCCATCTTCCCGCAAGGCAATCTGTCGCGGGCGGTGGAACTTATCGCCGACCTTATCCGCAACTCGGTGTTTCCCGAGCGTGAGCTTGCCAAAGAGCGCGAAGTGGTGAGGGAGGAAATCGACAGCTACCTCGACACCCCCTCAGAAGCCGTGTTCGACGATTTTGAGAACCTAATTTTCAAGGGTTCACAACTCGGCCACAATATTCTTGGTGAAGCGTCGAATCTCGGGTCGTTCACATCCGAAGCATGCCGCCGGTGGATTGACACATGCTACACCCCCGACCGTATGGTGGCTTTCTACCACGGAGGGATGTCGCCCGCACGCGCTCGCGATATTATAGAACGGCGCTTCGGTGACATAGCCCCCACCCCATCCTCGCTGCAACGAACGGCGCCGCAACCTGTCGACGCATTCGCAGTGAGGCGTAACATCGACTCTCACCAGGCTCATTGCGTGTGCGGGGCTACCGTGCCGGGCATCTACAGCAACGAGCGGCAGGCTTTGGGACTGCTCACCAACATTCTCGGCGGTCCGGGAATGAATTCGCGCCTCAACATTGCCCTGCGCGAACGTCGCGGACTGGTCTACACCGTCGATGCCAGCACCATAATGATGAGCGACTGCGGACTAATCGCAATCTATTTCGGCTGCGACCCGGCCGATGTCGACCGTTGCACCGATTTGGTGATGCGCGAGCTTGAGGTGATTTCAACCGCTCCGCTAACGCGCCGACAGCTCAACGCGGCGAAGAAACAATATCTCGGTCAGCTCGTTGTGGCATCAGACAACCGCGAGCAAATAGCCCTCAACGCAGCCCGCTCAACCCTCTATTTCAACCGCGTGCCCTCTGTTGCCGAAGTGCGTGCCCAAATCGAAGCGCTCACCCCCGACGACCTCCTGCACGCCTCCCGCCACCTCTCCCCCTCCCGCTTCAGCCGCCTGACGTTGGGATAAATAAGACGAAAGACAAAAAGACGAAAGACAAAAGCGAGATTACCAACGCATGTCAGAGCATGACAGCACAAAGGTATTCTCGCTTTTGTCTTTCGTCTTTTTGTCTTTTCGTCTAACTTTTTGTCTTTTCGTCTCTAAATTCAACTCATCGCCTCGCGCAGAGTTTTCGACTGGTTGATAGCTTCGGTGATTTTCTCAACCGATGCCTGCTCCTCAAGCATCTGCTGGAGCTGATAAGGGAGAGCGGCGCGCACCAGATATTCTTTCAGGGCATTTGCAACCGCGATGTTTGCCTCGATGAGACGGGCGCGATAGGCGTCGGTAAGTTCGATTTTTCCATATTTCTTGCGCACGTTGCGGAACTTGATGCTGTTCATGATATTGGCCAGTTCCTCGGCCTGCTCGGCACGTTCGAGCTCATTGATTTGCGTAACCATGTCGTTCATAACGGCCACAGCTTTGTCAATACCTTCATTTGCAAATTCCTCGGTGATTACTTTGTCGTCGGCCTGAGCCACATTGGCGCTGAGAGCCACAACAAGCATCATCATGATAAAGCGCCATGCACCTTTGATTGTCTTTTCCATTTGTAGTTGAATTGTATGATTAAATGTTCTGTTCACGCAAAAATGTTTTGCCGAGTCCAAAGGTAATGAAATAAACGCGATTTCTAAAAAATTTTAACATCGCGCTAAACACTAAAGCATCCTCAAATGTTAAAATATCATTAAGCAATGAGTGCAGCGACTATGCCGACTTTTGTTTCAACCTGCACTCACACCATCACATTATGCCGACAATTATGAAAAAAACAGTTCTTGCCCTTGCCGCCATTTCTTGTTCATGCGCGGTTGCACCGGCTGCCACACGCAGCCTTGTGGCAGCCCACACCGATTCGGTTGTGAACACCACCCGCATCATCGACCTCGAAGGAAACTCACCACGTGTGGTCCGCATCGACAATAATGCAGAGGAGCTCACACCGCAACAAGATTCACTGCGCAATCAGGTGGTGGCGTTCTACTACGACCAGTTCCGACACTCGCAGGACCCCGAAGCCCCCACATTCCTGTTCATGAGCAAAAGCTCTAATCTGCTCATGGGGATAGGTGGAGTGGTGCGCATGCGCGGATGGTATGACTGGGGCGGTGCGATGCCCGGCAGCGCCTTTGCGCCCTATCTGATTCCCATTCCCGAGAATCCGGCCAACACTCGCCAGCTGGGAACAACTCCTGCGGGCACGGCCCTGTTTTTCCAGATGGTGGGACGGAGCAAACTCGGTTCCTACAGGCTCTACATCGAGGCTAACTTCAACGGATATGGTGGGCGCGACTTCCATCTGAAAAAAGCCTATGCCACTTTAGGCGATCTCACAATCGGTTATGCCAACTCCACTTTCTCCGACCCCGCCGCCCTGGCACCGACGGTCGATGCACAAGGCGCCACCAACAAACTCTCCAACACCGATGTGCTCGTTCGCTACATGCACACCTTCCGCAACCGCTGGACTATGGCTGTGTCGGTAGAAAACCCATCCTCAAAAATCTCCGTCACCGACGGCGTGACTGCAAAAACCTCGCAGTGGTTGCCCGACTTTGCAGCATTCATGCAATATCAATGGGGCGAGGGTGAACATGTGCGCCTCGCCGGCATCGTGCGCACTCTCGGCTACCGCGACCTCCTTGCCTCCAAAAACCACAATGTGGCGGGATGGGCCGTGCAGCTCAGTTCGGTGGCTCATCCACTACCCCCCGTCACCACCTACCTCACCTTCAACTATGGTCATGGCTACGGAGGTTTAACCAACGACCTCCTTGCCGGCAACTACGACCTAATCGCCAACCCCGAGGTTGCGGGTGAGCTCTATGCGCCACGTTCGCTCGGCTACTGCGTGGGGGTTCAATACAACTTCACCCCGGCGCTCTATGCAAGCGCATCGTTCAGCCAGACCCACTTTCTGCCACGCTATGCCGTAGCCGCCGATGAATACCGCTACGGATGGTGTGCCGACATCAACGTGTTCTGGAACATTTTGCCACGCCTTCAGGTTGGCGCAGAATTCGACCTCGGCCGCCGCATGAATCAGGACGGCACCAACCGCTACGCCCGCCGCGTCGGCGCCATGTGCCAGTTCTCGTTCTGAAAATTTTAGACGAAAGACAAAAGGTTAGACAAAAGACAAAAAGACGAAAGACAAAAAGCGAGAATACCGACGCATGATGGAGCGTAACTATCCCATCAAATGGTAATTTCGCTTTTTGTCTTTCGTCTTTTTGTCTTTTCGTCTAACCTTTCCTTGATTACTTCATACTGAACACTGCATGCACGCGGCGTGGGTCGACGCCGAGCTCGAGAGCTTTGCGGGCATCCTCGCGGGCATCCTCCTCGCGGAAACGGAGCTTGTTGAGGAAGGCGCGGCAGAAGTAGAGTTCCCCGTCGTTGGGGTCGAGTTCAAGGCCGCGGGCTATATCGTCGGCTGCCTCAGGCAGATGCTCAAGTTGCAGCCTGCACATGGCGCGCGCCGAATAATAAACAGCTTCGGGCTGGGCCTTTATTATGTCGTTATACATTCTTATGGCCTCTTCGGGGCGGCGGGTGTTGGAATAGATTACGGCCAACAACAGCTCCCCCTGCAACTGCGCGGGAGTGGGAGATGCCGATGATTTGGTGGCCACGCTGTCGGCGGGAGTGACAAGCGACATGTAGCGGAGTGCGTTGGCCTCGGCACCTTTCACATCGCCCTGTTGCAGTTCAAGTGCGCCGAGGTCGTAGTAGGCATCGGCATAGGTTGAATCCATCGAGAGGATAAGGCGATAGTCGGCCATAGCATCCTCATTGCGCCCCATTGCCGACAGCACCCGCGCACGGTTGTTGAGAATCACCACCGAGCCGGGAGCCATTGCTCTGGCGTGGGTAAGTTTGTCGAGGGCAAGCGAATCCTCCCCTGCATAATGGTGAAGCATCGCCACATTCGACAGCAGCAACACGTTTTGTGGATTGGAGGGTTCGATGCGCATGGCCTCCTCGAAATAGGTGATGGCATCATCCCATTTCTGTTTGGCAATGGCATCATCGCCCCATTGCACATATTTCATATAGTCGGTGGCGGCAATCAGCATGAGGCAACCGCACGCCAACGCAACGCACACACACAACGTTTTCTTCAGCAAGTGTTTCATCAAAAGTCCGGTCAATTAAAATTCCGGCGGCCACCGACGGCAACATGGTTATGCCGGCTCCACCACATATAAATCAGAGTCTGGAATGCGCCGCGGGCGGCAAGATAGGCTATGAACGCCAGCCAGAGAGCATGGTTCCCCATCAGGGGGAACAGAAGGTAGTACATAACAAAAAACAGGACCATAGCTCCGGACATCGACAGCAACAGGCCGCGCGTGAGTGTGGCTCCGATAAAAACGCCATCCCAGGCAAAAGCTGCAAAACCGGCAAACGGCACCGCAGCCGCCCACAGATAATAGTCGGCCGAGGCGGCAACCACATCGGCATCACCCGACAGCAGGTGCAGGAAACCTTCGCCACCCACAAAATAAACTGCCGTGAATACCAGCGCAAGCACACATCCCCATCCAAACACCCCCTTTACGCATTTGCGCAATTTGAGGGTGTCGGTCGCACCAACATATTTTCCCACCAAAGCTTCGGCCGCATAGGCAAAGCCATCCATCATATAGGAAAAAAGCAGGAAAAGCTGCATGAGCAGTGTATTTACAGCCAATATCACATCACCCTGCGCGGCACCGGCTTTGGTGAACCACACGGTCACTGCGATAAGGCAAACCGTGCGCAACATCACCTCCACATTAACCCTGAAGAAGCGCACCATCTCACCGCCGCGCAGAACCTCGCCCGGAGACACCCGAAGCAGCCGATAGCGGCGCAACAGAAACAGGCCGGTGACAAATCCGGCCCATTGCGCAACCAATGTGCCTGTGGCGACCCCGGGGATTTTCCACCCTGCGGCATAAACCAGCAGCAGACTCACCGCAATATTGGTTACATTCACCACAATCGAGGTTACCATGAGCATGCGCGAGTTCTGCATGCCGAGAAACCATCCCGAAAGTGCGTAGGTGCCAAGCATGGCCGGGGCGCCGTAAATCAGTATTCTGAAATAGTCGGCTGCGAGCGCACCCGTCTGTGCATCGGGCCCTACAAGCCACCGGAGCAACCGCAGCAGGGGCACCTGCAACAGAATCATGGCCAACCCCACGCCGCATGCCACGGCCAAGGAGCGGTAGAGCACCAGAGTCTGCGACTTCGTGTCGGCTGCGCCGCAAGCCTGCGCCGCGAGCCCCGAGGTGCCCCCGCGCAAAAATGAGAACAGCCAGTAGAGCATGTTGAACATCACCCCGCCAACGGCAATCGCACCGATGTAGACGGCACTCCCCATGTGGCCTACAACAGCCGTGTCGACCAGCCCCAGCAACGGGGTGGTGATGTTAGCCACAATTGATGGCACCGCCAATGCAAGAATTTTTCTGTTCACGCTGCAAAATTACCTATATTGACGCAAAGCGCGCCCAATCTTCAAGTTATAAAATCATAAAGACCCATTCCGAATCGACCGCAAGCTGCAACCATGCGCGGCACAGCTTCCGAAAATGAGCCGGGAACAGTCGGTATGCAACAAGGGCTGTGTCAAAACGTTGATTGACACAGCCCATTGTTTTTGCGTTCGCTTTCCGCAATGATTATTTGCGGATACCGAGCTCTTTCTGAGCGATGATTGCGCGGTAGCGGGTGATATCTTTCTTGATCAGGTAATCAAGAAGGCGACGACGCTTACCTACGAGAGCCTTCAACGCACGAGCGGTGGTATAATCTTTGTGATTTGACTTCAGGTGCTGAGTCAAATGAGCGATACGGACCGAGAATAATGCAATCTGCGCTTCAGGTGAGCCAGTGTCAGTCTTGCCCTTACCGTACTTCTCAAAGATTTCAACTTTTTCTTCAGAATTTAAGTGCATTCTTTCAGAGATTTTGGTGGTGAATAAATAAATATATAATCAAAACGCAAAATTCAGCGGTTTTACGGAATGCCATTCAGCGGCACACCCCGCACTTTTGCGCTGCAAAGTTACCATTTTTCTTCCACACACGCAACCCTTTCCCTAAAAACTATTCACCTTTTATATTCAGATTTTTAAGTTTTTCTTGCAACCAAGTAAGCGATTTTGTTTGTTGTTGTCAAGGATTTTGAGTAACTATGCAGTCGGATAAGGACAACTCAGTCCATAACATATTAAAACTTAGAAGCATCATGCCCATCTCGAAGTCGAGAACATGGCATTGCAGTTCTATGCTTTGTGGGAATACGTTAACGAACGAATATTAAACATGATTATGAAACTAATCCTATCAATTATTACATCACTATTATTATCATTTGGTGTATATGCCCAATCTGATGTTACTAAGTTCTTGGGAATTCCCGTTGACGGAAGCAAGAAGGAAATGGTAAAAGCTCTTAAGAAAAAAGGATTTAAGACTTCTAATACTGACAAAGAAGCTTTGCAGGGCGAATTTAATGGCTCTACTGTGAATGTCTTTGTACTCGAAACAAGTGGTCAAGTTAGTCGCATAGCGGTATTACCGATATATGGCAGTAGTGCCACCGATACCAAAATCGCATTCAACAATTTATGCAGCCAATTCCTTAGCAAAGACAATTATGTTGCACGAGACAATGATATTATCATTCCAACATATAACGACATTTCAATTCCTTCCGATGAAGATATAAGTTATGAAATGAGAGTTAACGGCAAACGCTATGAAGCCCCTTTTATACAACTCCCAGCCCCGAGAGATTCAATCTTAATGGAAATTGAGCCGTTGAAATATGTTAGTATAACTGTATCTGATGAAAGTGGGAATGAAATAGATTTACATTCTTATCTTGAATTGTTGACTAAATATTCCAATAATTCCGTTTGGTTTAAGATAGAAGAACAATATGGCAAGTTTTATATAGCTCTCTTTTACGATAATAATAACAATAGGGCCAATGGAGAGGATCTTTAGAATTTTGCTATGAGATTTCGACTTTCTTTTGCCTGTTTGTCTGTTTCAAATCTAAAAAGCTAAAAACTGAAATCTAAAAACTATCGCCTCCCATACGCCGCCGAGCGGAATGCCCGCGCATTGGCAAGGTGAGCCGAATAGTCGGCGGTGAAATCATGGTAGCCCGAGCCGTCGGGACGTGCACACATATAAATGTAGTTGTGTGGAGTGGAATTAAGCACCGCATCCAAAGTGCGAGCCTCCGGAAAACGGATTATGCCCGGAGGGAGTCCCTTCACACGATAAGTGTTGTAGGGCGACGCAACTTTCAGCATGTCGGCCGTGATGCGACGTGCCCCGAAATCGCCTGTGGCAAATTTCACTGTCGGGTCGGCCTGCAAGAGCATACCGCGGTGCAGGCGATTGAGATAGAGCCGCGCAATCTTTCCACGCTCGTCGCGTCGGTTCGATTCAGCTTCGGCTATTGATGCCAGCACACTCACCTCCAGCGGTGTCAGACCCAATTGGCGAGCCTTGTCGAGGCGCTCGTCGTTCCAGAAGCGGCGGTAATTGGCTCTCATCCGCGCAATCACATCGTCGGGCGTGGCCGACCAATACACCTCATAGGTGTCAGGGAGGAACTGCGCTTCCAATTCGCGCGCGGAAACCGAATCGGCCTTTTGAATCTCGCCCAAAGCAGCCGTGAAATCATCGGCCGAGAAATCCATTCGCGAAGCAATCCGTTCGGCAAGGTCGGTGACAGTGCGCACATTGTTGAATGTCAGCTTAACGGGAGTTTGCCTCCCCTGCCCTATCTTTCGGGCCACACTCCAGGCGCGTTCACCCGGCTCGATGCGGTAAGCACCGTGACTCACAGCCACATCGCCGCTCCACAACGCAGCCACTTTTCCACCGAACGCATCGCCCAACGCCGCGCATATCGAGTCGCGGGCCTCCCCGGGGGAAGCATCGCGCGGAATGCGCACCCACGCCGCCGTTTCCCCCCGATAAGGCGAAACCATCCGCCCCACATACCATCCGCCCCACGCAATAGCCACCAGCACAGCCACAACAAGCACCAAGCGCCTGCTCACGCCCGCACCAAAGCCCTTATCCTTCCCCTTCTTATTTTTTTTCTTTCCCGTCATGTTTTCACCAATTTACTCAAAAATCTCGCCGCAGTTGAATTTACCAGAGAGCGACTTTCATACCTCCTGCCGATAGTTCTGCAGGAATGCCGAGAGCCTTGAAAGCCCTTGCTATGGTGCTGAAAGTAAGGTTACGCCCACTTTCAATCTTAGATATCTGAGCACGTTGAACACCCATTCTTGCCCCCAATTCCTCCTGGGTAAGCTCTTGTTTAAGGCGTGCCTGTTTGATAGCCTCACCAATATGATAGGCGTGGATTTCCTCTTGAAGCGATTCTTCGTAAGCATCGCGACGGGCAGTTCCCGCTTTACCGACATATTTATCTTCAAGTTCTTCAAGTGTTGTGTATTTCATTGCCATATCTTTAATTTTTCTTTTCGTTAAAATATTCTTTCATAATCGCTTTTGCATGGTCAATCTCATTTTTGGGCGTTTTTTGTTGTTTCTTCTTGAAACCATGCGTGGCAATAATTAAAGTCTCACCATCTTTATCCCAGAATGCCAACAACCGATATGCAATGCCCATCCACTCGGTTCGGAACTCCCAAATCGGCGTGTCTCCAAGCTTTTTGAACAACCTTACATCCTTTACCCCTCCACGAACCTTTCGGATGTTATAGAGAATTTTCTCCCTCACATTATCCGGTAGTGAATCAAGGAACTCAACCGCCTCGGGTAGCGCTATTAACCGAAAGATTTGTTTGTCCATATCAATTTAGAAATTACTCTACAAAGATAGCAATCGCGTTCCAAAAATGGAAACAAATTGCAAAATAATTTTGTTCTTGCCCACTATAAAACTCCAACAATCAGACCCGATTAGCCGCTTGTGAGGATATAGAAATTCTCTATGAGTTGCTATTCAAAAAAATGGGGAGAAACAAATAGGAGGTGTGTCAAAATATTGAAATTTTGACACACCTCCTTGCTATAATCCGGATGGTGGAGTGATTTATTCGGCGGGAGTTTCCTCGGCTTCGAGATAAATCACGCGGTAGTTGCCCTGGGCATTGAGTGCCTTCATGGCATTCTGAATGTCGGCGGGGGTGAGTGCTTTATACATCTCCTCGGCTCCGTGGAAGGTGTCGACACCGTTGAGTGCCTCACCTGCCATTGCATTGAGCCAAGCCTCGTTCTGCTCCTGAGCCTCTTTCACGCTCTTAACGCTGAACTCAACAACCTTTGCAACCTCCTCGTCGGTTACGTTGCTTTCCATGTTCTTGAATTCCTGTGCGATGAAGTCGAACACCTGCTGACGCATTTCAGGCTTCATGGGGAACACGCTCTGCACAACGGTGTTGTTCTCGTTGCTCACGCGCTGCATTGCTGCGTTAGCGAAGATTGAGTAGACAGCGCCCATATCCTCGCGCACGGTGTCGAGGAGTCGCTTCGACAGAATCTGACCGGCCACGTTGATGGCGCCGCGGTTCTCTGGGGTGAAGGGGAGCTGACCGTAGTCGAGGATTGCAACGAATGTCTGGGGAGTCTGCATCGGTGTTTTGAACGAAATCTCTTTGTCGCCGGGGGCGATGCCGAGTGAAGCAACGTATTTGGGTTCCTTAGTGGCTGTGGCGGCATCGGCGGGGAGAGTTGCGATGTACTGTTCAACGAGCGGACGGAAAGTATCCATGTCGATGTTACCAACGAAGAAGAAGGTGTAGTCGGCGGCGTTGGCGGTCATTTCGTGCACAATCTCATTGGTCTGTGCGCGGGTGGCAGCCTCAACAGCGTCAACGCTGATGGCGCGGCGGCGGGGGTTGGTATAGAGAGCCTTCTGAAGGTCGGCACCGAACACATACTGAGGATCGGTTTCCTGATTCTTGAGAATGCCTTCAAACATTTTCTGACCGGCGGTGAATTCCTCGTCAGTGATGTTGTAGTTGGTGAAGGTCATGTAGAGGAGCTCCATCATGGTGGGGAGATCCTTGGGTGTGGCAGTGCCGGTGATGTCGCGGGTGTAGTCGCCTAACGCCATCGACACGCTGGCCTGCTTGCCGAGGAGATATTTCTGCAAGTCCTTGGCGGTGTAGTCGCCCAGACCGCCGAGGCTGTAGGGAGCAACGCCCTGAGTGAGGAAGATGAGAGAGTTGGCATAGTCGTCAGACATTACCGAGGTGCCACCGAGAGCCTGCGCGTCGAGCAGAATTTCGTCGGCCTTGAAGTCGGTGTGCTTAACCACAACCTTCACACCGTTGGAAAGTGTGAGCTCGGTTGCGCCCCATTTCTCAACAGGTTTCTCGCTTACGATTTTGCCGGGAGCGGGGAGAGCGGGGATGAGAGGTTCGGCCTTGACTTCGTCAACGAAAGCCTCGATGTTCTCGCCGTTAACCTCACCCATTGCAGCTGCGAGCTGTTCCTCGGTGGGAACAACGATGCCGGCCTTTTCGGGGAGCATCATCACAACCACGCGGTTGTCATCGGTAACCATCTGCTTGATGGTCTGGTTGATTGCCTCAACAGGAATCTGGTTGGCAATCATGTTCATCATGTTGTACTCATATTCGATGCCGGGCATGGGCACTCCGTCGATGAAGTGACGGGTAATTTCGCGGGAATATTTCTCGTTTTCAACCTTCTCGCGGTTGTTGTAGGCTGTTTCGAGGCGAGAGAGATATTCGCTGCGCACGCGGTCATATTCCGACGAGGTGAAGCCGCCGCGTACAGCGCGCAGAAGCTCGCGGTAAACGCTCTTGAAAGCGGGGAGCACGTCGTCGCCCTTGCCGATACCACCCACTGCGAGAGCATCCTCGGTCGAAGAAATCAGATAGTTGTCATACATGGCAAATGCCTGTGCGAAAGGCACGTCGGGGTTGCTCATCATCTCCTGATAGCGAGCGTTGAGCATCGACGAAATCATGTCGGTGATATAGTCGGTCACCATGTAAATCATGGTGTTGCGCTGCTCTTTGGGCATCACCTCATTTTTGAAGAAGATGTAGAACAGAGAAATCTGCTGCTCGGGGTCGGTGCCTACGGCATAAATGGTACCCTCGGTGTCGGGAACCTCCTCATATTCGCGAGCCTTGGCATTCTCGGGCATTGGGATGGGTGAGAAAATCTCCTTGATTTTCGTCTCGATGCGGTCAACGTCAACGTCGCCCACAACGATAATGCCCTGCTGGTCGGGACGATACCACGCTTCATAATAGTCGCGGAGCACCTGATGGGGGAAGTTGTCGACCACCTCCATTGTGCCGATAGGCATGCGGTAGCCATACTTCGAATCGGGATAAAGTTTCGGGAGCAGCTGCTCGAGAATGCGCTGCTGACCAACATTGCGCGAGCGCCATTCCTCATGAATCACACCGCGTTCCTTGTCAATTTCCTTGGAGTCGAGCAACAATCCGTCGGCCCAGTCATGGAGAATGAGCAGACATGAATCCTGCACGCTCTCGCGGGCGGTGGGAACATTTGAGATGTTGTAGACGGTTTCGTCAATCGAAGTGTAGGCGTTGAGATTCTGACCGAATTTCACACCCACCGACTCAAGCCATGTGATAACGTCGTTTCCGGGGAAGTTCTGTGTGCCGTTGAAGCACATGTGCTCGAGGAAGTGAGCCAAACCGCGCTGGTCGTCATTCTCGAGAATCGAACCCACCTTCTGGGCGATGTAGAAATCGGCCTGACCTTTGGGGGTCTCATTGTGACGGATGTAGTAGGTGAGCCCGTTGGGGAGCACGCCCTGACGCACTGCGTCGTCGACAGGGAGCTGGTCGGCCATCTGTGCCGACGCGCCAAGCGCGAACAGACCGGCCATGAGCACCATCACCTGTTTGATTGTTTTTTTCATCAATCGTTAAGTTTAGTCAAAAAATATGTGTGATAATTAATTGTATTCTGAGATGTTTGACGCTCGCTTCGGCTTAAAGTTTCAACCGCCAATGTTAAAATTTGCTAATAGCAATATATAGCCACCCTGCGAGCAGAAAGCAGACTTAGCCAAAGAGATGCCTGAAGGCTTCCTCCACCTTGTCGACCTCCACCACCTCAATTGAGAGTTTAGAGGTGTCGACACCCTTCATTGCCCCGCGCGGAATGATGATTGTTTTCATGCCGAGCTTGTCGGCCTCGCGCACGCGCTGCTCCATGCGGGTTACGGGACGGATTTCACCGCTAAGCCCCACTTCGCCGCTGAGACACACATCATGTGGCACGGGCATGTCGACGTTCGACGACAGAATTGCTGCAATCACAGCAAGGTCGAGCGCCGGGTCGGAAACTTTCAGCCCGCCGGCGATGTTGAGAAACACATCCTTTTGGGCGAGTTTGAACCCCACACGCTTCTCAAGCACGGCAAGCAACATGTTCATGCGCTTCGAGTCGAAGCCTGTCACCGAACGCTGCGGCGTGCCGTAGGCGGCGGTGCTCACCAAAGCCTGCGCCTCGATGAGGAACGGGCGAATCCCCTCAAGGGTAACCCCGATGGCGCAACCCGAGAGGTCCTCTCCGTCGCGGCGCGACATAAGCATCTCCGACGGATTGGTGACCTCGCGCAATCCGCGCTGACACATTTCATAGATGCCCAGCTCGGAGGTGTTGCCGAAACGGTTTTTGGTTGCACGCAGAATGCGGTACATATATTGCCTGTCACCCTCAAACTGCAACACGGCATCCACAATATGCTCCAGCACCTTAGGGCCGGCAAGCGACCCCTCCTTATTTATATGTCCGATGAGAAGCACCGGCACATTGTTCTCTTTGGCATAGCGCAACAGCGTGGCGGCGCATTCGCGCACCTGGCTCACACTCCCTGCGGCCGATTCGATGGCATCGGAAGCTATCGTCTGTATGGAGTCGACAATAAGCAACTGAGGCTCCACCTCGGCGATGTGGGTGAAAATGTTCTCAAGCGAGGTTTCAGTCACCACGAAGCAGTTGTCGCTCATGCGCCCGAGGCGGTCGGCGCGCATCTTTATCTGTGTAGCGCTCTCCTCACCCGAAACGTAGAGGATTTTACGCGATTTAATAGCCAGCACATTCTGCAGCACAAGGGTTGATTTCCCGATGCCGGGCTCGCCACCTATAAGCACCATCGAGCCGCTCACCAATCCCCCTCCGAGCACTCGGTTGAGCTCCTTCGATGGCATTTGGATGCGCGTTTCGTCGCCGGCCTGAATTTCCGACACCCGCTGCGGCACCGAGCGCACAGCTCCGGCGCGCCCCCCTGCGTTCCCGGCCGAAAGAATCGTTTTTTTGGTCGGCAACACCCGCTCCTCAACCAAAGTGTTCCATGCTCCGCACGACGGGCACCTACCCTCCCATTTCGGAGTGTCGGCCCCACATTCGGTGCAGAACCATCGGGTGCGTTCCTTAACTGTTTTTGCCATGATGAGTGTAATGCTATATGTCGGTCAGATCAAATGAATAACAATGTTGATTTTGAGGCCCGGGTTATATGCGGCGGCGGAACTCGGCAAGCACAATCCCTGTGGCCATCGACACGTTGAGCGATTCAACCGTGGCCCGCTGAGGAGGGAAAGGGGGAATCTTGATGCGGTGGGAGACCACACGTTCCACCTCGGCCGAAATGCCGTTCCCCTCATTCCCCATCACCACAATCCCACCGCGTGAAAGGGGCGCATCATAGATGTTGCCGCCATCGAGGAAGGTGCCGTAAACATCAGTGGCCGCCTCCTCAAGCGTGGCAGCAAGGTTTTCACAATAGATAACCTGCACACGGGCAATCGCCCCCATCGTGGCCTGAACCACTTTGGGATTGAACACATCCACAGTGTCGGCCGACGCCAGGATGCGTGTGACGCCAAACCAGTCGGCAACACGCATTATGGTGCCTAAGTTGCCGGGGTCCTGCACGCGGTCGAGGGCAAGCACGAGTTCCCCGTCAGCCACGCCGTTGAATGCAACCGGCTCGGGCATGCGGCACACCGCCAACACACCCTGCGGCGTGGAGAGCGACGACATGCGCTCCATCTCATCGTTCTTTGCCACCAAAGGGGCGGGAACTGACTTTGGAAGGCGTCCTCCGTTCAGCTCAAGCCACTGCGAAGTGGCAACCAGATGCACCACCTCGAAAAACGGGATGGTGTCGAGCACCGCGCGTGTGCCCTCCAACACAAACAGGCGCTCGGCACGCCTGCTCTTTGCCTGCCGCAACGAAGCGATGAATTTCCGCAATGATGCACCAACCGGATTATATGTAGCCATGTGTGATTGCCCTAACGTTAAAACTGATAACAAAGATAGCTCTTTCCTCCCTAATCTCGACATTTTTTGGTAATTTTGCGCATTCTTAACAGCAGCCGGGCGGTCCGTCGCGGGCAGAGAGCGTTGCATTGGCGCACCTGCATGAGGAAAGTCCGGGCAACAGAGAGCACCATACTTCCTAACGGGAAGCCGCGGGTAACCGCAGAGACAACGTGACAGAAAACAACCGCCCCAACAACGGTAGGGGGAGCTGCCCTTGCGGCAGCGCTATCACCCCCCGGGGCAAGGGTGAAAAGGTGGGGTAAGAGCCCACCGGGTTCCACCGCGAGATGGAATGCCGCACGTCTTATGGGTTGCAAGGTCAAGTATACCGGCAATACAACGGTCAACATCAGTTTGTGAGGTTTTATCCGAATCGGTCAACAGGGCAATGCATCCTTTTGCCGATGAATCATGAAGCCGATTTGAAACGATAAGGGCAGTTGCAAATGAACGGCTCGTTCATTGCCGGGGGGTAGACTGCTTTAGCACGCTGGCAACATCGTGCATAGATAAATGACGGACCGGAGCGCACGCGCGGAACCATCCCCTGCGCTACCGACATAACCCGGCTTACAGCCCGGCTGCTGTTTTTTTTAATTTTAATTTAGCAGTCTCTCACGATTTCAGAACATCACACCCGCCCGCATAAACTGCTAAAAACACACCTCCCGCAATTTTTTTGATAAAAACTTCGGCAAGTTGAAACTTTCCGACCACCCGCTGCGTCTAAAGAGTGTAGTTCAATTAATTTCTATGCTCCAATGAAACTCATCATCACCACAATTTTGGCGGCCACAATGGTCTCGGCCTGCGCCACCACCAATCTCTCCAAAGTCGACCGCGAGGAGGTTACAGTCACCAAGCAGCTCGGCAACTACTCGGCAATCGAAGCCGCCACCGGCATCCGCGTAATCTACACACAGGGAGCCGCTACTCCGGCCGTCATCAAAGCCCCGCGCTACATTCTCGATTATCTCGATGTGAAGGTGAAAGGGAAAACCCTCAACATCAATCTCACAAACGAATATTTCGAAACATTCCATTCAATGAATGATAATGTGACAGTTACCATATCGGCCCCCGCCGTCGACGAATTCGAGGCTTCGAGCGGCGCCTCCATCACAGTGAGCGGTGCCGTAAAGGCAACCAACGGGTTGGATGTTAGCACCTCATCGGGCGCATCTATCAGCCTTGCCTCAGCCACCGTCAACGGCAAGACCGAAGTTGAAACCTCGTCGGGCTCAAGCATCACAATCGGCACGCTGACCACAGGCAAACTCAATGTTGACGCATCAAGCGGCTCATCAATCAATCTGGGCAACGTGAAATGCCGCCAAGCCGAGTGCGACCTCTCGTCGGGCGCTGGCTGCACCATTGCCGGTGTCACCGGTTCGCTCGAAGTGGATGCTTCAAGCGGCAGTTCGTTCAACGGACGCAAATTCCGCTCCACCACAGCAAAAATCGACAGTAGTTCGGGAGGTTCGGTCCACTTCAACAGCCAAACAGCCCAAATCGACGACGACCTCACCGGCTCCGCCACCAACCACCGTTGATTTCCCTCTTTTCCACCTCTCCCCCTCCCCCATCCTCTGCCCTCTTATTTCTAACTTCTGACTTCTCTCCTCTGACTTCTGACTTCTTATTTCTGACTTCAAAAACTTAAACATAAAGAGTAATTCCGGTTTTTATTTAGGTATTGTTATTTCTAAGAGAAAAGCATGGCGCAACCCTCAGTTCGCCATGCTTTTTCCATTATGGCACGACCGGCCGAATAGCCTCGAAAAGGGAAAAGAGCGAAAATTATTTTCGCCAACTATTGCATGTTTCGGAAAAGTGTTATAACTTTGCAGTCGCAAACGAGGCGGGATAGCTCAGTTGGTTAGAGCGTCGGATTCATAACCCGGAGGTCCCGAGTTCAATTCTCGGTCCCGCTACCATCTCAGCGCGTAAAACCACCGGTTTTACGCGCTTTTCTGTTTAGGAACAGTTTAAGAAACTGTTTCTTAATCAACAATTCAAAAAACGCAGGCAGAACCGTTTGCCTCTTTAACCCATCTCACCTCCACGATGCATTCCCCTGTAAACAAGCAGAAACTCCGCCAATCGGCTCACACAATGACCGACTACGCAGGCCGCGCCACCCGCAAAGGGCGCTCGATGTGGACCTCCCTTCCCCGCAAAACCCGAATGTGGATTATAATCGGCATGGCACTTGCCGTGGCGCTGATAATCGTCTACATCCTCACGCGGCCACAGCCCACACCCCCGCCCCCTCCGGTTGTGGAAGTAGAGCCGGTAGCCACTGAAAACGTGAGCATCTACGGCGAATATGTGGGTCGCGTGCGTGCCCAGCAATTCGTCGAAGTCCATGCCCGTGTGGAAGGTTATCTCGAGAAAATGCTGTTCGACGAAGGCTCATACATTGAAAAGGGGCAAACCCTCTTCATCATCGACCCTAAGCTCTATCACGCAAAGGTTGACCGCGCCAAAGCGCAGCTCAACAAAGCAAAGGCGCAGGCTCTCAAAGCCGAGCGCGACCTCAACCGCATCCGTCCGCTCTACAAGGAGAATGCGGCCAGCCAGCTCGACCTCGACAACGCCGTGGCCGCCTACGAAGGGGCAACCGCCGACGTGACCGTGTGTCAGGCCGACCTCACCCAAGCAGAAATGACACTGAGCTACACAGCCGTGCACTCCCCCATCTCGGGCTATGTGTCGCAGCGCAACGTCGACATCGGCGCCCTCGTTGGCCCGGGCGGCAAATCGTTGCTGGCAACAGTGGTGAAAAGCGACACCGTGCAAATTGACTTCAGCATGACCTCGCTTGAATACCTCCGCTCGAAAGCCCGCAACGTGAACCTCGGCCAACAGGACTCGTCGCGCACATGGAACCCCTACATCACCATCACAATGGCCGACGGCACCCTCTATCCCCACAAGGGCCCGGTTGATTTCGCCGACCCGCAAATCGACCCCAAGACGGGAACATTCTCCGTGCGCGCCGAAATGCCCAACCCCGACCACAGCCTCCTCCCCGGCCAGTTCACTCGCGTGAAACTGCTCATGGATGTGCGTGAGCAAGCGGTGGTGGTTCCCACCAAAGCCATAATAATTGAAAAGGGGGGCGCCTACATCTATGTGGTGCGCGCCAACAACACCGTTGAGAAACGTTTCATCGAAACCGGCCCCGAAACCGGCAACAAAACCATTGTGGAACGCGGCCTCATGCCCGGCGAAAGCATTGTTGTGGAGGGCTTCCACAAACTGTCGCACGGCATGAAAGTCGATCCCCAACCGGTGCCCGAATCGAAAAAAGCCCGGAAAGCCGAAACCGAATCGGCTCAACCCGAAGTTTGATTTAGGCCCGTGCAGCCGCTACCCGGCGAAATAAAAAACATAGCATCCTCCCTCTGATGAAAAAGAATTTTTTCCTCGACCATCCGGTTTTCTCCATAGTAGTTTCGGTGGTGATTCTGCTGGTGGGAAGCATCGGCCTGATGCTCCTCCCCATCGACCAGTATCCCGAAATCGTGCCCCCAGTGGTAAAGGTTTCGGCATCATATCCCGGCGCCGACGCCCAGACTGTCACCCAAGCCGTGGCCACCCCAATCGAGCAGGAGCTCAACGGCACCCCGGGAATGATTTACATGGAATCGACAAGCTCCAACTCGGGAGCTTTCAATGCCACCGTGACATTCGACATCGACACCGACCCCGACCTCGCCGCCGTCGACATTCAGAACCGAATCAAGAAAGCCGAATCACGTCTCCCCGCCGAAGTGGTGCAGAACGGCATCTCGGTTGAGAAACAGGCGGCAAGCAAATTGCTCACCATCACCCTCCTCTCGTCCGACCCCAAATTCGACGAAATCTACCTCTCCAACTACGCCACACTCAACGTGCTCGACATGTTGCGCCGTGTGCCGGGCGTGGGTAGCGTGTCGAATGTGGGTAGCCGCTACTACGCCATGCGCATCTGGGTGCAGCCCGACAAACTCGCCGACCTCGGACTCACCGTGAAGGACCTCCAGAACGTGCTCAAGGACCAGAACCGCGAATCGGCCGCCGGCGTGATGGGTGAAGCCCCTATGGCAGGTGTTGACATCACATTCCCAATCACCGCACAGGGGCGTCTGTCGTCGGTCGACCAGTTTGAACAGGTGGTTGTGCGCGCCAACCCCGACGGCTCAATCATCCGCCTCAAGGATGTGGCCCGCGTTTCGCTCGAAGCGTCATCCTACTCCACCGAGAGCGGCATCGACGGCCTTAACGCCGCTGTGCTCAATATCAACATGCTCCCGGGTGCCAACGCCATCGATGTTGCCGATGCCGTGAAAAAGGCGATGGAGGAAATCAGCCGCAATTTCCCCGAAGGGATAACCTACACCATCCCGTTCGACACCACAACCTACATCTCCGCCTCCATCCACCACGTCTACCGCACTCTGTTCGAAGCTCTGCTGCTGGTGATTCTGGTGGTGTTCCTCTCATTGCAGAGCTGGCGGGCAACGCTCATCCCCATCGTGGCGGTTCCCATCTCGCTCATCGGCACCTTCGCCGTGATGCTCGCGTTCGGGTTCTCGCTCAACATGCTCACACTCCTGGGCCTGATTCTTGCAATCGGCATCGTGGTCGATGATGCAATCGTGGTGGTTGAGAACGTTGACCGCATAATGCACGAGGAGAACCTGTCGCCCTACGAAGCCACACGAAAAGCCATGTCGAACCTCAGCGGCGCACTCATCGCAATGTCGCTGGTGCTGTGTGCCGTGTTTGTGCCCGTGAGCTTCCTCGGCGGCATCACCGGGCAGCTCTACCGCCAGTTCACCATCACAATCGCTGTGTCGGTGGTCATTTCAACCATCGTGGCCCTCACCCTCAGCCCCGTGATGTGCTCGCTTGTTCTCCGCCAGCCGCAACACAAACGCCGCAACAAGCTGTTCCGCTCAATCAACTACCTCCTTGCCCGCGGCAACCGCTTCTACAGCAAAGTGGTGGGTAAATCTTTCGTCAATCCGCGCCTTATGTTCTCAACATTCGGCATTCTCATGATTGGCATTTTTGTGATGAACCGCATCTCCCCCCGCAGCTTCATGCCGCAGGAGGACCAAGGCTATTTCACCGTTGAACTTGAACTGCCCGAAGGTGCCACAATCGAGCGCACCCGCGAGGTGACCGACCGCGCTATGGAGTTCCTCAAGAACGACCCCGACATAGCCCACGTGCTCAACGTCACCGGGTCGAGTCCGCGCGTAGGCACCAACCAGGCCCACAGCCAGCTCACGGTGATTCTCAAACCGTGGGACGAACGTGGCTCGGGAGGCATTGCACCCGTGACGCAGCGCATCCGCAAAGAGATGTCGCGCTACCCCGAGGCGAAAGTCTACATCTCCACCCCGGCCATCATCCCGGGGCTCGGGTCGTCGGGCGGATTTGAAATGGTTCTCGAGGCCCGCGGCGACGCCACCTACGCCAATCTTCAGCAAGCCGTCGACACGCTGATGCACTATGCCGCCAACCTGCCCGAAATCTCAGGGTTGTCGTCGTCGATGCAGAGCGACATTCCCCAGTTCTTCTTCGATGTTGACCGCGACCAGGCTCGCATGCAGGGGGTTCCGCTGGCCGATATCTTCGCCACCATGAAGGCGTTCACCGGCTCGGTCTACATCAACGACTTCAACATGTTCAACCGCATTTACCGCGTCTACATCCAGGCCGAAGCGCCCTATCGCTCCCACCGCGACAACCTGGGACTCTACTTCGTGCGCAGTGCCGACGGCACAATGATTCCGGTCACCGCCCTCGGCACAACAAGCTACACCACAGGCGCCGGCACCATAAAGCGATTCAACATGTTCTATGCCGCCACCATAACCGGTGAGGCCGCCCACGGCTACAGCTCGGGGCAGGCAATGGAAGCCCTTGAAAAAGTTGTGGCTGAACATCTCCCCTCCAACATCGCAGTTGAATGGAGCGGACTCTCCTATCAAGAAAAGCAGGAAAGCGGCAAAACGGGGCTCGTGCTCGCATTGGCGTTCCTCTTCGTGTTCCTCTTCCTCGCGGCACAGTATGAAAGCTGGTCGGTGCCGATTGCGGTAATCCTGTCGCTCCCGGTGGCTGGCATCGGTGCCTATCTGGGCATCTGGATTTGCGGACTGGAGAACAACATCTACTTCCAGATTGGCCTTGTGATGCTTGTGGGTCTCGTGGCGAAAAATGCCATTCTCGTGGTTGAATTTGCCAAAGAGGAGGTTGAGAAAGGGAAAACACCGCAAATGGCCGCTCTCACCGCCATCCGCCTCCGCTTCCGCCCTATCGTCATGACTTCGCTGGCATTCATTCTCGGCCTCATCCCGCTGGTGTTTGCCTCCGGCCCGGGGTCGGCCAGCCGTCAGGGAATCGGCACGGGCGTGTTCTTCGGCATGCTTGTGGCCGTGACGGTGGGCATTGTGTTTGTTCCGTTGTTCTTTGTCACGGTCTACAAGTTCAAAAAGTCGAAGCAGATAAAGCCCTGATTTCCCCCGTTCAAGTATCTCAAAAAAAGTTATTTGAGACAATCAATTGTCATAAAATCGGCCGGTTGCCGTTATTATACCGACACACATCCAAAAACGCATCACTGAGAAATTGAATGAAAATTAATATAACATCTCTTCTTCTGTCGCTCCTGCTTCTTCCGGCATTGCTGTCGTGTTCGGGGGTGCGCAACTGCAAGGCTCCGGAGCTCAACCTCCCCGCCACACTTGCCGCAGGTGCAACCGACTCAACCACAATGGCCGACATTGAGTGGTGGAAATTCTACGGCGACACCGTTCTTTGCGAAATTATTTCAAAGACCCTCGACAATAACCGCAACCTGCTCGCCGCCGCTGCCAATGTGGAGAAAGCCCGTCAGGCCTACGGATTCGCCAAAGCCGACCAATTCCCCTCGGTAGGAGCTTCTGTACTCGCCAATCGTGAAACCAATAATTATTCGGGAGAAGGAACTACTGTCGACCCACAGTTCGACCTAAAGGCCAACATCAGCTGGGAAGCCGACCTCTGGGGAAAATACCGCTGGGCCAAACGCCGCGGCGAAGCGCTGTGGAACGCCTCGCTGGAGGACTACCGCGCCATGCGCATGACTCTCATTGCCGAAGCTGCGACCGCCTATTTCACACTTATTGCTCTCGACAACGAGCTGGCAATTGTGCGCCGCACTCTCGTTAACCGTCAGGAAGCTGTGGCAAAGGCCAAACTGCGCTTCGAGGGTGGTCTGACCTCTGAACTCGTGTTCCGTCAGGCGCAGGTGGAATATGCCTCGGCGGCAGTACTCGTGCCGAATCTCGAAAGCCGCATAGAGGTTACTGAAAACGTTCTCAGCCTGCTCATGGGTGATTTTCCTCACAATCCCGTCAACCGCAACAACGGCGAGGTGGAGATGTCGCCCTGGGATGAGCTCCCCATTGGGCTCCCCTCCACTCTGCTCACCCGTCGCCCCGACCTGCGCTCGGCCGAGCTCAATCTTAAGGCAGCAATGGCATCGGTTGGCGTGGCATACGCCGACAGGTTTCCTCGCCTCACCTTCAACCTGCAGGGTGGCTGGGAAAACGACCAACTTTCGCACTTCTTCAAATCACCCTTCTCCTACATTGCCGGCAGTCTCGCAGGCCCGGTGTTTGACTTCGGACGCAAAAAGGCTAAATACAAAGAGGCCGAAGCCGCCTACGAACAGGCACGCCTCGGCTACGAACAGACTGTGCTCACGGCTTTCAAAGAGGTCGACGACGCTGTAATCACCTATCGCAAACTCAGGCAATCAACATCGTTGAAAACTCACGCGCAACAGGCCGCTAAAAAATATGTGGATTTGGCCGAGATGCAGTATCGCGCCGGAAGCATCAACTACATTGAGGTGCTCGATGCGCAGCGCCGCCACTTCGATGCACAGATTGCGCTCTCCAACGCCATACGCGACGAGAACATCGCTCTTGTGCGCCTCTACAAATCGCTCGGCGGCGGTTGGAAATCAATGTGACAGCTGCGACCGCCTGCCCATGTAGTCGCCGAGCCACAAACCGCCGATGATGAGGAATGCACCGAAGCACCCCATCAGAGTTATCGGGTCGTTGGCAAACAACACGGCGGCTATAATCATTGTGATGATGGGCTGGATATAAAGGTAATTGTTGGTGGTTATGGCCCCCAGCACGCTCATCACACCCGACCACACAATGTAGGCGCCCATTGAGCAAAGCAGCCCGAGAAACAGCAGATTGCCGAGCACTTCAGGTTCGAGCAGCGCACTCAACGGCGACACCGGTTCGGGCGATATCACCCAGAATGGTATGGCCGTCAGAAGTCCGTAGAAAAAAGTTTTGCGTGTTACGAACCATGCCGAATAGGTCACATTCAACTTGCGCAGAACCACTGAATAAATGGCCCATGAGAAAGCCGCTCCCAAGGCAAGGAAATCGCCAATGGTAGCGCTGAGGGTGTCGGGGCCGTCAGCACCGGTAAACTGACTCATTCCATCCTTGAACACGATGCACCCCACCCCCATGAAAGCTATCAGCGAACCTATGTAAGTCCATTTGCCCGGCCTCTCGGCCTTGTAGAGCGCCCCGATAAGCAATGTGGTGAGCAGCGGCGAAAGCGTGGTTATCATCGACACATCCGAAACGCGCGTGTAGTTCACCGCATTATTCTCGGCAATGAAATAGATTGAGCCGCCGCAAAGACCGCACACGGCAAACAGCAACTCATCGCGCCATGAATTTGCCATCAGTTTTTTGTGGCACACACACAACACGAGCACGTAGGCCATCACAAAACGGTAGATGTAGATTTCAACCGGACCGAGTCCATGATTGGTAAGCACCTTTGTGCTGACAAACGATGCACCCCACATGGTAACTGCAAGCAGCGCGCCAAAATGGCATAAAAGTCTCGCCTTAGGCGAATTGATTCTCCACGGTGTAACTCCCATAACGAGTATGTAGCTATTCAAATTAAGTCCCCTCCTCCCTTCTGCGGCAATCCCTTGTTCCTGTTTTTTAACGGTTTGCCGCCAACACAACAATTACTGCAACCCTCACAAAATCTGTCGCGGAGCCGGTGCAAGAGAGCTATCCCGTCATCCGCTTTAATTCTATTGACTAAGCGATTTAAGGATAATTCACACAATTTTCGTCATGTTTCGACAGCGAATTTAATAATTTTTCTCCCAACCGCAAACCGCTCGACAAATAAATTTTCACCTCGCCGCGCCCAACAAAATCGGCTTTCAATTTGTATAATAAGGTAGAATCCTTTGCCACAGACGGTTCACCCATCACGCACGGCGAAGCCCGAGTGCCCCACTCCGGGCGGCTTTCGGATTAAAAATAAAATAACTACCTTTGCACCACAACTTAAAATCAAAACTATCAAGCGCGGTTCAAATTTAAGTAACTGCCACAAATAACTGTCACTAACTAAAAACTATATAGAACATGAAATCATTAAAGACATTATGCTGCGCGGCTCTTGCAGCCGGCATGCTCCTTTCGGGATGTAGCTCTATGACCAACACCGGCAAAGGCGCCCTCATCGGCGGCGGTGGCGGCGGTGCCCTCGGCGCAGGTATCGGTGCTCTTATCGGCGGCGGAAAAGGCGCAGCCATCGGTGCCGCAGTAGGTGCCGCAGTAGGCACAGGCGCAGGAGCCCTCATCGGCAAAAAAATGGATAAGCAGGCTGCCGAACTCAAGCAGCAGCTCGCCGAAGCCGACGTGCAGACCGTAACCGACCAGAACGGCCTCCAGGCAATCAAGGTAACATTCCCCGGCGGCATCCTCTTCCCCACCAACGGAACAACACTCAGCGCCAACGCTCAAACCGAGCTCGCACAGTTTGCCAACTCTCTGCGCTCCAACCCCAACACCGATGTGCAGATTTACGGCTTCACCGACAACACTGGCTCAATGGAAGTGAACACACGCGTTGCCAACGGTCGCGCTGCTGCTGTTGAAAGCTTCCTTGCCAACAGCGGAGTTTCCCCCACACGTCTGCGCGCACAGGGTGTGCCTATGGCCGACTACGTGGCTTCAAACGAAACAGCTGCCGGCCGTGCCCAGAACCGTCGTGTGGAAATCTACATCACCGCCGACGCCACAATGATTCAGCAGGCCAACAACGGCACCCTTCAATAAGTAGCGCAATTAGCGAAACATTTTAAAATTCGACTTTTAGGGCAATTCGCCCTAATCACCACTTATTAAGCAACTTACGCAAAAACGGAGTGTTGGAATAAAAATTCCGACACTCCGCTTTTTCTTACCCTAAAACGGCTGAAATAAAAAAAGAAACGTTGCCAATCAAGCTTGATACTCAAGCGATTAGCAACGTTTCTTTTGCGTCGGGGTGACAGGATTCGAACCTGCGACCACCTGGTCCCAAACCAGGTGCGCTACCGGACTGCGCTACGCCCCGA
>CAJUIT010000023.1 GCA_910586565.1 uncultured Muribaculaceae bacterium | reverse complement strand
CACGACCTTGCCAAGGTCGGGGTCGCGGGTTCGAGTCCCGTTTTTCGCTCAAAATCAATTACCACGAATCTCACCGTTATGCAACCGGTGCTACGATGCTTCGGTAGCTGATGCATGATTAGGATTGTCCGGATGGCGGAATTGGTAGACGCGCTACTTTGAGGGGGTAGTGATCATTAGATCGTGTGAGTTCGAGTCTCATTTCGGACACTTGAAAAGCTGTAAGTTTTGAATTTTCAACACTTGCAGCTTTTCTTTTTATATTACCCTCAAGGCCGACGGCCTTACGGTTGCGAATGCCCCACCTCTCGATTGCACAGGAAGCCATGCCCCACAACGCTCCACACATCACCCACGCACCACACACATCGGCCACCGCCACATTCACCGTTGCGGCAGCCGACTATGCCATGCGCGGGCTCGAAAGCCTCGCCTCACGATGGTGGTGGGCACTGTTCCTCCCCATCGCAGCCATGCTGGCAGCGGCGGCTTTCGACTGGCGATGGGGAATAGTTGCACTTGCGGCGCTGTTCCTGATTATCCCCACACTCCTCATGTTTGTGTGGCTTTCGCTCACAACATGCAGGCAAGCCGTCAGCGACATTTACCCCCACTGCGTCACAACCTCAGCCAACGGCGACATCACAATATTATATAACCCGCTCCAGCAAACGCAACCGGCCGATGCGACCGACTGTGAAACAAGCGCAGCCAACGCAGTTCCGGCCGCAGTATTTGTCCCTGCGCCCGTCAACATCCCCGTTCAAAAAATCAGCGGCATCGCCACGTGGCGCCGATTCATAGCACTGCAAGCCGCCACTGCCGATGGCGACACCACAATTCTCATCCCCGTGTCGGCTTTCGCATGCGATGCCGATGCAGCCGCGTTCTACCATAAACTCTCCGATAGCACACAAGCTTCCCCTGCCTGACACCACCGTTGCGCCTCTCGTTCTGCATTAATCTAAATTAAGAATCTGTCATTTTACTCGCGTAATGGGGTAATTGTTCAGTTTTTTTGCTTAAATTCGCAGCAACCAATATCACATTCCCACTCAACTAACCCCTTTAGAATGAGAAAACACTTTACCCTCTCTGCCCTCGCGGCATTATCTCTGGCTTTCAACCTCTCCGCAGCCATCAGTCCCGCATCCTACACCCTTTCGGCCGACGGCAAAACAATCACCAAATGGAGCGGCACCGAAACCACCGTTGACTTCTCCACCGACGAAGTGCTGGCGAAAGTCGAGGCAATCGGAAATTATGCTTTCCAGAATGCTACAATCACATCGCTCACACTCAACGAAGGGCTCACCACCATCGGCGCAGGGGCATTCATGGATGCCGACCTGCAAACGGTGCAGTTCCCCTCCACACTCACCACTCTGGAGCGCGCAGCCTTCTCAAGCTGCCGCGACCTCACGGCCGTCACACTCCCCGCCACAGTCTCCACCATCGGGCAATCATGCTTCTACAACTGCCAGAAGCTCGTTTCGGCCGACATTGAGAACACCGCCATCACCGAGCTCGATGCCCGCGTGTTCAGCAGCTGCCCTCTGCTCACAACTGTTAAAATCCCTGCCGGCATCACAGCCATCGGCGAGGAAGCATTCTATGAATGTGAATCGCTCACAGCGTTTGCCATCCCTTCGGAGGTGACATTTATCGATTCGAGCGCATTTGCCGACTGCCTTTCGCTTTCAACCATAACCTACTCCCCCGCAATCACCGAAATTGCAAGCCATGCCTTTGAAAACACCGCCATCACAGCGCTCAACCTCAACGACATGCCACAGCTCACATCGCTCGGTGTGGAAGCATTCTCACAAAACAGCAAACTCACCGATCTCAAACTTCATGAACGCGAACTGAGCTACGGCAGCAAAGTGTTCGGCGGTTGCACCTCACTGAAAGAGGTGACCATCCCCGACACATATTCGCAGGTGTGGCCCTCGATGTTCTACAACTGCTCGGCCCTCGAAAAAGTAACCTTGGGCAAAGAGGTGGCCACAATCAAATCGAGCGCATTCTTCAGCTGCTCATCCCTGCGCGAAATTGTGTGGAACGACGCTCTCGACTACATCGAATGGAATGTGTTCTACGAATGCAACTCGCTCCGCTCCCTCGAATTTCCCGAGTCGCTCACTTCGATTGACGACATGGCCTTCTGCTACATGGACAATCTCGAATCGGTTAAACTCGGCTCGCGCATCACATCGCTCGGCCAGGAATGCTTCTCACAGCTCCCCTCGCTCAAAACTTTTGAGATTTCAACCGTCACTCCCCCCGCCCTCGGCTCCTACTGCTTCTATGGCAACGATCTTGCCAACGTGAAACTGCTTGTGCCGGCCGAGAGCATCGAAGCCTACAGCACCGCCGACCAGTGGAAAGACTTCGGAGCGGTTGAGGATATGGCCGGTATCAACGCCACAACTGCCATCGGCTCAAAACTTTCAGTTGTCGCTTCGCAGGGTCTTGTAACCGTCAGCGGCCTCAACGGCGGCGAACAGATTGCCCTCCACTCAATCGACGGACGCACCGTGGCCCGCATCAACGCTCCCGCAGGCAACTGCAACATCAACGCAGCCTCGGGTCTCTACGTCATCACCGTCAACGGCGCGGCAACAAAAGTTGTTGTTCGCTAATTAGCGGGGATTTTCGTAACTTTGCGGCATGGAATTTCAACTCAAAGCCACAGCACCCGGCACACAAGCCCGTGCGGGAGTGATTCAAACCGATCACGGCCCCATTGAAACCCCGATTTTCATGCCCGTAGGCACATGCGCAGCCGTTAAAGGTGTGCACATGAGCGAACTTCGCAACGACGTTAAAGCCCAGATTATTTTGGGCAACACATATCATCTCTACCTCCGACCCGGCACCGAAATTCTGCGCCGGGCCGGAGGTTTGCATAAATTCGGCGGATGGGACGGCCCCATCCTCACCGACAGCGGCGGTTTCCAGGTGTTCTCACTTTCTGAAAATCGCAAACTAACCGAGGAGGGTGCATGGTTCCGCAGCCACATCGACGGCTCGAAGCACCTCTTCACCCCCGAACGCACCGTCGACATCCAACGCGAAATCGGAGCCGACATAATCATGGCTCTTGACGAATGCACCCCCGGAACCGCCGACAAAGCCTATGCAAAAAAGTCGCTCGACCTCACCCGCCGCTGGCTAAAACGCGGATGGGAGCATTTCAATGCCACCGAACCGCTCTACGGCTATCGCCAGAGCTTCTTCCCCATCGTGCAGGGGTGCACCTACCCCGACCTGCGGCGCGAAGCCGCCAAAGAGGTGGCCGACCTCGGTGCCGACGGAAATGCCATCGGCGGTCTTGCCGTGGGTGAACCAGCCGAAGTGATGTACGATATGATTGAGGTTGTGAACGAGATTCTCCCCACCGACCGCCCGCGCTATCTCATGGGGGTTGGAACACCTGCCAATATCCTTGAGGCTATCGACCGCGGCGTTGACATGATGGATTGCGTGATGCCCACCCGCAACGGCCGCAACGGGATGCTCTTCACCCCCGACGGCATCATGAACATGCGCAACAAGAAGTGGGCCGACGACTTCACCCCCATCCAACCCGACAGCGACTGCTTTGTTGACCAAGTTTACACCAAAGCCTACCTGCGCCACCTTTTCATCAGTCAGGAACTTCTCGCGATGCAAATCGCCTCAATCCACAACCTCGCCTTCTACCTTTGGCTTGTGGGGGAGGCACGCCGCCACATCATCGCAGGCGATTTCGCCACATGGAAACCCGCTATGGTTGAGCGCGTAACTCGCCGCCTCTGAAAACTAAAAACCCAAAACTAAAAACCAATCGCCCCAATGGCCAACAGAAAATTAGCCGCCATGACGGAATTTTGGAAAAAGGCTCCGGTGAGTTTGCTTGATATGTACATCATCCGCAAATTCATCGGCACCTACCTGTTTGCCATAGGCCTCATTCTGGCAATCACCATAATGTTCGACATCAACGAGAAGCTTGAATCATTTCTGCAAGCTCCGTTGAAAGCAACCGTGTTCGACTACTTCCTGAACTTTCTCCCCTACTTCGCCAACCAATTCAGTCCGCTCTTCACATTCATCGCCGTTATTTTCTTCACCTCGAAGCTCGCCGACAATTCAGAAATCATAGCCATGCTTTCGAGCGGAATGAGTTTCCGCCGCCTGCTGCGCCCCTACATGATTTCGGCTGCCATCATCGCCGCCGGCACTTTTGTGCTCGGGGCCTACATCATCCCCCCGGCAAATGTGAAGCGAATCGACTACACCAACACCTACGTGCGCAACCGCCGCGTTGACTACGGCGACAACATCATGATGCAGGTGGCTCCGGGACGCATCGCCTATATGAGCCGCTACGACAACACCACAAAAACCGGCTACCGCTTCTCGCTTGAGGAGTTCAAGGATAAGAAACTCGTGTCGCGACTCACCGCACTCACCATCCGCTGGGATACACTCTATCAGTGGCAGGTGCGCGACTACATGATTCGCGATTTCAAAGGTGACCGCGAATACATCACCCGCGGAGCCATGCTCGACACCGTGATTCCATTCGAGCCGCGCGACTTCCTCATCTCGCGCAACGACCAGGAAACCCTCACCTCACCACAGCTGCGCGAATACATTTCCCGCCAGAAAGAGCGAGGGGTGGCCAATATCAAGGCGTTTGAAATCGAATATGAAAAACGCTATGCCATGTGTGCGGCCGCGTTCATCCTCACAGTCATCGGCATGTCGCTGTCGTCGAAAAAGGTGAAGGGTGGCATGGGCATGAACATCGGTCTGGGGCTTGTGCTGAGTTTCAGCTACATTCTGTTCATGACCGTCACCTCATCGTTTGCCATCTCGGGCCTCACATCACCATTTGTGGCAATGTGGATTCCAAACATAATCTATGCCATCATCGCGGTGATTCTTTACTTCAAGGCAGCCCGATAAACAAACAAAGAATCGCAAAGGCACAGCTATTTTCAAGGGTAGCTTGAAAAAAAATGCCGGAAACTCAAAAAAATTTCAATGCCGGGATGTAACTTTCCCGGCATTGCTGCGTCTAACCCGATGTGAGCATAAACAGCAAAAATAAGGAAAAGCGGTTTGAAGCCATCATGGCCACCCACAAGGGGGTCATAGCGAAGGTGTGCTACATGTATGCCGACAATCCCGATCACTTCAACGACCTTTTTCAGGAAGCGCAGATAAACATCTGGCAGGCTCTCGATAAGTTCCGCGGCGATTCGGCGCTGTCGACATGGCTCTACCGCATCACCATCAACACCTGCATCAGCTGCTATCGTCACACCCGCCGGCATGCCGACACCGTGTCGCTCGACTCCGACAGCATGATGCGAATGGCCGACATGGCAACCGACGACCACGAGCACGCCCGCTGCCTGCGCGAGATGTATGAGCTTATCAACCGCCTCCCTGCGCTCGACAAAGCCATTGTGCTCATGTGGCTCGACGAAAAAAGCTATGTTGAGATTGCCGAGGTTACCGGCCTCACACGCAACAATGTGGCAACCCGCCTGAGCCGATGCAAACAACGACTCGCCGCTATGAGCGAGCAATGACAACCCCACCCTATTTCACAAAGCAAACAAAGCCTCTTTTACCACATGAACAGCATAGACGAACTCAAACGCAAATGGACCGACATCGACATCAACGCCGATGCCTCCACACCACGCCTCAACCCATCGGAGGGTCGCATTCCTCGCTCCATCAAGCAACGGCTCATCAGCCGGCTGTGGCGAATGATTGTCGTAGTGATTGTGGGGTTGCTCATCACCCCCAATCTGTGCAAATTGCTTGAAACTCCGGCTTGGTTCGCATGTGTGTATGCCGGCTTCTTTATCGCGGCAGGCCTGATGAACTACACGCTCATCTCCAAACTCAACCGCTTCGACTTCGCAACGTCGACCGCAGTTGATGCCATAAGATTCGTGACCGGTTTCACCCGCCTGCGCAACATTTTCCGTTGCGTGCTCATGGCAGCCGCAGCCGTCATCATCTTGTGCATGATATTCGTGACCAAGGCCGACAGCGACCCCTACCTAATCATTGCCATAGTTTGCGGAGCCGCAATCGGTGTGCTCATCGGTCTGCGAATCAACAGCCGCTTCAAAAACGACCTCGCATTGCTCAAGAAGTGGCTCGGCGACCCCGACACCACAGATGAACAGTGAAAACATTAAAACTTCTCACACCCCTCCGGCTATTCCGCGTTATGAATAGCCGGAGGTTATTACATCTACATCTCTGATTTTCAGCTAATTTACTTTAACACTCCACCTTTGTTATTCGGAATGATTACAAACAATGAGGGAAAATTGAAATTTTTTCGCTAATTTTGCACTATAATTGATATGCAAAATTCTCAGATAATGGCCTACAAACCATCATTATCCGAACTCACCATAACCACTCTTTCAAATTTTCGGCGCACCGCAACGCTCATTCTGGTTCTCGCAACAACATGCGTGGCCGGTTTTGCCGTGCAATTGCGTGTGCATGTAACAGACAAAGAAACCGGCGACCCCGTGGAATTTGCTGCCGTAGCTCTCACTCACGGAAATGAAACCACAGGTGGCCTCACCAACATAGAGGGCGACTATGTGGCCGACATCACACCGGCACGCTGGAAAGTAACAGTGAGCTCTGTGGGCTACAATCATGCAACAGTCACAACTACAGTCGTGCAGAACCCTGCCACAGTCACCATCGTACTCACCCCGGCCTACACTCAGATTGGAGAAGTGGTGGTGACCGCACGCGAAGGGCGCGGAATGGGAAGCTCATCGCTCATCGACCGCAAGGCGATGGAGCACCTCCAGCCGTCGAGCTTCACCGATTTGATGGAACTCCTTCCCGGAGCCATCAGCAAGGACCCGGAGATGGGGAAAGCCAACCTCGCCAACCTGCGCGAGGCCCGCAACGCAACCGCCGACGGATACGACACCTCATCGTTGGGAACTTCGTTTGTTGTTGACGGCGTGCCCGTAAACACCAACGCCGACATGCAGGCAACAGCCGATGCCTCACGTGCCTCACGCCTCACCACGGGCAAGGGGGTTGACATGCGCTCAATCTCCACCGACGACATTGAAAGCGTGGAGGTGGTGAGAGGCATCGCATCGGCCGAATATGGGGAGGTCACCTCGGGCGTTGTCGACATCAAGCGCAAAAGCGGTGTCACAGCCTTTGCCGCCCGTTTCAAAGCCGACATGCAAAGCCAGCTTTTCTACGCCGGCAAGGGTGTGAAGATGCCCGGGAAAGACTGGACCATGAATTTCTCGGCCGACTGGCTCGACAGCAAAATCGACCCCCGCAACAGCCGCGAGAACTTCAAACGTGTAACCGGCTCAATCCGCTCCACAAAAAAATGGACTGCGCCACGATTCATCACCACATGGAACAGCTCGCTCAACTACAACGGCACATTTGAGCGCGACAAAAACGACCCCGACCTCACTGTCAACAACACCGTTGACTACTACACTTCCGACAAACACACCATCTCATGGAACAACACCGTGGCATTGGTGTCGCCGCTCCACGGCTTTTTCCACAGCCTCACCCTCACAACGGGTTTGAGCTACTCCGACGAACGGCTCCATCAGGAGAAAACCATCGCATCGAGCCGTCTCTACCCCATGCCTGTCTCCACAACTCCCGGAAGCAACTACGTGGGCTATCTTCCAATGAAATATGATGCGGAACTCGACGTGCTTGGCAAGCCGCTAACCGCTATGGTGAAACTCGCCTCGCGGTTCCGCTACTCACTACCGTTTGCCTCCAACACCCTTTCTGCAGGTGTGGAATGGGATATGAGCAAAAACTTCGGCGCCGGGCAAACCTACGACCTCATGCGCCCCATCACGGCAGGCAACACGGCCCGACCGCGCGCGTTCAGCGACATCCCCGCCATGCACCAGCTCTCGGTCTATGCCGAAAACACATCGGAGTTTCATCTCGGCACCCATGCGGTTGAACTGCGTCTCGGCCTGCGCGAAACCCAGCTCCTTCACCTCTCCTCGCGCTACTACCTCGCCAACCGCCCCTACATCGACCCGCGAATAAATCTCAAATGGATTCTCCCCTCCACATATATGGCAGGGTTCCCCATCGGCTGGGAAATCGGCGGAGGTGTGGGATGGCACACCAAAATGCCGGTGGCGGCATTTCTCTATCCCGACCCGCGCTACACCGATTTCGTGCAGCTCAACTATTTCCACAACGACGAGCTCTACCGCACCATGAATGTACGCACCTTTGTGGAGGATGTGACCAACTACGACCTCCGCGCGGCACGGAATTTCAAATGGGAGGCTCGCGCCGACATAACCTACCGCAACAACCGCCTGTCGGTGACCTATTTCCGCGAGGACATGACCGATGCATTCCGCCAGACCCCGATGGTTCATCGCTACAGCTACAACAAATATGACGCTTCGAACTATCAGCCCGACCAGACAGGGCATGCACCCACAATCGACGAGCTCCCCTTCACTGTGGATCGCCGCATATCCCTGCTGAGTCATGTAACCAACAGCTCGCGCGTGAAAAAGGAGGGTGTGGAATTCACCTACTCGTCATCGCGCATCCCGGTGGTGCGCACCCGAGTGACCGTGAGCGGCGCATGGTTCCGCACAACACTGAGCAACAGCGAGGACCTCTGGTACAAACCCGCTTCAATCGTCAACGGCACCGAGTTGCAGTTCGCCGGACTATATAACGACCGCGAAGGCTCTGTCTACCAATCGTTCAACACCAATTTTACATTCGACACCGATGTGCCGCGGCTGGGGTTGAACTTCTCGGTTGCCGTGCAGAACATGTGGTTCACCTCTTCGCAGCAACTGTGGCGCAACGGAATTCCCCACAGCTACACCGATGTTGACGGAGAAATCCACCCCTACACCCCCGACCTCATGACCGACCCCTATCTGGGGCATCTGGTTCGCACGTTCACCGACACCTCATTCGACGAACGCCGTGTGCCGGTGGCAACAACGTTCAACATCAAAGCAACTAAAAAACTGTGGCACGACCGCATTGCCATCGCCATCTACGTGAACCGCCTCGTGAGCATAACGCCCGACTACTGGCAATATGGCGCGCTGCAGCGTCGCTACACATCTCCCTACTTCGGTATGGAACTGAATCTCAACCTCTAAAACATAAAACTACGTTTCCAACAATAAATAAACTCTATGAAATATCTCCACTCACTTGCCATTCGTGTGGCTGCAATCTTTGCAATTGCCGTGGTGGCCACATCGTGCGTCGACAACAACGATAACGACGCATCCGACAACATCGCTATCGCGTTCGATAACCGCCTACCCGAGGGAATCACACGCGAAACCATCACCAACGCCATCGTCAACCTCAAGGAGCTGAACACAGGCGAAAGCTTTTCGCTCAATCCACTTTCAAGCTCGATGGGCTCGGTGCCTCTCGGCATCTACGACTATGAAGGCTCAATGACAGCCGTTGTCACCGGCCCCGAAGGAGAAACCATTGAAAAGAATCTGCGCGTGGCAGGCAGCTCGGTAACCATATCGGAAAACACCAGCCTTACTCTCAACTGGTTCTTCTCCAATCCAGGAAGCTCGCTTGTGTTCGCTGAAATTTATGCCACAGGCTCACCCAACGCCACTGCAACAGGCGGTTTGCGCGACTCCTACATCCGCATTTACAACAACACCGACGAAACTATCTATGCCGACGGCATAGGCATCGCAGAATCGGCATTCGTGAATGCACGCACAAACGCCTTTGAAATTCTCACTCCCGCCAACGACAAGGAGGTAAACTTCACCGCAGGCACTGTGTGGGTTATCCCCGGCAACGGCACCGACCACCCCATCGCCCCGGGCGAATCAATCAAAATCGTAGACCAGGCTATCGACTGGAGCGCCCAGGTGACCGGTGCGCTCAATCACACCGATGCCGATTTTGAATGGTATGACGATAATGCGCAGGATACCAACAACCCCTCGGTTGAGGATTTGGATAAATGGTATTGCTATTCGCTTTCCATCTGGGTTATTTCCAACCAGTGCAACCGCTCCTACGCACTAGTGAAGTTCCCCGCAGGCATGACTGCCGAGGATTATCTGTCGCAATATCACGGCGGTTATGACTACATCCACACTATCGGCACCCACATGCACAACGACAAGGCCTACCTCATCCCCAACGAGTGGATTCTCGACGGTGTGAACCTCGGCAACGCAGCCTCCTATGTCTACGGAGCTCTCGGCAAAGGTATTGACATAAGCTACGCCTCAATCTCCGATGTTGACAAAGACCCCAACCGCTTCGGAAAAGTGTTCCGCCGCAAAACCGCGACCACCGAAGCCGACGGCCGCGTTATCCTGCAGGACACCAACGACTCACGCGCTGATTTCGAACTGATTAAACTTTAAGAACTTATTTAAGACAGGTTCTAAAACAGATCCGGCACATTCTCATGAAGCTATCACCACTGATTTCCACAGCAGCGGCTATAATACTGTCGCACGCCGCAACTTGCGTGGCCGCCCCTGCGGCCGACGTGATGCAGCGCATAGATTCGGCCGTTGTGGAGCAGCTCGCGCGCCCGGCCGAAGCCTTCAGCGGCAATCCCGCCGCGATGTCGCGGTTCCGCAACTTCACCCTCTAGCAGTTCGGCGCCACCGGTTCGATAGAGCGGAGCGATGAGGCTGCGGTGGTGCAGCAGGGCACGGGCCACACTCTCGGCAACATCGGTGCCACATCGTTCATGCCCCTATCCGAATCAACAAAAGTGTGGGGATCGGCCCGCTTCACCACAGGAAACTACCGCAACATCCGCTGGAACAACTCGGCCGACTACCGTCTCGTGGCACCCTACGTGTTCGGCGATTCGGTCGGGGGTGACCTCTCAACCCGTCAATATGCCTTTTCAGGGGGATATGCCGGCACTGCAGGGCGTTGGAGCTGGGGTGCCGAGGCATCTTACCGTGCCGAAATCGACTACCGCAACCGCGACCCCCGAGACAAAATCATTGTTTCCGACCTCAGCGTGTCGGTGGGAGGAGCCTACACACTCTCCCGCTACCTAATAGGCGTAGGTGGCACGCTCCATGTCTATAATCAGGAAAGTGATGTTGACTTCTACAACCCAAACAACGACATCCGCGCCTACGTCCTCACCGGGCTCGGCAACTTCTATCAGCGTTTCAGCGGGTTGAGCAGCTTAAATTCGGCCTATAACGGCATAGGCGGGAGCGCCACCATGCAGCTCATTCCACTGGGAGCAAACGGGCTTTCGGTCAACGCCTCAATGGGCTATCTGCGCATGAACCAGTTGCTTCGCGATTTCAACAACCTCACCCTCACGGTAAATCACAGCAACAACTTCAACCTCTTCGCCTCCTATTCGTTCAATGCCGGCAACCTTTTGATGGCACCTGCCGTGAATGCCACATTTGTGAGAAAACTTGGGGTTGAAAACATCTTCGGCAGCTCGGTTGGCAACAACTACGAAGCAATCGGCTCACGGCGCAACTATCTCAACGACGACCTCACGGCAACCGCATCGGTGCCGATGCAGCTCCCCGTGGGGGGCAAACTGCGCCTTTCAATCACCCCCGAAGTCGGCTACCGCTATTCCAACGAGGACTATCGCAAGCCCAACCGCACCCTGCGGGCAACCTCCGTCACCCCCGCTCTGAGAGCCGGCTTGACCATTGCTCCCGCGCAATCAACCCGCATCGGGGTGGAAGCGTTCGGAGCCCGCACCTTCGCATCGGCCGAAAAGGAAAACCTTCAGGGGTTGAATCTCAAATCCGACCTCGCGCAAACCGTGCTCCACAACTTTGCAATGCTCACCTGCGACGCCACAACCTTCGGAGGCACACTCTCCTGGACCCGTGCGCTCGACACCTCTATAGCCCTGCGCATCAAGGGCACGGCAGCCTCAACCTGCTATTCCGGTCACGGCCACGCAATCGCAGCCACCCTCTCGCTCAACCTCATTTTCTAACAGAATTAAAAAAACAGCCTATACGAACCAAGTCACCAATCGTCATAAATAAAGAGTCACCCCAAAAAGATGTCAGCTAAAAAACAACAGCCCTCTCACTTCTGACTTCTTTCTTCTAATCTCTCACTTCTGACTTCTTTCTTCTGACTTCTGACTTCTAAACACTACATCTATGTCTGTTATCTCAGTCAAAAATCTTTGCCAACGCTACGGACGCGGACGCATCATCTACGAGAATCTCAGCTTTGAGGTTCCGCAGGGACGCATCCTCGGTCTGCTCGGCAAAAACGGCACCGGCAAAACCACCACTATCAACATCCTCATGGGCTTTCTGAAGCCTCAGAGCGGAGAATGCCGCATTTTCGGCGAGGACATCACTGCAATGTCGCCGCAAACACGCAGCCGCATAGCCCTGTTGCTTGAAGGGCACGTGCAATATGCCTTCATGACAATCGCCGAAATAGAACGGTTCTACTCAAAATTCTATCCGAAATGGAACCGCGATGCCTACTACGGCCTAATGGAGAAACTCCACGTAACACCCGACCAAAAAATCTCATCAATGTCAAACGGCCAGCGCTCACAGGTGGCCCTCGGTTTGATTCTCGCCCAGAACGCCGACCTCCTCATGCTCGACGACTTCTCGCTCGGACTCGACCCCGGATATCGCCGCCTGTTCATCGAATATCTGCGCGACTTCGTGAAGAGCGAAGGGAAAACCGTGTTCATGACATCACACATCATCCAGGACCTCGAACGCCTCGTCGACGACTGCATCATAATGGACTATGGCCGCATCCTCACTCAAATGCCCGTGAAGGAACTTATGTCGACCCTGCGCCGCTACTCCTATACCGACGGAGCACTCCCCGGTGCTACCGACGGCATTTACAGCCCCTGGCACACGGGAAATGAAAACGAATTCTATTCGTTCAAACAACCCAACGAGGTAAAGCAGATTCTGTCGGCCGAAGGCATTGCCGCCGCCGACCTCAAAGCCGAAGCTCCCGCATCGCTTGAAGATGCGTTCATCGGGCTCACAGGCCGCTATTGATTCATCACCCCACGTTAACAACCATCCAAAATGACTAAAGCGATATTTTTCAAAGAGCTACTGAAAACACGGCGTGTTTTCTGGCTTTCGCTCATTCTCGCCCTGCTTTTTGCGGTGTATGCAATCATGTGCATCCGCCGCGTGAGCACATCCCACGGTGTGGAGCATGTGTGGCTCATCATGCTCATGAAGGACCAGACTTTCATTGATGCAATCAAATATGTGCCGCTGCTCATCGGCATAGCGATGGGATGGGCGCAAATGGCACCCGAAATGCAACAGAAGCGCCTTAAACTCACATTGCATCTCCCCTATCCGCAAAACCGCATGATTCTCACAATGGTTACGGCGGGGCTGCTGCAACTGCTCGTTGTGTTCCTTGTGCAGGCACTCATTATAGGCATCTACTACCGCGGAATCATAACATCGGAAATGACATGGCACGTGATGCTCACAACCATTCCCTGGTATCTGGCAGGCTTCGATGCCTACCTGCTCACCTCATCGATTTGCCTTGAGGGACGCTGGCGCCGCCGCATCGCACTCGGGCTCATCGCCCTCGGCATCGTGAGCATCTACTTCATGCAGCCCGCTCCGCAGGCCTATACCGGCATTCTTTGGGGAGCTGCAATCTTCACCCTGCTGTTAGTTCTCTTTTCAATCAACTCTGTAAATCGCTTCAAGGAGGGGCAGATTGACTGACCGAATCATGAAAACAAAAATCTTTTCCAAAATAGTTCTCTTCATCGTGGCAATCGCCGTGATGAGTTGGTTCCTCCCCTGGCTCTATGCCCTCGCATTCCCTGCCCCCTCAGGCGAACCCTTCTGCTCGTTCTCACCCGTCAACAACAAGTGGATTCTCAGCAGCGCACGCCCCGGCCAGAAGCCTGTGATAGTGGTGCTCGACTCCATTCCCGCCGACGGTTCCGACCCGGCAGTAACAGAAATCACACGCGACGAACGCGACTCGCTCGTTCCGCAGATGTTCTACAAGGAACTGCTTGCCCACGAAAAGCTGCCCGATACAATCGGTGGCAAAGCCGTGTCGGTTCACTCGCTGCGCACACACGAGATGATGCACAACAGCTCGCCGCGCGACATTGTGAAGCGTCAGCCCGGAGTGTGGATGATGATGGAATCAATGCCGGTGCGCGTTGAGCTTTCCGATGCCGATCAGGTGTTCCGTTTCACCCCCGACGGCCGCATGGAATTTGTCGACATGGCCACAAACGCCATCAACGAAAGCCGCTCGCGCCGTTTCACCGAAACACTCACCAAACGCGGTTTCACCTTCCCGGCCACCGACCTTTCGGCCAACGTAACCTCGCGCAAGCAATACGACGAAGGCTACCTCATGGTCGATGCCGCGGGAAAAGTGTTCCACGTCAAGCAACAGGCCGGCCGCCCCTACGTGGCAGCCATCAAGCTCCCCGAGGGGGTTACAGCCTCGAAAGTATTCATCCTTGAGGAGATGAACCGCGACATCATCGGCCTCATGGTCGACACCGACAATAATCCCTGGTTCATCGAGCGCGAAGGGTATACCGCCCTCCCCCTGCCAATCGGCAAAATCGACCCACGCAACGAGAGTGTTCTGATGATGGGTAACCTTTTCAACTTCACATTCCGTGTCACCGGAAAGGATTGCACACGCTGGAGCGCAATAGAGCGCACTCCCGAGGGGTATGCGCTCCTGGGCACCTACGATATCTACAAACCCGCCACTACGGCAGGGAAAGTTGCACGCTACATCTTCCCCTACACACTGTCGTTCGTCTCCACAACCGACTCGCTGGCTTATCCGCGTTTCGGACACTTCTCGGCGGCAGCGCTGGCACTCAATGCCATTCTCGCCATCATGCTGTGGTTCATCTACCGTCGTCACCGCTGCCCGGTGCGTTGGATTGCCCCCGTCATCACCCTCGTGTGCGGCGTGTTCTCTTTCATTCCGTTCGCTGTTATGCGCGACTGATTCCCCCCTACAATACGTAAATTACTTAACAAACCATTAAATAAATTATGAAGAAATCAATTTTCCTCTCGGCCATCGCATTCATCGGCCTCGCCCTTGCAACCGCTTGCGGCAACAAAACAGAAAACACTGCAGAAACAGTTGAAGCCCTCGGCGTTGACACAATCGTTGCCAACCCTGAAGCATTCCTCGGCGACACAATCACAATTGAAGGTGTTGTTTCCCACCTCTGCAAACATGGCGGCAAAAAAGCATTCGTGCTCGGAAGCGACGAAAACACAATGATTCGCTGCGAAGCCACACCTGAAATGGGAGGCGCATTCCCCAAAGAATCAATCCACAAACCCATCCGCGTGACAGGTGTTGTTGTTGAATCGCGCATGGATGAGGAAGCTGTGAAACAGCTCGAAGCCAACCACGCCGAACAGGTGAAAATGATTGCCGAACAGGCCGGTGCCGAGCAGGCTGCCGCTGTTGAAAACGCAGCTACCGGCTGCGATACCGAGCGCAAAGCTCAGGGGCAGGGCGACATCGAAACTTTTGCCGCTCAGATTGCCGACTACCGCGCCCGCATCGCCGAACGCGCCGAAAAAGAGGGGAAACCCTACCTCTCCACCTACTACATCGTAGCCACCTCCTACGAAATCCTCCCCGAATAATCACCCGCACAGCATTCCATTGACACATAAACCTCAGCAGGCCTCCACCAATGCCTGCTGAGGTTTCTTTTTATCATCTCCTCCCACCGGTTATTGCAACGCAACCTTGGAGATGTGCGTTACAAAGGCTTTTATGTAAAGAATGTCAAAGGGCTCTTGTCGGGCGGTTGCACAGGGGGAGGGTTCGGAGGAACCGAGGGCCTGTGGTTGGGCGGAGTCCGGCACACCGCAAAGTTCGGACGAGGGTGTGGGGAGGGCCCTCACGGGTGGATTCTAATAGTGGCGGGGGTGGTTGCGGGGAGGTATAGGTGATGAAGGGGATGATGTGGTAGGTTGCAGCGTTGCGGAGGATGATGCGCGGGGAAGGATTGTGTGGACGCAACGACAGGCAACGGGATGCTGTGAGGAGCTTGCGCATCGAGGCGCAAAGATAAAAGGCTGACTATGGCGGAGGAAGGTTAAAAGGCGCGAAAATTTTGAGGTGGCAAAAGTTTTCAACTTTTCACAGCACCAAAAAAAGTTCGGGGAGGGAGCTATGATACAATCGGCGGGCTGCGCACGCCGGCTGCGCACGATACATCGCCCTCACTTTTTTAGTTCTGACGGTGAGGGGGTGTTAGAATTTCTGCGGGATTGTCGATTAATAGGGGTGTGCGACCGAGCAGATTAAACAGGTCGTTGATGGCAATAGCGATAAAACCGCACGCATCACCATCGGTAAGCACTATTTTTTCTCTCGCCGCAACATCATGATCCATAACGAAGGTCACATCGGCCGCTTCTTTCCTCAACAAGCCGAATGGAGTGGCCGCACCGTGAGGTGTGCCGAGAATTTCTTTCATTAGTTCCTCGTCGGCAAACGACACTCGCGGAATCTGCAATGATGCACCGAATTCTTTGGTTATAAAGGGTTTCCGCGCGTGAGTCACATATAGCCAAAATTTGTTTTTCTGCCGGTTGGTGAGCAGAATCGTCTTGACGGTTTCAATGCCGAAAGCCTTGTCGATATTCAGGCAGTCATCCATCGAAACTCCCGGGTCGCTCTCTATTCGGGTGTAGGGTGTGCCGGAGTTCTCCAAACGCTCGTAAATCAGTTTTTGAGTCGGAGATTTGAATGTAGCCGGAGCTCCGGTCATTATTTCGCTTGTGTAGAAAGCCATTTGAAAGCAGCGTTTTGGTTTCAATACTTCCCATGCCGGTGATGCACAGTGGAAAACCCGATTGCCGAGCGGGTTTCACCAGAGGCGTTTGGGCTTGGTGGCCTGGAAATCTTTCAGATAAGTGGGAACGGAATAGGCCAGGTCGAGGAAATTGCCGGCGCGGAAAGCCTGGTCGGCAAGGGGGAGCATGTCGACTGCCAGGGGCTTCACATCGGGAATGAAACGGGCGTTGGGGTGAGTGATTACCTCACGTGCCTTGTCGCTGCCGTTTCCGAAAAAGAGCACCTCGCCGCGGTCGAGCCATTTGGTGTAGGAATCCTCATCAAGAATGAGCGGTGTGGGAGCCACAAGCTCGTTGAGCGCGAGGTCGTAGACGGCGGTGTACACCTCCATGCGGCGTGCATCAATCATAGGGGCGAACATCGCCTCGGGGTGAACATCGTTGTTGAACATCACATTAACCGACATCAGTTTGAGGGTGTCAACACCGATGAGGGGCACATCGAGGGCGTAGGCAAGACCTTTTGCTTCGGAGAGGCCGATGCGCAGCCCCGTGTAGCTTCCCGGGCCGAGCGACACCGCAACGGCATCGAGTTTCATCTCATGCCGGCGCAGATGGTCGAGACACCCCTTGATAAATCCGCTGAGCAACGTGGCGTGGTTGCGCCCGTCGAACTCTTCAAAATGTTCTAACACAGCGCCCTCGGAGGTCAGCGCTACCGAACACACTTCGGTGGATGTTTCAATACTTAATATCGTCGGCATATTTTTTTCGCTAAAATTTATGTGCAAATTTACGGCTTTCAGCCGAATTTACTTAATTTTGCAATAATAAAATGCGGCCGAGAGTCGCCAACCTAACCACCATCGAAAATGATATTATCCATGACCGGTTTCGGCAGCGCCGTTGTCGAATGTCAGAACAAGAAATTCACCTTTGAGATAAAGTCGCTCAACAGCAAGCAGCTCGACCTCTCGGCCAGAGTGCCGGCAGGCTACCGCTCGCTCGAACTCGACATGCGCAACCTTGTTGCACCCGTGCTTGAGCGCGGCAAAGCCGAGCTCAACATGTATGTGGAGACAACAGGAGCCGATTCGGCGGTGCAACTCAACCTCCCGGCCCTCGAAGCCTACAAGCGCCAAGTTGTAGAAGCCTCAGAAAAGCTCGGCATCGGCCTCCCAGCCGATTGGTACAGCGTGTTGCTGCGGTTCCCCGATTCGGTGAAAAGCGACTCCGTGACCGAAGTGAACGACGACGAGCGCCGCATCATCCTCGAAGGGCTGCGTCAGGCCGTTGACCGCCTCATGGACTACCGCGCAACCGAAGGGCGCAAGCTGCGCGATTTCTTTGCCGCGCGCATCGAACGCATCTCTGCCCTCCTTGCCGAAGTGCCCCGCTATGAAACAGAGCGTCTCGTGAAAATACGCTCGCGCATCGAAGAGGGGTTGGCATCCATCCCCAAAGTTGACTACGACAAGGGGCGCCTTGAACAGGAAATGATTTTCTACATCGAGAAACTCGACATAAACGAAGAGAAACAGCGTCTGCGCCAGCACCTCGACTACTTCCTCGAAACCCTCGACGGGCCCAAAGGTCAAGGCAAGAAGCTCGGCTTCATCTCCCAGGAAATGGGTCGCGAAATCAACACAATGGGCTCGAAAAGCAACCATGCCGAAATGCAGATTCTCGTGGTGAAGATGAAAGACGAGCTCGAACAAATCAAGGAGCAGGTGCTCAACGTGATGTAAAAATCTCACTCAACAAACCCATCTCATAAACACCTCCGCAATGAACACCAAAGGAAAACTCATAATAATCTCCGCACCCTCGGGCTGCGGCAAATCAACCATCATCGGCGATATAATGGACCGCGGTCAGCTCGACCTCCAGTTCTCCGTCTCGGCCACCAACCGCAAACCCCGCGAGGGTGAAATCGACGGCGTAAGCTATCATTTCCTCTCCGACCAGCAGTTCAAGGACCTCATTGCCGAAGGGGCATTCGTGGAGTATGAACAGGTTTATCCCGGCCGCTTCTACGGCACCCTGCGCAGCGAAATCCAGAACCGCGTAAACGAAGGGCACAACGTTATCCTCGACATCGACGTGAAGGGTGGCGTGAACGTAAAGAAGCAATTCGGCGACGATGCCATCAGCATCTTCATCGCTCCCCCCAGCATCAGCGAGCTCAAGTGGCGACTGAAAAAACGCGGCAGTGAATCCGATGCCGACATTGAGCAACGCGTGGGACGCGCCGAGTTCGAGCTTCAGTTCCGCAACGACTACGACCACGTGGTGGTGAACGACACTCTTCCCGAGGCAATAGCCGAAGTGGAGAGCCTCATGGCCGCATTCATCGGCAAGTGACACCATGACTGTTGGAATTTTCGGCGGCTCGTTCAACCCCGTTCACAACGGTCACATTGCCCTTGCCCGTGCCATTGTGGAGCGTGGATTGGTGGATGAAGTGTGGCTCACACTCTCGCCGCTCAACCCGCTTAAAAGCAATCCCGCCGACCTCCTGCCCGACAACACCCGCCTTGAAATGCTCCGCCTCGCCACCGAAGGGATTCCGGGGCTGAGAGTGTGCGACATAGAGCTGACGATGCCACGCCCGTCGTTCACAATCAACACCCTGCGCGAGCTGTCGCGGCGCAATCCCGGCATCGGATTCCGCCTTATCATCGGTGCCGACAACATGCTGATTTTCGACCGTTGGAAGGAGCACGACGAGATTCTGCGCGACTATGCACCAATCGTCTACCCGCGCCCCGGCTTCCCCTGCCCGCAGGCAATCGACCTGCCGGTTCACGACGTGTCGAGCACACTTGTGCGCAATCTCATAGCTGCCGGCGATGAGCGTGCCGCAACCCTTATCCCCGCTCCGGTGCTAAACTATATCACCTCCCGGGGGTTATATTCAACAGATGGCTGCGCCAAACGCTGATGCCGCGGGCATCTCTCACTCCCCCACAAATATAGAAACATCATGGAATCTGCACTCAACACCAACTCCATAGCCTTCATAGGCCTCTGCAACGAATATTGCATGGCAGTGGAAAACGCGCGCGAAACCGAACGCGCCGATTTCATCGAAAACATGCTCCGTCTCCTCCCTCGCCTATACATCTCGGCAACCGACCTGCGCGTTGACACCCTCGACGAAACCGACGCCTACATCGACAGCGCCCTCGACGAGGACTACTACGATTCGGTACGCCGCGGCATGGAGGAACTGATGGGAGCCGACGACGTTTACCTCGAAGTGTTTGAGGAGGAGATGAAATACTCCGACACCCCGGTGGCCGCCAGCGTGTCGGAAAGTCTCGCCGACATTTTTCAGGCGCTCTACAACTTCATCAACACCATCCGCGATGCAACCGACGAAACGGTGCAGGTGGCAATCATCGGCATCCGCGACGATTTCCGCACCTATTGGAGCGCCACACTCTGCAACGTGCTCCGCGCCCTCAACCGCATCCGCATGAACGAGAACGACTGAACACCGCGCCTCTCTCCCCCCATCCTCACTTCAACTCAAGCCACGCAACCACAACAATGTCAGCCAACACCGACCCCTGCAGCCGCATAACCGAATTGCGCGAACTCCTCAACCGCCACAACCACAACTACTACGTGCTTAACGCCCCGGAGATTTCCGACCGCGAGTTCGACATGCTCCTCAAGGAGCTCGAAACCCTGGAAAAGCAGCACCCCGAAATGGCCGACCCCCTCTCCCCAACCCAACGGGTGGGGAGCGACCTCACCGGCGCTTTCGAGCAAATAGAGCACATCTACCCCATGCTCTCGCTCGGCAACACCTATTCAATCGACGAGGTTGACGAATGGTTCCACCGAGTACGCACGGCTCTCGGGGGAGAATCGTTCAACGTGGTTGGTGAAATGAAATTCGACGGCACCTCCATCTCGCTCATCTATGAGCACGGGCGCCTTGTGCGCGCCGTTACACGAGGCGACGGGGAGCGCGGCGACATTGTCACCGAAAATATCAAAACCATTCGCTCCATCCCCCTGCAGCTGCAAGGCTCGGGATGGCCCGACTTTTTTGAAATCCGCGGCGAGATTCTCATGCCGTGGGAAGCTTTCGACAAGCTCAACCGCGAGCGTGAATTTAACGAAGAGCCCCTCTTCGCCAACCCGCGCAACGCCGCCTCGGGCACACTGAAAACACTCAACTCCCGCGAGGTGGCGCGCCGCGGACTCGATGCCTACTTCTACTATCTTCTCGGCCCCGAGCTCCCATTCGACAATCATTTCGACAACATGATGGCCGCCCGCTCATGGGGGTTCAAGGTTTCCGACATAATGACTCTCCTCCCGTCGCTCGAAAGTGTCGACGACTTCATCCGCCATTGGGATGAGGCTCGCCGCCACCTCCCTGTGGCCACCGACGGGCTCGTGTTCAAAGTCAACTCCCTGCGCCAGCAGCTCAACCTGGGCTTCACCGCCAAATCGCCCCGCTGGGCCATCGCCTACAAATTCCCCGCCGAGCGCGCAATCACGCGCCTGCGCTTCGTGTCGTTCGAGGTGGGACGCATGGGCATAGTCACCCCCGTGGCCAATCTTGAGCCGGTACTTCTGTCGGGTACCATCGTAAAACGCGCCTCGCTCCACAACGAGGATATCATCAACACCCTCGGCATCCACGAGCACGACATGCTTTTCGTTGAGAAAGGTGGCGAGATAATCCCCAAAATCACAGGGGTTGACGAGCGCGACCGCATCGCCGGTTCCCAGCCGGTGCGCTTCGTGGCCAAATGTCCGGCCTGCGGCACACCGCTCATCCGCATTGAAGGGGAGGCATCGTGGCAATGCCCCAACAAATTCGGGTGCCCGCCCCAGATTGCCGGACGCGTGGAACATTTCGTAGGCCGAAAAATGATGAACATCGACGGTATTGGTGAAGAAACGGCACAGCTGCTTTTCGACAACGGACTGGTGCGGAACATCGCCGACCTCTACGACCTACGTCCCGAGCAGCTGATGCGTCTGCCGGGATTCGGCCCGCGTAGCGCCGAGCGTGTGATGGAGGGTTTGGAAGCTTCGAAATCGGTGCCTTATGACCGCGTTGTCTATGCCCTCTCCATCCCATTTGTTGGGGACACCGTGGCAAAAAAAGTGGCACGCGCTTTCCCCGACATCGACACCCTCATGAGCGCCACAAGCGAACAGCTCGCCGCCACCAAGGATATAGGCCCCCGCATCGCCGAAAGCGTTGTGGAATATTTCAGTAATCCGCTCAACCGTCAAATCGTTGAACGTCTGCGGGCCGCAGGGCTGCAGATGTCGATGCCGGCCGAGTCGGACGAAGGACGCACTGACCTGCTGGGGGGCAAATCGTTCGTTATCAGCGGCACTTTCTCGCTCCATTCACGCGATGAGTACAAAGCCCTCATCGAGCGCAACGGTGGCAAAAACGTGGGCTCAATCTCAAAGAAAACCGACTACATCCTCGCCGGCGAGAACATGGGTCCCGCCAAACTTGAGAAAGCGACGTCGCTCGGCATTCCCATCATCGACGAGAACCGCTTCCTCGAAATGCTCGGCCAACAATAATGGCTATAGCCCCGTCGCCGGTCACATTGCAGGCTGTGCCGAAACTGTCCATTGCGATGTAAAGCGCTATCATCAGCGCACAATCCCCCTCGCTGAAACCGAGAATCGAGGTGAAGAGCCCCAACGCCGCCATCACGGCGCCTCCCGGCACACCCGGGGCGGCTATGATGGTGATTCCGAGCATGGCAATGAAGCCGGCAAACATCCCCAGGTCGTAGTTCATTCCGTGAGCCATCATCAGGGCGAGGGCGCAGGCAACAAGCTTGAGCGTGCTCCCCGACATGTGAATGGTTGCGCACAGCGGCACGGTGAATCCGGCCACATCCTTGTCAACCCCCATCTTCACCGTGCGCTCAAGAGTCACGGGGATGGTGGCTGCCGACGACTGAGTGCCAAGCGCCGTGAAATAGGCGGGCATCATCGACCACAGGAGTTTCAGCGGATTGCGGCTTCCACCCGAAAAGGGGGCCGCTATGCAATACTGCAGCAGCAACACAAACACATGCAGCCCGAAAATAACAACGATAATCTTGATGAACGTCGATAGGATTCCGCCAACCTCACCGGTCACAGTCATGTTCATGAAAATGCCGAAGATGTAAAGCGGCAGCAGCGGAATTATCACCTTGTCGATAACCTTTGCAACGATTCCACGCAACTCGCCGAGCAACCCCTTCAGCACCGGGGCATGCACGAAAGCCGCCCCGAGGCCAAAGATAAACGATGCCACAAGAGCCGACATCACACCCGTGAGCGGGGGCATGGCCACGGTGAAAAACGGAGCTACCTCCGCTCCACCCGTCACACTCGCCACATAGCTCTCGGGGGTTATCATCGAGGGGAAAAAGAGCACTCCCGTGAAATAAGAAAGGATACCGGCAAGCAATGTGAAACCGTAGGCCAGCAGCGCAGTCACCACAAGCATCTTTCCCGCCCTCGCCCCGATATCGGCGATTGCCGGAGCCACAAAGCCCACGATAATCAGCGGAATGCAAAAGCCAAGAAACTGACTGAACACGGCGTTGAACGTTGCGAAACACCTCGCTCCCCACATCGGAATCACATAACCCGCTCCGATGCCCAACGCAATTGCTATCACAATCTTTGGCAAAAGCCCCATACGCTTCCACCATCCGGGCTTCACATCAGCCCCTTCTCCCTGCATTCTTTCCTGCGCCATCGTTTCTATCTATGATATTATGTTTCTGTGCATGTTTTTATCTACGGCAAAGATAGGTAAATTACATTCATTCACCCGCCAAAACACACCCCTAAATGAACGATTTCAAGCAAGTTTGCGTTATAGAATCATAACAATCTTTAAAAACAACAACACGGCTATGAACACCACCTTTAAAACCATCGCATCAGCCATGCTCGGTGCAACACTCATGATGGGCGTCACCTCATGCGACTCGAAAGCAAAACTCGCCGAATCACTGCAAGGCCGCTGGATGGGCAACCCCGAAATGCTGCTCGACACCGGAGCCGCCTCCGCATCAATGGTTCGCATCCTCGAATTCAACCAGGGAAGCGCCCGCACCGAAGGTTCCGTAACCATGACCTCACTCATAACCGTTGAAAACACCATGCCTTTCAACGATTCAATCTCCACCCCACTCCAAATCACAGCTTCCGGCACCGCAACAATCACCGGAGTCTATCAGGTGAAAGATGACGACGAAATCCTCATCAGCCTCGACGCCACATCACTCAGCGTCAACGTCGACCCCGATGCCGTTCAGCTCAACTACAACATTCTGAGCGAAAGCTCCTCTCCCGTGGCCGAGAAACTCAAACCCGGTGCAGCCATCCTTGCCACCCAACAAATCAACCGTGCCGCGCAGAACGTCTACTCCAACCTCACCGAAATCGACGACATCCACATCCGCAACGGCATCATGCACTGCGAAATCTCCCACCGCGACCTCACCCTCAGCAAAGCCGACACCACCACCCCCCGCTAACCCATCCCCCACTATTATCCAAATATCCCCTACATTGTAGGGTCGCCACTTGTGGCGACTGAATCATAAAAAACTCCCTTATGAATTAATGTTTTTCCATGGATTCGGTCGCCACAAGTGGCGACCCTACGTTGAAAATCAATAAATTATGATTGGAGAGCTGAAAAACCACCGCAGATGCATAGAAAAGAACTGAATTTAACTCTGAAAAAAGTCGGTTGAAATGTTAAAAACGACCCAAGTGTAAAAATATTTTTAGGCGAATTTTTAACAACCACCTTTTTACTTTACACTGACCCATTATTTAGTCGGCTTCCAATAGTTTTCTAATCATATCGGAGTTGCTCTGTTTTTTATGCACATGCTTTGCGGCATGTGCATAAAATTTATATCTTTACAATCACATTATAATTTTAATAAGCCTTTGCACCAATGGCAACAAGCACCCAACAAAAGCAGGAACTTTTCAAAGCGATATGGGCCACGGCCGAGGACCTTCGCAACTCTGTTGACGGATGGGATTTCAAATCCTACATTCTCGGCATCCTCTTCTATCGCTTCATCTCCGAAAACATAACCTCCTACATCAACAAAATGCAGCGCGATGCCGGATTCCCCGACTTCGACTACACCGCCTTCTCCGACGAAGAAGCCGCCGGTGCCAAGCCCGACATTGTGCGCGAAAAGGGGTTCTTCATCCTCCCCTCGCAACTGTTCTGCAACGTAAGGAACAGAGCTAAAACCGACCCCAATCTCAACGTCACCCTTTCCGAAATTTTCAAAGCTATTGAAGCTTCGGCTGTCGGCACCGAGAGTGAGGACGACCTCAAAGGTCTCTTTGCCGATATTGATGTAAACTCCAATAAACTCGGCGGAACCGTTGAGAAGCGCAACGAGCAGCTCACAAAAATTCTCAACAACATCGGCGGCATCAACCTCAAAGGTGACTATGAGGATAATCAAATCGACCTTTTCGGCGATGCCTACGAATATCTCATGGCAATGTATGCCTCCAATGCAGGCAAAAGCGGCGGAGAATACTACACGCCTCAGGAAGTAAGCGAACTGCTCGCACGCATCGTCACACACAACCGCCAATGGGTCAATAAAGTCTACGACCCCGCCTGCGGCTCGGGCTCGCTGCTGTTGAAATTCGCAAAAATTCTCGGCGCCGCTAATGTGAAGCACGGATTCTTCGGGCAGGAATTGAACATAACCACCTACAACCTGTGCCGAATCAACATGTTCCTCCACAACATCAACTACAATAAATTCGACATCCGCAACGGCGACACTCTTCTCGAGCCTTACCATTGGGATGAGGAACCATTCGATGCCATCGTGAGCAATCCGCCCTATTCAACCAAATGGGTGGGCGACGACAACCCGCTGCTAATCAACGACCCGCGATTCGCCCCCGCCGGTGTGCTCGCCCCGAAAAGCAAGAGCGACCTCGCCTTCACCATGCACATGCTCTCGTGGCTCTCCACCGAAGGGACGGCAGCAATTGTGGAGTTTCCCGGTGTGCTCTACCGTGGCGGCAAAGAACAAAAAATCAGGCAATATCTTATCGAAAACAACTACGTCGACACAGTTATACAACTGCCACCCAACCTCTTCTTCGGCGTGACAATCGCCACGTGCATCATCGTGCTTAAAAAGTCGAAGAAAGAGAACAAAACTCTCTTTATCGATGCCTCAAACCTCTTTGTGCATGAGGGGAACAAAAACAAACTCTCGCCGGAAAATATCGACGCCATTGTCGACGAATACGCCGACCGCAACGTGGTGCCCCACTTCTCGGCGCTTGTCGATAATGCCGCCATTGCCGAAAACGGCTACAACCTCTCGGTCAGTTCCTACGTCGAAGCCGAGGACACCCGCCCCCAAACCGACATCCGTGAACTCAACGCCCGCATTGCACGCATCGTTGAGCATGAAAACCGACTCCGCGCCGAAATCGATGCCATCATCCGTGAACTCGAAGCCCAAACAATATGAGAGACTTCATTTCTGAAATCAAGCACATAATCGACCATTCAAGAGCCAACGCTGTTCGCTCGGTCGATTTTTGCCGAGTGCAGATGTACTGGCACATAGGCAGACGCATCGTTGAAGAAGAACAGGGTGGTAGAATCAGAGCTGAATATGGCACAAACCTTTTGCAGAACCTTGCTAAGGAACTCCAACCCGAATATGGCACAGGTTTCTCTTACCGCCAGTTAAACTTCAGCCGTCAGTTCTTTTTGGAATATCCAAATGTGAACGCACTGCGTTCACATTTCAACTGGACACAGTATCGCACCCTTATTCAAATATCTGATAAAGATAAACGCGAATACTACGAACTTGAGGCATCCAATAACAATTGGACAGCACGCGAACTGCAAAGACAGGTAAACTCACTGCTCTACGAGAGATTGCTTCTTAGCAATGACAAGGAGTCAGTTCTTGCAGTGGCGCGTCGCGAAAGGCACCCCCAATCGCCAACAGAAATTGTTAAAGACCCCATGGTGCTTGAATTTCTCGGATTGAAACGCGAGGCTATATATTATGAATCCGACCTCGAAACCGCTCTTATTGACCATCTTCAGGAATTTCTTCTGGAGCTTGGAAATGGATTCACCTTTGTTGCACGACAGAAACGTTTGCTTATAGAGGATGATGAACTGTATGCCGACCTGGTGTTTTATAACCGACTTATGCGTTGTTTCGTTGTGATTGAGTTAAAGACACATAAGGCTAACTATAATGATTTGGGTCAGCTTCAGACATATGTCAACTACTATGACCGCTATGTCAAAACAAATGAGGAAAATCCTACAATTGGAATCCTCCTATGCACAGAAAAGAATGACACCCTCGTGGAATTGGCGCTTCCCAAGGACAACAAAACTATCCTCGCTTCAAAATATCAACTCTACCTTCCCACCGAGCAACAACTTATCGACGAGGTAAATAAAATCAAACAAATCGTCGACAAAAACAGAAAGGAGGAAAATCAATGAGCAAGCTGCAAGACCTTATCAACCGCCTCTGCCCAAAGGGGGTGCCATTCATGTCTCTTAATGAACTTGGCACATTCTATGGAGGTCTCTCTGGAAAATCCAAAGAGGATTTTAAGGATGGAAATGCGAAGTTTGTCACATACATGAACATCTATTCCAATCCCGCATTAAATCTTGATATTAGAGATTTGGTCAAAGTTGATGATTCCGAAAAGCAAAATCGAGTGGAAAGAGGTGACATCCTATTTACAGGTTCATCTGAAACACCCAATGAATGTGGCTTTACTTCCGTTGTAACTCAGGAGGTTAACGAACCCTTATACCTTAACTCATTTTGCTTCGGTTTAAGATTGTACAATCTTGAAATATTCAATCTTGACTTTTTGAAGCATTTGTTGCGTTCCGAAGAATTAAGAGCAAAAATTTCAAAGACGGCAAGTGGTGTGACTCGCTTTAATGTTTCAAAGGCTAGACTTGCCAAGGTAACATTACCGGTACCCCCCTTAGCTGTACAGAACGAAATAGCAAAAATTCTCGACACATTCAGTGCGCATGCAGCGGAGCTGCATGCGGAGCTGCAAGCGCGCAAAGAGCAATACGAGTATTATCGTAATCTTTTGCTCACCTTCAATCCCTCCGCCTCCGGCTGCGGGACCGATGATGAGCAAAAGATAAACAATGTAACTACCTGGGGGGGTGAAAGTTACAAAGTTTTTTGGAAAAGTATGGGCGAAATTGGCACATTTATTCGTGGGAATGGTCTGCAAAAGAAAGACTTTACCGAAAGTGGTGTTGGTTGTATCCATTATGGACAAATCTACACTCACTACGGCACATTCGCTACCGAAACGAAATCATTTGTTTCACCTCAATTTGCTAAGAAACTTCGTAAGGCTCATTACGGTGACTTGATAATTGCAACCACAAGTGAAAATGTAGAAGACGTGGGCAAAGCTGTAGCTTGGCTTGGAAAAGATGAGATTGCAATAAGTGGAGATTCTTTTATTTTTTCTCATTCACAAAACCCTAAATATATTGCATATTTATTCCAAACCCATCGTTTTTTACAATTCAAAAGAATGAATGTTACTGGCTCAAAAGTAACTCGAATAGATGGAAAAAGTTTGTCAAAATACGTTATTCCTATCCCTCCTCTCAAGCTTCAGGAGAAAATCGTTTTCGTCCTCGACCGCTTTGAAACGTTGGTTAACGACCTCACCAACGGGCTTCCGGCCGAAATCGCCGCGGTCAAGGAACAGTTCGAGTATTACCGCAACAAACTATTGACCTTCAATGAAATTCCAGCCTGATAACGTAGGGTCGCCACAAGTGGCGACCGCATCCGATAATAATTCCATGGACTTAGCCGCGGTCGCCACAAGTGGCGACCCTACGGCGACCTCCAATACCCCGAAACCCCCGTCGTTGACCACCCATATCCGGAAATCGCCGCGCGCCGGTTTCCATGATTATAACGGAGGCGTGTATTTCGTGACTGTATGTACAAAAAACAAGTGCCATTATTTCGGAGAAATAAGAGATAACAAAATGCTCCTTTCGAGCATTGGCATGGAATTGAATTCACAACTTATGAATATAAGCAGACATTACAAAGATGTGGATATTCCGCTTCATGTTGTTATGCCCAATCATTTTCATGCCATTGTAACCGTCGTAGGGTCGCCACTTGTGGTGACCGATGAAAATGATTCGCACAACATGGGACGGCTTAACCAATTGGCACGGCTGACGGTTGCCACAAGTGGCGACACAGCGCTGACCTCGCACCATAGTTGTCGGTTGGGAAACATCGTATCAGCTATTAAAGCCGGCGTTACACGATTTGCACGTCGCAACAATATGGAGTTTGGTTGGCAATCACGATATCATGACCATATTATAAGGGGGAGGTATGACGGCAATCGGATTGCAGAATATATTGAAAATAATGTAGCACGTTGGGCAAATGACTGTTATTATGAATAAAAATTTATCACAATACGAATTGGTTTCGGAGAACCCGGAATCGACCGTTGTTGCCGAGTTTGAACCGGGCTATTACAGTGCCGCGCAATATCAGAGTGAGGCCGAGATGGAGAGCGACTTTATAAAGCGCCTCACTCGCCAGGCCTACGAGCACCTCTCAATCACATCTGAAAAGGAATTGATTGCCAACCTCCGGCACCAACTTGAGCGGCTCAATAACATTGTGTTTGAGGATGAAGAATGGACCGATTTTTTCAACAAATATATCGGCAACCCAAATATGGGAATCGTTGAGAAAACCAAAACCATTCAGGAGGATAACGTCAAAGCATGGGCTCGCCCCGACGGCTCGAATGTCAATATTTACTTGATTGACAAGGCCAATATCCACAACAATTCCCTACAGGTAATCAACCAGTATGATGTCGCAGGGCTGCACTCGGATGCTACCGTTGATTACAACGCCCCAAAATACACTAACCGCTATGATGTGACGATTCTCGTCAATGGCTTGCCGCTGGTGCATGTGGAGCTGAAACGTCGGGGCGTAAGTCTCAAAGATGCCTTCAACCAAATCGACCGCTATCAACGCGATTCATTCTGGGCCGGCAGCGGGCTCTATGAGTTCGTGCAGATATTCATTATCTCCAATGGCACACTCACAAAATATTACAGCAACACCACCCGTGATGCCGCTGTGAAATCGGCCAAAACAGTAGGGACGCACGGCTCGTGTCCCCGTCAATCCCGCAAGCAAACTTCCAACTCCTTTGAGTTCACATCCTATTGGGCCACAAAACATAATGTGCCAGTTTATGACCTGATGGACTTCACTCAAACATTTCTGAGCAAGCACACCCTGCTCAACATCCTCACAAAATACTGCATCTTCACCTCCGAGAATCTGTTGCTTGTGATGCGCCCCTATCAGATTGCAGCAACTGAGGAAATTCTACTCCGCATCAAAACCTCCGCCAACGCCCGCACGTATGGTAAACGTGAGGGGGGAGGCTACATTTGGCACACAACCGGCTCGGGCAAAACCCTCACTTCGTTCAAGACCGCTCGCCTCGCCTCGCGACTCGAAGAGATTGACAAGGTTATGTTCGTTGTTGACCGCAAAGACCTTGATTATCAAACCTTGAAAGAGTATGACCGTTTTGAGAAAGGTGCGGCCAACTCCAACGGGTCTACCGCAGTGCTGAAAAAGCAGCTCGACGACCCCAACGCCCGAATCATCATTACAACCATTCAAAAGCTCTCCAACTTCATTGCCCGCAACCCGCAGCATAAAGTCTACAATCAGCATACAGTTTTGATATTCGATGAGTGCCATCGCTCGCAGTTTGGTGATATGCACAAAGCTATCACACGGAAATTCAAGAAATACCACATGTTCGGTTTTACCGGCACCCCTATATTCCCCGACAATGCCGGTGCCATCCGCAATGTGGAGTTCACCACCACAGAGGGTGCCTTCGGCGACCAATTGCACAGCTACACGATAGTTGATGCAATCCGCGACCAAAACGTTCTGCCATTCAAGGTTGATTACATCCGCACCATGCGCGAGGAAGATGAAATCGCCGACGAGCAGGTTAGCAATATCGACCGCGAGCGGGCTTTGATGGCGCCCGAACGCATCAAGCTCGTGTCAAAATACATCATGGAGCATTTTGCTCAAAAAACCCGTCGCGATGTGCGAAGCTATACGTTTTCACAGCTCACCAATGTTGAGGAAGTTGCTCAAGCCAAGGACCGCAACAATGTGAAAGAAATCAAAGCCAAAACTCGCCTCACGGGCTTCAACTCCATCTTTGCCGTTGCCTCCATTCCGTTTGTCAAACTCTACTACACCGAGTTGCAGAAACAGAACTCCCTTCTCCCTCCCGACAAACGGCTAAAAATCGCAACAATATTCAGCTATTCGCCTAATGCCGACACTGAGGATGAGTCGCCCGAAGATACAGCCGGTCTCGACCAATCAAGCCGCGATTTCCTCGAAACGTGCATCGCCGATTATAACACAATGTTCGGCACAAGCTACGACACATCGGCCGACAAATTCCAGAACTACTACAAAGACCTATCGCTTAGAATGAAAAACCGCGAGGTCGATCTGCTAATTGTGGTGAACATGTTCCTCACAGGCTTCGACGCAACGACTCTCAACACTCTTTGGGTTGATAAAAACTTGCGCTATCACGGTTTGCTGCAAGCCTACTCACGCACAAACCGCATTCTCAACTCTATCAAAGACCACGGCAACATCGTTTGCTTCCGTAATCTTGAAAAAGCCACAAATGATTGCCTGCAGCTATTCGGCAACAAAAATGCAGCGGGGCTGATTCTGCTTAAAACATTTGATGATTACTACTCAGGCTATGATGATGAGAGTGGTAAGCATCATCCCGGATGGAAAGAACTTATAGCTGAACTGCTGTCAAAGTTCCCGCTCGGCACTTCCATTACCGGAGAAACCGCAGAAAAGGAATTCATCAAACTGTTCGGAACCATATTGCGGGCATTTAACATTCTGGTAACTTTCGATGAGTTTGCAGGCAATCACATCATCTCCGACGATGATTTTGTAGATTACCGCGGATTCTATAATGAGCTTCACGACAAATACCGTCCCAAGAAAAGTCAATCAACCAACATCAACGATGACCTCGTGTTTGAAATGGAATTAATGAAATCAATTGAAATCAACATTGATTACATTCTTTTCCTTGTAGGGCAACTCAACGGCGAAGGCAATCACGACCGCGAAATCATTATCAAGGCTATTAAATCGGTAGAGGCATCACCCGACCTCCGCAATAAAAAAGAGCTTATTCAGGAATTCATCCATACTCACACGCCCGAAAACGATGTTAACGACCAATGGCAAGAGTTTGTAAAACAAAGCCAACAGCAACAAATTGAGGAGATTATCACTTCCGAAAATCTCAAACGCGAGAAAACGATTGAATTCATGAGCCAATCATTTCGCGACGGCGCAGTGAAGGAAAGCGGCACATCCATTGCCGAAATCCTTCCTCCGATGGGGTTATTCGGCAATGCAGGAGCAAAGAGGGCAGAGAAGAAAAAAACAGTGACAGCCAAACTCAAAGATTTCTTCGACCGCTTCTTCGATATTTCCGGCGGTGAATTCCACGCACCCGCCCTATAGGATAAGCCACAACCACCGCTCCCTCCCCTCCTCCAACATTGTAGGGACGCACGGCTCCTCCACTCTATTGTCAACCGTCAATGCGAGGTGGCACTGCTGTGTGGATGCCTTGTATTCTTTGCAAAATCATCCTATTGGCGGACGCACGAACCGTGCGTCCCTACAAGTTTTCACAAGCGCCATAATATTCCTGCAATCAATTCACCGAAAACCGACCGTTTTTTCTGATTTTCAGGGGGCGGCCGTGTCGCGGATTTTTCGTATCTTTGACTCAATAAAATTGGCTGCGCCAACGCGAACCGGCCTTTGGCCGCCTTTCGCTATTTTTCTCGTCGAAGATTCTTCGTATCTTTGCGGGTTGAGAGCGTTGGGCTCGCGGCTGCCTAAAATCGGGTCGGCCGCCAAGCAACCATGCGCTCTCTCCTGATTTTTAAATCTGAAAACTAAAAAACTGAAAAATATATGGCAACTAAACCTTTTCACTATCAGAAAATGTTCCCTCTGGGACCCGACACCACTGAGTACTATCACCTCACATCCGACTACGTGCGCACCGAGAATTGGGGCGGCCACGAGTTTCTGGTTGTCGAGCCCGAAGCCTTGACCGTACTTGCACGCCAGGCAACCCACGACAACGCTTTCATGCTTCGCCGCGAGCACAACCTCATGGTTGCTAAAATCCTCTCCGACCCCGAAGCTTCGTCGAACGACAAATATGTGGCTCTCACCATGCTCCGCAACGCCGAGGTGGCAGCCAAAGGGCAGCTCCCCTTCTGCCAGGATACCGGCACGGCAATCGTGCACGGCGAGAAAGGCCAATGTGTCTACACCGGCTGCGATGATGCCGAGATGCTTTCAAAGGGCGTTTACGACACCTACACCACCGATAACCTCCGCTACTCGCAGAACGCTCCCCTCAACATGTATGACGAGGTGAACACGGGCTGCAACCTCCCCGCTCAAATCGACATCCACGCCGAGGAAGGTAACGAATACCACTTCGTGTTTGTGGCCAAAGGTGGCGGCTCGGCCAACAAAACCTATCTCTACCAGGAAACAAAGGCCATCATCAATCCCAAAACTCTTGTGCCTTTCCTCGTGGAGAAGATGAAAACTCTCGGCACCGCGGCCTGCCCCCCCTACCACATCGCGTTCGTAATCGGCGGCACATCGGCCGAGAAGAACCTCGAAACGGTCAAGAAAGCTTCCATCAAATATTACGACAACCTCCCCACAACAGGTAACGAATTCGGTCGCGCATTCCGCGACGTAGAGCTCGAAAAAGAGCTCAAAGAGGCATCGGAGAAAATCGGTCTCGGCGCACAGTTCGGTGGCAAATACTTCGCCCACGACATCCGCGTTATCCGTCTCCCCCGCCACGGCGCATCGTGCCCCATCGGCATGGGTGTGAGCTGTTCGGCCGACCGCAACGTGAAAGCGAAAATCAACAAAGAGGGTCTGTGGATTGAGAAACTCGATGCCAACCCCGGCGAACTCATCCCCGAGGAACTCCGCAACGCAGGGGAAGGCGATGCAGTGAAAATCGACCTCAACCGCCCCATGCCCGAAGTGCTCGCCGAGCTCGACAAATTCCCCGTGGCAACACGTCTGTCGCTCACCGGCACCATCATTGTAGGGCGCGACATCGCTCACGCCAAAATCAAAGAGCGTCTCGACAAGGGTGAACCCATGCCTGAGTATCTCAAGAACCACCCCATCTACTATGCCGGTCCCGCCAAAACACCCGCAGGAATGGCGTCGGGCTCATTCGGTCCCACAACAGCCGGCCGCATGGATCCCTACGTAGACCAGTTCCAGAAAGCCGGAGGTTCAATGATTATGATTGCAAAAGGTAACCGCAGCCAGCAGGTGACCGACGCTTGCAAAAACAACGGCGGCTTCTATCTCGGCTCAATCGGCGGCCCCGCGGCAATCCTCGCCAAAAACTCGATAAAGAAAGTAGAGCTCCTCGAATACCCCGAACTCGGCATGGAAGCCATCTGGAAAATCGAGGTTGAGAACTTCCCCGCATTCATTCTTGTTGATAATAAGGGCAACGATTTCTTCAAGGAAATACAGCAGAAATGCACAGCTTGCCCCATCACAAAATAATCGGCGGCAACGCTTTTAAAACTCTCATCAACGGCGGAGCATAATCTGAAACACTGAAAACTAAAAACTTCAGGCTGAAAACTAAAATTGACTCCGCCCAATCTTAAAACTTAAAACTCAAAACAGAAAACAAAACAATGGCACATAAAGCATTACTGATGATTCTCGACGGCTGGGGAATCGGTAACCACACAAAAAGCGACGCAATCTATTCGGCACACCCCGAATATTGGAACTACCTCATCAACAACTATCCCCACTCCGAGCTTCAGGCTTCGGGTGAGAACGTTGGCCTCCCCGACGGCCAGATGGGCAACTCCGAAGTAGGCCACCTCAACATCGGTGCCGGCCGCGTTGTGTATCAAGACCTCGTTAAAATCAACAAGGCCATTGCCGACCGCTCAATCCTCGAGAACCCCGAAGTTAAAAACGCTTTCTCCTACGCTAAAAACAACAAGAAGGCCATCCACTTCATGGGCTTGACCTCAACCGGCGGTGTGCACTCATCGTTCGACCACATTTTCGCACTCTGCGACATCGCCAAGGAATATGGCCTCGACGACGTTTACCTCCACTGCTTCATGGACGGCCGCGACACCGACCCCCGTTCTGGCAAGGGCTTCATCGAACAGCTCACCGAACACTGCGAGAAAACAACCGGCAAAATCGCATCGATTATCGGCCGCTACTACGCTATGGACCGCGACAAACGCTGGGACCGCGTGAAAGTTGCCTACGACCTTCTGGTGAAAGGTGAAGGCAAACAGGCCACCGACATGGTTAAAGCCATGCAGGAAAGCTACGACGAGGATGTGACCGACGAATTCGTGAAACCCATCAACAACGCCACCATCGACGGCACAATCAAGCCCGACGACGTTGTGATTTTCTTCAACTACCGCAACGACCGCGCCAAGGAACTCACCGTGGTGCTCACTCAGCACGACATGCCCGAGGAAGGGATGACAACCATCCCCGGCCTGCAGTACTACTGCATGACCCCCTACGACGCATCATTCACCGGCGTTCACATCCTTTTCCCTAAGGAAAACGTGCAGAACACTCTCGGCGAATACCTCTCGAAAGAGTACAAACACCAGCTTCACATCGCCGAAACCGAGAAATATGCCCACGTGACATTCTTCTTCAACGGCGGCCGCGAATCGGCTTTCGACGGCGAGGACCGCATCCTTGTGCCCTCACCCAAAGTTGCCACCTACGACCTCAAGCCCGAAATGAGCGCCTACGAAGTGAAAGACAAACTCGTTGAGGCAATCCGCAGCGAGAAATACGACTTCATCGTAGTGAACTTCGCCAACGGCGACATGGTTGGCCACACCGGCATCTACGAAGCCATTGAGAAGGCCGTGAAAGCTGTTGACGACTGCGTGAAAGACACCGTTGAAGCAGCCAAAGCCGCCGACTATGAAGTCATCATCATCGCTGACCACGGCAACGCCGACCACGCCATCAACGCCGACGGCACCCCCAACACAGCCCACTCGCTCAACCCCGTGCCCTGTGTTTACGTGACCTCCGACAAGAACGCCACCGTGGCCAACGGCATCCTCGCCGACGTTGCCCCCACCATCCTCCACATCATGGGCATCCCCCAGCCCGCCGAAATGACCGGCCACAACCTCGTCAAGCCATAATGTCTTAGCATCAACAACTCCATGTGCAGCGCCTCCGCATGCACATGCCATCCCCACAAGCGGGCACAGAGTACGCCACTCCGTGCCCGCTTTAATTTCACCATCACGAGCAACCTTATTCGACAATCCAACTTATCCAATAGTTTTTTCAAAATTCCATAAATTTGCCGAAACCAATTATTTACCTTATCTTTATGGAATAAGTGTCTCAAATAAATGAGTAATATATTCAGTGACTACCATCTTTAATTCGAGCCACTTAACATCAGTAAAACACACCATACTAACGGCAGATACGACACATGAGCCAAAAGCACATACTAATAGGACTTGGAGGAACAGGGGGACTAATCCTGCGCGAATTTAAAAAGCGAATGGTTGAAAAATTTCCATCGCATGAAGAACGCCGTCAGCAGCAAATTTCGATTATTTATGTTGACACCTCCAGCGAGATGATGAGCCACGCTGAAAATCATTATCCCGGCTTTCGCTTAATGTCACAAGATGTGTCATTCACGGCAAATGAATGTCTTCATATTGGGAAGTTTAATTTACAAGAAGTATTATCACATGTTGAGTGTTATCCGAGCGTGCGTGAGTTTGTGCACGATGCCGATGCCGTTAAAAATGCTGTGGGATGTTATCGGGACAACTCATGCCCGACCCGTTTGGCCGCAAGAATCTTCTTCGCAATAAATTCGGTCGAATTTCAGCACGTTCTGCAATTTGAAATGCAGGATGTATGGAATTGTTCATTTTACGGAAACCCCGTAGTCCACATTTTTGCCGGATTAGGCGAGAGTGCCGGTTCAGGAACAATTATCGATGCAATCGTACAAACCCGGAACATACTTCCGAATGCCCGTATTTTTGTATATGCCGTGCTACCCAATGCAAAATCTTCTGATTTACAGCATCCACAAACCTATTCGAATGCCTATGCGGCTATCAAAGAACTAAACGCACTTCAAACAGGCAGATGGCTTCCTTCTGACATAACTATACACGACCGGTCAAAGATATATAGCAACATTAAACATGGAGTTGCCGATGCCATCAATGTGATATGTGACAGTTCGGAAGAATCTAATAATATCCGATATGTACCAAAACTCATAAGCGACTTCGTGTTTTCCCTTATCCACGATATCTATAAACAAAACGATAATTATAATAATCAGAGTTTTTTGAGGAACTTCTATTTCGAATGTATGTGCGAGTTTTGTGACGAACTTGATGAAACCTCCCCCGAAACAAATTGGGAGATTCCTTTGGCACGGACAAAAAAGGTGTCGACATTCGGCATAACACGCATCATTTATCCCGAGCAGAAAGTATTTCTACATTCCGCCTACACTATTTGCCAGAACATATTGATGCAATTCAAATTCAACAACTGGATTGAGCATAAAGGCTATGCTAATGAGAAAATTGCACGTGACAACCCCGATATGTATCTCAGCAATGAGAACCTGTTCAAATGGAAAGTCGATATTGAACACCTCACATATAACCTGAGCATCCTACCAAACGACAAAGCATACCCAAGCTTTTCAGAAGAATGGCATGAAGTTGCCGTTATTCTCTGTGAAATGGTTACAGCGACATCTGATTCAATCAACTACATAAGCGGAGAAATGGAGCAATACTTTATGCAAGGTTTCCGCAATAAAGGAGTAAGCGCCTATTTCCAATCTAAAGAAGCAAACGCCTGCCATACGGCGGAATACATCTGCAACAACATAAAGCAAGAGTTATTAAATCTTTGGGAAAAAGGTGAGATTTCCATTGAGAGCATAAACGTAGCATTTAACCTTCTGCATGAGAAACTCACTTCAACAGAAAGGTATATCGAAGAATCCCTCAGAAATGAACAGATTCGCTTGGATGAGGTACGAACACAACTTGCGGAAATGACAGCTAAATGGAATAGATTTTCCATTGTCAAACGTAAAATATCCGGTAATCAATATTGCCGCAACTATATAGATGTTGCCGAAAATTTTTACACCCTCAAAACTCGAATAAGCGCTTTAAACGCCGCAAAAAAACTTTGCAATTCGATTATTGCCCTTTTGGGCAATATCACTTCTCGTATTCAAACATTTGCAAATACAATAGAGGACTCAATATCGGATATTGAGAAGCAAAAAAACTCTCTCTCATTCTGCTTTAACAACTTAACTGACATTAAGGGGGATCGTACAGAGATTGCCAAAGAAAGCAACATAACCTATTTCGAGAACTCCATCACTCTCAATAAGGAGGCGATGGACTCCATTTCCCGTGAAATACGCGCGGCTATACTCAATAAAAGTGATTATTTTGAAAAATACCATCACTTATCAAGTAGCGAAATTACCGAAATTTTTGAGCTAAGAGTTGCGGGATTTGTGCGTACACAGCACGCCGATTTAATCCGACATTCAACAAAACCTGTTTTAGACGTAAATATTCTGTCCATACTCAAGGAGAAACTAAATACGGAAGAAGATTACCGAGCCTTTGCATTAGCAGTAATAGAAAACAGCAAATCGAATGTCGGCATTGATAAAGACGAAATTATGCTTGAGGTGCCCAATAATTCAGATTTCCTTTCCCCCAAGCATCCCAGTAGCATTGACAGACAAATTGCACTCCTATCACTGCCCTGTACAGAAGGGGATCCGGAATTGAACACTATTGTAGACAAACTTGAATCAGCTTTTAACTCTGTTTATTATTCCAATATACGTCCGGATAGAATTAAACACCTCATTATAAACCGAGAATCCGGATTGAAAAATGAAATCAACTTTGTAAATGTAAGGCATCTGTTCCCCTTCAGAGCAATTGAAAATCTCAAGATTTATAAAGAATACTACACTAAGTTTCTTAATACGGGAATAGAAGAAATAGACCGTAAAAATGCCTTATCAATACATCCTGAAGCAAACGGGCATAATCTTCCTCTACTGTTTCCCGACAAGAACCAATTCACCCACCCGCATAAGATCCAAAATGAAATAGATTATCCTCAACCGCCGTGTATGCCACCAATGGATTAAGAATACATGCATGCAGATAATCGTAGCCAAACTTTAAACACCCTTGTTTGCGAGCGCCTGTCCCGAGCCGATTGTTCAGATGGCTGTTCCGAGCCGCCATATATGGCGGCTCTACGTGGGGCTGCGCCGAATGGGCGGCTATGCGAACTATTGTCGCTTTTCGTCTTTTGTCTTTTCGTCTGCGCCGCGCGGGCGCATAAAAAAAGCCGGGGTCACTCGCTGTTGCGTGTGACCCCGGCGTGGATA
>CAJUIT010000022.1 GCA_910586565.1 uncultured Muribaculaceae bacterium | reverse complement strand
GTAGGTAACAATGACTTACAACGATTTCATCCTACTTTTTTACAATTAGGCCCAATTTCTGGATGTTCAGGCCCGTCACCCCCACGAACCGCCATCCGACGACATATAAAAAAAAGGTTGCGCTTCAAGCGCAACCTTTAGGGTGAAATATGGGTCTCGAACCCATGACCTTCGGAACCACAATCCGACGCTCTAACCAACTGAGCTAATCTCACCATTTAAATCAACCCGCAAGCAGATGCTCTTACAACCGCCCTATCGGTTTGACGCTGCAAAGGTACAACAATTTTCTGAAACTGCAATACCTCTCCCCTATTTTTTCAAAACTTTTTGAGAGCAGCGCCTCGGCTGTCAACACTCAGGTTCAAAAAAAGCAAACCGTAAATCAATTTTTTCAAAAAAAATAATGAGCGTGTGTTGCAAAATCACTAACCTTGCGTCATATTACCGAAAGCGGTCCTCAACCGCCTTTCATCATAAAACCAATTTAAGGAATTAACCCGGCTTCCAGAGAAATGAAAACCGACCTGCTCACACTCACATTTCAGCGACTGCGCCCGCGCCTTTTTCAAAAAGCGCGCGGAGTCCTCGCCGACGATGAGGATGCGCGCGATGTGTTGCAGGACGCATTTTTCAAACTGTGGAGCTTGCGCGAAACAATCGAGAGCGAGGGGCATGCCTCGGGATTGGCCACCACAACCGTGCGAAATCTGAGCATCGACCGCTTGCGACGCAAACAGGTGCATCCCACCGATTCAATCTCCTCCACACCCGAACTGACCGATGTTCCCGACGCCTCAGCCGATGATTCAAGGGCCGAAACCCTGCAGCGCGTGAACATGCTCATCGAGGCAAACCTGTCGGCGCGCGACCGACAGATTCTGCTTCTCCGCGACCGCGATGAATGGGAATTTGAAGAAATAGCCCTGCGGTTCGACATAACCCCGGCTAATGCCCGACTGATTGTGGCACGCTCACGCAAAACCATCCGAACTCTCTACAACAACCAACAGCCATGACCGATAAAGAATTACACCTACTTATAGAACGCTACTTCGAGGCTGAAACTTCCATCGCCGAGGAAAGGGAGCTGCGCAAAGCGCTTGCCTCTCATTCTGCTCCGGTCGGAACCGACCCTCTCATCGATGAGGCAAAAGCCGTGATGGGCGTTACTGCAGTCATCAGTGCACCGCAGTCGGCCACGTCATCCCGGCCGCCTCGTAAAACACGACGGCTTGCCCCTCCGGTGTGGTGGCAAAGCGCTGCGGCCGTGGCAATTATTGCAATCCTCGTTACGGGCATCATTCACATAAACCGCGCACCACGCGGTGAGTGTGTTGCCTACCTCAACGGACGCGAGATTTCCGACCGCGATGCAGTAATGAACATGATGTTCTCCGACCTCAGCGAAATGGAGGCAGCTTCAGCTTCATTGCAGAATGAAATTTCCGACGACTTCAGCGACATAGCAATCGCATTTGAAGATATCGACTGACAGTAGCCTCCGCCACACAACAATAACTACCGCATATCACAACCACACATAAGCCAATTGTCATGAACCGATTTTTAACAATGCTGACATTGATATTGATTACCTCCCTATCGGCCATTGCCCAGCAAAAACTCGCCATCATGCCTTTGCTCGACAATGCCACCTCCACCAACCCCTCAGCCGAAATCGCCTCGGTTGAAGTGTCGGGAAAACAGCTCAAGCCCCACAACCTGTCAATCTACAAAAGTTTGTCGGTTAGCGGCGACGCTGCCCTTGCCGAAAAAATGGAACGCGCCGTGATGCACGACGGCACCTCCGCCGAATCGCGCGAAGTATCCCTGCGCGACGGCCGCCTCTACTTCGGCTTCTACACCATGCCACCCGCCGGCAAAGAGAACCGCTACATCTTCTATCTCAACGCCACCCTTGCCGGAGGCACCAAAACCACTATCATCTACATGCAGGGGAAAGCTGGCGAAGCATCAATTAAGAAAATGATTAAAAAGCAATAACAATGAAACTGCCCACAAACATTCTGCCCGTTGTGCTGCTTACGGTTGCTGCGGCGCTTCCCTCACTCAGGGCGCAGGCATCAGCTCCAGATATGCCAACCGACACGGTTAAAGTAATCGACAAAGCCGACGCCATCAACATTATCCGCACCGAAACCGGAACGGTCATCGAGGCTTTCATCGGCACCGACAAAGCTTCATGGAACAAATATCGCTATGAGGTGACCGTTGAGGAACGCGACTCTTCAACAGTTGAAACCATCTCGGAAAATTCGCTCATATCGCTGCCGTTCAACATCAACCGCAAAAAGAGCAAAACCACCTCAGGCCGATGGAAAGCGAAACGCACCATCACCGCTATGCGAAATCTCTACTGGGGGCGTAATTTCGCCTACGACGGCAAAAGCGGCATTAAGAACAGTTTCGAAATAGGCATTGCCGAAGTGATTGCCGTAGAATTCCAACCGTGGCGCCGCGGCCCGCTGTTCAGGGTCGGACTGGGTTTCGGCATGAAACGGTGGCACACAGCCGACGGGTTGTATTTCGGGAAAGATGGCGATTGCCTCACAATTGTGCCTGCAATAACCGATGCTTCCAACATAAAATCAAAATTTGACGTATGGTCGTTTCACGTGCCGTTGATGGTGAGCCAACCCATCTACAAGAGTTTTACGTTTGCAGCCGGCGTGCTCCTCAACTTCAACACCTACTCAAAAGCATCCACAAGCTTTGAAACAGCTGACGTGAGATACAGCGAGACCTTCAAAGGGCTGCAACAACGGCTACTCACCCCCGAAATAATCGGCATTATCGGGTTCCGCGATGCAATCGGATTCTATGCCAAATACAATCCCGTTCCCGTGATGCGCTCTCAATTCGGCCCTTCGTTCAAATCATGGTCGATGGGTGTTTCAATCGCTTTCTAAACAGCTCACACAACTATGAAACAGATTCTCACCTCACTTATAATTGCCTCATGCGCCTGCGCGGCTACAGCTGCCGACAGCGCGCAACCCGACACCGTGATGGTTATCAACAACCCCTCGTCGGCTGTAATCACCGAAAGTGCCTCGGGATTGAAAGTTACCATTACCGACCTCAATTCCGAAAAACAATCAGAAACTGTGTTCGTCCAGAACTACCCGCCAAACTCCTCGGTTAAATCATCACAATGGACAGCCCGATGGAATGAAACCACATTCAACGACGGCGTGATCGGCGTGAAAGTCAGAAAATCGAAAAATCACGATTGGTCGTTTGTGACCGGCGGCATCGGCATCGGCCTTGTCAACGCCGCAGGCCAACCCTCATCACTTGGGCTACAATGGGCCAAATCGTTTGAAATTTCATGGATTAACGCCTTTGCCGTGCGCTACAAAATAAACAACTACATGAACGTATCGCTCGGCATCGGCTTCGACTGGCGCAACTATAAAATCACCACGTCCAACCACCGCCTCTGTCTCAACGGCCTCGGGGGCATCGGCATCGCCCCCTATCCCGATGGCGCAACCGAGGTGTCATCACGCATAAAGGTGTTCAGCCTCGGCATCCCCCTGCTCTACACGGCTAAAATTCCGCGCACCACCCTGTCGGTGACACTTGGCGGCATTCTCAACTTCAACACCCACGCATCGTTGAAAACATGGTATAAAAACGCCGACGGAAACCATTGTGAGGAATATGCCACCGACTTCCATCCACGCCGCGTAACCGCCGACCTTTTCGGCAGCCTAAACCTCTATAAAGGATGTGGCATTTATGTGCGCTACTCACCGTGCGACGTCCTTCAGGGACATGCCTCCCCGTCGTTCAAACCCCTCTCGGTGGGTGTGCTGTTCTTCCTGTAACCCCGCCAAAGCAACAAACCGGGAACCATAGCAACAAAAACAGCGGTGTGTCAGTTTGCAGAATCTTTGCAACTTGACACACCGCTGTTTTTGTCACAACTGATTGTTAGAATGCCGGATAGCCGGGATTCTGAGTATAGCGGCGCAATGAGAATTCATATTGCTGTGTGGTGATGGGGAAATACTCCTCACCATCGTTGAACACTGCACCTGAGTAGTAGGAACGGTTGTCACTTTCAACCGCAAAATAACGGTTCATAACCTCCTTTGCAATGCCCCAGCGCACGAGGTCGAAGAAACGCTCACCTTCCAGGGCTTTTTCAAGACGCATCTCGGTGCGGAGCGCTTTGCGGGCATAATCCTGCGATACATTTTCGGGATATAACGCGATGTTATAATTGGCGGCATATTTCGTCGGGTCGCCGAAAGCTCTCACGTAGGCGGAGTTTTTGGCACGTTCACGCACTTTGTTTATAAGCTTCATAGCCCCGGGAATATCCGTGCCAATCTCAATCAAAGCCTCGGCTTTGTAGAGGAGAAGGTCGGCCCAGCGGATAACCTGCCAGTTGAGAGCGGAAGCTCCCCACGGCCATCCGGGACGCATGTCGGGCGATTCGGGCGAAACCCAGAAACGCTTTGCGCAGTTGTAGCCGTAGACATCGGGCTCACGCGACCATAACAGACACGGCGAAGCGGTGTAGGTTTTATAGGTGATTGAGGGGCGGCCGGTCACGAAATCCAAGCGGGGGTCAACATTGTGAGAGGTGTTCTCCAACCACCAACGGGTGTGGTCATTCTCATCAAACTTAATCACACCGTAATCGGGCAGCGACTGATAGTTGAATTCGGGCAGGCCGTTGGCATCGGTCTGATAGGCGTTGATGAGGTCCTGCGACGGGAGGAAAAATCCGTCACCGTGATAGGGGCTGTCGCCGCCGGGCGAGTTGAGCAGATTGCTCCAGTTGATTCGGCCACCGTCGATTGACCCGTCGTTGATTGAATATTGGAATGCAAACACCGATTCACAACCGTTTTCATTGGCAACAAGGTCGAGGTCCTGGAAATCGGGCAACAAATCATATCCGTTGAGACCGTCGATGAGCTCCACCACTTCCTGCAACAGCTTTTTGTTGATGTTGACCACAGCATGGGTAACCGCATCCTGCTCGTAAGCCTGATAGAGCTTAACTTTCGCCGCGTATGCACGGGCTATGCGTGCGCTCATGCGCCCCACCTGCTCGGGAACATCGGGGAGCACCTTTGCCGCATCGAGCAATTCATCGGCAATGCGGGCAAGATGCTCGTCGCGCGAATAAAGGTCGTTGGGCACGTTGACATATTCATTCTCGGGAAGGTTCTCATCCATGTAGGGAATCTTATTGAACATTCTCACAAGCTCAAAATACCAATGCGCACGGATCACGTGCAGCTCGGCAATGCGCAGCTCGGCATCGGGATAATCGGCCGGATCGCAGGCACGCACAGCGCGCATGGCGGCATGGCAGCGGGAAACGGCATTGTAGAGCTGAAACCATTTGCCGTCGATGTTGCCGTTGTTGGTTTGCACTTTCATGGTTTCCATGTCGTGCACCTCACCCACGTCGGTGAGGCCACCCCCACCCTTGTAGGCATTATCGGCGCGCACCTCTCCGTAGCTCCAGTTGGTCACCGGCAGAGTCTGCGGTGCATCAGAGTCGGTGTATCTGGCGCCGAAAGTGGCGTAAGCTGCATTCACCATGAGGTCGGCAAACACGGGGTCACCCTCCTGCGATGAGGAAATCACCCCTTGAGGGGCATTTTCGAGAAAATCATCGCTGCATCCCACAAGGGCTGCCGAGCAAAGGGTCGCTAAAAATATATTGTTGAGATTCATTTCTAATATCGTTTTTTACGGTTTTGTGGATTAAGGTTGGGAAATCAGAAGCCGAACTGCAGGCCGAAAGTGAACTGACGCGGAATTGCGTAGGGATAGCCCAGTCCTTCGGGGTCGGCACCGGTGTAGTTGGTGATGGTAAACACATTCTGTGTCTGGAAATAAACTCGGGCACTCTGCAGTTTGAGCTTATCCATCACACTCCGTGGCAGAGTGTAACCGAGTGTAAGGCTCTTGAGGCGCAGGAATGAACCGTTTTCGATATAGAATTGCGAGCACTCGTTCTCGGCATTGGGGTTTTCAACCACGGGAGCCGGCGTTTCGCAATCATAGTAACCGGTGGTTTCAAACTCTGTCCAGGCATTGGCAGCATCAAGAAGCGATTTTCCATGGTTGCCTCCCCACAGCTGGAACAGGTCGGTGTACCATTTTGAATTGTTGTAGGCATCGCGGATAATCGAGGTGAAGAACAAACTCAAGTCAAACCCTTTGTAGAATGCCGACAGGTTCAAGCCAAACTGAGCCTTCGGGAGGTCGCTCCCAAGCCATGTGCGGTCGTTATAGTCAATCACTCCGTCGCCGTTCTCGTCAACATACTTGATACGGCCCACGGCAGGGTTGCCCCATTTCACATCATATTGGCGCTTATATTCGTCAACTTCAGCCTGCGAATGGAACACGCCGTCGGTTTTGAATCCCATCCACGACCCGAAAGGCTGCCCTACGAGCGAGTGGTTGACGTTGCCACCGCCGTAGTTATACATGATGTCGTCCACGAGGTTGGTTACGGTATTCTTGCTCACTGTTGCATTGAACCCGACTTCATAGCTGAAATCCTTGTTGACGTGCTGACGCCAGTTGACGGTGAACTCAACACCCTTGTTGACCATTTCGCCACCGTTATACCAGCAATAACCCCCTTCGCCGATTGTAGCGATATAAGGCTTCTGGATGAGCATATCTTTGGTGCGCTTGTAGAAATAGTCGAATGTGAAATTGAGTTGCCCGTTAAAGAATGAGGCGTCGAGACCCACGTTGGTCTGATAGGTTTTTTCCCAACGGAGGTCGGGGTTGGTTGAGCGGGCACGGTGCGCGCCTGAGGCAAGCGTTTTGTTATCGCCTGAAATATTATAGGATGCCTTGTTGAGGCTCACATAATATTTTGAATAAAACGCATCGTTATCAATGATATCATTGCCGTTCACACCATAGGCGGCACGGATTTTAAGGTCGGAGAGCCATCCTCGTGTATTCTCCATGAATTTCTCCTGCGAGATGCGCCAACCCGCCGACACCGAGGGGAACCAATCGGCGTTGTTATCGTGCGACAGGCGCGAGGATGCGTCGCGGCGGATTGTCAGCGACAGCAGATAACGGTTGTCGAACGAATAGTTGAACTTGCCGAACACCGAGAACATCGAGTAATTTGAAGCGCCCGAACCGATTGACTTGTCGGTTGTGACATTGTCGAGATAGAGATAATCGTCAAACTCAACATCAAGCCCTTTGCCTTGTGCCCAAAGCGTTTCCCAATGATATTTTTTCGATTCGAGACCAACGAGTGCCATGATGGAATTTTTGCCGAAATCGATGTTGTATTGAGCCGTGTTTGTCCACACCCAGTCAACATTCTTTGTGTTCGACTGCTTCAGCAGGTTGGTTTGGTCGCGCAGATATTTGGGAGTGAATTCCTTGTTGTTCTCATCATAGTAGTTGATACCAAAGTTGGTTTTAACGATTAGGTTCTTCACCGGCTCAACCGAGAGATAGGCATTGCCGAACACTCGCCAATATTCATGCTTGTTGTTCTGCTCGTTTTCAATCAGGCGCATCACATTGGGGGTGTCGTTGAGACCCAAGCCTGTCTGTTCGTTATATTCCCCTGAATCATCGTAGACTGTGCGAGCCGGATGCATGCGGATTGCATTCTCCTCGATTCCACCGGGAGCCAGATGCTGTTTCCACCAGTTCACAGTCACATTGCCACCGGCCCGCAGGCGGTTGTTGAGAAATCCGTAGTCGGAGCTGAAACGCGAATTCACCTTTTTGAAATCAGTGCCTTTAATGATACCGTCGTGGCTGAGCCAGCTGAGTGAGAGCGATGAACCGCCGTTCTCGGCTCCTTTGGCCAGTCCGATTGTGTAAGTTTGCATCAGCGCAGTGCGGTGAATTTCATCCTGCCAGTCGGTAAGTTGCGGCGAAACCATCTCGCCGTTGAGGTTGCGGTAGCTCTGCAACACGGGCACATCCCCGTTGCCGTAAAGTTCCGATGAGGGGGTCACACCAAATGAGTTTTTATGTGCCGCCCAATAAACCTGCCCCCATTCATTGGCATCGAGAAGGTCGAGCCCTTTGTTGTATTTCTGAAGGGTGAGTGTGGCATCGAAGGTAACATGAGTCTCACCTTTTTTGGCTCGCTTGGTGGTGATGATGATAACACCGTTGGCTGCCTGCGCACCATAAATTGAAGCCGAAGCCGCATCTTTCAACACCTGGATTGATTCAACATCGTTGGGGTTGAGGATTGTGCCGGGGTTCTCGCGTGTCATCACCCCGTCAATAACATAAAGCGGGCTGTTGGCTCCCCCTTCAAACGAAGAGCGGCCACGGATGGAAGTAGAGGTCGACAAACCTCCGGGTGTGCCGTCGGTGCTCACGTTCATACCGGCCACTCGCCCTTGCAAAGCCTGCACAACGTTACCGGTGGGCATGTCGGCTACATCCTTCATTTTCACAACCGACACTGAGCCGGTCAGGTCGGCTTTCTTCTCGGTTGAATAGCCAACAACAACCACCTCGTCGAGTGCGGTGCTGTTTTCATCAAGTTCAATGTTCATTTCGGGCTGTGCCACCACAGTCATCGGATTATAACCGATGTAGGAAACAGTGAGCTTCGAGCCCTCCTCCACCGAAAGTGTGAATTTTCCGTCGAAGTCGGTGGCGACACCTGCATTGGGGTTAGCAACAGGAACTACGGTTGCGCCAATCAACGGCTCTCCGTCGGCTTTCGACAGAACGGTGCCATTCACCTGCACCTCTGCAGCCTGCACTACAATGGCCGACATCAGAGAAAGCGAAACGGCCAAAATTGTTGTTTTCATGTTTTAATAGATTGGGTTGGAATTAGATTTCTGACGCAAAGTTATCATACGTCGCTCCTGTAGCCCTATCATTGCGGGTGCATGGCATATCAAAAAATGCGCCATGCAACAATTTCAACAGCTAAATCCCGATTTTTAATAACGACCATTTCAAAGGGCGCGTGCCGGCGGTAGGAGCCACACCGGAAGCTCAACCGATGCCGAGTTTTGCACGGAACTCTGTGGGCGTTTCGCCGAATGCGTCGCGGAAACATTTTGTGAAATAGGCAGGTGTGGAGAATCCTGTTTCATATCCGATTTCGCTAACCGACTTTTCAGTGGTGGTGAGTAGTGTGCGGGCACGCTGCAGACGCATGTCGCGAATCAACTCAACCGGCGAGAAGTTGGTGAGTGCTTTTATCTTGCGGTAGAATTGCGAACGTCCGAGCCCCATTTTGGCAGCCAAATCGTCAACGCCCATCTCCGAATTGCCCAGTTGTGAGTTCACAATCTCAACAAAACGTGCATAAAATTCGCTGTCGATGTCGCCCGGAGCCTTTACCGCCGGAGCTTTCGGTTTCTCGGAGTCCGCCCCGGCAACAGCACCCTGCGCCTTGACACCAGGAGCACCAAGCACCTCTTTTATGCGCTTGCGGTTGGCTATCAGACTGCGGCTCCACGACTTCAGCACCTCCATATTGAACGGCTTCGACATGTAACCGTCGGCACCGCTGTCGAATCCACGGGCGCGCTGCTCATCCAGGCCGCACGCAGTGAGCATGAGCACCGGGATGTGCGACGTTACAAGTTCCCGTTTTAAAATCGAGCAACATTCCACACCATCCATCTCAGGCATCATCACATCACAGATGATAAGGTCGGGCACATAGCGTGCAGCCGATTTCACCCCCTCCCGGCCATCGGGAGCGGTTATCACATTATACTCACCCGAAAGCATTTCACTCAGCAGCGCGCGAATGTCGGGATTATCGTCAATCACAAGCACCACGGGCTTGTCAGGATGCAGTTCATGGGGCATGTTTTCCGAAGATTCAAGTTCAGCCACCATTCCTTCACACTCCGGTGCCATAAAATCCTCATGCCCCTCACCGGCCGATTGCAGATTGTCGGGGTTGCGACGGGGAATTTCAACCGTGAAAACTGCTCCGTTACCTTTGGCGCTGTCAACCGAAATTGATCCTCCATGAAGTTCAACAAAAGCTTTCGCCAGCGAAAGCCCGATGCCTGAACCTTTGGGGTGAACCTTGTCAACCTGGTAGAAGCGGTCGAAAATGTGCTTTATCTCATCGGGGGAGATACCCTCGCCGTTGTCAGCCACCGACAGCTTAACCAGACCGTCGGTCGCGGTCACCGAAACTGTTATCGCGCCGTTATCGGGAGTATGCTTGAAAGCGTTGCTCACAAGGTTGAAAAACACGCGCTCAATTTTCTCAACATCAATCAACTCATTTCCAACCGATTCGTCAACGTTGATATTGAACCTTATGCGGCGCTTGCGCGCAAGTTCGGTGAAAGAAGAGCCCCATTCTTTCACGAGCTTTCCGAAATCAGCCTCCACAAGCGCAAGCTCCATCTTTCCGTTCTCATATTTTCTAAAATCGAGAATCTCATTTATCAACCGTTTTAGAATCTTCACGTTGCGTGAGGCTATCGTCATGAGCGACTGCTGCTGAGGGGAGAGGTTGGTAGCTCCGGCTAACTGCTCAACCGGCTCTGCTATCAAAGTGAGCGGTGTGCGCAAATCGTGCGACACGTTGGTGAAAAACAGTAGCTTCGATTGGGTGGCTTCCTCAAGCTGTCGGTTAAGTTGCTGTTGTTTGTCGCGTTCTGCCTCAAGCAAACTGTTCTGCTCGAGCAACCGTTGCCGGTAGCGCTTATGCTGCCAGAACGCGCGCAAAAGAAGAAACACAACTCCGCAAAGCAACAGCACGATGGCAACCGCGGCATAAAACAGAACAGTCTGCGCCGAATGCCGTTCCCAATAAAGATCAACCTGCGATTTAAGCATACTCATTTTACGGGTCTCCTCGGCAAGCGCCTCATTCTGAAGCAGCAGAATGTTGGCGTTGGAAAGGTCAACGGCCGACGTAAGCGGCAGTTTCTCCTCTTTCTCAAATGGTTCCCCTTTCAAAATTGCCAAAGCTGTGCGCACAAGCCTGTGCCCCTCTGTGGGATAGAGGAATGTGGCATCTATAATGCTGTCGGCCACAGCTTTAATACCGATGTTGGGAGCTGCGTCAATACCTATTATCCTGATATCATCGCGCCCGCGGTTGCGGGTCACTGCAGCCGCCCCTATGGCCATGCGGTCATTGTGGGCGTAAATAAGATTTGCCTCGGGATGCGCTTTCAACATCGAATCAACCGGAGCCTTCGCATCATTTTCATTCCAGTTTCCAACCGCCGAAGCCACGAGGGTCATGCCCGGGGCCGAAGCAAGCTCTTCCACGAATCCGCGGTGACGCTCCGCAGCGGGGGTGGAACCGTCTCTCCCCCTGATTTCGATAGCTTTCACTTCAGCGCCATTGAGCAAATTGCGCGCATAGGCCCCAGCCGAGCGCCCCATGTCGCAGTTGTCTACGCCGATACGAGCGGTGTAGGTGTCTCCGACTATATCGCGGTCGAAAACAACCACAGGCACACCGCTCTCCCACACCTCTTTGATTACCGGAGTCAATGCCTCGGCCTCATTAGGCGCTACCAATATTATGTCAAAGCCATTATCGGCAAAGTAACGTATATCCTCAATCTGACGCGCATTGTCATCGTTGGCCGAACGAATTTCCACCGTGGCATCCTCATGCAACATAATCTCGCGGTTGATTTCATCGTTCATTTTTGAACGCCAGTCATCGCTGCTGCATTGCGACACTCCGATGCGCCATATTTTCTTTTCCCGACATCCGGTGGGCAAGAACATCAATGCTACACAAATAATAAATGCAAGTGCTTTCCTTATCATGGTACAGGATTTTATCGGCTTTCTATCAGTCAGGCATCTGCTCGAATCGAATAATTTCTCTGTGTGATTTCTTGATGGGGCAGCCTACCCGCGTGATTCACAGCGTAAAGATAAAAAGAAAAAACATTATTTTCTGTGCACCGGATTTCAAAATCGTCGCAATGCAACATTTTTCACATCGAAAGCCCGATTATTAATAACGCACTCCGGCTTATTATATTAGCTTTGCAACAGCAAATGCGAATAACCCCGAAAAAAACTATAACCTGAAAATAACATGAAAAAACTACCGATGTTTGCGCTTCTGCTGGCCGCCGGTGCAACGGCTGCCGCGGCAAACGACTCCACCGGAAATGTGACCGTAGAGCACCTCGGCACCAACAACACCTTGGTCAGAATAAAACCCGACAACCGCTTTCTGATTCTGCCGGTTCAGGAAAGCAATGAGGATGCCGCAGTCAATGTGTTGGTCGACGGGAAACTTGACCGCACTATATATGTGAGACTGGCCAAAACCAGAGTCGACTACAACGTGCCTTTCGACCTTACCCCCTACAAGGGCCATGATGTGATTCTCAATATCATCACATCGCAGAACCGTTCGTCGGTGCGCGAGGCTCGTGAGGATGCTTTCTGGAAAAACATCACCACATCCGACACGTTCGACACCACAAACCGCGAAACCTACCGCCCCTCCTTTCATCACACCCCCCTCTACGGATGGATGAACGACCCCAACGGAATGGTCTACAAAGATGGGCTGTGGCACCTCTACTATCAATGGAATCCCTACGGCTCGAAATGGCAGAACATGACCTGGGGACACTCCAGCTCCTCCGACCTTATCCATTGGAACCATCATCAGGCGGCAATCGAGCCCAACGGTCTCGGCACCGTGTTCAGCGGAAGCTGTGTTCTCGACCCGGCCAACAGCGCCGGTTTCGGCGAAAATGCAATTGTGGCGCTCTACACCTCGGCTGCCACAAGTCAGATTCAAAGCCTTGCCCACAGCTCCGATAACGGCAATACGTTTGAAATCTATCCGGGCAACCCCGTGATAACTCTTGAGAGCGAGGCCCGTGACCCCAATATGTTCCTGAATAAGGAAACCAACGAATGGAACCTGCTGCTGGCTCACGCTCTCGACCATGAAATGCTGATTTTCTCCTCCCCCGACCTCAGAAACTGGACCCTGAAGAGCGCATTCGGCAAAGGGCTCGGCGCCCAGGATGGAGTGTGGGAATGCCCCGACCTGTTCAAACTCCCCGTTGAAGGTTCCGACATGGAAAAGTGGATGCTTATATGCAACATTAATCCCGGCGGTCCGTTCGGTGGAAGCGGAACACAATATTTCATCGGCGATTTCGACGGCACAACTTTCACCCCCGACACCGATGCCGACGGAAATGTAGTTACCAAATGGATGGATTATGGCAAAGACAACTACGCCACAGTGAGCTGGAGCGATGCTCCCGATTCACGCCGCACTGTGATTGGTTGGATGAGCAACTGGCAATATGCTGCCGAAGTGCCGACATCGCAGTTCCGCAGCGCCAACACTCTTCCTCGCGAGGTGGGACTGTTCAAAGGTGACGACGGCCAAATATATGCCTCCTCATCCCCCTCGCCCGAACTCGTGGCTTTGCGCGGCCGCACTACCCTTAAGAAGAAATCCTACACTGCCGGAAAATCCGGGAAATCGTTCCCTCTCCCTACCGAAAACGGCGGCATCTGCGAGCTTCTTCTCACTATCGACCCGCGAAAGGCTTCTGATGTGACACTCACACTCTCTAATGCCGCAGGAAACAAAACGGTCATGACCTACAACCCCGCCGCTGCTACATTCTCTTTCGACCGTCGTGAAAGCGGATTGACCGATTTCAGTCAGGATTTCCCGGCTGTCACAACAGCACCCGCATTCAACAATGGCGGAAAACTCTCGTTGCGCATCTTCATCGACAAATCGAGCATTGAAGTGTTTGGAAACGACGGAAAATTCGCAATGACCAACCTTGTGTTCCCAACCACCCCCTACACCACCCTGACCGTTGCCGCCAACGGAGGCAACGCGCGCATAGAGAACCAAACTTTCTATTCACTCACCCCGGTTCAATAAAAAACTAATTAGCCTGATAAATCTCTCATGGAAACAACATCTTCAATTTCAGCTACCCGCAAAAGCACCACACTTCAATTGGTGCCGGTGATGCTTTGCTTCTTTGCAATGGGTTTTGTCGACCTCGTGGGCACTGCATCCAACTATGTGCAGAAAGACCTCGGCCTGACCGACTCGCAAGCCAATCTTTTCCCCTCTCTTGTTTTCTTCTGGTTCCTGATTTTTTCCGTCCCCACAGGAATGCTGATGAACCGCATCGGCCGGAAACGCACGGTTTTAATCTCGCTGGCCATCACCGCCATGTCGCTGTTCATCCCTATCTTCGGCGACAGCTACCCCTTCATGCTCACCTCATTTTCACTGCTTGGAATCGGAAATGCGCTGATGCAGACCTCGCTCAACCCGCTTGTGAGCAACCTGATAAGCAACGACAAATTAGCCTCTACCCTCACTTTCGGCCAGTTCGTTAAGGCAATCGCATCTTTCCTCGCTCCCATTCTGTGTGCGTGGGGCGCAACCACTCTGTTCCCAACCTTCGGCCTCGGCTGGCGCTTCCTGTTCGTAATCTTCGCTGTTGTCAGCATCCTGTCGATAGCCGTTCTCGGTGCCACCCCCATTGAAGAGGAACGTCCCGACAAGGCCTCGGGCATCAAGGAATGTGTGAAACTTCTGGGCAAACCGTTTATCCTGCTCTGTTTCATCGGCATCATGTGCCACGTGGGTATTGACGTCGGCACCAACACCACCGCACCAAAAATCCTGATGGAACGCCTGGGAATGGCTCTCGAAGACGCAGGTTTCGCAACCGGAATCTACTTTATTTTCCGCACTGCCGGATGCTTCACCGGAGCATTCCTTCTGCGCGTGATGTCGCCCAAATCGTTCTTCGGCATAAGCGTGGCTATGATGCTTGCTGCTATGGTGATTCTGTTCTCGGCCACATCGCTCACCGCAATCTACGCCAGCATAGCAATGATTGGATTCGGAAACTCCAACGTGTTCTCGGTAGTGTTCTCTCAAGCCATCACTTCGGCACCCGGCGAAAAGAATGAAGTTTCAGGTCTGATGATTATGGGCCTTTTCGGCGGAACTGTGTTCCCTCTGGCGATGGGATTTGCTGCCGATGCAATCGGCCAAATCGGCTCGGTTGCCGTTATGACGGTGGGAGTTGTTTATCTTCTCTACTACACTTTTAAAATCAGATAAAACTGATAAAACAGACAAAGAAATATTAACCCTACTTTTTTGAATCACTTATCATGAACGACAATGTAGTTGTGGGAATGGGCGAAGCTCTTTGGGACGTTCTTCCCGAAGGGAAAAAAATAGGTGGCGCACCCGCCAACTTCGCCTACCACGTTTCGCAATTCGGCTTACCGAGCTGCGTGGTGAGCGCAATTGGCGATGACCGCCTTGGAGCTGAAATCATTGAGAATTTCGACGGAAAGCAGCTCAAGCATCTCATCGAGACTGTTCCCTACCCCACCGGCACCGTGCAGGTTGAAATCGACCAGGCCGGCATTCCGCAATATGAAATCAAGGAGAACGTTGCATGGGATAACATCCCCTACACGGCACGCCTTGAAAACCTCGCGCAAATCACCACCGCCGTGTGCTTCGGCTCGCTCGCCCAGCGCAGCGTAGTGTCGCGCACCACTATCAACCGTTTCCTCGATGCAATGCCGCAAGACAGCAACCGCCTTGTTGTGTTCGACGTAAACCTCCGTCAGGGATTCTACAACAAGGAGATTCTTTGCAATTCGATGAAACGCTGCAACATCCTGAAAATTAACGATGAGGAATTGGTAACCGTAAGCCGCATGTTCGGTTATCCCGGCATCGACCTTCAGGATAAATGCTGGATTCTTTTAGGAAAGTATAATTTGAAAATGCTCATTCTCACATGCGGCATCAACGGCAGCTATGTGTTCACTCCGGGCAATGTATCTTTCCAGCCCACCCCGGTTGTTGAAGTGGCCGACACCGTTGGCGCCGGCGACTCGTTCACCGCCGCCTTCATCGCAAGCATCCTCAAAGGACTGCCGGTTGAGGAGGCTCACAGGCGCGCTGTTGAAACTTCGGCGTTCGTATGCACTCAACAGGGTGCCATGCCGGTGCTCCCCGCCGAGCTGACACAGTTCCCGTCAACAGCCGAATAATCTCGCAACCGTCTTTCCTGCAATCGCACAAATCAGCGGTAAAAATTTTTGTTTAAGGTGAGTAAGGCGGTGTGTCAAAATTCATGACACACCGCCTTTTGAGTCTAAGCAGGGTGGGTGCTGTCAGAATGGTTTGGATGGTAGGAGCTTGTGGGTGAGGTCGCCGGGAGCGTACTGAAGTACGTGACCAAGGCCGAAGCCCGCAAGCTACGACGCGGACGAGCCGTTATGACACCCCCTCCTCTGCAATCTCATCGGGTGCGATGCGGCGAATTTCGGCGGCTTTTGTGGTCTTTGCCCCGAGAGCCACAATCTTGCGGGCAGTGACCATCACATTGCCGTTACCCTCGCCCAAACGTTTACGTGCCTGGGAATAAGCAGCATGAGCGGCATCGAGGTGTTTCTCGATGTTATCCATGTCGCCCATGAAGTTCACGAACTTGTCGAGCATTGTGCCGCTCAAACGTGCAATTTCCTGCACATTCTTGTTTATCGCATCCTGTCGCCAAAGTTGCTCAAGCATTTTCAGCACTGAGATCAGATGGGTGGGAGAAGTAAGGAGCACACGCTTCTTGTAGGCTTCCTCCCATATTCCCGGCTCCATCCTCATCATGGCAAAATAGGCACCCTCGTTGGGAATGAACATCATCACGAAGTCGAGACGCTTGTCGCCCACGAGGTCCTGATATTTTTTCTCGGCGAGCTCGGCCACATGGCGGCGCACCGACAGCAAATGCCGGCGTGCAGCCTCATCGGCCGCATCGCGGTTCGACTCGGCGTTCACATAATCTATATAGGCGCTTAGCGACACCTTCGAGTCAATCACAACACACCGCCCGTCGGGATAATTCACCACAACATCGGGGCGCAGGGCGCGACCATCCTCACCGGTTATTTTCGACCCGTCGGCATTTACGGTCACCTGTGTTTCAAAATGATACCCCTTCTGTAACCCCGACATCTCAAGCAACCGCTCAAGAATCATTTCCCCCCAGTCACCCTGCACCTTCGAATCACCTTTGAGGGCGCGGGTGAGGTCCTGCGCCTCTTTCCCAATGGTGCGGTTAAGCTCCATCAGATTCCTGATTTCATTCTGAAGCGAATAACGTTCCTTTGCCTCTTCGGAATATGCTGTGTTAACCGCTTTGCGGAAATCCTCGATATTGTTTTTAAGCGGCTGCAGAATCTCCTGCAGGCGGTTCTCCGAATTTTCCTTGAAACTGCGGGTGTGCTGCTCGAAAATTTCGTTGGCCACATTTCTGAAATGCTCGGCCGCAGCCTTTTCGTTTTTCTCACGCTCGGCTTGAACAGCCTCGGCACGCTCACGCAGAGTCGACACCTCAACCTTCAGCGCAGCCCCCTGCGAACGGGCTTGTGAAAGTTCTTCGCGGCAACCGTCGAGAAGGGTCTGAAGCTTGCGCAATTCATCCCCCAAGCGCGAGGCCTCAGTGTCGGCACGCTTCAGCAACTCGTCGCGCTGCGCTATCACATTATCTTTCTGTCGCAGCAATTCATCTTTCTGAGCCAACAGTTCATCTTTTCCGCGCAATGCCGTTTCGGCTGCCTCAAGGCTCCCTTTCAGTTGCAAAGACGAAGCCACACGCTTTTGCATCACAATCACCAGCAGAAGCAGCCCGGCCACAACTGCACCTAATATTGTAACTATAATCATAAACGTCTGTTCCAATTATTTTTATCTCTGCGCATGCAAATCCCGATAAGCTCCCGTAATGACGCATCGGAATTTCAGCTGCCGAATTATGCAAATTTTAGCTTAGCAAATATAAGCAAAAAGATCCACATAATAAGTAATTTTGTCACTGCTAAGTGGCGCGAATAAATGAGTTAATGTTTATTTCGGATGGATTTTGCGATGGATTTCGCAAGTTGAAGAGGGAGCAACGCGGGCGTTGTGACCGATGAAACTTGGCGAAAGACGCGCAAAAAACTCCGAAATAAACATTGACGATGGTAGCCACTGAATATATTAACTCATTTATTTGAGACACTTAAAACACGTTTACCACTCCTTACACCACTTTCACCCTCACAATTGATGAAATTGATGAAACTAAATTCCATAATAGCAATTGTGTGTGCGGCTGCGGCATCGGGATTTTTATTCTCGGCATGCCACAAAGAATCAAACGAACTCGCACATAATCACGACCACTCCCATGCCGGACACTCTCACGAGTCGGAACATCAGCATCAGCCGGAACATGAGCATGCCGAAGAACCACAAACCGCTGCAACTCCAACCGACGGAGAAATTGTGATTGAACCTGCAAAAGCTGCAAAACTCGGCATTGAATCCACACCATTGGCTCCGGCCGATTTCCATGAGGTAATTTCGGTGGGAGGTGAACTCACATCCTCTCCGGCGAGTCGGTCAACCGTGACTGCACGTTCAGCCGGCATCGTGTCCTTAAAAAGCACGGCTGCCCCGGGCACGTTTGTGAATCAAGGCTCTGCAATCGCAACCGTTTCGGGCCGCGGAATGGCCGGTGGAGATGCCAACGAAAGTGCCCGCGTTGCTCTTGAAGCGGCAAAACGCGAACTCGACCGCATCACCCCGCTCCATGCCGACGGCATTGTTTCCACCCGCGACTACAACGCCGCCCGTCAGGCCTACGATGCGGCTAAAGCCGCAGCAGGCTCCACCGCCGGTGGCTCCGGCACCGTGGCAACTGCACCCACATCGGGCCAAATAACACAGCTACTCGTATCGGAAGGCCAATTTGTCGATGCAGGCACCCCGATAGCAATCATCGCCGGCTCATCCGAACTTACACTCAAAGCAAATCTCCCGCAGCGCAACGCCGCATTCCTGCCGTCGGTGTCGGGGGCACGTTTCCGCACCTCCTATTCGCCCGAAGTGTTCGACATCGCCCGCTTCAACGGACACCGCAGCTCGGGCGCGGCAGCAACCGTTGCAACATCGGGCTACATCCCTGTTTATTTCACGCTTAAAAACGACGGAACTCTCTCGGCAGGCTCCTACTGCGAGGTGTTCCTCACCGGCAACAAGCGCGACAATGTGCTTTCCGTGCCCGAAGCGGCACTTAGCGAACAGCAGGGAACCTATTTCGTGTATGTGCAGCTCGATGACGAATGCTACACCAAACGCCCAGTTACGTTGGGCGCTACTTCGGGCGACCGCAGGGAAATCCTGTCAGGCGTTAATCCGGGCGACAAAATCGTCACCAAAGGCACAACGTTTGTCAGGCTGGCCGAAAGCTCGGGTGTGGTGCCCGAAGGTCATTCCCACAATCATTGATGCCTCAATCTCTTATCTCTTCTCCACTCCGCCAAAACGAAGCAACCCGTCAAAAACAGTAAAAAAACACCCGTTGCCGTGCTCAACCGAATAATTCATTTCTCACTTTATAACCGCATCGTCATCCTCATTCTTTCGGGACTTATTCTCGTGGGAGGATGCATTGCGCTTGTCAAATCGGAAATCGACATCTTCCCCGACCTCAATGCGCCCACCGTGGTTGTTATGACCGAAGCCCCGGGCCTCGCACCCGAAGAGGTTGAAAAACTCGTGACTTTCCCCATTGAAACCGCCGTGAACGGAGCCACGGGTGTGCGCCGCGTGCGCTCATCCTCAGCCACTGGTTTTTCGGTGGTTTGGGTGGAGTTCGACTGGGATACCGATGTTTATGTAGCGCGCCAGATTGTATCGGAAAAGATTGCCCCTGTTGCCGAATCGCTCCCCCCGGGGGTAAAGTCGCCGGCGCTCGGTCCGCAATCGTCAATTCTCGGCGAAATCATGATTATCGGCCTGACAACCGACCAGACCAAAGCCGACTCAATTTCACAAGCCGGCGGAAACGCCACGTCGATGAGCCGGTTGCGCTCGATAGCCGACCGCGAATTGCGCCCCCGGCTGCTGTCGGTTGGCGGCGTGTCGCAGGTGTCGGTAATCGGTGGCGACGTCAGCGAATATCAGATTCAGCTCTCGCCCGAACGGATGCGTTTCTTCAACGTCAGTCTCTCCGAGGTGCTCGCCGCCACCGAATCGCTTAACGAAAACGCTACCGGTGGAACGCTCTACGAATATGGCAACGAGTATATTATAAAAGGCAGTGTCAACACCGCCAACGTTGCCGATATTGAGAAACTTGTTGTGAGGTCGGATGCAACGGGAATTGTAACTGTGGCCGACATTGCCAACGTTCGGGAGGCCGCCAAAGAACCCCGACTCGGCGTGGCATCGGTTAAAACTGTTCCCGCCGTGTTGCTCACCATCACCAAGCAACCGGCTGTGGGTACAATCGGACTCACCCAACGGCTCGACAATGAGCTCGACGTGCTGAAAAAAACATTGCCCGCCGATGTTGTGGTATCGACCGACATTTTTAGGCAGAGCGAATTCATCGCTAATTCGGTGAGCAACCTTCAGGAATCGTTGCTCGAAGGTGCCCTCATGGTAATCATTGTGCTGTTCTTCTTCCTCATGAACCTGCGCACAACCTTGATTTCGCTTGTGGCGCTCCCCATGTCAATCATTATCACGGTCATAATTCTCCGACTTATGAACGTGAGCGTGAACACCATGACTCTCGGCGGCATTGCAATCGCAATCGGTTCGCTTGTCGATGATGCTATTGTCGACGTGGAAAATGTCTACAAAAGGCTGCGCCAGAACCGCGCCCTCCCCGAAGTGTCACGTCGGCCTGTTGTGCAGGTGGTTTATGAAGCATCGAAAGAGGTGCGCACCCCCATTTTCAACTCCTCCCTCATCATCGTGGCAAGTTTTCTGCCGCTCTTCTTCCTCTCGGGCATGGAAGGGCGCATGCTTATCCCCCTCGGCATCTCGTTCATTGTGGCTTTGGCCGCATCTACCGTTGTGGCACTCACGCTCACCCCGGTGCTGTGCAGCTTCCTGTTGGGAAGCGACAAGGCGATGGGTGCGCTCGACCGCGAACCGTGGGTGACACGTCACCTGAAAACAGCCTATCGAACCGCCCTAAGCTACTGCATGCAACATGCCAAAGGTGTGATTATCGTAACCGCCGCCCTGTTTGCCCTGGCAGCAGGCTTGTTCTTCACATTGGGTCGCAGCTTCCTCCCCCCATTCAACGAAGGCTCCATGACAATCAACGTCTCCACCCTCCCCGGCATCTCACTTGAGGAGAGCGACCGCGTTGGCCGCATGGCCGAGGAGATAATCTTATCAACCCCCGAAGTGCTGACCGTGGCCCGCAAAACAGGCCGTGCCGAACTCGACGAACACTCGCTCGGAGTGAATGTGTCGGAAATCGAGGCCCCCTATCACCTCTCCAACCGCTCGCGGAACGAGATGGTGCGCGAACTGCGCGGCAAGCTCAACGAGCTCCCGGGTGTGAACATTGAGATTGGCCAACCCATTTCTCACCGCATGGACGCAATGCTTTCGGGCACGGAGGCTCAGATTGCAGTGAAACTTTTCGGCAGCGACCTTAACCGCCTCTTTGCCACAGGCCAGCAAATCAAAAGCATAATGAGCGGAGTGCAAGGTGTTACCGACGTGAACATCGAGCAGCAGATTGAACGCCCGCAGATTAACATTGTGCCGCGCCGCGACATGCTCGCGCGCTACGGCATCACAATGAAGGATTTCACCGAATTCATTGATGTGGCACTGGCGGGGAAATCCGTCTCGCAGGTCTACGACAGTGGTCTCCCCTACGACATAACTGTGAAATTCGAGGAAAACTCGCGCAACAGCATCGATTTGATTTCCATGCTCATGATTGACTCCAACATGGGAAAAATCCCCTTGAGCTATGTTGCTGATGTTGTTTCCACAACCGGTCCCAACACAATCAACCGCGAGAATGTGAACCGCCGGCTTGTGATTTCGGCCAATGTCGACGGTCGCGACCTTCGCGGTGCCGTGACCGACATTCAAAAGCGCATCGACGATGAAATCACCCTCCCCGAAGGCTACTATCTATCGTTCGGCGGCCAGTTTGAAAGCGAGGCCGAAGCCACCAACACTCTTGCCCTGATGTCGCTGCTGGCTCTCCTCATCATTTTCATGCTGCTTTATGCCGACTTCAAGAACATTGCCCAGTCGCTCGTTATTCTAATTAATATGCCGCTGGCCATGATTGGAGGGGTGCTGATTCTCGTGATTACGGGAGGCGAGCTCAACATTCCGGCTGTCATAGGATTCATATCCCTGCTCGGCATCGCCACCCGCAACGGCATGCTGCTCATCTCGCGCTACAATCAACTCGACCGCGAGGGTGTGCCTCTGGCCGAACGCATCTCCATCGGCTCAGTCGACCGCCTCACACCTATCATCATGACAGCTCTCACATCGGCACTCGCTCTCATTCCGTTGGCACTGCGCAGTTCTGTGCCCGGCAACGAAATTCAAAGTCCGCTGGCGGTGGTGATTCTTGGCGGCCTCATCTCCTCAACAACTCTCAACGCCTTTGTGGTGCCCGTGCTCTACCGCTACATTACCCTGCGCCGTCTCAAAAAACAAAAATAAATGAATCTTCGCAAACATATCCTTCCTCTTGTTATTGCCGGCACCGCAACAATCAACGCTGCGGCGCAAGCATCAACATTCGACGCTCTTATAAACCTAATAGCTGACCGTTCCCCTGCGTTGGCCGCCGACAAAGCGCGCCTGCAAGCTCAAATTGAGTCGGAAAGAGCCGCCAATGTTCCGTCAAATCCCGAAATTGAATTTGAACACCTGTGGAACGGCAATGGTGGCGAAAACCGATGGAGTGCCGGAATCAGTCAGGAAATCAACTGGCCCGGCTCCTACGGTGCACGTTCGGTTCTGATTTCGGCAATGTCAACTGCGATGGAAACGCAAAACGAAGCCTCACGACTCGTCACACTCACCTCAGCGGCTTCAACCGTCACCGACATTATCGCAGCAAACAAAGAAGTTGCCATCCTCGCCGAGATAAACGAATCAATGACGCTGTTGCAGGAAAAAATAATGAAAGCCTGGAACAACGGCGAGACTACGATTCTTGATGTCAACAAAATCAAAATCGAGACTTTGCGCTCGGCAACTCGTCTCGAAACCGCACAAAACAATCTGCGCACACTCTTGGCCGAACTTTCCACCCTCTGCGGTGGCGAGGCCGTTGAGATACCGTCCGACCTTGATTTCCCCTCATTTTCACTGCTTTCTTTTGCCGACTACGAGAATGCGTTGCATCAATCTCCGCAATGGCGAGGCATTGGCCTCAGCAAGGAGGTGGCACGGAAAAACATCGCGCTCTCAAAATCGGAACGTCTCCCCTCGTTCAACATCGGCTACAACCATGCCTACGAGGATGGAACACACTTCAACGGACTGTCAATCGGCATGACACTCCCTGTTTGGTCGCGCAAACATTCAATCAGCGCATCGCAAAACGAGGCTCTCGCAGCTGAGTTCGATGCCATCGCCCTCTCAAGCGAGCTGACTGCAAAACTGTATGCCGACTACACCGGAGCTGTCGCACTTGGCAGCCAACTGAAAGCCTACGCATCTGCCGTTGAGGGCACCAACAACATGGCTCTCCTGCGCAAGGCCTATGAAGGGGGCGAACTCTCGCTGCTCACCTACCTTCAGGAAGTAAACTATTTTCTGGAAGCAAGGCTCGACTATCTTTCAATCCAAAAGGAATACACACGCCTGCTTACAACATTATCAATCCCCCTGCAACAGCACTGATAAGCAACCCTGAAATCCGCACCGGGAATCAACCACATCAAACAAATCTAACCTGAAACACGAAGGAGGTGTGTCACTTCAAAAATGACACACCTCCAAATTTTATCCGTATGGCGAGAGCGCTGTCAGAATAGTTCACGTGACCGAGACCGAATCCCGCAAGCGACGACCCAGACGAGCCGTTATGACACACCCTCTCTCTTAAGAGCGGGGATGAACGATTACTTTGAGGGCATTGTAGGCGCGCTCGGCTTTCGCACGGGCGGCTGCAACTGTTTCGTCGGTGGCGAGAATAACCGCCATGCGGCGATGTCCTTTCACCTCGGGTTTACCGAAGATGCGGATTTGTACGCCCGGTTCGCGGAGCACAGCCTCCAGGTTGTCGAATTCAACCTTATCGGTGTCACCTTCAACAACAACTGCACGCGAGGCGGAGCAGCCGAGGAAACGGATTTCGGGAACAGGCAGACCCAGAAGAGCGCGCGCATGCAGAGCAAATTCACTGAGCTCCTGCGAAATCATAGTCACCATACCGGTGTCGTGGGGACGCGGTGAAACTTCGCTGAAAATAACGTGGTCATCTTTAACAAAGAGCTCCACACCGAAAATTCCGTAGCCGCCGAGCGCATCGGTAACCTTTTTCGCAATTTCTTGAGCCTGTTTCAGAGCCTTGCGGTGCATGGGCTGCGGCTGCCACGACTGGCGGTAGTCACCGTTCACCTGAATGTGGCCGATGGGCTCGCAAAATGTAGTGCCCGAGCACGAACGCACGGTGAGAAGTGTGATTTCATAATCGAAATCAACAAAACCCTCAACAATCACACGGCCTGCACCGGCGCGACCACCCTCCTGAGCCTCTTTCCATGCGGCCTCGATATCTTCTGCTGTCTTTACGGTCGACTGTCCGTGACCCGATGAGCTCATCACCGGCTTCACCACACACGGCAAGCCGATTTCCTCAACGGCAGCAAGATATTCATCATGAGTAGATGCAAAACGATAGGCCGATGTGGGAATGCCAAGTTCCTCGGCAGCCAGACGACGGATACCTTCACGATTCATAGTGAGCCATGCAGCGCGGGCTGTGGGGGTTACATGATGCCCCTCCTCCTCAAGTTTGAGAAGTTCGGGAGTGGCGATAGCCTCCACTTCGGGAATAATATGGTCGGGACGCTCCTGCTCAATCACATTGCGCAAAGCCTCGGCATCAAGCATGCTGAACACATGACTGCGGTGAGCAACCTGCATGGCAGGCGCCTGTGCATATTTATCGCAAGCCACAACTTCCACGCCATAGCGCTGAAGCTCAAGGGCTACCTCTTTTCCGAGTTCACCGCTACCTAATAGAATAGCCTTACGGCCAATGGGAGTCATTACCGAACCAATCTTTGCCATACCTTAAAAATGTGATTGTGTGATATTGAATGATTTTTGAAAAAAAATGAACTTCACAGGCTGCCTCCCGGGGGGACTACAAGCCATGTTTCGCATGCAAAGATAGCATTTTCCGAGCTATTTTGCAACGCGACAGCACCCCAATCACACCAAAACAAATAAACCGTTGAAAGTGTTAATAAACCAAAAGCTCAACTGAAAATTCGTCATCACATCATGAATCTTTGCATAGGTCATCAACCGCTCACCAAAGCCGAAACCGCGTTACTTACAACCCTGCATTGGGCCGTGCTCATCGCATCGGGCACAATGATTGCGTGGATAACGCGCGACACTCTCGCCGGAAACGCATTTCTGGCCAACCCGTCCTATCGCCGTTTCCAGCTCTGGGTGTGCATCCTTTTTCAGGTCGACATAATTGTAGAGTGGCTTTTCGCACCAAAGAAATGGCATTTCATCGTCAGGCATCTGTTTTTTATCCTTGTCAGCATCCCCTACCTCAACATCGTTGAAGTGGCAGGCATACACCCCTCATCTCAGGCTCTTTACCTCCTCAGCATTGTGCCAATGATTAGGGCGGCTTTTGTGTTCGCCATGATTACCGGGGCGCTCACCTCCTCGCGGGTTATGAGCACTTTTTATGTTTACCTTATCTGGCTCTGTGCATCGGTGTTCTTTGCCGGACTGATGTTCTATGAGGGTGAGCACTACATCAACCCGCAGGTCGACACCCTTTGGACCGCCCTCTGGTGGGCGGCCATGTCGATGTCGACAGCCGGATGCTACATCGACCCCGTCACCACAACGGGAAATGTGATGGAAGTGATTCTGTCGGCCGAGGGGATGATGCTCATCCCCGTCTTTACCGTCTACATCACACGTGCCGTCATTGGCCCGCAATCGACCGACACCGACACCTCCACTCAGCAATCCTGACAACTCCTCCACCCCAACCTGCAACCGCATTTCCCGCCGGATAACCACGCAAGTTTATTCGCTGCGGGAAATGCGCTGTTTTTTGCCGCGCGGTAAATTTTCCAAGTAACCCGTAAATCGCTATATTTGCATTGATAAGTGGCTGTTCAAAATTATTTTAGTTTTATGGTAGCTGATTTTTCGGGCATTTTATCTTGATGAAGAGGGAGCTTAGCGAGCTAAGTGACCGATGAAGAGGGATAAAAGGGCGAAAAAGCAGCAGCATAAAACTACAGAGTAGCCATGATAAAAATAATTTTAAACAGTCACTTAAACCAAAATTTGAGGAAAATGAAAACCATGATATTGGGGTTGGCAATGGGGATAGCTTGCACTCTGCCCGCCTGGGGAATGCGGGGGGTGGATCTACGCTGCGAATATATGTCGGACCCGATGTGTCTCGAACTTTCAGATACGGCCTCCGGAGTGAGGCTTGGCTGGGTAGTGGATGACGGAGGGAGAGCCGGTGCCATGCAGAGCGGATATGAGATTGAAGTGGGCACTTCGCGCGAAAAACTTCTGCGCGGAGAAGCCGATGTGTGGCGTTCGGGGTCGGTGCAATCGCGCAGAAGCGCCAATGTGGAATGCCCGGCCGAAATAACCGGAAATAGTTTCGAAAAGCGCTATTGGCGTGTGCGCCTCACCGATGAGCGTGGAAACACCGGAGAATGGAGTGAACCTGCTATGTGGCGTATGGGGACAGCCACCCCCGGCGACTGGAACGGTGCCCGATGGATTGCTCTCAGAAGCGATGACGCGTGGAAGCGCCGTTGGGATGAGCAGAAAGCGCGCGAGTTGCCGGGATTTTCACAGAGCGGGCCGATAAGAAGCTATGCCGGATTGAATCTCTGGCAGATACTCGATTCGGTAGGCACCGCTTATGATGCCGCCCCCATGCTTCGCCGCGAGTTCGATGCAGGCAAAGATGTGAAAGAGGCTATGCTATATATTTGCGGACTCGGATATTTCGAAGCGATGCTCAACGGCAACCGCATCGGAGAGGATGTGCTCAATCCCGCATGGACTGTGTTTGATGAAACAGCGCTTTACAGTGCCTACGATGTAACCTCCCTGCTCAATAAAGGTGGACGCAATGCTATCGGGGTTACATTGGGACGCGGACAGCTCAATCCAATCTGCAACGATGCCTGGGGATTGTGGAAAACACGCTGGGTGTCGCAGCCGAAACTCATAGCGATGCTGAGAATGGTGAAAGATAACGGCAGCGTGGAGTGTGTAGTCACCGATAATACATGGCGCGTGGCCGAAGGGCCTACCGTGTTCGACGACACCCGATTGGGCGAGGTGTATGATGCGCGCGCCGAGCAACCGGGTTGGGATATGCCGGGCTTCAATGACAAGTCATGGAGTGATGCCGCCACGGTAGAATGGCCTATGGAAACTCTGCATGCCCAGATGCTTCCCCCCGTAAGGAAGCATGCACCTGTGAAGCCTGCGCGCAGAATCGACCGCAAAGGTGGAATCACACTGTTTGATATAGGCCAAAACATTGCCGGATGGGCTAAAGTGAAAGTCAGAGGACCCCGTGGTGCAAGAGTGCTGGTTGAGTATTGCGAACTTCCATCCGATTCAGAACTTGTAGCCAATCTTCACCCTGCCCGATTGAAAATGAGTGCTGCCGTTCCCGACAGGCATTGGGGTGCATTCCACGATGCAACAAGCGAGGTGCGACAGCATAACGGCTACATCCTGTCGGGAACAGGTGATGAGGAATTTGAATGCCGCTTCTCCTACAAGGGATTCCAATACGTTAGAATCACGGCCGACGAGGGGGTCCATGTTATTGCTGCCGAGGGGGTGCCTGTGCATTCCGATCTCCGTCAGGCAGGTGAATTTGTCTGCTCCGACAGCACCGTAAACCAACTTCAGGAGATTGCCGTGCGCACCATGCTGAACAATTTCATGGGCATTCCCACCGACTGCCCCCACCGCGAAAAACAGGGCTGGACCGCCGACGGATATTTCACCGCTGAGGCCGCCATGTTCAATTTCGACATGGCGCAGTTCTACGGGAAATGGATGCGTGATTTGCGCAGCACCCAAACGCCCGAAGGTGCGCTCTGCACTGTGGCTCCGAGCGTAGGATATGACGAAGGGGTGTCGGTGAGCTGGCCTGCGGCCATGATGTATGTGCCGGCCGGATTATATGATTTCTACGGCGACCGCCGGCTCCTGAAGGAGCTTTACAAGCCGATGGCGCTTTTTGCCGAACATGCGCGCACTCACGAACGTCCCGACAGCCCGGAAATGATGGCTGAGGTGCTTGGCGATTGGGTGTCGCCTGCCGATTCTATTCTCCCCGAGCTCCGTGGCTCATCGATTCTCGCGCCTCCCGAGGGAGTGAACACCTACGGCGCATCAAGCTACTACAGCATCCTACGCCACATGTCGCGCATAGCGCGTCTCACCGGCGAGATGGCCGATACTATGCTTTACGACAACTGGAGCAAACGGGTGCGCGACGATTTCAACAGTCGTTTTTTCCGCCCTGGCGAGAGTGCCTACTACGGACATATCCCCACCCCCTACCGCCTTGCCCCTAACGCGGTGGCTCTTATGGAGGGGATAGTGCCGCCCGAACACCGCGGGGATGTTGCGCGCCGCTTTGTCAGCGAACTTGCCGCCGGCGATTACAAGGCACGAACAGGATTTCTCGGCACACGCGCCATGATGAAATGGCTCCCCGGCTGCGACAGCGAGGCGGCATGGAAGGTTGTCACACAGCCCGAATATCCGGGTTGGGGCTACATGGTGGCTCAGGGAGCCACAAGTATGTGGGAGGATTGGGCCGCATGTGCATCTGTCGATCACATGCCCTACTGTTTGGTAAGCGAATATTTCTTCCGTCATCTTGCCGGAATCTCGGTGGGCCATGACGACGACGGAATGCCGCAGATTGTGATTGCACCACAGTTCGTGAGTGGTCTCGACTATGCCTGCGGAAGCTATAATAGCCTTTACGGGCGCATAGCATCCCGCTGGGAGCGTAAAGGCTCTGAGGTGGAACTGAGTGTGGAGATTCCCGCCAACTGCACCGCCACATTAAAGCTCGCCGACGGAGACCGGACGCTCACATCAGGTAGTCACAAAATTACCGTAGCATCCGCTAAAAAATAGAAATTGGACATAATTGAACGCAATCGAACAATAATATAACCTTAAAAACATGAATGTGAAAAAACAGATGCAACTGCTGCTGCGCGGCACTGCCGGAATCATGATGGCCGGGTGCGCACTCACCGCTATGGCGGTAGATAATCCTGTAGCCGACCCCTCGGCTATGGTTGTCAGCGGCAACACGCGCCTGACGGTGCTGACTCCTGAGATGATACGCATAGAGTATAGCGACAAAGGGGCGTTTGAGGATAAGGCAACTTTTGCCATTCAGAACCGACGCTTCCATCAGGTGCCCCGCTACGACGTGAGGGAGGACGACGCATTCCTCTATCTCGACACCGACAAACTACACCTGAAATACCGCAAGGGCACCAATCCACTCACAACCCCTGCAAGCGCCGAAAACATGAGCATCACCATGCCGTCGGTGAGCGGCGACAGCCTCACCTTGTGGTATCCCGGTAAAACTGACCCTCTTAACCTCAAAGGCACCACCCGCACACTCGACTGCAGCAACGGCGACAATAAACGTGCCGAGATGGAGGATGGTGTTGTGTCGCGGTCGGGGTGGGCTGTGATTAACGACTCTTGGAGCAACACCCGCCCCGACGGCAGCCGCTCCTATGCAATGGAACCGAACGAAGAGCTCGGATTCCCCTGGTGGACCGAACGTGCCGACCGCGATGCGCTCGACCTCTACTTCATGGGCTATGGCAAAGATTACAAAAAGGCTGTGCGCGATTTCACCCGCATCGCGGGCAAGATTCCTCTGCCGCCGGCATTCGCATTCGGATATTGGTACAGCAAATATGACGCTTACTCCTCCGACGATTTCCGCAACATCATGGCTGCGCTTGAACAAAACGACATTCCGGCCAATGTTATGATTATCGACATGGACTGGCACTGGAACGGCGAGGAGGCTTGCGGCTCGAAAGACCGCGGCAGTTGGACCGGCTGGAGCTGGAACACAAACCTCATCCCCGACCCTGAAAAACTCCTCTCCGACATGCACCGCCGCAATTTCCATGTGGCTCTTAATCTCCACCCCTCCACAGGAATCAACCGCGTGGAGTCACCGCAATATTTCGCTGCGATGGAGGCCGACTTCGGCACTAAATACAATCAGGATAGCGACAACATGAACTGGAGTCTTGATTACCCCGACTTCACCAAGAGCTTTTTCAAGCATGTAATTCGCGACCATGAGAAAGAGGGGGTTGACTTCTGGTGGCTCGACTGGCAGCAATATCTCACCAGTCCCTACACCGAGGCATTGGGTGAGACTTTCTGGTGCAACCACGTTTTCTTCAACGAGATGAAGCACAGCCGCCCCGACCGCCGCCCGATAATTTTCCACCGCTGGGGCGGATTGGGAAGTCACCGCTATCAGATTGGCTTCTCGGGAGATACGTTTATCAATTACCCCACTCTCGCATTCCAGCCCTGGTTCACCTCCACAGCGGCCAACGTTGGATATGCCTACTGGGGACACGACCTCGGCGGCCATGCCATCGGCGACGACATCTACCTCGAATTTGCCAACGACCCCGAACTGGTGCTTCGCTGGATTCAGTTCGGTGTGTTTACTCCTATCTTCCGCACTCATGCCACAAAAGACCCGCGCATCGAGCGCCGCATGTGGACTTACGAGAATTTCCCCACAATGCTTGAAGCCGTGAAACTGCGCTATCGCCTCTTCCCCTACATCTACACAATGGCCCGCAAAACCTACGAAAACGGCCTGGCCATCTGCCGCCCGATGTACTATGAATTTCCCGACGACGAAGAGGCCTACACATACGAAGGACAGTACTTCTACGGCGACGACATCATGGTGGCACCTGTCACCGAGGCATCCGGCGACGGCAAAATTTCAAGCAAGAAGATATGGTTCCCCAAAGGCCAATGGTGGGACGTGGCTCACAACCGCATGATAACCGGCCCCACAGTGGCAACCATCGACTACACCCTCAGTGAGATACCCTACTTCTATCGTGCCGGAGCTGTGATACCCAACAATCCCGATGGCGTAAAGAGCGTGATGGATAAACCGGAAGAGATGGTTGTTAATATCGTTGCCGGAGCCTCGGGCGAAGGTATGCTCTATGAAGATCGCGGCGACAATGCCGATTATGAAACATCATTCGCCGTTACCCTCATGCGCTACGACGATGAGAACCGCACCCTCACCATCGACCCGCGCATCGGTGACCAAACCGGCCTCCCCACCACCCGCGCCTGGACACTTAAAATCCACAACGTCGATGCCCCGAAAAATCCCGTAAACGCTGAAAACACCGAATACGACGCCAACAAACGCCTGCTGACCATCAAGCTCCCCGCCGCCCCCGTCGGCAAGCTCGTGCAGAAATTCTAAGAACTCTCTCCCCGCTCCTCCCGCCATGTATGCCAGCTCCACACTCACGTAGAGCCGCCATACATGGCGGCTTGCTTTCCCCAAACGGAATCACCTCCCTCTAATCTCCACCCGTTTCCACCAAAGAATTCCTCACCGATTCCCTTCCAAACCAACATATTACACGAAGAAAGAGAGGGACGCTCACGCGCGCCTCTCTCTCCATTCATCACATTATGCTTACAATTAAGTGCTCTTGTAATTATGTGGTAGTATATTGTGTCTGTTAAACTTACCCAATTGCACCAACTGCCTGACAAGAAGAATTCATTCCTCTTTCAATGTTGACGCAGGGGATAAATTTAACCGATTAATAACGCCCTTCAACGATAGGCCAGTCGATAATATCCCAAAGCTTTTCGAGGGCATCTTTTCTGCGATTCTGATAATCGAGATAATAAGCGTGTTCCCACACATCGAATGTGAGGATAGGTGTCAGGCCTTTGGTCAAAGGGGAACCGGCATTGGATTCCTGTGTGATAAAAAGCTTTCCGTCATTATCGCGCGAAAGCCAAACCCATCCTGAACCGAAGAGTTTCACACCTGCATCCACAAATTCACGCTTGAAATTTTCAAACGAGCCGAAATCGCGGTCGATAGCCTTGCGGAGTTCTCCATCGGGTTCACCACCGCCATCGGGCGAGAATGAGAAGAAGTAGAATATGTGGTTCCATGCCTGTGAGGCGTTGTTGAACAAAGCCCCTTTGGCATCGCGGATTACCTCTTCGAGGGGTAAATCCTCAAATTCGGTGCCTTCAATCAGGTTGTTGAGATTATCAATATAGGCTTTCTCATGTTTGCCGTAGTGAAACTCGACTGTGCGCGCACTGATTGCCGGTTCAAGCGCGTCGTTGGCATAAGGAAGCTGTGGTTGAGTGTATTTCATAATGGTGAAATTTTTAATTGTTGAATTTTTACAAAATCTATATACGAAACATCCGGAGCGCCCTCGCGGTTCGCTCCGGATGTGTAGTTTTAACGTTTGTTGCGCTATTTCGCAACAACGATTAGCGTAGTTAGAATTTATATCCCACGGTGAGCACCAGCTGGTTTGACTTGTCGGTGATTTTTGCCGATGCGCCGTTCGACCAATATCCGTCGTAGTCGGTGAACGAAGTGAAACAGTTATAAGTGGAGGTCGCGCTCCGGTGGATATAAGCAAGGTCGGCATAGAATCCTCCGGTGCGGTAGCCCAGACCGGCAGTGATGTAGTTCACATCATTGTTCACGCTGAATGCCGGATTACATCCCGCAGTCACAACCTCAACAGTGCCGTCCTTGAACCCGTCCTTGGCCACAGCCGAAGTGTAGGCGTAGCCCGCACGGAGGCTGAACTGAGGGGTAACACGGAATTCGCCACCGATTCGCAACGTGTTCGAAGCCTTGTAATCCTCCTTGATGAAGGTGTTATAGTTATCGAAATCTCCATAGCTGTCGGAGGTTTTCATGTCGTTATAAGCCTGATACTCATAATCAACGCTAATTATGCCGCGACCGCCGATAACTCCGGCGGCACCGACCATCAGGCGCCACGGTGTGCGCAGGTTCCAGTTATAATTGGCTACCTCGGTGTAATCGGAAGCCTGGAATCCGTTGTCGGCTCCGAAACTGAGATTTGCGCTATACTGAGTGTTGAGCGAATACCACGTGGGGGTGTGAACGGCCAAACCGATGCGGAATTCATTTATAGGTTTGAAAATCAAACCGAATTTGAGGTTCACGCCGGTGCCGGTTGTTTTTTTCCAGTTTGAAAGCTCAAAATCACAGTCACCTTCGGTGATACCGTCGATAGGCTCGCCGGCAGGAACATTGGCACCCTGAAGCGCCTCGGCATAAACGGCGCTCTGCTCAAAGTTCAAATCGGAAATGCCGATACCGAGCCCCCAATAGACCGTATTGGCAAGATTGCCACCGAAGTTAATGGTGTACTCATCAACATAGCCACGTTCCTGAACGAGAAAATCGGCCGTACCGGTGGTCGACGGGATAGCGATACCGCCGTTTGCTCCCGGCACAGCATGCTGAAACAATCCGTTGTAAATGTCGGTAAGCACCGGTTGGGGCAAACCGTTGGCATCATTAATGGTCTCAACCACCGGATTGATTATACCGCCGCTGTAGGCCAGAATACTCAACCACGGTATGTCGGAATCGAAATAGGGGTTATAACCCGTGTCAGAGTTAAACGACATATTTCCGGGAGTTGTGCCATCGGTGCAAAGAGCGATATAGTTCGACAGCGAAGTCTGCAAAGGCACTCCTCCACCGCGGAAACGACGCTCAAACGATTTCTGCCTTCCGTAGGAAACGCCCCACGAGAATGTCTGCATAATATTGTCGTTCACATTGAACGTGCCCACATATCCGAAGTTGTTCACATCGAAATGGGTGCGGCTCATTGATTGCGACCCGGCTTCAGCCCCCGATTTTGACGATAACATGTTCAAATCGAGTGTCAGACCCACATCGCTGCCGCGGTAAACGCCAATGCCGGCAGGGTTCTGGTTAAGTGTCGACAAGTCACCGCCAAGTGCCGTAAACGCACCCGCCATCGACATGAAGCGTGCGGTGCCTCGCAGCTCGGTTTGCGACAGCATCGCCGCATCAACCGAACTCTGAGCCATCATGGCCACAGGAATGAAAGCTCCTGCTGCCAATGTAAGTTTTAATTTATTCATTGGTAATTTCTTTTTATCAACAGAGAAAATTGTTTAAGAAACTCTGTGGCAATCAGCGCCCTCTGTGGCAATCATCGCCCTCTGTGGCCGCCACCCGAGGCACCGCCGCCGCTGCGCGATGCGCCGCCACCCGAGAAACCTCCGCGTGATGACCCGCTGCTAAAGCTGCCCGAAGAAGACGATGAGCGACCGCGGGTTACGGAGGAGTTGTTGTAGTTATAATTGCTGTTGGTGGATGGCTGACGGTTGGTATTATAATTCGTTGAGCTGTTGGTTGATGTACGGTTAGGCACGGTTGCTGACCCGGAGCTGACCGTTCGGCCTCGCGTAGCGCCCGAACTGCCCGACACCACTCCTGTGGGGTTGGTTGTCGGAGCACGGTAGCCGGGACGCACTGTTCCCGTTGTGCCGCGCCCAACGGTTCCACCTGTTGCCGACGGACGGGTGCCGAGGCTCCCCGCTGCCGTCGAGCGGTTGCCGGCCACCGAACCGCCGCGGTAATTCGACGAGGGGCGGTAATTGCCTGTGGAGTTGTGCGTCATGTTAGGTGCGAACGCACTTGCCGATGTGTAGTTCGGACGGGGATGCACCCAACCGTAATGCGGACCATTCCAGCCCCATGAGGGCCCCCATCCGGGACCACCCCATCCCCACGACCACGACCATGAGGGATAACCCCACGACCACGACGGACCCCAATAGGGATCATAGCCCCAATAGTAGGGATTATATCCCCAGCTGTTCCAATACCACGAGCTGCCGTAATAGGGATAGCCGTAATAGGGATAGGAGGGCACATTGATATTCACCACCGTTGTCGACGGAGTCTGGTATCCGTAGTTCTGTGCGGATCCGTAATCAACATAACCGCCGAGGTCGTCGGCGTAAACCTGCTGGGCCGCCTGTGAGTCGTGGAAACGGGCCAGGTTGCGGGTGTTCGACATTGTCTCGAACTCCTCAAGGGTGATGGAATCGCACACCTCACGGGCAGGCTGCGCCGATGCTGTGGTACGTCGGTTGTATTCGTCAACATCTCGGGTCGAGGTCCCCGTCACCTGATAGGTGTCGGCAGCCTGAAAATCACCCGCATTGGTCCAGGGCACATACTGCGCGCCGTCGTAGTAATATTGCTGCGCGGCTCCATTATTTGAGGATGCCTGCTGCGATGAAGCGGCATTTTTCTTTGTTTCCTTCTTGGCCTTGGAAGCATCGTAGTAGATATCGTCATCATAATACCCCTGCGCGTATGCCACCACCCCCATGAGGGCGGCCAGAGAGAGAGCCGTAAGGCGGTAAAGGATTGATGTTCTGTTCATAATTCTAAATCTCCTTCTGATTCTGAAAGATTGATATTCCATGTTCCCGGAAGAAGCAAACTTCCGGTGTTCAGTATTTTGACTGCCTGAGCTCACGTTCGTTTAACGCCTGTGAACCTAATTTCTACAAAAATAGCATTCTTTCCACACTTTTACTCAATCAGAATCACTAAAAAAAACAAAAACCGGTCGCTCTTCAGCTCAATGTGAGTTTTTGGGGCGACCGGTTATAAGTTCTTATGTCAGAGCGGCTGATGTTACGCGCCTGCTCCGGAGTGTGTTACTGCTTTACTGCAGGCTTCATGTCGTAGGACATCATCGCAACGGTGAAGCCCCAATAGATGAATGCCAGAGCGGTGAGGAAGCTTACCATCATCATGTTCTGCAGATAACCTGCTTCAAGGAAGAAGAAGCCGATAATAAGGAGCAGAATGCCGTTGATGAGATACATCCACCAGTAGCGGTTGGCTCGGGTGCCCACCGATGCTATTATCGATGCGATGCCCCAGAAGATAAAGACAACTGCAAGGAAATAGGGGAACACGATTTCTGACAGGATAACACTTCTGACGAGCATAAACCCGACAAACATATCAATCACGCCTCCTGCGAGCCACCATCCCCAGCCACGTGGACGGTTAACGCCTGCCGATGCGCAAAGCTGAACAATGCCGGCAAGAATCAGAAGCCAGCCGAAAATCTGCGATGCTACTGCAAAACCTGCTGCGGGCCAGAACCAGTAGGCAAAACCGCCGAGCACCAATACAATCCCTACTAAGAGGACTACCCACCAATATTTGGTCTGTCCCCAGAAATTTAATGATAAGGTCTTCATAATTGAATAGTTATTTTGTGAAACATTATTGCTTGTTTTGATACTATAACACTCCCCGTCGCAAAATGGTTGCACCCCTTGCAAAAAATAACGGCACAATTTTTCAGCGCTGCCGCTCTGCGCTCCACACCCTCGTTCAGCAATTCAGGAAAGAGTTTTCCGCAACTCTTGTTTGAGCAATTTTCAAATAATCCGATTTGTCACTAACTTTGTAGATAAAACACTGCAGCAAGCTGCTCACAACTCGTCATTTCAAGAAGCAACAACAAGCTGCTTAACCTAATTTATCAAATCATTGATTTATCCCGATTCTTTTGAACGAAAAATAGGCTTCGATGCCGTGCGTGCGCGGCTTGCCGAACTTTGCGGCTCCTCGATGGGCCGTGAAGAGGTTGCCGCCATGTCATTTTCAACCGATTTCAGCAACATCGACCGTTCCCTGCGCGAAACGGCTGAGATGACTGCCATTGCAACCTCAACCGACCCTCTCCCCCTTCGTAACCTCCACGATATGACAGCCACACTGAAACGCTGCCGCGTGGAAGGTGCATCGATTTCGCTTGAGGAGCTGCTCAAACTTCGTCGCACGCTCCAAACCATCGCCGACATAAGTGCCTACTTCACATCGCATCACGGCGACGATGCCGACAGCGATACCGGCGACAACGCCGCACCCCCCTACTATCCCCTCCTTGCCGGGCGCTGCGCCGACCTCGTGCCGCTCCCCGAAATCACCCGGCAAATCGACCGCATCATCGACCCTCTCGGCAACATGCGAGACAACGCCTCCCCCTACCTTGCCGAACTGCGCTCCGAGCTGTCGCGTGTGTCATCGTCGGTCAACTCCATCATGCGGCGCGTTATGGCACGGGCTGCCGAAGCCGGCTACATCGACAAGGATGTCACCCCCGCAATCCGCGACGGCCGTCTTGTGCTCCCTGTTGCACCGATGCACAAACGCAAAATCAACGGCATCGTCCACGACGAATCGGCCACCGGCAAAACCTTCTTCATCGAGCCCGCCGAGATTGTTGAAATAAACAACCGGGCAAGGGAACTCGAACTTGAAGAGCGCCGCGAAATCATGCGCATCCTCGCCGAAATCACCGGGGTGATGCGCTCGTCAATCCCCTTAATGCTCCAAAGCTATGCCATTCTCGGCGCGCTCGACTTCATCATGGCCAAAGCTATGTATGCCATCGAAACCGACGCCACTCTCCCCCACCTCACCCCCAAGGAGGAACTCGAATGGTATCATGCCACCCACCCCGTGCTGTTGCAGTCGCTGCGCCGGCAGGAAAAGGAGATTGTGCCACTCGACATAACGCTCTCTTCCACAAACCGCTTGCTTATCATTTCCGGCCCCAACGCCGGCGGTAAATCGGTGTGCCTCAAAACCGTGGGCATAGTGCAATACATGACCCAATGCGGCATGCTCCCCACCGTGTTTGAAAATTCCCACATCGGCATTTTCAACGATATTTTCATAGACATCGGCGACGACCAATCGATTGAAAACGACCTCTCAACCTACTCTTCCCACCTGCGCAACATGAAACATTTTCTCAGTTTCGGCAACCGCAGTTCGCTCATCCTCATCGACGAATTCGGAGGCGGCACCGAACCGCAGATTGGCGGAGCCATCGCGCAGGCAATCCTCAAGGAGTTCAACAACCGCTTGATGTGGGGCGTAATAACCACCCACTACCAGAACCTCAAGCAGTTCGCCGACGACACCGAAGGCCTCATTAACGGCTGCATGCTCTACGACCGTCAGCAAATGCGCCCGCTCTTCCGCCTGTCGATAGGCACCCCCGGCAGCTCGTTTGCAATCGAAATCGCCCGCAAAACAGGGCTTCCGGCCTCCATCATCGACGAAGCCTCCGAAATTGTGGGCAGCGACTATGTCAACCTCGACAAATACCTGCTCGACATTGCTCGCGACCGCCGCTATTGGGAAAACAAGCGCATGGCCATCCGCCAGAAAGAGAAGAAAATCGAGCAGGTGCTCGAACGCTACGAAGAAGATGCCGAAACCCTCCGCGGAAAACGGCGCGAAATTCTGGCTGAGGCCAAAGAGGAAGCTCGAAAAATTCTGGAGGGAAGCAACGCCGCCATCGAACGCACCATTCGTGAAATCCGCGAGTCACAGGCCGAGCGCGAGAAAACTCTTGAGGCACGCCGACGAATGGCCGAAGAGAAAAAAGCTCTCCTTGCAGCCGAAACGGCCGATGAAAACCGCTTGCTGCGCAAAGCTCCAAAAGCTAAGAAAAAGTCCGGCACGTCAACCTCGCAAAAGCCTCAGCCCGAAAATCTGGCCGTTGGCGATAATGTGAAACTCGACGGCCAGGGCACACCCGGCAAAATCCTTGAGATAAATGGAAAGGATGCCGTGGTTGCGTTCGGCATGCTGAAAACCACCGTCAAACTCAACCGCTTGAAACGCACTTTGGCAAAACCTCAGTCGGGTGCCGGTGCCGCTTCGTTTGTGAACTCTGCAACCACCGACCGCCTGCGCGAACGCCAGCTGCAATTCAAGCGCGAAATCGATGTGCGCGGAATGCGCGTCGATGAAGCCCTGCAGGCTGTCACCTATTTCATCGACGACGCCATCCAATTCAACCAGAATGAAGTGCGCATTCTCCACGGCACAGGAACCGGGGCTCTCCGCCAGGCTCTCCGCCAATATCTCGACACGGTGGGCGGCGTGGCATCCTACCGCGACGAGCATGTGCAGTTCGGCGGAGCAGGCATAACTGTGGTTACCCTCTCCTAAGGGCTTTTAAACGGAAACGATTATAACGGATAAAAATGGATTATCGATTGCCCGACGGCGACACTGTCACCCAACGCCTTCTCGCTCTTCAGAAAAGCGGCAACAAGCCATTCACAAAGAGCCTGCATCCCGGCATTGAGAACATATTGGGGCTTCGAGTGCCAGATGTGAGGGCGCTTGCCAAAGAAATTGCAGGGAGCAACTATCTCGACTATCTCGCCCGACCAGGCGAGTTCTACATGGAGGAACGTATGCTCCACGGCATGGTGCTCAGGCAAATAAAAATAACCGACACCGAAGAATATCTGCGCATGGTCAACCGTTTTGTCGGGTGCATAAACTCATGGTCGGTGTGCGACACATTCAAATTTGCCGGTGGCAAAAATTTCATCACCCGAAACAGCGGGCGAATCAAAGAATTTCTCACCGCCTATCTTTCCGACAACAGGGAATATGCCGTGCGTTTCGGCATTGTGATGCTCATGAGTTATTTCATCACACCGCAATCCGCTCCCTCCATAATGTCGCTCCTTGAAACCGTCACCCATCCGGGCTACTACGTTCACATGGCGCTGGCATGGGCCGTGGCCGAAGCCTACATCAAAGCACCCGACGCCATCCTCCCACGTCTTGCTACCAGCCCCCTCCCCGCACAAACAATCAACAAAGCAATCTCAAAAATCAACGATTCCTACCGCCTCTCCCCCGCCCGGAAAGCCGCCGCCAAAGCCCTCCGCCGTAAATCCTGACTGTTAGGGCATTGAATTGGTAAAGGGCGAATCTATTACAGGGGCAATTGTGGGATTGGTGTGATTGCCTCCCCTCCCTACCGACACCGACCTCACAAGCTGATACAGAATTCCACCCACATCAACCCCTATGGTTGCCCCCGACGACGTGCGGTAATATGGCATCACAATCGGCTGTGTTTCCCAACGGCCGTAAGCTATCGACCTGTAACTCTTTGCGCCTACTTTCACACCCCACTTGTCGTGAAACTTCCAATCAAGAAATCCTCCGAATTGAGGGGTGGAGACATAACCGGCCAATGCCGGCTGAACGATGCCCGACGAAGTGTGATACGACCCGAAAAGCGTAAGCGAAAGGTTACTGTTGATGGTGTAGGAAACCGCGCCGCCAAATCCGTAGACGGTTGATAGCCCACTGAAATAGCCATATTTTTCCGCCTCTCCGAAAAGTGTCACCGAGAAGTTGCCGAAATTCTGCGACAGATTTAACGAGCCGCGTTCTATCGCCCCCAACCCTATTAGGTTCACACTCTGCCCTGTGGCATAAATTCCGCCGCTACCCCACATCCCCAACATCGCGGTTCCCGGCAAAAAGCTCTGCGAGGGAATGCTTGTGGCGAGGGGATTGAGCTGCAGCCCATCGCTCCAAAGCGGAATTGTTGGCAAACCGACCGACGGCAATGTCGGTGACACTGCCGCTCCGCTCGGCTCATCCTCGCTTATAGCAGGCAACACTTCCATCGGCGGCATCCCGGTGGCCACGCTGTCGGGTTGCAACTCGTCTGCCTCACTGCAAAATGCCACGAGGAGCACCGAAACTGAAAAGTAGAATCTTAACCGTGAAATCATTGGAGAGAGCGTTTAACACGTTACATAAACAGGAGGGCTGCGCGATAGGCCACGAAAGCAAGCACCCACGCCACAACTGTGTTATACACGATTGTGAACAATCCATAGCGCCACGAACGAGTCTCCTTCACTATGGCAACAATCGTTGCAACACACGGGCAGTAGAGCAGAACAAAAATCATGAAGCTCAAAGCGGTGGCGAAATTGAAATCGGGAGCTGTCGCGCCGGCAAGCGGAGTTGTCAGGCGCTCCGACAATGTCTGCTCCGAAACCTCATCCGAACCGGTGTAGAGCACCCCGAGCGTGGAAACCACAATCTCCTTGGCCGGCACACCTGCCACGGCTGCCACTGTAGCACGCCACGAGAAGCCCAGCGGCGCAAGCACCGGATTGACGGCTTTTCCCATCATTTCAAGATAGGAATCGTGCTCGGGGTCAATGTCATTACTCTCCACAATGTTTTCCATCTGCACGTCGGCAGGCGATTCGCCGCGCAACGGGAAATAATTCAACGCCCACACTATCACCGAAGCGAGCAGAATAATGCCACCCATCTTGCTGAGATACTGTTTCCCTTTTGCCCACATGTGGCGGAGCGAGGTTTTGAGAGTCGGCACGCGGTAGGGGGGCAACTCCATCACAAATGGGGTCTCGTCGCGCTTGAAGAAGAATTTGCGCAGCATTTTGGCTGTGACAACGGCAACAAACACACCAAGGGCATAAAGCGCGAGAAACACCAAAGCCGCATGTGCCTCAAAGAATGTACCTATCAGCAACACAAACACCGGCAATCGCGCCGAGCACGACATGAATGGTGTGATGAGAACTGTTATGGCGCGACTCGACCGGCTCTCGATTGCACGGGCTGCCATAATAGCCGGCACATTACACCCGAACCCCATCACCAGCGGAATGAACGATTTGCCGTGCAGCCCTATGTGGTGCATAAGTCGGTCCATGATAAACGCAGCGCGTGCCATATACCCCGAATCCTCCATAAAGGAGATGAAGAAGAACAATATCAGAATGTTAGGCAGAAAAACAATCACTCCACCAACACCTCCGATAATACCGTTGGCAATCAAATCCTTCAACGGTCCGTCGGCCATGCGGCTGTTTACAAATGATGCCAGTTCACCCACACCCGATTCAATCCAATCCTGCGGATATTGCCCCACAAAGAATGTTACCCAGAACATGAAAAGCATTACAAGCAGGAAAATCGGGAATCCGAATAATCGGTTTGTGACCAATGCGTCGATCATGCGGGTGGTGTCGGACTTCGAGCCTTCCGAACGCTGAAGTGTCTCGGCGAGTGCCCCTGCGATAAATCCATATTTCTCTCCTGCTATCAGCGACGACACATCCTCACCGGGGTGAAGCTTGGCCAATGACGCGAGTTTTGCATCGCGCAACTTCAATATATCATCCCCCTCGGGAAGCTCTTTAACCACTTCGGTTGCCTGCGCATCGTTTTCCATCAGTTTGATGGCAAGATAGCGCGGCGAATAATGGGGGTCAACACTTTTGTTGGCCTTTATCTCATCTTTAATATCGGTGATTGCATCCTCGAAATCCTGCCCGAGTTTCACATGAACGTGGCGCACAACAGGGTTCCGCCGCTCATACACCTCAATAACGGTTTCAAACAATCTTTCAACCCCTTCGCCGTTGCGACTCACCGTCGGCACCATCGGCACGCCAATCATGCGCCCGAGAGCCTCATAGTCGAGAACGGTTCCCGATGCGCGCATCTCATCATACATGTTGAGAGCTATCACCATCGGGTGGTCCATGTCGATAAGCTCGGTTGTGAGGTAAAGGTTGCGCTCAAGGTTCGACCCGTCAACAACATTCACAATCACATCGGGGTTGTTGTCGCGCAGATATCGGCGCACAAAACGCTCCTCGGGTGAATATGCCGACAATGAATAAGTGCCGGGGAGGTCGATTATGCGGAACGTGTAGCCCCCCTGATGATATTCTCCCGTTTTTGAATCAACGGTCACGCCACTGTAGTTTCCCACATGCTCCTGTGCGCCCGACGCAATATTGAAAAGCGACGTTTTGCCGCAATTCGGATTCCCGATAAGAGCCACATTGATGATGCGGCGCTCCCCCTCATAGCGGGCATGCTCGTTGACCGTCAGGCGCTCCCCCCCGTCATGCTCCCCTACTTCAGCCTTTGGAATGTTGGCCTCTCTGCCGGTTTCGGATTCGTCAACCGGCACAACCTCAATCATGTTGGCCTCACTCCGGCGCAACGACACTTCATAACCCATCAAACTGTATTTGACTGGATCCTTCAATGGTGCCGACAATATTGCGGTGATGCGGCGCCCCTTCACGAAGCCCATCTCCATGACGCGCTTGCGGAAAGCTCCATGCCCCAACACCTTTATAATCACGGCTGAACAGCCACTTTTAAGCTCTGAAAGTTTCATCAACCTGTTTGTTTTTACTTACAATCACCCCCTCAAAGGGATATTCCATTTGAATTGCTCTTGGAATTGCTTTATTGAATTGCTCTTTTTGAATTGCTTTGCAAATATCGCAATTTCCTCCGTCATCCCCACTCTGCCCGCGCCCCTTTATCCGCAACCGCTCCGAATAATAACACTTTTTAACACCCACATTACCGGCAACATGGCTGCTGCGAGTGGTCGGAGACCACGGGGTCGTGGTTAACCTCACCATATAGCCGCCTTGTACGGCGTTTGGTGGGGACTGCCATCGGGTGCCCTCAACGCAACCTTGGAGAGGTGCGTTGCAAGGGTTTTAATGGAAAGAATGTCAAAGGGCTCTGGCCGGGCGGTTGCACAGTGGGGATCGGAAGAACCCGAAGTCTGTGGTTGGGCGGAGTCCGGCACACCGCAAAGTTCGGACGAGAGTTTGGGGAGGACCCTCGCGGGTTGATTCTGATAATGGCGGGGGTGGTTGCGGTGAGGTGTAGGTGATGAAGGGGATGATGAGGTAGGTTGTGGCGTTGCGGAGAATGATGCGCGGGGAGGGGTCGGGGGTGATGCGTTGCAGTTGCAGGGGGAAGTTGCGGCCTCGGTGGGTGTCGCGATAGTGGAGGATGATTAGGCCGCTGCCGACGTAGGGGAAGATAACCCGGCAGATATCCAGGAAGTTGAGATGGTTTCTACGGAAGGGGCTGTAGCTGCGGAAGTTCTGCATGTTGAGCAACAGGGAGAACTCGGGGTTGCACCCGCGCAGATGTGAGGGGTTGCGGGGTGAGAAGTTCCAGAGCTCACGGTGGCCCGGGAGGCGGGTGTGGGTGCTACGGGTTGCACCCTCGCATATGATGGCGAGGGTGTGGGGAAGGGAGAGTGAAAGGCGGTAGCGGAGATAGATGCAGAGGATTTCGGTGGAGTCGATGCCGGGAGGGTCGACGATAAGCACGGGGGAGGTGGTGGATGCACGCTCAAGACGGTATATGACGATGCGCTCGGCTCGCGTGAGGGGACGACCGATGAAGCGCGCGAAGCCGCGGGAGACGGGCATGGGTGGACGCAACGACAGAGAGCGGGATGTGGTGATGAGTTTGCGCATCGAGGCGCAAAGATAAACGACGGAATGGTGGGGAGAGGGGTTAAAAAGAGAAAAAGTTGAGGGGGAAAGTGTTCAACTTTTCACAGCATCAAAAAAAGGTGGAGGATGTGTAGTGGCGGAAGCACCCGCCAACCCTTGCAACGCACCTCTCCAAGGTTGCGTTTAGCGCACTATCGCCAATCCCCACCAAACGCCGCACAAGGCGGCTTTATGGTGGGGTTAACCACGACCCCGTGGTCTCCGACCACTCGCTTCTACCATGCTTCCCGCAAGGTTACAAGCCGCCATATATGGCGGCTCTACGTGCGGCTGCGCCGAGTGCCGGAATCCGTTCTATCTGCGAAATCTGTGAGAAAAAACTCTCACAGATTCCTTAGATTTCCATGCGTTAGCAGGCCGCTGAGCGGCCTAATCTGCGTAATCCGCTTATCTGCGAGCCAAGACCGTCGCGCAGCCTCTAAAAACTCACAACTAAAAACTCCCCATCATGCGCAGCCAGGCGTCCGAAGGCCGCCGATTTTTTCGTAACCCCCGCTGCCGTAGCGGAGCGTAGGCGTCGGGGGCATGCCACCTCCCGTAGATGCAGGCGTGCGAAGGCCGCCGATTGTATCACACTCGCCCTCACCCCAACAGTACGCGTCCTCCTGGCGCCCCTACTACCCTAACTTTGAGCTAAGTGTTGTTCTATAAAAGTTTTTTCGCTAATTTTGCCATCGCAGACCGCATCGCAGAGCCCGGTCAAGGGCAATGAGGGTGGGACTGCAACTAACATACTAAAAGCGTTTACTCGACGCTCTTTCTTGACATCTTGAAACTTCGCAACTTTCTTAGGTTGGTCAAGAATGCAGCAAACAGTAGATGCCTATGTGGATATGTATATTCTGTCCTAATCCGGCGCGTGAGCGTTGGGTATGGGCGTATAGCATATTTCCGCGTGAGGCTCTGCGTTTGCTCGTTCAACCAACCGGGCAATGCGAAGGCCTCAAGATGTAGAACGAGCAAACAGTACGGCTCTCACGCTTTTTCTTTATAAACCAATCAATTGCCAATGAGGTGAGCCCTGCGGCATCTTTAATATAATATTATGTGTAAAAAATTACGCCGTATATCTTTCACTCTCGGAAGATATGAAGTTATCCCGAATCCCACTCCGCAAGAGCAGGCTGATATGGAAAAGTTATCCAAAGAAAGAAATGGATATTTCCACTGCTGGGTTGAAGATGTTGATACAAGTAAAGACATTCCCTGCATCAAGACTATGGCATTGGTTGAAGATTGTTCCGATGGTAAAGTTTATATGGTAGATTATCAGTATATTAAATTTGAGGAGGCCCAATTATGAATAATGATTTCAGACAAATAGGAATGTTCTTAGTATCTGTTATTACATTCCTAACATCCTCGGCCTACGACTTTGAGGTTGAGGGTATCTACTATGACTTTGTATCTGTCCCTGATTTTACATGTAAGGTATCTTCATCCCCTAATGGGAAATACTCCGGAGATATTATTATCCCCGAATATGTTACCTATAACAATCGCCAAGTTAAAGTCATATCAATAGATGGCGCTTTTAAAGGGTGCTCTTCATTGACCTCAATCAACTTACCTAATTCAGTAACAACAATTGGAGCGGAAACTTTTTATGGATGTTCTTCACTGACCTCAATCAACATACCTAATTCAGTGACAACAATTGGAGGTGACGCTTTTAGGGATTGTTCTTCACTGACCTCAATCAACATACCTAATTCAGTGACAACAATTAGAGGTTACGCTTTTTATAGATGTTCTTCGCTGACCTCAATCAACATACCTAATTCAGTAACAACAATTGGAGGGCACGCTTTTTATGGATGTTCTTCACTGACCTCAATCAACATACCTAATTCAGTGACAACAATTGGAGGTGACGCTTTTAGGGATTGTTCTTCACTGACCTCAATCAACATACCTAATTCAGTGACAACAATTGAAGAATATACTTTTAGAAATTGTTCTTCACTGACCTCAATCAACATACCTAATTCAGTGACAATAATTGAAGAGTATGCTTTTAGGGATTGTTCTTCACTGACCTCAATCAACATACCTAATTCAGTGACAACAATT
>CAJUIT010000021.1 GCA_910586565.1 uncultured Muribaculaceae bacterium | reverse complement strand
ATCCGTAGTCAGATGCTCTATTCAGTTGAGCTAGCGAACCAACGTTGTCAATGTTACCCTTATCGGGTGAATTGCGAGTGCAAAGTTACCACTTATTTTTGAATTTGCAAATGTTTGGGCGGAAAATTTTTCAAAGTTTTTTGAGTGTTGGTCAAATTCGGAGAGGGAAATGGCGCTAAGAGGCTCTGTAGAGTGGAGTTGGATTCAAGCGAAAAAAATTGCTTATCGGAATAGAGAGGAGAGCTCACGGAGCACAGCAGGCAACGAGGAGCGTAGATTGGTCATGGCTTCGGGCGGAGAGGGGAGATGCTTCGGTGGAGCAGCCGTTGTTGTTACAAGTGTTGCTGTCGGCGGCAGCGAGGTTTTGTCGGCATCGGAGAATTTGGAGCATCCCGTCACAATAATCACGGGGATTGAACGGTAGGTGGCTTCGGTAATAATGGTGCCGACAACTTTTCCATGAAGAGACTGCCGGTCGAAGCATCCCTCGCCGGTGATTATGCATGCCGGAGCGGAGTCGGCCGCTTTATCGGAATCGTTATCGGTTGCGTGGGCGGGTGGCATGAAGCCATAGAGATTCAAAATAGTTTCGGCTCCCGGGTGGCATTCGCATCTGAGCACCCTCGACATCACATAGCCCAATCCGCCTCCGGCACCTTGAAATGGCGGTTGCGTGGCACAAGGAAGTAGCACGGCATCAATCGCGGCAGCATAGCTGCGCAGTGCCGCGCATAGCGCCGGAAGTTCCGACTTCATCAATCCTTTTTGGCATGCGAATGAGAGCGACGACATTTCATCGGGGTTGTCGGTCACTAAAGGCACATCTACATCGGCCAGCGCCACAACGGCATCTTTGAGCGCGCGGCGGTTTATGCCCGAAAGGTCGGCCGAGAACACCGCAGGCAGGTGTCCGGCGCGAAGCGGAGAAGTGGAGATTTCCTCCCCCTCCACATCGAAAAAACGACCGCCAAGGGCCTGCAACAGCCCCAGGCCGCCATCGATTGTGGCCGTGCCGCCGATGCCGATATAGAGCTTCTTCACCCCTTGCGAGAGCATGAGGGTGATAAACTCGCCAACGCCGTAGGTGGTCGATTCCCACGGTTTGAGCCGAGTGTCGGATAATTTGGCGAGCCCCACGATGGCTGAAGAATCCACTGCACAGATTTCGCCCGATTGCGACAGATAGAATTCAATTTCCACCGAGCGCATCAACGCGTCATGACCATCGACCGAACGGCGTTCGAGATTGAGGCGTGAGGCCAGAATGGCCGCGGTGCCTTCCCCTCCGTCGGCCATAGGGCAGGAATGCACGAGTGCCACCGGAAATTGCCGTTTCACCTCCGATGCAATGCAATCGGCCACCTCTGAAGCGGTGAGGGTGCCTTTGAATTTGTCGGGAGCCACCACAACCACCCTCGGCAGCTTGCTTGCAGCCGTGACCGATGGTGCAGCCTGTTTTGAGCGCAGACGTTTGAAAATTTGCATTAAAGCCATTTCGGAGCTAAGAGCTTGTTGATTTGAATTGCATTAGCATTCAAAAATAGTCAAAAAAAGTAAAACAACTCATGGTAGAGCTTGCGAAATTGTTGACATAATAGAAAAAAGTAGGTAACTTCGCAGATTAGGGGATGCGATAGAGGTGAGCACCGCCCGTTACACCTTTTGTTGACGTTTCTCTAAGCACCAATTGTAAAAACAGAACAAACATATATGATGAAAAAAGCACTCATAGCCTTTGGGGTTGCCATAGCTGCAACAACCCTTCCGGTTTGGGCCGAGCAACTTGTTTTGCTCCACACCAACGACACCCACAGTCAGATTGATTCCACCGACGATGGCCTCGGTGGCATACAGCGCCGCAAGGTAGTGATTGACAGCATCAGGGCCGAGCATCCCAACGTGCTGCTTATAGATGCCGGCGATGCCGTGCAAGGCACACTGTTTTTCACAATCTATGGAGGGGAAGTGGAGATGAAGATGATGAATGCCCTGGGCTATGACTATGCAATTCTTGGTAATCACGATTTCGACAACGGGGTTGAGCCTTTGGCCGCAAACCTCGCTCTCAGTGATGCCCAATGGCTCACCACCAACTACGATTTGACCGGCAGCAGTCTGGAAAAATATTTCCGCCCCTACGCCATTAGGCAGGTCGGTGACCGCAAAATAGGCATAATCGCACTCAATCTCAACCCCAAAGGGATGATTTCGGAGGGAAATTACGACGGCGTTAAATATCTCGACGCCATTAAAGCCGCCAATGCCACGGCATGGCATCTCAAACACAACGAAAAGGTCGATGCCGTTGTTGCCGTCACCCATGTAGGTTATGACGAGGTGCCCCCCAGCGATAAGATGATTGCGGAGGCTTCGGAGGATATTGATGTTATTCTCGGCGGCCATTCCCACACAGTGATTCGTCCCGGCAGCGGCGATGAATTTGTGAAAAACGCCCTCGGACGCGATGTGCTGATTGCTCAGAATGGCAAGAGCGGTCTGCTTATGACAGAAGTTATCCTCGACCTCGACAGCATAGGTGCCAAAACACCCGCTTACAAACAGATTGCTATCGACGGCCGTCTTGACAGCCGCGTTGACCACAGCCTCGACACTATTCTCGACCCCTATCGTGCCGGAGTAGTCGAGTTGATGGGGCAAAAAATCGGGCGCACAGCCACAGCTCTCAGCAATGAAGAAGCACCGCTTCTCAACTTCCTCACCGATTTTATTCTGAATGATGCCGAGCCGCTCACAGGTGTTAAAGCCGATTTGGCAATAATGAACAAAGGGAGCATCCGCCGCAGTCTGCCAAAAGGTGACATCACCCGCGGCCAGATAATAATGATGCAGCCGTTCAACAACCGCATAGTTGTTGAGGAAATCTCTGGCGCCGACCTTGCCGCGGCATTTGATGTTATGGCCACCCGCGGTGGCGACGGAGTGAGCGAGGGTGTAGACATTGTTTTCGACCCCGCCACCAAGAAATGCACCTCCATCACCATAAACGGGAAGCCAATCGATCCCTCACGCACCTACCGCGTGGCCACAATCGACTATCTGGCCAACGGGGGCGACTACATGGAGCCGCTCACACGCGGCAAACAGATAGCCCGCAGCAAGCGCATAATCCATGCCGACCTCACCGATTACATCAAAGGTTTCAAGAACAAGAAAATAAATCCCTTAGCCAAAGTGAGGATGCGTCCCGAGTGATTGCCCGCACCACGAGGGAACACTCTTAACGTGTCTGGTGCAATTATCTGACAGAAACCTTATAAGCCTTTTCAGCCGCCACAACAATGTAGACTCCGGAGCAGGGGAGATTTACGGTTGTGGCGGTTTTTGCGCTGACAGGTCGCCCGTCGGGCATATAAACCTGCACATAACCGTTGCCTGTTGCCGTTACCGTGCGGCCGGAGATTGCGAAGGGTGTTACCGACTTATTGCTCATGTCGGCTTCGGTGATGCCCGATGAAGTGCCCGTGATTTTATTGAATTCGCGCCAGCATGGAGCCTGCGCATAGCTGCCAACCGAACCCTCGGGCACCGACAGGGTGGCACGTGAGAATGTCGATTCGGTGAAAGGGTAGGGGGCGGTTGACGGAGCCGCCGGAGGGGTCACCGCGTCCACTGAAATAGAGTAGATTCCGTCGCACCCGCGGAAGAGGTCGGGCTGCACTTGGGTTACGGTGGCTCCGAAAGTCACATTCTCAAGAAAAGTCTGGTTGTTGAACGGAGTGTAGCCGCATGCCGCGCTGCTGTCGAACGTCAGGTCGCGTCCTATGTAAACTTCAATAAGGTTGCCGGCCTGAAAAAGACCCTCCCCTTCGGGCTTGCCGTAGGGGCGTGAGTTGTAGCTGAGTTGCAGCGGAGTTTCAGAGTCGGCGATGATAATTTCAGAGAGATTGGAGCAATCGTAGAACGCTGAATAGCCGATGCTCTCCACGCCGGCCGATATGCTCACCGACGACAGGTTGGTGCAACCCGCAAATGCCGAGGCCTCCACGGTCGTCACATTATCGGGAAGTGTTATTTTGCGGAGCGCCGAACAGCCGGTGAAAGCAGCCGTGCCTACAGTTGTGACACCCTCGCCGATTGTAGCCGTGCGCAACGATGTGCATTCCCTGAATGCCGAAGCTCCGATTGATGTAGCAGCATCGGGAATCTTTATGGAGCGCAACGACGTGCAGCCGGCAAAAGTTGACTCCTCAACGCGCGACAACGCCGTGCCGAGGTCGGCACCCTTAATCCCTGTGCAGCGGAAAAACGCATTGTTTCCGAGATATTTCACTTTCCGCAGTGTCACAGTTTCGATGCCCGAGCATTCATGAAACGCATAAGGGCCAATCCATTCAACACTTTCGGGGAACGAAACCGAAGTGAGGGCTTTGCAGTTGTAGAAGGCATCCCCTGCAATTACCTTTATATTGCTTGGAATGGCAAATGATGTGGAAGCAGGAGTGCCCTTGAACATGTAGAGCACATGTTCTCCGAGATATACGGCACCTTCGGGTTGCGAAGTTTCCCACGGCGTGTACTCAAAGGGGCGGCGCCCCACCTCAAGCAGGCCGTCGCCACCGTTGACAGAGGACAGCGACGCGCACGACCAGAAAGCACTCTCACCAAGCCTTGTCACGTTATCATGCAACGTCACAGACGTGAGGTTGTCGCAACCGTAGAACGCATTCGGGGCGATAGATGTAACCCCTGTACCGAAATCAACCGAAGTGATTGAGAGGCATTTCTTGAACGTGTATTCCCCAATGGCATCGACTGAGGAGGGGATAACAAGATTTTCAACCTCGGTGCCATTGAGAAACAGATGCCGCGCGTAAAATAGCGGAGAACTGTAGGAGTTGTTGAAATCTATGCCGCACCATGCGCCGAGGTCTGTTATATTCACCGCCGCGAGGCTGCCACATCCCGCAAAAGCATTCTCTCCAATGGTTCCAACGGTGGCAGGGATGGTTACCGACGTTATTTCATAGTTTTCAAAAGCCTGTTTGGCAATCGCGGTGACTGAATAGTCTATCCCATCATGAGCTACGGTAGCGGGGATAATGACATCCCCTTCATAGATTTCCTCATTTCCGATGATTGCGAGCGGATTCACCACCGCCGCCTCACCCGGAGAATGCACCCAGAAATACAGGTTATCGGTTTTAAACACTATGGGAGATTCCTGGCCATAAACCGCGATAGGGCAGATGATGGCTGACAGATAAAATAGGATGTGTTTCATTTTTTGTTGTATCGGCGCTGTCGTGGCAGGCAACGTTACATGTTGAAGAATCGGGTGAACGCCTTGATGGTGTAGAGGTGGTCGGCAACGGCGGCTGTTTCGCGGCAAGAATGCATGGCCCATTGCGGAGCACCCATGTCGACACCGCGCAGGTCGATTTGCGAGGTGAGGATGTTGCCGAGAGTGGAACCGCCGGCCACATCGCTGTGATTGACGAACGTCTGCACCGGCACGCCGGCTTCCATGCAGATGGAGCGGAACACTGCCGCCGATTCAGCATCGGTCATGTATTTGCAGTTGGCATTGATTTTGATGACCGGACCATTCCCCGGCACCGGATGATTGGTGGGGTCCTGCATCCCTTCGTAGTTGGGGTGGATGGCATGACCGTTGTCGGCCGAAATCATGAACGATGATGCAACGGCGCGGCTGAAAGTCTCCTCATTGCCACCTTTGGCGGCGTTGATGCGCTGAAGAATGTTTTTCAGAATCGGCGATGCCGCCCCCTGTTTTGTTCCCGAGCCGGTTTCTTCATTGTCGAACACCGCCATGACGCGCGTAACGCTTCCCGCCCCTGAGGCTGCGCTGTCGGTAAGGGCTGTCAGGGCGCAGTGAGCCATCTCAAGGTCGTCGATGCGCGATGCCGACAGAAACTCGTTGTCGGCACCGAACACGCATGCCGGAGTGGTGTCGAACAGCGTGAGGTCGAAATCGAGAATATCATCGGTGTCTACGCCAAGCTCTCCGGCAACGAGATTGAGAAGATAGCCGTCGGCGGCCTCCTTATCGGAAAGAATCGCCATCACAGGGAGCATGTCGCGTTGTTTCGACAACGGATTCCCTTCGTTGACCGAGCGGTTGTAGTGAATTGCGAGGTGGGGGATGGTGAGCAGCGGCCGGTTGAATTTTATCAACCGCGTTTCAGGCTCAAGAGCCGATTTCCCTTTCAGGATTACTCTGCCCGAAATGGAGAGTGGACGGTCGAACCATGTGTAGAGAATCGGGCCGCCGTAGACCTCGGTGTTGAGCTTCAGCACATTTCCCGAGCAAAGTATCTCGGCGTTGGGTTTGATTCGGAATCCGGGTGAATCGGAGTGGGCGCAGATGATTCTGAACCCTTCGGCTGCATCACCTGTTCCAACGGTAAAAGCGAAGATTGCCGAATGGTTCTTTATCACATAATAGCTTTTGCCCGGTTGAAGAGCCCAGGCATCGCGCATGTCGAGTGCCGTGAAACCGGCATTGTCGAGTTTGCGGCGGATATTGTCGACTGCAAGGAAGTTGCAGGTTGAATTGTCGAGAAAGTTGAGAAGGTCGAGGGTTAGCGGATTCATGATTAGAGAGGGTGGAGATTAGTGTTGTGAAAAACGTGGGGATGGAAGCGGGTTATTTACCGCGCTGGCGCTTGCCGCCGAACGGGGGCTCCTCCATAAGCATCAGAAATTCGGGGGAGATGTTGAACACATCTTCTGGCGAAACCGGCCGCAGAGGTTCGAGCCAGCGGAACTGCGGGAGGTAGAACAGGCTTTTCTTTGCCAGATAGAGAGGTGTCATTGTTCCCGGTGTCTCGGGCCACATTTTCAGGCGGTCGATGGCCTGGTTCTTGAAATCGGCCGAGAGGAACGAGCTTTCAAAATTGGCTATTTTGTTGTAGGTTGAATCGTTCTCCATCGGGAGCATGATTCCCTGCACGTTGCCGCTGACATCGAGATGCTTTATGCCACCGTTCTCAAACGTTGCAAACATCTCCTTGCCTGTCAGCTGGTTGTAAAATTCCTCGTCGATCCATTCGGCCATGAAGCCGAACTCGGGGAGTTTGGCCCAGTCGGCCACCGAGTCGCGGAAATGCACTTGAATTACATTGCCGAAAATCTGTTTCGACTCGTTCCACACCACGGGGTGATAGTTCATGTAGAGAATGGAGTCGCGTTGCACCACGGTCATTGAATCGCACAGACCCTGAATGTCGGAGCGGTAGAACCTCACGTGGGGGGCTGCGATGAGATGGTGGGTGGTGTCGGCCGGCACGGTCACCGAGTCGTTGAGTTGCTTCTCAGGTTCGATGATGAGGAAGGTGCGGATGGTGTCGCCGTGGAGATAGAGAGTATCGGCAGGCGACGAGTATTCCTTGGCAAGCGCGTGGCCGGTGACGAGGGCGCTGTCGGCGATTTCGAAATAGTAGCCGTAGTCGCCCGTGAGCACCACTTTGTTGGCCGTGTCGGTGAGTTCGATATTGCCGAAAGCTTCGCCGAAACCGGTGTTGCGGTCGTAATAGAGAGTGTCGCCGGTGAGGGTGTTGCCGTTCTTCGCCACCACAAGCGAGCGGCGGTAGAGGTCGGCCTGCGAGGTTTCGGTGTTGTATACTCCGCTTGAGGTGTAGATTGTGCCGTCGCCCGAGATGATGGTTGAAATAGTGTCGAGAATGGCGATGTGGGTGAACGTGTTGTAGAGCATTTCCTCGGTGTAGATGTCGAGGGTGTCGTTTTCGCTCAGGCTGTTGAGGTGCACGTTCTCGCGGAAAAGCGCGTCTTTCGACGACGGGCTGTATTCACCATACCATGAGTCGAGGCGGTTTTCCTTGTCGGTGAGCACGCCTCCCACCTCATAGTAGCCCAGCTCTATCCCGAGGTCGTAGTTGAACACGTCGGTAGTGAGGGTTACGTCGCGGTTAATGAGCCGCACCTTTTTGCCTACGTCGGCATAGAGGATGGCGAGCTGTGTGGAGTCGGCATAGTTAAGCTCGTCGGCATAGACGAAAAGGGTGTCCCCCTGTTCCATGCGCACGTTCCCGTAGGCTTCCAGAGCGCCGGGGTTGTCGTAGAAATGGGCGCTGTCGCAGAACATGAACATGTCGCCTTTGCGGAACATCACGTCGCCCACCACAATCTGGTAGTCGTTTCCCTGGAGGGCGCGCAGCTCGTTGGCGCGTTCGAGAAACACCTTGTCGCGTTGATAGCGGTTGGCCGAGGGGATGGAGGGGGCGATGGGGAGTGTGTCGGGCTGACGCAGTGAATGGCGGGGAATTGCCGCACGCGGTTTGCCTCCCGCAGGCTGTTGCGCAGGGGCAATAACCGAGATGGCGGCCACAGCGGCCGCCACCATAAACCCGGCATACATGCCAAGCGGTTTTTGTGAATTGTGCATAAAAAGCGCTGATTTGGGAGGTTGAGGTGAGGGTGGTTACTTCTTTATTTTAAGCCACCCCTCGTGCTGGAACTCGCAGTCAACCCAATTATCCTCGATTTTAACGTAGGTATCCTTGATTTTCTTCGCAACCCAATCCTTAACCATTTTCTGGCGGGCCGATTCCTCATACATACCCTTGATTGTCTGGTAGTCGTCGGAAAGATTGGCCTTGTGGGCGGGGATGCGGGCGGTGAGTTTCACAATCGCAACAATGTCGCTGTTGCGTTTGGGGTCTTTCATGATGAAAGCTTCGGAAATGTCGCCTACTTCCATCTTGTCGATGGTTTTGGCAACCTCCTGCGGGAGCTGCGACATCTCGAAACGGATGGTGTTGTTCTCGGGGTTCACCATCTGGCCGTGGTTGTTGCGGGTGTCCTTATCCTGCGATACCCATGTGGCCTCCTCGAAAGTGAATTTGCCGTTGAGAATCTCGGCGCGCAGGGAGTCGAGGCGGTTCACCGATTTCACAAGTTCGGCATCCGACACTTTCGGGCGCAGAAGGATGTGGCGGGTGTTGATGCGGTCGCCGCGCTTTTCGATGAGCTGGATGATGTGGTAGCCATATTGTGTTTCCACAATCTTCGACACTTTCTTTGTGTCGTTGAGGTTGAAGGCCACGGCCGCATATTCAGGTTCGAGGTGACCTTTGCCCATGAATCCGATTTCACCGCCGCGCACGTTGCTGCCGGGGTCCTCCGAATAGAGGATGGCGAGTGTCGAGAAGGATGATTCGCCGCTGGTGACACGGTCGGCATAGTCGCGCAGACGCGCTTTCACGTCGTCGATTTCCTGCTGCGGAATCTTCGGGTTGACGGTTATGATTTCAACCTCCACCTGCAGCGGGATGAACGGAATGGAATCTTCGGGGAGTGTGGTGAAGTATTTGCGAACGTCGGATGGTGTTACCTTGAGATCCTTAGAGATGTTGCTCTGCACCATCTGTACGCGATACTGGTTGCGCATGTTGTCGGCCATCTGCTGGCGGAACTCGGGGAGCGGTTTGCGGAAGTATTCCTCAACCTTCTCTTTCGAGCCGAGATTGTTGATGAGGTAGTTCAAGCGCTGTTCAACAGCCATCGAAACTCGCGATTCCTCAACCTCAACGGTGTCGATGTCGGCCTGGTGGATGAAAAGTTTTTCCAGAGCAAGCTGCTCGGGGATAACGCAGTAGGGGTCGCCTTTCACCGGTGTTTTCTCATAGAGCATCTGCTGGTAGGCCTCCTCGATTTCACTTTTATAAATAGGTTGGTCACCTACCATCCAGGCCACTTCCTCCACAACGTTGTTGTTGGCGGCGAGAGCCGCTAATGCCACTGCCGTGAAGGCGAGCGATGATAATGTCGATTTGATTTTCACGTGAGTTTCTATGTGTGATGAACTGTTTTATTTCTGTTGTTTTAACCCGCGGGTTGTGTGCCCGCGAATCCGTAGCAGCGTGTTCCGGCAAAATGTCGCCGGGGCTGCAACGAGGTGTTGAACTTTAACGGGTTGTTGTTCAACCTGCAAAATTACATTTTCTTTTCCATACTGCAACATGCCCGCATGTTAAGGAGAGTGAATTTTATTATTGTAAGTATCTGTTCAAATTAAACTGATACTATATTAAATTAAAAAACTGAACACTAACTGCTCGTTATTTAGCATTCGTTTAATTTGACCGGCTGCTTAATGCGGTTGAGGCGCGCTACGGGAGCCTTTTCGCCAATCGGAGGTTTTTTGCTAAATTTGCGATTGTAATGGCCGGCGCATTTGTTCAGGGTCGGCTTCAGAAAAAATACTACAACTTAATGAAATCAGTTGTCAAGACAGTAATTGTGTCGATAGCGCTGCTGGCATGCGGGTTTGCGGCATCGGCATCGGATATTTCCGACCACACGGTGGAGCAGGTGCTGTTGCGGCTCGACGGAGAGGTCGGCAAGCGCGATATCTACAAACTTCGCCGTGAAGCGTCGCTTGACTCGCTCAAGCTCGCTCGTCACGGGCTTGAGGAGGGGAGTCCCGAGTGGTTTGACCACACTATGGATGTTGCCCGTGGTTACAGCTCGTTTAACAACGATTCAGCGCTCATCTACTATTCCGAGGGGCTTGACATGGCGGTTGAAAAGGGCACGGATTCGTTGGCCAACGATTTCAGGGCGCGCAGAGCCACCTATCTTTCCATCAGCGGCTATATCAACGATGCCATCAACGAATTCGAGATGATCGACACCGTGGGAATGACCCCGACGCAGAAGAAAAACTACTACTCATCGGCTCGCCAGATGTATTATTACATCTCGAATTACTACGACGGATTCATCTCTACCTACGATTACTGGAACAACCGTGCGATAGAGGCGCAGCGGTCGTTGCTCCCGTTGCTCGAACCGAAATCGCCCGAGTACAGGCTAAACCTCGGGGAATACCTGTTTTTCTGCCGGGAATACACAAAGAGCCGTGCGTTGCTCACTGAGCTTATAAGGGATATCGACCCCGATACCTCAACTTATGCCATTGCCTGTCACATCCTGGCCTCCATTGCAAGAGCGCGCGGCGACAGAAACGAATACCTTTACTATCTCGGCCTGTCGGCTATCACCGACACGCGCATGGCCACAATGGAGGTGACTTCGCTTCAGGAGCTCGGCGGCATGTTGTTTGAGCTCGGCGACACCCGCCGCGCCCACGATTATCTGGTGGCGGCGATGAACAATGTGGTGGAGAGCCGTGCTTCGGTGCGACTGTCGCAAACATCGGAACTCCTCACGGTGATTGAGAATGACCACCTCAACCAGATTGCCCAGTGGCGAACACTCATCTACGTTGTAATCTCCATAATGATGGTGTGCCTGTTTGCGTTGGTGGCAGCGATTTATGTGCTCCGCCGCCAGCTCACCAAGGTTGCGAAAATGAAACGTAACCTTGAGGAGTCGAACAAAACCAAGGAGGTCTACATCAGTCAGTTCCTAACGCTCTGCTCCATTTATATGGATAAGCTCAAACAGTTCTGCAAGCTTGCCAACCGCAAAATTTCGGCAGGGCAGGTCGACGAGCTGTTCAAGATAACGAAATCGGGCAAGTTCATCGACGAGCAGAGTAAGGAGTTCTACTCGGTTTTCGACGATGCGTTTCTGCACATCTATCCCTCGTTTGTGAAAAAGGTCAACGAACTGTTGCGCCCCGAGGAGCAGATTGTGCTTGCCGAGGGTGAGTTGCTCAACTCCGATTTGCGCATTCTCGCTTTCATGCGTCTGGGCATTGAGGATGCCACACGTGTGGCCCAGATTCTCAACTACAGCGTCAACACCATCTATGCCTACCGCAACAAATTGCGCAACCGCGCGATTAACCGCGACACATTCGAGGCCGATATCCAGGCTATCGACGCCTCCTGACGACAGCTTGAAACAGCTGTTGACGAAAACGCCTCGGCGGAAAGGAAAAACGGTAACAACTCCCGTGAAAATGGTTGGTGGATAGGGCTTTTTATGCTTAAATTTGCTTCCGGGAAATAAGTGCGCTGCAAACCGGATCCGGGACACATCGTGGCGGCACTGTATATATTAACTCTGTTGTTTGAGAGGCTTATGTTAAGAAAATTCAGAATAACACTGGCCCTGCTGTTTCTGACCGGTATAACCCTGCTGTTTCTCGATTTCACCGGGAGTGTGCATGGTGTGTTGGGGTGGATGGCACGGGTGCAGTTTCTCCCCGCATTGCTTGCAGTGAATGTCGCCGTTGTGGTTTCGCTCGTGGCTTTGACGTTGATTTTCGGACGTGTGTATTGTTCGGTAATCTGCCCGCTCGGGGTGATGCAGGATATTTTTGCACGCTTCGGCCGCATGGGTAAGAAACGTCGCTATCGCTACAGCTATTCTCCGGCCTTGTCATGGCTGCGTTATGGCGTGGGCGTCCTGTTTGTGGCGGCGCTTGTGGCCGGGGTGGGCTCGGCTGTGGCGCTGCTCGCTCCCTACAGCTCCTATGGCCGTATTGTCCAGACGCTCCTTTCACCGCTTTACATCTGGGGCAACAATGTGCTTGCATATTTTGCCGAACGAGCCGACAGCTATGCGTTCTATGAAAAGGAAGTGTGGCTGCGCAGCGGCGGTGTGCTTGCTGTGGCTTCCCTAACCCTCATAGTGCTTGCCGTGCTGGCATGGCGCAACGGCCGCACCTACTGCAACACGGTGTGCCCGGTGGGAACTTTCCTCGGGTTGCTGTCGCGAGTGTCGGTGTTCCGTCCGGTCATTGATGTGACAAAATGCAATTCGTGCGGTCTTTGCGCGCGCAGTTGCAAAGGTTCATGTATCGACCCCAAAGCTCACAAAATAGATTATTCGCGCTGCGTTGCCTGCTTCGATTGCATCGACACGTGCCGCCACGGAGCAATCAGCTATGTTCCTCGCAAACGTGCGGCAACAGTTCCTGCAACCGGCAGCTCCGATAAGAACAACATGGTTGAATCGCCCGAATCAACCGGTCGACGCAATTTCCTTGTGTCGGCTGCAGCACTGGCAGGTGCGGGAGCAATCTCGGCTGCTGAAAAAACTGTCGACGGCGGTCTTGCGGTGATTCTCGACAAGAAGATTCCCGCGAGGAAAACTCCGGTGGTGCCCCCCGGTGCGGTTGGGCTGCGGCATCTCACCCGTCATTGCACAGGGTGTCAGCTCTGCGTGGCCGCTTGCCCCAACGGCGTGTTGCGCCCGTCCGACGATTTGGAAACAATGATGCAGCCGCGGTCGTCGTATGAGCGCGGTTACTGCCGCCCCGAGTGCAACCGGTGCTCGCAGGTTTGTCCGGCGGGAGCCATCCGTCCGGTCTCTGTTGCTGAAAAATCGTCGTTGCAGATAGGGCACGCCGTGTGGATTGCCGAAAACTGCCTGCCCCTCACCGAGGGTGTGAGCTGCGGCAATTGCGCCCGCCATTGTCCTGCCGGAGCTATCACTATGGTCAATTCCGATGCCTCAAATCCCGACTCGCCCAAAATTCCCGTGGTGAATGACGAGCGGTGCATCGGTTGCGGTGCGTGTGAAAATCTCTGCCCGTCGCGCCCGTTCAGCGCCATTTATGTGGAAGGGCACAGGGTTCACCGCGAAATCTGAAATAAGTTTGAACAGCCACCTGTTTTGCGATTATGAAACATAACGATACCGACCTTACGCGTCGCGATTTCTTGAAGCGTTTCGGCGTTGGTGCCGCAGTGGCTACCGCCACATTGGCCGGATGCCGTCCCGATAAAAATCCTGCCGACGGCCAAGCCCTGGCGGCAACCGAAGATATCCCCACCGATAAGATGACGTGCCGCGTGAATCCCAAGACGGGTGAGCAGGTGTCGATTCTCGGCTACGGGTGCATGCGCTGGCCCACCGTTTCCGGCGGGAGTGCCCGCGACGGGGAGGATGAGATTGACCAGGACGCTGTCAACGAGCTTGTCGACACGGCCATAGCTCATGGCGTGAACTATTTCGACACGTCGCCCGCCTATTGCAAAGGGCGCTCGGAGCGCGCAACGGGTATTGCCTTGAAGCGCCACCCCCGCAACAAGTTCTTCATTGCCACAAAGCTGTCGAATTTCGCTCCCGAAACATGGTCGCGCGAGGAGTCGATGAAAATGTACCGCAAGTCGTTCAGCGAGTTGCAGGTAGATAAGATTGACTACATGTTGCTCCACGGCATCGGTATGGGTGGAATGGAGGCGCTGCGCGGCCGTTATCTCGACAACGGCATGCTCGATTTTCTGCTGAAAGAACGCGAGGCCGGCCGAATCGGCAATCTCGGATTCTCTTATCATGGCGATATTGAGGTGTTCGACTATCTGCTGTCGCGCCACGACGAATGTAAATGGGATTTCGTGCAGATTCAGCTGAATTATCTCGACTGGAAGCACGCTAAGGAAATCAATCCGCGCAACACCGATGCCGAATATCTCTACGGTGAACTTGAAAAACGCGGCATCCCCGCTATAATTATGGAGCCCCTTTTGGGCGGACGACTTTCAACGGTTCACGACCACATTGTGGCTCGTCTGAAACAGCGTGAACCATCGCTCAGCGTGGCTTCGTGGGCATTTCGTTTCGCGGCTTCAAAGCCCGGGGTGCTCACGGTGTTGAGCGGAATGACCTATATGGAACATCTGCTCGACAATCTCCGCTCGTTCTGCCCCTACAAGCCTCTCACCGACGATGAAACGCAGTTCCTTTATGACACGGCCGACCTGATGATGCACTATCCCACCGTGCCGTGCAACGATTGCAAATATTGCATGCCGTGCCCCTACGGCATTGATATTCCGGCGGTGCTTACCCACTACAATAAATGTGTCAACCAGGGGAACGTGCCCGAAAGCGCGCAGGCCGAGAATTACCGCGAGGCCCGCAGGGCATTCCTCGTGGGCTACGACCGCTCTGTGCCGAAACTGCGGCAGGCCGACCATTGCATCGGCTGCTCGAAATGTGTGGCCCATTGCCCGCAGGGAATCGACATCCCCGCCGAGCTCAACCGCATCAACACATTTGTGGAACATCTTAAACAGGGAACGCTATGACGATGGAGACGCTTGTTGAAGCGCTTGTGAAATCGGGCAGCTCCCTTGCCTTGTGGCACGGTGATGAGATTGAGCTGCTTGAGGGTAGGGGCGTGAAACCGCTCTACAGCCTTCTTGTCTCGCAGCCTGAAAAACTTCGCGGCGCATGGATTGCCGATAAGGTTGTGGGGAAAGGTGCGGCTGCACTCATGATTGCAGGGGGTGTTGAGCGTGTGCATGCCCTTGTTGTGAGCCGGGCTGCGCTTGACCTTTTCGCCGGTTCGCAAGTTGAGGTGACTTTCGATGCCGAAGTGCCGCATATAATCAACCGAAGCGGCACAGGTTTTTGCCCGGTTGAAACACTCTGTGCCTCATGTGCCACAGCCGGGGAATGTGTGCCGCTAATAGCGCGGTTTGTAGAATCGCTGCCAACGCGGTGAAACCGGGAAATCATCGTCTCTGCTCAAAAAAGAAAGAATAAAAAACATCAAGTCAACAACGACTTCAAATTTTCAGAACAATCATCATGTCGACCGTAGCATTAAATTTAAAATCACTCACATTTTCGCAACGTGCAACCTATCTGTTCGCGCTTCTGTTTATTGCGGGTAACATCGTATTGCCCCAATTGTGCCACCTCGTGCCGGAAGGAGGTTTGCGTTGGCTCCCGATTTATTTCTTCACACTGGTTGGTGCTTACCGCTATGGCTGGCGTGTAGGGCTGCTGACGGCAATTGCTTCTCCGCTTGTTAATTCGGTTGCATTCGGCATGCCTGCCGCATCGATGGTACCTGTAATCATTATGAAATCAGTGCTGCTTGCATTGGTGGCTGCCGCAGTGGCGCGCAAAACCGGTAAAGTGAGTCTGGCCGCACTCCTCGTTGTTGTTGCGGGCTATCAGCTGCTTGGCTCGCTGGGCGAGTGGGCTTTCACAGGCTCGTTGAGTGCGGCTCTTTCCGACCTCACGATAGGATGGCCGGGGATACTCGTGCAGATTTTCGGTGGGTATGCCGTGTTGCGTAAAGTGTGAGAAATTGAAGCCGGAATGTCGTTGCAGATTCCGATTGCAGGGGCGAAATGTTTTTGCGCTTTGTGGAATAATTGTTAACTTTGCGTTATGAACTCGATAGCGGCACATGTAGAATATTTGTTGCGCAAGCACGATTGTGTGGTGCTTCCCGGCTTGGGAGCACTGCTGTGTAATTATGTGCCCGCTCACTTCGACGAGTCGAATCCGCTGTCAATCAACCCTCCGGGGCGTGCTTTGGCATTCAACTCCATGCTCGTTGATTCCGACGGGATGCTTGCATGGTCGGTTGCCCGCCGCGAGGGAATCAGTTTTGAGGCGGCATCGAAAAAGGTTGCCGATGAAATCACGATGTTGCGCCGTCAGCTCCTTGCCGAGGGTGAAATCGTGTTCGGGCGACTTGGTGTGTTCGTGACTGAGGGAACCGGCGAAGTGATGTTCTATCCCGCTTCTCTTCCATCGGTCAACGGCGCGTTCTATGGATTACAGCCGATAGAGGCAGTTCCTCTTGACATGACCGACAGCTCGCACGGGCAGGCCGCTTATGCGCGGCAGGTTGGCGAGGCTGTTGTTGCGGAGAGTGTAGCGACCCGACGGGCCGGCTGGCGCGCTTATGCCACAGGGATTGTGGCTTCGCTTGCCATTGTGCTCACCGCTGTTATGTTCATGATGCCTTCGGTGTCGGTAAACCGGCCGGTTGAGACGGCTTCCATAGCCCCTGTGCCCTCAGCCGAAATAGATCGTTCGGCTCATTTCAATGGCTACAACATGGCACTGCTCACAGTGGATCTGCCTCTTGTGAAGGCTCCGGCAGTTGAGGTAAAACCTGTTGAGGAACCTGCCGTGGAGCCGACTCCGCAAACGTTGGCCGCTGCACCTACAGCCGTTGCCGCGAATGAGACCGTAGCCCCCAAAAAACTCCCGCAAGTGTCGGTGAAACCCTCCGAAGTTGTAAAGCGTTTTAACGACAGCGACACCTATTGTGTGATTGTGGCTTCGTTCCCCACGCGCGCCCAGGCCGAGGAATATGTGGCCCGCGCCGGCAGCCGCAAGCTTGGAATCCTTGAAAAGGATAACAAGTTCAGAGTGTATGCTGCCACCGCATCGAGCTATGCCGGAGCCAATGAGCAGAAAAATCTCGTAGGGCAGCAGGATGCCTGGGTGTGCCGCCGCTGACAATTTCTTTTTGCCGTTAACGGCGAAGGGAAAGAGGCTCAAATAAATGAGTTAATATATTCCCCCTATGGAAAATTTTCACGAGCTTTTGATTAACCGCCGGAGTATCAGAAAATACACCGATGAGCCGGTTGGCGCCGATGATGTGCGCCTTATTCTTGAAGCTGCCCTGATGTCGCCTTCGTCGAAGAGCGTGCGTCCGTGGCAGTTTGTTGTAGTTGAGGATAAAGAGATGCTCGACAAGCTTGGCAACTGCAAGCCCAACTACGCCACATCAATCTCAAATGCCCCGCTGGCGGTGGTTGTCACTGCCGATATTGCCAAATCGGATGCCTGGATTGAGGATGCCTCGATTGCAGCCGTGTTGATGCAGCTTCAGGCTGCCGACCTCGGGCTCGGTTCATGTTGGGTTGAGGTTCGCGACCGCTACGGAGCCAACGGAGAGTCGGCCGAGGAGTATGTGCGCGAGGCTCTCGGCATTCCCGAGGAATTTGCCGTGCTCTGCATCGTTTCGGTAGGGCATAAAAATGAAGCCCGTCGTCCCATCGACACCGAAAAACTTCTTTGGGAGAAAGTACACATAGGCAAATGGCGCAACTGAAAAAGCGAATTTGTGTGATAGGTGCCGGAAATGTGGCCACACATCTGGCTGCGGCTCTGGCACAGGTCGCCGACGTGGTTCAGATTGTGAGCCGCCACGAGGCATCGGCATCGGCAGTAGCGGCAACAGTGGGGGAGAGCTGCTCTTTCGCGGCATCGCTTGCCGATGTTGTTCCCGATGCTGATTTCTATATCATTGCCGTTAATGACGACCGCGTGGCCGAGGTGGCGCGCGACACCCCCGACTATCCCGGCATTTGGGCACACACCTCGGGAAGCGTTCCCGCTCAGGTGTTCAGCGGTTATAAAACTAACTATGGCGTTTTTTACCCGTTGCAGACCTTCAGCCGCGATGCCGGGGTGGATGTGGCACATGTGCCGTTTTTCATTGAGGGGAGCACCCACGATGTGGCCTGCGCGCTGAGGGAATTGGCCGAGGCCGTTTCAACAACGGTTGAGGATGCCGACAGCGACCGCCGCAAAGTGTTGCATCTGGCGGCAGTGTTTGCTTGCAATTTCGCCAATCTGATGTGGTGGGAGGCTGATGAGATTCTGAAACGCGAGGGGTTAGGTGTAAAATACCTTATGCCTCTGCTGTCGGCAACTCTCGACAAACTCAACCAACTGCCACCCTACGATGCGATGACCGGCCCCGCGCGCCGTGGCGACACCGCCGTGATTGATTCGCATTGTGCAATGCTTCCCGAGGAAAGCCGCGAAATCTACCGTCTGCTTTCCGACACCATTCTCAAAAACTGGCACAAGCCGAAGTCAGGCGATGATGAGGTGCCGGGATGCGGAGCTTCCTCACACATAGATTAACCACACATCCTACATAGCACACCGATGAGCAAGATTCCATATAACCTGAGCAAAATCAAAGGGGTTGTTTTCGATATCGACGGGGTTCTGTCGCCTGCCGTGGTTCCTTTGGGTGCTGACGGCGTTCCGCAAAGAATGGCTAATCTGCGCGACGGCTATGCAATACGCACGGCTGCCGACAAGGGGATTAAGATGGCGATAATCAGCGGCTCGTCGGGAAGTGGAATTGTTGAGCGATTCAATTCGCTTGGCATCAGTGATGTCTACCTCAAGGCCGGTGTTAAAAAAGAGTTGCTCCTCAATTGGATGGAAGCCAACGGTCTTGCGCCCGAGGAGGTTGCATACGCGGGTGATGATATTCCCGACCGTGAATGCATGCAGATTGCCGGACTTGCCGTGGCTCCGGCCGATGCCGCTCCTGAAATCATTTCTGCGGCGGGGTATGTGTCGCCCTGCAACGGGGGATATGGTGTTGCCCGCGACCTGCTTGAGGAGATTTTGAGGGCACAGTCGCTGTGGCCGCTGACTGATGTGGCCTACGGCTGAGAAACTGCATCGGTGCATGTGCGGGCACTGTTGAGCATCCCGTGCGTAATGTCAACTTCGTTGAAAAATTCTTGATTCTGATGGATAAAAACAATTTTTTAGGGGGGAAGCATCTGTTGTTGGCGAGTGCGTCGCCGCGTCGTCGCGAGTTGTTGTCGCAACTTAATGTTGAGGTTGTGCAGGCTCCCCTTAAAAAGGTTGATGAGAATTATCCCGCATCGCTCGATGTGGAGGAGGTGGCTGCATTTATTTCCCGAAAAAAAGCGCATGCCTATCTGGGCGAGCTGGGTCCCGACGATATTCTTGTCACTGCCGACACCGTGGTTATAAACCGTGGCGAAGTGATGGGCAAACCTGCCGATGCACGTGAGGCCGAACAGATGTTGCGCCGCTTGTCGGGTCACACCCACAAGGTGATAACCGGGGTGACCGTGGCCACCGACCGCACACAGACAACATTCTCGGAGATGACCGAAGTGGAGTTTGCCGAGCTTACCGACGAGGAGATAGCCTTTTATGTAGAGAATTACCGTCCGCTCGACAAGGCCGGTGCCTACGGAATTCAGGAGTGGATTGGCTACATAGGTGTGACCGGTATCCGAGGCGACTATTACAATGTGATGGGGTTGCCGCTCCACGCCCTTTACCGCACGTTGAAAAAGCTGGTGCGTCGTTAACAACGCTTCGGTCAGACTATTACTTGATATTTGCGGTGTGTCATAATGCTGAATTTATGACACACCGTCTTGCTTTAATCCGTATGGTGAGGGTGCTGTCAGAATGGTTTGGCCGTTATGACACACCCTCTCAGATGTGTTCCAGACGGGAGGCGATTTCAGAAGTGTCTACCGTCAGGAATGTGGGGAGCCCGTCGGGTGTGAACGCAGGGTCGGGGAGTGAGAAAAAGTCGCTCAACAGCGATTCGGCTTCGGCCTGCGAGAGCGTCTGCCCCGGTTGCACGGCGGCTGCTTTCGCCATCGACAGGGCAACTTGGTGCCGCACCACAGTGCCGGCTTCCCCTGTTTCCTCGCTCATGTTCTCTATTATTTTGTGCAAAACATCTTCGGGATTCAGTTTCCCTATCGATGCCGGCACGGCGTTGATGGCCCACACCATGTCGCCAAGGTAGGAGAGGTCGAATCCGAGATTGTTGATTTCGGGAAGAATGACTTCCATTATCGCCTGTGTGGCGGGAGTTAGGGTGACGGTTTCGGGAAACAGCACCTGCTGTGACTCGGGTGAGGACTTCGCCGCCATTTCGCTGTAACGCTCGAACAGAACTTTCACATGTGCGCGGTGGCGGTCGATAATCATAAGCCCGTTGCGCGACGGCACAACAAGATATTTGTTTTTCAGCTGCAACAGACCTGCGCCTTCAGTGCCGGCGTTTTCCTCCATGTCGAGGTCGAGTGTCGAGTTGAGGTTGCTCGGGGCCACGCTGTCGGTGAGGAAACTGTTTAGTGCGCTTTCAATCGGTTCGGGCTCGGCATCGGGTGTGACGGCATCACCGCCGCTTTGAAAGTCGGAGTAGAGCTTATCCCAGTCGTTGAGCGACGAGGCATGCGAACTGCTCCTCCCGCTGAAACGCGATGAGGGCACAGCCTCGCTTCGCGGTGTTTTTGCGTCGGATTTGCCGGGAGCGAACGGATTGTAGTCCGATTCGGTGAGTTGGTTGAATGCTGGTGTTGAAGTGGGGTTGAACACCGGTATGTCGATGGTGTCGGTGCTCTCGAAGTCGATAGCCGGCACGGCGTTAAACTTGCCGAGCGATTCTTTCACGGCTGCCACCAGAATCTGCCATATCGGGGCCTCGTTCTCAAACTTAATCTCACTTTTTGTGGGATGAATGTTGACATCGATTGTTGAGGCGTCGACTTCGAAATTCAGGAAGAAGTTGGGTTGATGATCGCCGGGAATCAGCTCCTCATAGCAACTCAGCACCGCCTTGTGGAAATAGGGGTGACGCATGTTGCGCCCGTTGACAAAGAAATATTGCAACTGGTTGCGCTTGCGGGCATTTTCGGGGTGCGACACAAAACCGGTGATTTTCACAAGTGAAGTTTCGGTGCTCACCGGGATTAGCTGGCGGTCGAGAGCTTTCCCGAAGAGGTCGACGATGCGCTGTTTCATCGAGCCGGGGAGAAGTTGGTGCAGTGTCACGTCGTTGTGGACGAGCAGAAATTCCTTGTCGGGGTTGACAAGTGCCAAACGCTCGAATTCGTGGATAATGTGGGAGAGCTCCACCGAATCCTTTTTCAAGAATTTGCGACGTGCCGGAAAGTTGAAAAACAGATTCTTCACTGCGAGGTTGGTGCCCGCGGGACAGGCATCGGCAACCTGCCGTTCAAACTTCGATGCGGCGATTTCCAACCGCGAGCCAATCGAATCGCCTTTGCGCATGGTGCGGAGGTCGATTTGCGCCACTGCAGCGATGGAGGGGAGGGCTTCCCCTCTGAATCCCATTGTGTGGAGGTCGAACAGGTCGGCGGCATTTTTTATTTTCGATGTGGCATGGCGCTCAAATGCCAGTCGGGCATCGGTTTCCGACATGCCGCATCCGTCGTCGATAACCTGAATGAGATTTTTGCCCCCGTCGCGGAGGATGATTTTTATTGAGTGTGCTCCGGCATCGACGGCATTTTCAACCAGCTCCTTAATCACCGATGCGGGGCGTTGAATAACCTCGCCGGCGGCAATCTGGTTGGCAACCGAGTCGGGTAGCAGTCTGATTACGTCGCTCATTTTCTGGTGTGGATTATGTTTTTACGGACTTGGCACCGCCCGGCGGCTTTGCGCGGGAGAGATGCGCAGGTAAAGCGTTAAAAGTGCGTTGTGAGGCTCACAAGGCTGATTAATCACTAATGTAAAGGTAGATAAAATTTAGTAATTTTGCAATAGAAATAGTTCAACATTATCTGAGTAACCACCCATGAGCAAGCTGTTTTGGTTCTGCCCCGAAAATGATATAGCATTGGCAAAAAACTGCCGCCGCTTCACTCCGCCGCGGCAAGCGGCTTTATTGGCCACACACGGTGCTCCGCTGATGTGGTGGATGGGCACGCCCGACGATTTTGTGCTGATTCCTCAGCATCTGTCGCCCGAGGAAACCGAACGGCTCGCCGAGTGGGAGAGTGACATGATTAGCCGCTTTGGTGCCGGACCGGCGTTTGTCGATTCGCTTGCCGGTTTGTCGCCCGACGTGCTGCTCCCCTGGGGGTGGAGCACTTATGTAGAGCAGGCTCTCGTCAACCGCGGGTTGGAGAGCAATCTGTTGAATAGGGGGATGGGAAACGCCGACGAACTGAGCATGCTAAGTCACCGCCGGTCGGCAACTGTCATTAATGAGCGATTGGGCGATGAAGTGGATTTTTCGCGCTATGGTGTTGCCGCTCCGCGGGGTGCCTGTGAGGCTAAATCGGTTGAGGATGTCGTCGGGTTTGCCCGAGAGCATGGCGGGTTTTACATTAAAAGTCCGTGGTCGTCGAGCGGCAGGGGGGTGGTTGCAAGCGGCAGCGCCCCTTTTGATGTGCTGCTTGAGCGTTGCCGCGGCATAATTGCCACACAGGGCTCGGTTATGCTTGAGCCAGCTTACGATAAAGATAGCGATTTCGCCATGTTGTTTTCGAGCGACGGGGAGGGGCGGGTGACGTTTTACGGGCTGTCGTGGTTCGCTACGGCAGGGAACGCCTACACCGGCAACCTTTTGATTTCCGATGCTGAGATTCTTGAAAAGATTGCCGCGAAATTACCCGTGGCATTGATTGAGGATGTGAAAGTTGCGCTCGAAAGTGTGTTGTCGGAACTCGTGGGGAGCAGTTATCGCGGATTTCTGGGAATCGACATGATGATTGTGAGGGAGCGTGACGGCAAATTCGGTCTTGTGCCATGTGTGGAAATGAATCTGCGCATGACTATGGGGGTGGTGGCGCATCACCTGCGGAGCCGATTGGGCGATGGTTTTGCCGGGAGGGTGATGCAAACGCTTCCCGCATCGCGCGCCGGTGCTATGGCAGTCGACCTTGTGCCCCCCAATCCCTTTTTCGCAATCGGCATTCGCTGACGTTCTTACAATGCTCAGGCTTAAAATAAAGGCGGTGTGTCAAAATTCATGACACACCGCCTTGCTGTAAATGAGGTTTCAATTAGTTGATGCTGTCGCAGCAAGCTGTTGCTGTGGAATCGCATTCAACGGGGAATGCGTCGGGGAGAGTCATCGGTGTCTGCGCCAATTGGTTGTATTTGGCTTCGAGCGCTTCCTGAATCTTCATTCCGAGTGTTGCAATCTCATCGGCCTGGGTTGCATCGAGTTTCACATCCTTCTGTTCGAATTCAACGGCGATGGCGTTGAGGTTCTCGATGTAGTTGGCGTAGGATTGAGGCGACGAGATTGTGTCGATTACTGCGGGCTGAGCACCGAGTGTCTCAACGTAGTTGTCGTAGTCGGCAGTGCCGGTGCAAGCGGTGAAAGTTGCGGCTACCGCGGCGCATGCCATATAAAGAATCTTTTTCATTTTGCTGTTTCAGTTTTTGATTCGTGTTCCTTGATGAATACCACCGAGATGGCACCGAGCAGCAGCGAGATGCCGGCGATAACCATCATCATGTACTGCGGAGCGAGTTCGTCGGGATTGCCGAGCATCGACAGAATCCAGCCGCCAAGAAGCGCGCCGGCAATCTGCGGCAGGCAAATCGAGCAGTTGAACAGTCCGAGGTAAGCACCGATGTTGCCGCTCTTGAGCGAGTTGGTGAGGATGGTGAAAGGCCATGCGAGCATAGCGGCCCATGCGCAACCGATGAGAACGAACGACACAAACAGCAGATAGGGGTCGGTGAAGTAACCGGCCGAGATGAAGCCTGCGGCGCCGAGCAAGAGGCTGAGCGAGTAGGAGAACTTGCGGCTGCGGAACATGGGGAGCACAACAGCCCAGAGCACTGACCCAATGGCCTGAATTGCGAATAGAATACCTACCCAGTTGCCTGCGTCGTTATATTGGGGCGATTCGGTGTTGAGCACCACGCTGGTTTCAAAACGAGCGTTGGAGGGGTCGGTGAGCACACCGTCGCTTGTGCCGTCGAGGAAGAGTTCGCCACTGTTGGGGTCGTGGGTGTAGATGTCGGCGAGGATGATTTTGCTATCCTTGTCAAGGCGCGAGAGGCGGTCGACAATTGTAAGGCTTGCGGGTGCCTGTGTGGCAACGCCGTCGATGAGGAGGGTTGTGCCTTCGCAGTTAACGGGTTCGTTGAAACGGAAGGTTGTAACGCCGTCAACACCTGCCAGCATGCCGTCGGCAATCATGGGGGTTGAGAGTGCTATCCCTTGGGCGGGTGCCTCGATGTTAAGGCCTCCGGCCTTGATGGGATAGGTTTCGTTGTCGGTTTTCACCATCACCACATTCTGTGCGGGGGTGAAAGTGCCGTCGGCCACCACTCCGGCAACGGCGGCTTTGCCGTGGTCGACGATGAGCAGCGAGTCGGCCGAAAGGATGTATTTTGCGGTATAGCTCTTCACAACCTTGTCACCATCGAGCTGTTCGATGCCGTGGATAGTTGTGGTTTCGGGGCAATTGAAAGCGTTTTTAGCGATTGTGCCGTTGGTGTAGGTCCACATGAACAGGAATGCAAACCAGCAGAAGAACTGCACAAGGCCAACTGTCCAGAATGTTGAGGGAGCCTTTACAAGCAGTTTGAAAAGGTTGGTTTTCTCCTGTTTGCCGTTAACGTCGGCACCGCCGTTATATTCGGCGTAGGTTTGCGGGGGCCATTCCTTGATTTTGGCGAGTGAGTAGACCACGCACAGAAGCAGGATAGCCGCACCGAAGTAGAACGAGAACACCACGGTTTCGGGAATCACACCTGCAGCGGCGGTGTTCTGGAATCCGATCCATGTGAGGAGGAAGGGGAACACGTAGCCAACAATGGAGCCGGCGTTGCACAGGAAGCTCTGGATGGAATAGGCCAGACCTTTCTGTTTTTCGTTAACCATGTCGCCCACAAGCATTTTGAACGGCTGCATGGCCATGTTGATTGAGGTGTCGAGAAGCATCAGTGCAATCAGACCGATGAGGATGGCCGACGAAACTGCCAGACCGAAGCTGCCGGCGTTGGGCAGAAGGCACATTACGACAACGGCAACAAGCGCGCCCACAATGAGGTAGGGGAGACGACGGCCGAAACGGTTCCATGTTTTGTCGGATGCGGTTCCTACGATAGGTTGCAAAATCAGACCCATGAGCGGGGGAAGAATCCAGAAATAGCTCAGGTCGTGAGGGTCGGCGCCCAATGTGGCGAAGATGCGGCTCACGTTGGCGCTCTGGAGGGCATAAGCAATCTGAACGCCAAAGAAACCGAAGCTGAGGTTCCAAAGCTTCCAGAAGCTTAAATCTGGTTTAGTTTTCATGATGGTTTAAGTTGTGTTTTGTATTGTTTTTTCTGAATGCAAGTAATGTAATCGGAATTTGAAGTTCCCCCTCCGGTATTTCTTCCCCGGGGTAATGGTCAGTCGGTGGCCCCGTCGAGACTGTAGAGCCACTTTATTTCCTCACCCCAGATTTCCTCGTCGGGAGTTTCGAGAATCAGCGGAATGTCGTTCATCCTGGGGTCGGCCATCAGCATCTTGAAAAATGCCTCGCCGAGCTCCCCTTTGCCGATTGGGGCGTGGCGGTCGACACGTGAGCCCACACCTTTCTTGGAATCGTTGATGTGCATGCCGCGCAGATATTCAAATCCGATGGTTTCGCCGAACTCACGCCAGGTTTTCTCATACCCGTATGGGGTGGCAAGGTCGTAACCGGCAGCGAAAGTATGGCAGGTGTCGATGCACACGCCGATGCGGCTCTTATCCTCCACGCGGTCGATGATTGCGGCCAGATGGTCGAACTTGTAGCCGAGATTCGACCCTTGTCCGGCGGTCGACTCTATCACAGCCATCACACCCTCGGTGCTGTCGAGCACCATGTTGAGCGATTCGGCGATTGTGCAAAGGCACTGCTCCTCCGAAATCTGATTGAGGTGAGAGCCGGGATGGAAATTCAGCATTGTGAGTCCCAACTGGTTGCAGCGGTGAATCTCATCGAGAAACGCTTCGCGCGACATTGCCAGTTTGGCAGGGTCGGGTGAACCGAGGTTGATGAGAAAACTGTCGTGGGGAAGGATGAATTTCGGGTCATAACCCAAGGTGGCGCAACGTTCGCGGAACAGGGCGGCTTCCTTGTCGGATATGGCTGCCGAGCGCCAGCGCGACGGGTTGCGGGTGAAAAGGGCAAAGGCTTTCATGTCGGAGTCGGCAGCTCTCAGCGGGGCATTGGCCACGCCGCCGTCAACAGATACATGTGCTCCTATATATTTCATTTTATGGTAGTCGTTGATGAATCCAAATTCGTAATAAAGATATAATCTCTCATGTGAGCCTGCCGGCAGTAAATTTGCAGGCTCAGAAGTTTCCAACTCGCAAAGTTAACAAAAAATGTTGTTGAATTGCCAATTCACCGCAAAAATCTGCCTTTCCGCTTCTCCTCCGAAGTTTTTCCTCCCCCTTTCACCAAATCAAATTAAATTCCCGGTAAGAAGTGGCTATTAAAGTTGTTGTGAAGATATAAATAATCGCTTGTAGAGCAGTTAAGCGACAGAAGGGTGGAGAATGCTATTTTTTTCGTCGAAGATTTTCTGTATCTTTGGCTACGCCCAAGATACTCCCGCTCGGCAATGCTCAAATAAATTTGGCATTGCGCTCGACTTATTCGTATCTTTGTGGTTGAAGAAACGTTAAATTGCCCTGCTATGAAACAGAAAGATGAAAAACTCTATGGACTCATCGGCTATCCGCTGATTCATTCATTCTCGCAAACTTTTTTCAATCAGAAGTTTCAGGCCGAGGGGATAAATGCGCGTTACGTGAATTTTGAAATCCCCGATATCGGCGATTTCATGGAGGTGCTGGCTGAGAACCCCAACCTTGACGGCCTCAATGTCACCATCCCCTACAAACAGCAGGTCATGGCCTATCTCGACGATGTCGACCCTGTGGCCCAACGCATCGGCGCCGTTAACGTTATTCAGATAAACCGCGGAAAATCAGATAATGATTTCAAACTTGTGGGATTCAACAGCGACATTGTAGGATTTGTAAATTCTATCCGTCCGCTGCTGAAACCGTGCCACAAAGGTGCGCTCGTGCTTGGTTCGGGAGGCGCTGCAAAAGCGGTGTGTTGCGGGCTTGAGGATCTTGGGGTGAAGCCTCTGGTTGTGTCGCGCACAAAACGCGACGGGGTGATTACCTACGATGAGATTACCCCCGAAATCATGGAAACACACAAGGTGATTGTCAACACCACTCCGTTGGGAATGTATCCCCATGTTGATGAATGTCCGGCAATACCCTATAATCTCCTTGATGCAGATTTCCTGTGCTACGACCTGCTTTATAATCCCGACGTGACGCTGTTCATGAAAAAAAGTGAGGCGCAGGGAGCCACGGTGAAAAACGGCTTGGAAATGTTGCTGCTTCAGGCATTCGAGTCGTGGGAAATATGGACCGCGCGCAAATAAGCCCGCTACTAAGTGGCTGTTCAAAATTATTTTAGGTTTCTTTGATGAACCCCAAGCCAATCTTGCCGGGTGTGCCGTTGTTGTTGCCGCTTGTTATGCTGGTGGCGGGGATATCGGCGGCGAATCTTTTGCCAGGCAGCTCGCTATTTGTCGGGGCGGCTCTCCTTGTGTTGGCTGTTACTGCCGGGATGATGCGCCGCCGGGCGCTTTCGGTTGCCGGCTTTTTCGCATGCGTGGGGATAGCAGCCATGTTGGTGGCCACCCCTCCAGTTCCCGACAATGTATTCACCGGAAAGCGCGGATATTACCGCGGATGCGTCAGTGCGGTTAATGCAAGTGGACTGTCGCAGCGGATTATCGTGGATGGGGTTCCCGGATTGGGTAACGGCAAATGTGCGGTTATGTATGCCGACAGTTACCCGGCGGTTGAGCCGGGCGACACAATTGCTTTCAACGCCGAAATTCAACCTGTTGAGCGGTTGATGAGTGTTCCCGATGAAATTACCGACACACAATATCTCAAACGCCGCGGGGTAGTGGCCCGTTGCAGAGTGTCGGGAGGTTCGCTTGAGATTGTGGCAGAGGGGAATGGATGGCGTAACAGGCTGTTCCGTTGGCGCGAAAGCACCTGCGATTTTATTTATAGCCGCATGGGATTGACACCCGCTGCAGCCTCGATGTTGCAGGCAGTGCTCACAGGTGATGCAGGGGGAATTGACCGTGCCGAACGGAGTCGTTTCGCAACCGCCGGTGTGGCGCATGTGCTCGCTTTGAGCGGGATGCATGTGGCCGTGCTTGCTTTTATCGTGTCGTTGTTCTTTTTCCCGCTCAGACTTGCCGGCCACCGACGGATGGCTTTGGTGGCGACTGTTCTTCTTGTGTGGGGATTCGCCCTGTTTTCAGGATTATCGGCATCGGTGGTGAGGGCGGCCGTGATGGCGACGGTTGTCATTGCAGGCCAATTTTTGCGTCGCGGGTCGGTTCCGCTCAACAATCTTTGTTTTGCCGCGATACTTATTCTTGTTTTCGACCCGCAGGCAATTTTTTCGGCAGGATTTCAACTGTCGTTTGTGGCGGTGGCTTCCATTTTGCTTTTCGCGCCGTTCTTCCGGCCTATCGGTAAGGTTAACGGTGCATTGCGGATGCTTCTCGATTGGATTGTTGTGAGCGTGTGTGCCGTTGCCGGCACAGGTGTGCTCGCAGCCTTCCATTTCCATGAAATGCCCCTCTATTTCATTCTCGCCAATATACCGGTGGGACTGATGCTGCCGCTGTTCATGGGCGCGGGAATGCTGGAGATGGCGTTGGTGGCCGCGGGAGTCAGCGCAGGTTGGTTAGGGGCGTTGGTCAACGGGTTGTATGCGGCTATGGCATGGTGTGTTGACGGTGTGGCGGCGTTGCCGGGAGCATCGTTGAAAGGATTGTACTTTTCGGGATGGTGGTTGTTGCCTTACTATGCGGCTTTGGCTGCCATTTGGTTAGGTTTGAGATTGAAACGGGCAGTGTTTCTGTTTGGTGCGGCTTTGGTTGCGGCTTTTATGTGGGGATTGAATGCCGTGTCGCCCCAAACCACGGGGGATGGATGTGAGGCGTGGTTTATTGATGATGATTTTGCAACGTCGTTGCTGCTGCGTGATGATGGGGAGGCATGGATTCTAACCGATGCAAAACCAAAATTTCATGCCGGAATGCAGGAGCGGTTGCGTCGACGGTTGAAGCCGTTCTGTGCAAAACGGGGCATCGACAGCGTGCAGGTTGTGCGGTCGCTCACTTCGAGCCGCATGTTTTATGCCGATTCGTCGGTTTGGATTGTGGGGAACCGGGAGTTTCTGCTTGCAGGAAAAGCTGCGATGGTTTGGCGTAAACGTCAACCGGCATGCGTGAGCCGCTACCTTGTGCTGACTGCCGGTTTCAAAGGTGATGCCCCCCGGCTGGCCGAAGAATCGCAGGCCGACTCTGTGATTGTTTCGCCGGCTCTTTACCCCGACCGTGCCGCCGAATGTGAGGCACAGCTCGATTCGGCCGGGATTGCATACTTCAGAAGTCCTGCGTGGAGTCTTTTGTGAATCCCGAAGCTGCCCACGCTCTAAAGCCGGGATAGCCCTTTGCGGAAATAATCCGACGCAAATTCGTCGGGGCTAACAACGGTGTCACCATATTTCACAACATCGATGTCGATAATGATTCGGCCTGTTTTTTTGTGTTCGGGCAGCCGGCCGCGCGATGATTCATAGTTTTTCATCATTGCCGAAAGCTCGCGGGAAGTATGGGTGGTGGTTCCACATGCCACGGCATTGAGATAGGGAGCGCTACCGGGGCAAGGCCCTTCGGGAGCGGTGAAATAGGGCGTGGTGATGCGCAGGTTGTCGATAACCTCACCGAGCCATCGGCAAGCAAGCTCCATTTCGGTGTGGCATTGGGGCACATTGCTCCCCCCACACACAATGACCTCAGTGGGGTGTGCCGTCGCTTTTTCCTCGTTTATGTCGGCTGCTTTCATCGCAACAGAATTAACTTCCGCTATTGTTCAACGCCTTGCAGGGTGAGGGATATGCGTCCGCGTTTCACATCCACATCGAGCACCTTAACCCTCACATGCTGATGAAGCTTGACAACCTCCGACGGGTGAGCCACACGCTTGGCCGAGAGTTGGGAAATGTGAATCAATCCGCTTTTGTGAACGCCCAAATCAACGAACACACCGAAATCGGTGATGTTATTGACGATGCCGGGCAGCTCCATGCCGCTGCGAAGGTCGATTATGTCGTGAAGCGAGTCGTCGAACTCGAATGCCACAGCCTGTTGGCGCGGGTCGCGTCCCGGCTTTTCAAGCTCGGCGATGATGTCGTTGAGCGTTTCCGTGCCCGTGTTACTGTCAACATAGCGGTTGAGGTCGATGTTGCGGAAGGTTTCGGGGGAGTGGATGAATGTGTCGAGAGTCATCCCCGCATCCTTGGCCATGCGGGCAACAAGTTGATAGCGTTCTGGGTGAACGGCTGTGTTGTCGAGGATATTCTCACCGGTCGGCACGCGCAGAAAGCCTGCAGCCTGTTCAAATGCTTTGGGGCCCATGCGGGGAACACGTTTCAGCGCCTCGCGTGAGGGGAAATCGCCGTTGGCGGCACGGTAGGCCACGATGTTTCCGGCCAAAGTCTCGCCTATGCCTGAAACGTAGGCCAGCAGTTGCGGCGATGCGGTGTTCACGTCGATGCCAACCGAGTTGACACACGAGGCTACCGTCATATCGAGAGCGGCTTTGAGCTTTGTTTGGTCAACATCGTGCTGATATTGCCCCACGCCGATGGCTTTGGGGTCGATTTTCACAAGTTCGGCCAGGGGGTCCATGAGTCGGCGGGCGATGGAGACGGCTCCGCGCACGGTCACATCGTGGTCGGGAAACTCATCGCGTGCCACTTTCGAGGCTGAGTAGACCGATGCTCCGTTCTCGCTGACCACAAACAGCTCCACGCCGGCCGGCAATCCCATGCCACGCAAAAATTTCTCCGTTTCACGGCTTGCGGTGCCGTTGCCGAGAGCAATTGCCTCAATGCGATGGAGCGAGAGCAGGCGACTCACTTTTTTTGCCGAGCCGCTGAAATCGTTGTGGGGTGCGGTGGGGTAGATTATGTCGTGGTGGAGCAGGTTGCCGTTTGCATCGAGGCACACCACCTTGCAGCCGGTGCGGAATCCCGGGTCGATGCCCATTATGCGTTTCGAGCCTAACGGTGCCCCCAACAGCAGTTGGCGAAGATTGCCGGTGAACGTGTCGATTGCCGTTGCATCGGCTTTTACTTTTGCATCGGCGGCAATCTCGTTTTCGATTGCCGGCCTTGTGAGGCGTCGGTAAGCATCGGTGACTGCGGCTGTTATCAGTTCGCGGCTTGCCGTGGTTGCGGAGCGTTTCACAAACAGGGGCACAAGGCGGGAGATGGTTTTCTCTTCGTCAACATCAATGCTCACACGCAGAAAACCCTCGGCTTCGCCACGGCGCATTGCCAGATAGGCATGTGAGCCGCAACGGGCCAGCGGGCGCGAAAAATCGAAGTAGTTGGCGTAGTTCTCACCCTCCTCGGCTTTGCTTTTCACTACCTTTGAGGTTATGGTGGCGAAGCGGGCGAATTGGTCGCGCACACGGGCGCGGGTCTGCTCATGCTCGTTCACCCATTCGGCTATGATGTCGGATGCCCCCTTGATGGCGGCGCCAGTGTCGGCCACCGCATCGGTCACGAACCTTGCCGCAGCTTTTTCAATGTCGGCGCAGTTCTGGGCCATGATGATTTTTGCCAGCGGTTCAAGGCCGTTCTCGCGTGCAACCTGAGCACGGGTGCGGCGTTTGGGCTTGAACGGGAGGTAGATATCCTCAAGCACATTGATGTCGTTGCAGGCTTCAATGCGGCTGCGCAGCTCGTCGGTCAGGTTACCCTGCGATTCAATGGTGTTGAGAATGTAGGTTTTGCGTTTCATGAGCTCCTCAAGCTCACCGGCGCGGCTGCTGATGTTGAAAATTTCAACCTCGTTCATCCCCCCTGTGGCCTCTTTGCGATAGCGGCTTACGAAAGGGATGGTGGCGCCTTCGGCCAAAAGGTTGAGTGCAGCTTCCACGTGAACGGTTTTCAGTCCGGTTTCGGCCGCGATGATGTCGGCGATAGCTTGCTGTGTCATGGCATAGGGGAGTTTACAAACGTGGCCGTGAGCGTGGATGAATCGGCTCAGTCGGCCCGCTTGAGAGTGAGAACAGTGATTTCGGGAGTGGCGCCGAGACGCATGGGGATACCCACGGTTCCGCTGCCTATGTTGACGTAGAGCCGTCGGTTGTTGTCGGGGGAGGTGTAGAGTCCGCCCCATGTCTCATAGCGGAATGCCGCGGGCGACAGTCCGGCAATTTCAATCTGCATTGCATGGGTGTGCCCCGATAGGGTGAGGGCGATGTTGGCCTGGGGGTCGCCGGCGATGGAATCGACCCAATGCTGCGGGTTGTGGGTGAGCAGAATTTTTGTGGTTCCGTCGTTGACAGTGGGGTAGGCCGTGCGCAGCGAGCCGTAGGTTTTGAAGGGCGGGTCGCCGATATTTTCCACGCCAATCAGTGCGATTGAGTCGTTGCCGCGGCGCAATTGCACAGTTTCGTTGAGGAGCAGTTGCATGCCTGTGTGGCGATAGGCGTCGAACAGCATCTCCATGTTGGCACGTTTGGCCATTTCGGAAGGCCATTCGCTGTAGTCGCCGTAATCGTGGTTGCCGAGAATGGCATACACCCCTAACGGAGCATGCAACCGGCTGAGAGGCTTCACGAACGGCAGCACCTCGTTCGACCGGCGGTTCACAATGTCGCCGGTGAACACAATCAAGTCGGGATTCAGCGAGTTGAGGCGGTCAACGAGTTTGCTGACGTAGGTTGTGTCGGTGTTGAATGTGCCTGTGTGGAGGTCGGAGAACTGCACTATGCGCAGATTGGAGAACGATTCGGGGAGGTTGGCAACGGGCACTTCAATATTGGTTACCTGAATGCGGAAACGGTTGATGAGCGCTCCCCACCACAATCCGCCGAATAGAACTATCGACAGGGCAATTCCCGTTTTGGTGAGCGGTTTGAAGCGTTTGCGTTTCCAAAGCAGCGGAAGTGACGCAATGAGGTCGAAAATAACCGCGATATACTTGGGAATGTAGACTGAAAGATAGCCGAACAGAATCCACATTTTGCCGAGCAACTGGCTGTCGCCACCCTCGCGGGCCGGCATGCACATCTCAACAATCATGAGCACCGCCAGCAGCATCGCCGTCACCCCCTGCAATTTACTCCACACGCGTCGGTGGCAGCGATGCCGCGACTGAACGTAGATGTAGATGTCAACGGCAAGGTTGACAAGCAGCAGAATAAGCAGGATTACAAAGGGTGCTCTCATGCGGTTCAGAGGGTTTCAGCCCCTTCGGCCACAAGCTTGTTGCGCAACGGATTGGCATACATCTCCATGATTTTGTCGCGCATGAAGCTCATTTCATCAGGAGTGATGTCGGGAAGGTCGACTTTAGCCAGCTGGCCGGAGAGATAGGTGTCGAATTTTTCAATGTCGGACGAGTTGTATTCGTCGGCAAACCGCGAGGTGTTGTTCAGGCGGTCGAATGCAATGTAGTTGATGGGGTAGATGCGGTAGCCCGAATGGATTTCGCGGTCGATGAGGGCGCACACTTTTTTAACGGCCTCCACCTTGTCGGTAATGCCGGTCATTTGACTCAGTTCGTCGTTGATGCAACGGCCGATGTTGAAGTGCACACGGCCCTTGAACTGCAAAATACCTGTTTCCATGCTCAGGAGGTCGTCGTGCTGCGATTTTTTGAATTCGGGGTCGCGGCGGCGGGCAAGGAACTCGCGGGCTTTCAGATAGTCGTTGGGGTCGTATTCGTAGGAGATGGCGGTGGGGGTGATGTTCAGCTCCATCAGTCGCTCAACAAATCCTTTGGCCTCCCCTGTGAGAGCAAGCATTTTGATGACGCTCTCCTGTGTGAGGTCGTTGGAATCTTTCGCACGCCCCTCGCGTTGAGCAATCCACACCGATTCATGCTTTTCGGCGATGCAGTAGTGGATATAGCCCGACAGCTGTTTGGCAGCTTCAAGGGCTTTGGTGAGGCGCAGGTTGCGCTTCACGATTATCCCCTTGTTGAGGCGCACCAAATCTTCAATCCAATCGAAGATGAGGAGATTGTCGCCGAGAGCCACTTCCTGAGCGGGTAGTCCCTTGCGAATCATTGCCAACCCGAGGAACGAGGCATCGAGAACGATGTCGCGGTGGTTGGTGATGAAAAGAACGTTGCGGGAGGTATCGAAATTTTCGAGCCCCGAATCGGTTACTCCGGCAGTCGTTTTTGATTCCAGAAGCAACAGGATGCCATACATCACTTTGTTCTGGAAATCGGCTTTGTTGTCGATTGAGAGCAACTGCTTCACAACTTCGTTGAAGTCGGAATCGGGCATCACATATCTTATGGCGTTTTCAAATCCCGGTTCTTTGACCAAACGGGCCATTGTTTCCTTGAAAACGTTGTCGTCGTAGGGGGCTATATCTTTAAATTCGTCCTTCATTTCTGTCATCTTGGCTTGTGGGTTGCCAGTCTATGCCGGGGAGAGCGCGACAACTAAGCAAAGCGCGGAGAAACGGGGGCGGAGATGAAAAACAAAACTCCGCTCGGCCACTTCCACACATTAATGGAATGGGAAATTTGGAGACAAAGTTAAGTATTAGCCCACAAACCTTAAAATTAATTTGGTTAAGATTGCCTCATTTTAGGTTAAATTAAGAGATGGCGCAGGGGCATCGGGGCGCTTGTGACGCCCTGATGCTCTCATCTAAAACCCCTCTCAACCTGCCGATTCCTTGCCGTGGTAACCCGGTTTATTCTTTTGCGTAGCTGAGAATTGTGGGGCTTTCGATGTCAACGCCAAATTCTTTGGCTTTTGACAAAATAGCCTTGGCCAGGCGTGGCCTGAGCTCCTCGGGGCAATAACGGAAGTAGGCTTCGGCTGCACGAACGTGAGCCGCATCGGGCATGGGGTATTCCCGACGCTCGGGAAGTCCGAACACGCTGTCGGGCAATTCCTTTTTTTCTTCGTATGTCAATCGGTCTGTCATAGTTGTAGTTTGATTAAGTGAGAAGTCAGAAATCAGAAGTGAGAAGTGAGATGTTTGGAAGAGAAGATAGGAGTAGAGAGAACTCAGATACAGAAAAAAGCTGTTGGATTATGTCTAACGTCAACCTTCAGATTTCTGATTTCTGACTTCTGACTTCTTGCTTCTTGCTTCTTGCTTCTGCCTTCTTGCAGATAAAACGCCTCCGGGTGCAGGATGGATGCAGCCGGAGGCGTGATATTAACGAGAATTAAGAATGGGCGTGGTGAAACCTGAGAATTTGAACGCAGGGTGTTTTGCTTAAGGTCAGATGGATAGGAAGAGGGTTTCTACCCAGATGCAGCCAATGCCGGCGAGATAGCCTAAGAATGCCAACCATGTGATGCGCTTGGCATACCACAGGAAGGGGATTTTTTCGATGCCCATAGCAACCACTCCGGCTGCCGAGCCGATGATGAGCAGTGAGCCGCCTACACCTGCGCAGAAGGTGAGCAGATGCCAGAACAGACCGTCCTCAACAAAGAATGCGGCATAGGTCGGGTCGGCTGAAGCGGCAATCATCTGGTCGGTCATCACGGGATACATGTTCATGCACGCCGCCACGAGGGGGACGTTATCTACAATCGACGACAGCACACCTATGATGGCATTTATCGTGTAAGGCTCGTGGATTGATTCGTTGAGGGCGTGGGCGAGGTGGTTGAGGATGCCGGCCTGTTGCAGGGCGCTCACCGAAAGGAGGATGCCGAGGAAGAACAGGATTGTTGACATGTCGATGTGGCGCACAACCTGTGAGATGCGACCTTCGATTTTACCATCGAGACGGTAGCGGCGCACAATCAGCTCGGTGAGCAGCCACAGGGCGCCCAACGATAGGAGAATGCCCATGTAGGGTGGGAGATGGGTGACGGTCTTGAACACCGGCACGAAAAGCAGGCCGGCCACGCCGCAGATGAGGATGAGCACCGACAGGCGGCGGTGATGGTGTGAAAGCACGTAGCCGACACGTTGGTCCCGCGAGTTAAGCTCTTCAACAGGCTCCGATTTCACATAACGGGTGGCTATGAAGGTGGGGATTACAACCGACACCAGCGAGGGGACGATGAGGTTGATAATGAGGTCGGACGATGACACGTAGTTTTTCATCCACAGCATGATGGTGGTGATGTCGCCGATTGGCGACCATGCTCCGCCGCTGTTGGCCGCCAGAACAACGACGCAGGCAAACATCCACCGCTCTTTCTGGTCGGAAATCATGCGGCGCAGCATCATGACCATGATGATGGTGGTGGTCATATTGTCGAGGATGCTCGACAGGAAGAAGGCCACGAATGCCAGCACCCACATTAGTCCGCGCTTGTTTTTGGCATGGATGTGTCTCACAATGATGTTGAACCCTCCGTAGCGGTCGATCAGCTCAACTATAGTCATGGCTCCAATCAGGAACACCACAATTTCGCAAGTGTCGCCGAGAGCGACAATCATCTCTTCCGAAAGATTGGGGTCGTGGGAGCATAAGGAGTAGGCTGCCCAAAGAATGCCGCACATCATCAGGGCGAAAGTTGCCTTGTTGATGTTGAACACGTGTTCGAGGGCTATCATCAGATAGCCGGCCACGAACAGAATGATCATGAATGTAATCATGGCTGTGATGCGTTGCCACGGGGGAGAGCGGTGCGGCTGTAAAATCGCAACATTGGTGGTGTCACCGGTAGCTGCGGTTATCTCATGCCGGCTGTCGTCTCAAACCGGGAAATGTGAAAAACGAATGGGTTAATTTGATGAAAAACAGATGCGGAAAAGGGGCGGTTGCCCCGCTTCACACAACGTGTATGTACGCTTACACAAAGATATTCATAAATTAACGAAAAAATTCCGTAATTCGACCATTTGGATAGTTTGAGGGAATTTTCGACAACTTTTTTCGATGCGGGAGCACATTTGACAATGAACTCATTGTCAGTCAAGGCGTGTGATCGACGCGCCCAATCGGTTCAGACGTCCGTCGATATCCTCATATCCGCGGTCAATCTGCTCGATGTTGCCGATGGTGCTCACCCCCTTGGCCGACATGGCTGCAAGCAGCAGGGCGATTCCGGCGCGGATGTCGGGCGAACTCATGTTGTTGGCACGCAGCGTGAAGTTATGGTCATGGCCTATGACCACTGCGCGGTGAGGGTCGCAAAGCAGAATTTGCGCGCCCATGTCGATTAGGCTGTCGACGAAAAACAGGCGGCTTTCAAACATTTTCTGGTGAATCAGCACGCTTCCCTTGCACTGCGTGGCCACCACGAGCATCACGCTGAGGAGGTCGGGGGTGAGTCCCGGCCAGGGGGCGTCGGCAATGTTCATAATCGAGCCGTCGAGCGAGGTTTCAATTACATAGCTCTCCTGCGCGGGCACAAAAATGTCGTCGCCGCGTTGTTCAAGTTTGATGCCGAGACGGCGGAAACTTTCGGGAATGATGCCGAGGTTGTCGTAGCTCACATCCTTGATGGTTATGGAGCTGCGTGTGATTGCAGCCATGCCGATGAAGCTCCCCACCTCAATCATGTCGGGGAGGATGCGGTGTTTGATTTCGTCGTTGTCCTCGCGTGCGGTGCCTCCATAGATTTTGAGCATGTTGGAGGCTATGCCGTCGATGCGGTAGCCCATCTTGGTCATGAGTGAGCAAAGTTGTTGCACGTAGGGCTCGCATGCCGCGTTGTAGATTGTGGTGACCCCTTCGGCGCATGCCGCAGCCATGAGGATGTTGGCCGTGCCTGTAACAGAGGCCTCGTCGAGCAACATGTAGGTGCCGTGCAGACGTCCCTCGGGAACGGTGAGGAGATAGGCTTTTTTTGTGGAGTCGTATTCGTAGGTAGCACCGAGGTTGATGAAACCCTGGATGTGGGTGTCGACTTTGCGGCGCCCGATTTTATCGCCACCAGGTTTGGGGAAGTATGCCTTGCCGAAGCGTCCTAACAACGGCCCTACAACCATCACCGAGCCGCGCAGAGCCGCGCAACGCTTCACAAAGTCGTCGCTCATCACATAGTCGAGATTGATGTTGGCAGCGCGGAACGTGTAGCGCCCCATTTCATGGCGTGTCACCTCAACCCCCATCTGTTGCAGCAGACTGATGAGGTTTTTCACATCGCTGATTTCAGGCACGTTGCTGATGGTGACCGGTCGCGATGTGAGCAGTGTTGCGCAGATAACCTGCAGCGCTTCGTTTTTTGCGCCCTGGGGCACAATCTCGCCGCTGAGTTTGCGGCCTCCTTCAATTAAAAATGAGCTCATGGCATGTGATGGGGTGGGTTAGTGACCGTAGTTTATTCCCTCTCTGTTTGTGATGTAAATTTTGCCTGTTAAAAGTGTGTTAAACGTAAACACACTCTAAATGTGGATTACCTCGGGGTTGAGCGTCACGCCGAAACGTTGGGCAACCGCCATGATTATCCGGCTTTCAAGTGCTGTTACATCGGCTCCGGTGGCGTTGCCTGTGGCGTTGACGATAACCAGCGGCTGCGATTGCCACACGGCAGCTCCTCCCGAGGTGAACGATTTGCAACCGGCATGGTCGATGAGCCAAGCGGCCGAGAGCTTCACCTCGCCCGAGGCAAGCTCATGTCCCGGAACGGGGATGTTGCTTTCGCTTTGCATTTTTCGATAGGTTTCGGCGCTTACAACGGGATTCTTGAAAAAGCTGCCTGCGCTCCCCACCTTGGCCGGGTCGGGCAATTTGCCGTCGCGCAGCGAGGTTACGGCTTCTCTAAGCATCGCGGGTGTGAGTTCTTCGGGCGTTTTGCCGGCGAATCTGTTGGCCAGGGCGGCGTAGCCCAACCGGGGCGCTGGAACGGTGGTTAACCGCAGGATAGCACTTGTAACAATTAAACGTTCCGAGGCGGGTTTATGTTTAAATACCGAGTCGCGGTAGCCATATCTGCATTCGTGGGCCGACAGCACGACCGCTTCGCCGCTGACGATGTCGAAGCAGTTGACGGCTTCAGCCACATCCTTGAATTCAGTTCCGTAGGCGCCAACGTTCTGCACGGCGGCGCCCCCGATTTCACCGGGGATGCCCGAGAGGTTTTCCACCCCCCACAGGTTGCGGTCGCATGCAATGCGGCATAGGTCATCGAGAGTGCATCCGGCAGCCGCAGTCAGCAGGCAGGTGCCGTCGGGTTCGGGGGCGGATATGTCGACGGCTGTTGAGGTGCAGTGCAGAACCGTGCCGTTGAAGCGCCCGGTGGTGAACAGCAGATTGCTTCCACCCCCAAGCGGGAGGAGGTTGCGGAGTTCGCCTTCGGCATGTAGCTGCTGAAGGTCGGCAACGGTGTCATATTCAATCAAACGGCCACATTCGGCTTTGAGGCCGAATGTGGTCATTGATTTGATGTCGGTATCGTCAGTTATTCTAATCATCAGTAGTGGAGATGATTGTGAGGGGAAAATCGGGGCTTGATGTCGGTGTGCGCCCTCCGGTTAAAGGGGGCGTGGCGGCAAGCCTCAACCTCCGAAGTTATCGTAGTGGATGTTGGCGGGGTCAACGCCAAGTGAGTCGAGCATACCGTTCACGGCGTTGCTCATCGGGCCGGGGCCGCACATGTAGTATTCGATATCCTCGGGCGATTCGTGGTTCTTGAGGTAGGTGTCGTAGATCACCTGATGCACGAATCCCGGAGTGTACTTCACGCCGGCGGCGTCGGCAGCGGGGTCGGGACGGTCGAGCGCCAGATGGAACTTGAAGTTGGGGAATTCTTTTTCAAGCTGCAGGAAGTCGTCGAGATAGAACACTTCGTTGAGTGCGCGGGCACCGTAGAAGTAGTTCATCACACGATCGGTGGTCTTGAGTGTCTTGGTCATGTGCATGATTTGCGCGCGCAGAGGTGCCATACCTGCACCGCCGCCAATCCACATCATTTCGTTCTTCGAGTCGAAAATGGGGTGGAAGTCGCCGTAGGGGCCGCTCATCAGCACTTTGTCGCCCGGTTTGAGGGTGAAAATATAGCTCGACGCGATGCCGGGATTGACATCCATGAAGCCAACTTCGGGTTTCGGCTTGAACGGAGGTGTGGCGATTCGCACGGTGAGCATGAAGCGGTCACCCTCGGCGGGATAGTTGGCCATTGAGTAGGCGCGCACGGTTGTTTCGGTGTTCACGCACTTGAGATTGAACAATCCGAACTTTTCCCATGCGGGGAGATATTCAGCGCCAATCGAGGCTTTGTCAATATCCTTGTCGTAGTCGATGTTGAAGGGCGGAATCTTTATCTGTGCGTAGGAGCCGGGGATGAAGTTTATGTGGGCGCCTTCGGGAAGGGCAACGATAAATTCCTTGATAAAGGTGGCCACGTTGTTATTCGACACCACGGTGCATTCATATTCCTTGATGTCGAGAACCGATGCCGGCACTTTGATTGCCATGTCGTTCTTCACCTTCACCTGACAGGCCAGTCGCCAGTCGTCTTTAATCTCCTTGCGGGTGAAATGCACGGCTTCGGTTGGCAGAATCTCGCCTCCACCTTCGGTTACGCGCACTTTGCACTGGCCGCAGCTGCCTTTGCCGCCGCAGGCCGAGGGGAGAAACACGTTTTCGGTGGCGAGGGCCGAGAGCAGGGGGCGTCCCGATTCAACGTCAACCTTGCGGTCGTCGTTGATGGTGACGGTGACTTTTCCCGAACTAACAAGGTAATGCTTGGCAACGAGCAGCACGATGACGAGCAGCAGCGTTATGAGCAGAAAAATTCCGATGCCCGACAGGAGTGTGGCACTCATGGGCGATAGGGCGTTGAGTATCATTGTTGACTTTGTTGACTATTGTGGTGCGTTTATCGTGAAACACTAAATTTTAATGCCGAGGAAACTCATGAATGCGATACCCATCAGGGCGCAGAGAATGAAGGTGATGCCGATTCCGCGCAGGGGGGCGGGCACATTCGAGTAGGTGGCTACGCGCTCGCGGATTGCTGCGATTGCGGTGATGGCGAGCAGCCAGCCGAGACCCCATCCGGCGCCGGCGCATGTGGCGGTCCACACGTTGGCAAACTCGCGCTGCTGCATGAAGAGCGAGCCGCCGAGAATCGCACAGTTAACGGCGATGAGCGGCAGGAAGATGCCGAGCGAGGCGTAGAGCGAGGGGGAGTACTTCTCAACCGCCATCTCAACGAGCTGAGTCATCGAAGCGATTACGGCGATGAACATGATGAGCGACAGGAAGCTGAGGTCGACATCGGCGAAATCTTCGCCCAGCCAGCTCAGAGCACCTGCTTTCAGCACGTAGTTCTCAAGCAGATAGTTGACCGGGAGGGTCACCACAAGCATGAAGGTGACCGCAACGCCGAGTCCGAAGGCGGTTTTTACGTTTTTCGATACGGCCAAAAAGGAGCACATGCCCAAAAAGTAGGCAAACACCATGTTGTCGACGAAAATCGACCGTATGAACAGATTCAGATTTTCCATTTTAAGCTATGTAGGGATCTGTGAGTCGGTGAGTTTTGTTTGTGTGTTTCATCTGCTGCCGTGGCGCGGATGAGTTGAGGTGGGATGTGGGGAGGTGCGGGTGTCGGTCGCCGTTTTTCACTTCTCCTGAAGTTCTTTGTTGCGTGAGCGGTGAACCCAGATGATGCACGCCACAACGATGAGTGCCATCGGGGGGAGAATCATCAGGCCGTTGTTGGCATATCCGGCGTCGTAGAACGACTGGGGCACAACCTGATAGCCCATGAGGGTACCGCTGCCGAGCAGTTCGCGGAAAAAGCCCACGATAACCAGGATGATTGTGTAGCCTATGCCGTTGCCCACACCGTCGAGGAACGACGGCCAGGGTTTGTTGCCCATCGCGAAAGCCTCAAGGCGCCCCATGAGAATGCAGTTGGTGATGATGAGGCCGATGAACACCGAGAGCTGTTTGCTCACGTCGTAGGCGTAGGCCAGCAGCAGCTGGTTGACTATGATTACCAGCGCCGCCACCACAACGAGCTGCACGATGATGCGGATGTTGGTGGGGATGGTGTTGCGAATCAACGAGATGATTACGTTGGAGAAGGCGAGCACGGCGATAACCGAAATGCCCATCACGAGAGCCGGTTCGAGTTTGGCCGTAACCGCCAGACAGGAGCAGATGCCGAGCACCTGCACAATCACGGGGTTATCCTTCGAGAAAGGATTGAAAAAAATATCCTTGTTGCTAACTTTTTCTGCCATGATAGCTGTTATTTGCTGAGTGATTCAAGAAAAGCGCGGTAGGGGCGCAGGCAATCGTCGAGCATCGAGGCCACACCTTTCGATGTGATTGTGCCACCTGAAATGCCGTCGACGTAGTCTTCTCCGTTGGTGGGGAGCTGACCTTTTTTCACAACCGTGACGGGTTGGAACGCACCGTCTTTGAAAAGGTGCTTGCCGTCGAACTGGTCGGTGAAAGCCGGTTTGGTGATTTCGGCTCCGAGACCCGGGGTTTCCCCCTGGTGGTCGAAGAAGGCGCCGTAGATGGTGGTGCCGTCGGCATCAAGTGCCACATATCCCCAGATGGGTCCCCACAGGCCCATGCCCGAGAGGGGGAGAATATATTTTGTCTCGTTGTTGTCGAGGCGACATTCGTAAACGGGGAGGGCGCGGTCGGCTTCGGGTTTCTTCACCTCGGCGGCTACGTCGATTGAGAATGCGTCGGCATCCTCAATCTGTTGGCCGAGACTGTTGACAACGAATGTGTTGACAATGTATTTGCCGTAGTCGCTCACAACCGTTGAACGGTCGGTGGCCACATGAACCGACTGCAGAATCTGCTTCATTTTGTCGGCATCGGCATTTTCGAGCTGTTTGTCCTTAAGCGACATTGATGTGAATGCCAGTGCCGCCCCGACAACGATTACCATCACCGTGATGTAGACAATGGTGTAGACGTTGCTTTGTTTGTTAATCATATCGGAATTGGAAGTGGAGGTCGTTTTCGTTTAGTGATGTTGACTTGGGGTGGGGGTTAGGCTTTGGTGCGGCGCAGACGGCGGCGCACATTGGCCTCGACAACGCAATAGTCGATGAGGGGTGCCAGAGCGTTCATCAGGAGCACTGCGAGCATGGCCCCTTCGGGATAGCCGTTGTTGTAGGTGCGGATGAGGATTGCAACCACCCCCACAAGGAAGCCGTAGATGTATTTACCTGTGTTGGTGCGGCATGAGGTCACCGGGTCGGGTGCCATGAACACGGCCGCGAAGGCGAAGCCGCCGAGGCAGAGCTGGTCGCCCACCGACAGGAACGAGGCGGGATAAGTGGGTGTGGCACACCAGTTGGCGATAAGCGCCATCACTGCGCCGCCGGCAAACACCGAAAGGATGATTCGCCAGCTGGCGATGCGGGTGAACAGCAGGATTGCCGCGCCGATGAGGATGCACAGAGTGGAGGTTTCGCCGAAAGAGCCGGGAATGAGACCGAGGAACATATCCCACGTTGAAAGGGGCTCGTTGGTGAGCGTTGTCAGCGAAGAGGCAAGTTCCTGAGCCGATGTGGCTCCCGATGTGGCAATCTGGCCCAGAGGGGTGGCGCCGGTGAAACCGTCGGCCACCTCACCCCCGACGCCGAGCATGGAGTTGAGCGACACAAACACGCTGTCGCCGCTCATCTTGGCGGGGTAGGCGAAGAAAAGGAATGCGCGGGTCACAAGTGCCACATTGAAAATGTTGTAGCCTGTTCCGCCAAACACCTCTTTCACGAAGATTACGCTGAAAGCTGTTGCCACGGCAATCATCCACAGCGGGGTTTCGATGGGGCAAATCATTGGAATCAGGATACCTGTCACCAGGAATCCTTCCTGAATCTCTTCCTTGCGCCATTGGGCAACGGTGAATTCGATGCCGAGGCCAACCACGTAGGAAACCACGATGCGGGGCAGCACGGCCAGAAAACCGTAGAGAAGCAGCGACCAGAAGGGGAACTCACTCTCGCCGCATGCAATCCAATGCTGATAGCCGGTGTTGTACATTCCGAACAGCAGGCAGGGGAGCAATGCCGCGATTACAATAATCATTGTGCGTTTGGAGTCGATGCTGTCGTGGATGTGCACGCCCGAACGCGAAGTCTCATTGGGGGTGAAAAGGAACGTGTCGAAGCCGTCGTAGACCGAACGGAAAGCGTGCAGCTTTCCTCCCGGCTCAAAGGCGGGACGCGCCTTATCCATTAATTTTTTCAGAGCTTTCATTTGAAACGCTGAGGTGAATTATCGTTGTGTTGGTGAATTATCGGTTGATTGAGAGGTTATTCCAACTCTTTGCGCAGATAGTCGAGCCCTTCGCGCACGATTTTCTGAAGCTCGAGCTTGGAGGTGTCGGAGTATTCGGCCAGAGCGAAATCCTCGGGTGCCACTTCATAGATGCCGAGTTGCTCCATGCGGTCGATGTCGCGGGCGAGAATAGCTTTAATAAGGTATTCGGGGAGGATATCCATCGGCATCACGCGGTCATATTCGCCGCTCATAATCATGGCTCTGCGGCCACCCTGCAGGCGTGCGTCGGGGCGGAAGAGCTTTTTGCCGAGGAAATGACCGGGGAATGAGGGGCTGGTGCTCATTTTCGAGGGGGAAACCGAGGCCCATCCCATGAATTCGTCAACATCGTCACCTTCGGGAATCACCGTCACCTGAGTGTAGGGGAAATGGAGGTAGCCGTCGGGCGGTGTTGCCACACCGGTGAGCACGTTGCCCGAAATGATGCGGTGGTGGCAGCCGTCGGTTTTAACCTCACCTTTGAGGAGGTCAGCGATGGATGCGCCCATGAGAGTGCGCACAAGTTTCGGCTCAATCACCTCCGAGCCGGTGAGTGCAACAACTGTTTCGGTGGGGAGAACCCCGGTTGTGGCTGTGGCTCCGATGCGGATGAGGGTGGGGAGGTCGAGGCATAGAACGGTTTCACCTTTGTTGACCGGCTTCAATGCGGCGATGAGGGTGCCGCAGTTGCCGGCCGGGTGGGGGCCGTCGACAACGATTGTCTCAGCGCCCGCAAGTTCGGGAAAATCCTGTGTGTCGCGGCGCGATACATACACTTTCCCCTTGGTGAGGAGCCCCAGCAGTTTCACGGCCGCCTGCATGCTTCTGCGTTCGCTGTCGGTAAACTCGGTGCGGTTCTCGGCCAAGGGTGCGGAGTCGAACCCGGTCACGAAAATGTCGCGTATCTCGGCCTCGGGATTGGGCACGATGGCGTAGGGGCGCTGGGTCATCATTCCCCACAGCCCCGATTCGAGCAGCAGCTGTTTTGCAGCGGTTGCGTCGGTGAGAACTTTTTCGGTGGAGTGGGTGAGGGTTTTCTCACCTGCAACCTCAACTTCGATGCGCAGAATTTTTCTGCGTTCGCCGCGCACAACGGCTTTTACTTTGCCCGCTGCCGGGCTCACAAATTTTATTTGAGTGAAACGCTTGTCGTGAAAGAGCGGTTGCCCTGCCAGCACATCGTCGCCTTCGCGCACGTCGGGCTTTGGCACGATGCCTTGAAAATCGTCGGGGGTTACGGCTACAACTGCGACCGGTTTTACTGAAACATGCAAGGGATCGGCCACTGCGCCCTCCAGCCGGAGGTCGAGGCCTTTTTTCACTTTGATGCCGTTGCTCATTTATGGGTCAGTTCTATCGTTGTTTGAATGAATGTGTGGGGACTATTAGAGAAAAATTTCCACAATTCGGAATTTGCGGGCAAAGTTAGCTATAATTTTTGTCACTTCTTATTAAAGTGTGTAAAAAAATAGGGTGAGTGTGCATCGTGACATATTGAAAACGGGAAATATCCGTTAGAGATACGGTGCGACACAACGACCTCGCCGTTATTTTGCGGCGCGCACCTCGCGAGACTTTTGAAATGGTGTAACAAATCATGGCTTGCAATAAGCAAAAGCGTGCCGATTGCTCACAGAATGTCGACATGACGTAATCCTGTGCTGAAAATCATCTGCAAAAATTTTGTCAGATAAAAATATAATGATAATTTTGCAATTAGCTTTTGCGAGGGATAGGCCTTTGCCATGCATCATTAACCGGTGTGAGAGCCGGAATCAAGCCGGCCTGAGATTGAAGGCGGCAATGTGAGAGCGAATCTTTAAGTACCATGAAATGAGGAGTGCCCCCGAGTTTTCTCCATCTTTTTTGTTATTTAACAGATTCCGTTGACACACATAATGATGCATCGGAACGGCGGCGCCGTAACCGCAGCTTTCCGTCATGGCACATGGCATTCCCGGTCACAGGCTTGATTTGATTTTTAACCTTAACCTGACATAAATTTCACGGTGCACCGGGCTGTTGTTCAGCTTTCCATTTCCGGAAAATCGGAGCATTCTGAAACAAACCGCATCCAACGCTTGAAGAATTATAACTATCATTATTAATAACATCTTTAACAAAGACCTATTTAAAAATTATGGAAGCTCAAAAGCCCAATTCCGCTCCGACCGTTAAACCCGGTAGCAATGTTCGTGGTATCAAGAACGCATTCCTGGTGATCATCGCCTGCTTCGTAATCGCAGTGCTGTTGTTCCTCTTCGTGTTCGGTCATCCCTCTCACTTCGACGCTGAAGGATTCGACGGCGCTTCAATGTGGTTCGCAGGTGAAGAACATGCCAAGGCTCACCCCATCGACCTTATCGGCACTATCTTCAAAGGCGGTATCATCGTGCCTATCCTCCAGACTCTCTTCCTCACCGTTATCGTTCTCTCTGTTGAACGCGCCATCGCTCTGAAGAGCGCCAAAGGCACCGGCAGCATCGCAAAATTCGTTGCTGAAATCAAAAAATGCCTCGCCAAAAACGACATCGCCGCTGCTCAGGCTCTCTGCAAAAAGCAGAAAGGTTCTGTTGCCGCTGTTGTTTCCGCAGCTCTCAACCGCTACGAGGAAATGGACCGCAACACCGTGCTGACCAAAGAACAGAAAATCGCTACTCTTCAGAAAGAAGTTGAAGAAGCTACCGCAATCGAAATGCCCTCGCTTCAGCAGAACCTCCCCATCGTGGCTACCCTCACAACTCTCGGTACTCTCGTTGGTCTTCTCGGTACTGTAATCGGTATGATCAAATCATTCCAGGCTCTTTCTGCTTCGGGTGCTCCCGACTCGTCGGAACTCTCGACCGGTATCTCTGAGGCTCTTGTGAACACCGCTTTCGGTATCGCAACCGGTGCATTCGCAGTTATCTCCTATAACTTCTACACCAACAAGATCGATAACCTCACCTACGCTATCGACGAAATCGGCTTCTCGATTGTTCAGTCGTTCGCAGCTACCCACTGATCCCCGTTTTCCTCAACAAATAGTCATTCACAATATTAATTAAGGAAAATATGGGAAAAGTAAAAATTAAAAGAAAGAGTACCCTCATCGACATGA
>CAJUIT010000020.1 GCA_910586565.1 uncultured Muribaculaceae bacterium | reverse complement strand
GATGAAAATTTCGGCATCGGTGGCAAATCCATTGATGAGATAAAACGTAATTACAAGTAATAATTACAATAACACACCCAATGACACCCGTCAATATACTCGACATCAAAGACAGGTCGCAGTTCCGGCACTGGCTGATTGAAAACCATGCCACTGAGCGTGAGTGCTGGGTGGTGGCGAAGCGCGGCAAAACGCCGCCTGACGATGCACTGTGGTACCTCGATGCTGTTGAAGAAGCTCTCTGTTTCGGTTGGATTGACTCTACTTTGAAAAGCGTCGACGGCGAACCGCTCCAACGGTTATCATGCGATGGCACTGACGGCCTGCATGGGGATGGGCGATGAAGAGACAATAAACCAGCTTCCTGCAAAAATATGTCCGGCCGACATTTGCCTCGCAGGGCTACGCGAATGTGAGTACCCCTACATTGAGCGACGTGTGGAAAAGTTCGGTATCAGTCAAGTAACTTGTCGCCCTGACTGTGGCAGAACCAATGCCCCCTCTCGCCATTCGTCTTAAAAATATGCTATCCCATTTGCCGTTGATGAAATGACCGTTTTGATTTGACGGAATTATTTTTAGCTATAGCCATGAGCCTGTGCGAATGTTGAACTGCGTTGTGGCTTTCACCGGTGATACGTTTGAACGCCCCCGAATAACGCTTAATGAATGGAGAAAGGCTATAGCGGTCCCTTGAAGGTCTTGACAGGATTGCCTCTAACGAGGGTTATGTGTTGCAGCCAAGCCGAGTCGCGAGCTTCATTTTCTGCATCAGCCTGCAACTCCAAAAGTTTCAGCATAATCCGCTCTTTGGCTCTTGCTTTGTTTTGGAATTGCGAACGTTCATCGGAACATCTCACAGTTACTCCGGTTGGTTTATGTGTTGCTCTGACTGCCGTTTCAACTTTGTTTACATTCTGTCCACCCTTACCCCCTGCGCGACAAGTTCTGTATTCTATATCGCTCTCGTCAACCACAGGCAGTGACACAGGATCAATGAAATGAACACCCACATACCAATTGCTGCGTTTATGCCCGGGACGACAGCTGTTCCGGGTTGATCGCCATAACACTGTGCCTTCCCATTCTCGAATAACTGACTGTGGTATATCCTCCTCCGACCCAAAAGTCATAGACATAAAACATCCCGGCGCGGTTTTGTGCTCTTCGTAGATTACAACCTGAAGGTCAGGCAATATTTTCCGCAGTTCTTCTGCCACCAATGCCACAGAGCGGGCACATTCCACAGGCCCTCTTCCTGCCGTAAGTTGAATATATTTTTTCATAATTCATGAATGTCCTTGATATTTAACCGCGGTTTTACAATTGCAACAACATCAACTGTCGGTTCAATAAGAGTCAAAATCTCATTCATTGGCTTATAGGCTTGAGGTGATTCGTCAACAGTGCTTTCACACACAGATGTGGAGAATATACCGTTCATGCTGTCCTTGAAATACGACAAATCAATCGACTTTCTCGCTTGCGCACGCGACATGGCTCGACCGGCTCCATGAGGTGCAGTATTAAGCCAGTGTTCATTACCTTTTCCAACGCAAATCGCTATACCATCACGCATGTTGAATGGGATGCATAAAGTTCTTCCTCCGGAGGCATCAACTGCCCCCTTGCGCAGTATGGGATATTCATCATCCACCGAAATGTAATTATGAGTGGTGAAAATAGTTTCCACAAATTTCAATTTGTTAAATTTGCGTATGATTGTTGATATTCGGTCGCGTATAATCTGATGGTTAAAAATCGCATAAGCCTGAGCAAGAATCATGTCGGAAAGATAACCTTTCAAAGCATCACCCCATAAAAAGCCTGCAAATTCACCCCGCTTGGGATTGTTAGCTATGTTGTGCCAATGATTGGCCACTTTCACCCCCAGATTGCGGGAACCGCAATGAATTGTCAGCCATCCGTTGCCTGTTTCGTTTTCCTCTCCATATTCTATGAAATGATTGCCTCCCCCGAGCGAACCAAGACTCTTGTAGAATATTCCCTCCTGCATTTTAATACGGCGGCAGAAATCGGAGATAAACCGCGAATCAATCCGGGGCACCTCATTTATCAGGTCAGGTGCCGCCGAACGGGCTTTATTGTACTGGGCGTTCAGGAATTTAAACAAATCCTTTTCGTTCAAGCTATTTTTGGGGCAAATATCAGCTCCCATAGGGATTGCCTCGCGAATCCGGTGGTCAAGCAAAGCGAAGTCTTTGGGGTTCACAGTAGCCGATAGACGATGCATTGAAATCGTACAGCCGATATCTACACCGACATGATCGGGATTTACGTAAGCTCCGATGCGATAGGCAGTGCCGACATTACATGTAGTTCCGGCATGAACATCGGGCATCTGAACGATTTTCACGCCGGCAAACGCACGATGGTCACATTGCGATTTTATCCACAGAAGTGCTTCTTCCTCAATATTATCTGTGAATATCTCAGCCGACGTTTGTTTTCCTTCTATTATCATAGTGATGTTTCTTTATTCAAGTTAAAATCTTATTTCAACACCTGCTTTTATCTGCTCGGGATAAATTTGTAGAATGTCCTTCATCGTAAAAATTGAATCAAACAGGAACATGCTAATAAAGCCTTGACATATCCGTATGCCATAATGCTCCCTTAACGATTTTATTATCGGAAACTCTTTGGAAATGGAACAGTCGTTTACGCATTCTTCAACCTGATTTTGATTTTCACCGGGTCGTGCATACAATATTTCTTCCTGACCTTTCGCACTCATAAGAGCCTGCATGATATCCGACACAGAACGAGCTGTCGGAACAAAATAATATTTACCAATTATCAACGCCGACTCTGTTAGCTTGCTCTCTTTGAGGAGTTGCATTGAACACCGCATTTTTTGCACAACATCGTCTAACAGGGTTTCCATGTGGCTGTTCAACAACGAAATGTGACTCAGTTCTGCAGCAGTCAATGATAAATTAATATTTATATCGGAAAACCGGTCTTCAGCCGAGAAATACCTGAGTCGTATCAAATCGCTATCACCAAGTTCTACAATCGCTTGTTCGAGCCTTTCCAATCCATAATTAGCAGCAATATCAAAATACAATTTATTCCAACTTAAACTTTGCAACACTTCCATTGCTGCGGCAGCGAATACTATCCGTTCTGCGTTCTGCCCCAACCGGGGCCAGCAATAAAGCAGCTCATTTCTAATTGTAACCTCATCATATTTGATAGATTGTTGCGGAGGGCATTCAAAGATGTCAAAGATATCGTGGTCGCATGCCAAGCTTTTGTTCTGTCGTTGCAAATGTTTTCGTTCCTCTATTAATTCCTTCCTCCAATATTTTGCACACAATTCAACAAAAGCCGCCATTTGATAATCATTATCAATTTTGTTCTTTTGATACCATGCGCCTAATATTTCGAGAGCCGCGTGCGGCTCTATGGTCCACCCCTCATCGGCAGCATCCATTATCTCGGAAAAAGGGATGCCAAGCAATTGGAATAATCTGTCATGGTAGCAACTGAGCAGTCGAATTTGTTCTGTTTTTTCCATATTTCAATCAGCTGTCCAAATAACGCGAGGCCATTTTTAGAATAATCTCCGCAACTTCCATGCGTGGAGTTTTAAATCCATCGCAAGATTATACCATCATTCAGCAACATCCGTGCCGATATAATGCTTTATGATATCAGTTATATCAGTAACAACCATATCCAGAACGTCGCCAACGGTGGCCTCACTTCCGATTGTTATTGATTGGTATAAGAACTCTTTACCATACTTATTATACTTCTTCTTCAAAGACGGCTTGATTTCTGAGTTTTGCGATTTATCAATTAATTTGACAAATGGGTTTTCACCGTGTTCCGTTCTGAAAAACCATTTTAAATCATCGTTACTGCTAACAATTTGCCAATTGTCCTCGTCGCTCTTGTCAGTGTCAGTGTTATTTAACTCAATGCAATGCCTGTATTGCTTATCTTGTACCTGTATCAACAATGATACATTTTCCTTTATTAGAATTTTAGCCGACAGCAACCCTTGCGACCTCGTCATTCCCCTCTCTATTAAAACATGCTGCAACGGATTTTGCAGATTAAATAATTTTTCTTTTGAGGCCCCAAACTCCACAGCAATTCCATGATTGGAAAGGATTTGATCGAGTCGGTCCTTCAGCATGACTGCCATTTGACTGAATTTGTTTTTTTCTCTGATATCGGCTATGCGGAGTGCTGCACAATCCTCATCGTAATCATAGTATGGAGAAGCTGCATTTATATTCCACGGTTTTTGTAAATCATGGAGACAAGATGCAATTTGGGCATAATCCTCCATTATCAGTTTGTTATAGTCATTGTCACCACATGCAAATTCGGAAAGCAGAGATTTAATAGCTTCGCCCAAACAACCATAATCCGTAACTACCCACCCCGAATTCTCAATTACTTCTTTATGAGGAAAATCTCCGACAAGCGACAGCAACATGTGCTGAGCGTTCCTGGTTTCTTTCATATATTCCTCCAGCTGAGTTTCAGAGGGAATGCTCTTCACTTTGTTTTCAATAACTAAAACAATCTCACCGTTATGCATAACACATAAATCGTAGTTGTTCTTCTCGCGCTCAACAGTATAGTCCTTGCCCCAGCGCTCTACATCAATTTTATTCTTTGATACACGCTTGATTAAAGATTTGAACAACTCAGGATTTACATGCGATATCCACTTTAGAAAATTAGAATGAAACAACTCCTTCGACGACAGACTGAGTTGAAACATCGGTGATTTCTCCAGATAATTTTTATGATTTTTTTCTTCACACATAACAGCAGATTGTATTTACATGGTTAGTATTATTTTATTTAAAAAACTTCCTTCTCCATAGGTGCTCCCTCGGCTTGATTATTCAAGTTTACTCTGCAAAAGTAAAGACATGATATATCAATATGCGATGCAAGTTACAAAAATTTTTCATAACTTGCTTACATTAGCTATTCTGTATCGCAAACTGAGCCATCTATAAATTATTTTTGGCGAAAAATTTAAATGCGGAGTCACCGGTTGCGGCCACTCACATTGGGATTTCTCTCATCTAAATTATTTTACATCCATGAAATCTATTGAAGGTTACGACGTGAAGATATTCACCGACAGGATTAACGAAAACGCATTGCAACAAATCATGTTGTTGCTTTCCATCGATGTGTTTTCAAATAAGAAAATACGCATAATGCCCGATGTTCACGCCGGCGCAGGATGCGTAATTGGGTTTACCGGTAATCTCGGGGATAAAGTAATACCCAATATAGTTGGTGTAGATATCGGATGTGGCATGAGAATCCTAAACCTCGGGGAAATAAAAGACATTGATTATCATGCCTTCAATGAGCATATCCGAGCCAATGTTCCCTCAGGGATGATTGTTCGGGAGGACAGATTTGGATTCACCCCCCTTGTGCAGGAGGAAATGGATATTTACCGCGAGGCTAAAAAGCTGGTGACTCAACTCCGTTGCTACCGCGACCTGAAATACATCGATCGCATCAATAAAGCCATAGGTTCACTTGGAGGGGGAAATCATTTTATCGAGTTGGATAAGGATAACGAACGAAACATCTATCTCGTTATTCACACAGGCTCACGCAATCTTGGTAAACAGGTGGCTGAAATCTACCAACAGCATGCAATAAAGCATCTTACGGAGGGGAGCGACGAATTTGAGGCGGCCATCAAGCGCACCATTGAGGAATACAAGAGTGCCGGACGCCGCTCCGAACTACAGGCCGTAATAAAAAATATGCGCAATTCACGACAGGAAACCGAACCACGGTTGCCGCGAGAGCTGTGTTATGTGGAGGGTGAGGCGCGTGAGGATTATCTTCACGACATGCGCATCTGCCAACAGTGGGCTGTGCTAAACCGAAAACTAATTTCTATGCTTCTCATGAAATTCTTTCCGGAAGTAAAAGTAATAGAAGAATTTGAATCGGTTCACAACTATATCAGTGATGACAATATAATCCGCAAAGGAGCAATTTCAGCCGCAGCAGGCGAGCGGTGCATAATTCCGCTAAATATGCGGGATGGCTCATTGCTCTGCACAGGAAAAGGCAATCCCGACTGGAACTGCTCGGCTCCTCATGGAGCGGGGCGCGTTCTCAGTCGCACACAAGCATATCAGCAAATTTCAATGCACGATTTCGAAGCATCCATGTCAGGAATATACTCCGAGAGTGTCAATGACTTTACTCGCGATGAATCTCCCATGGTTTATAAACCGGCCCATGAAATTATTGCAAATATAGGGGCTACCGTCAACATCGATTCTATAATACGACCCATTTTCAACTTCAAAGCGTCAAAATAAATTATCTTTATCAAACTTGTATCGCAAAATGAGACATGTCTTTACTATCTTTGTAGTGGACTAAAATAATCAGCTATGACTCAACTACAAAAATATACGTGGCTTATTGACACAATCAAACGTGCCGGAAAAATTTCACATAAAGAGTTGTCGGATAAATGGGAACAGTGCAAGGAACTCAGCGACTGCAAGCCGTTGCACCGCGCCACATTCAACAGATGGCGCGATGCCATCTTCTCGCTGTTCGGTATTATTATCGATTGCCAACGCCCCGGCGGGTATCTTTATTTTATTGCAAACCCCGAAGATATTGATGAGGACGAACTGAAAAAGTGGATGCTCGACACCTTTGCGGTAGGCAATGTAATTGGCGAGAATCTTGCGTTGAAAGATAGAATATTGGTTAACCGCATACCCTCAGGCCAAAATCACCTCACAACTATTTTGGAGGCGATGAAAGATAATTGCGTGGTAAATATAGAATATCAGGCATTCAATTATTCCCGGTCGTATAGCATTTCAATAGAACCCTATTGTGTAAAACTATATGAAAATCGCTGGTATATGCTGGGGCACAACTTGAATAAAGATACAATCCGCATTTATGGCCTCGATAGAATAGAAGCGGTGGAAATTACGCCTCGGAAATACAAACTGCCCGCAGGATTCTCCGCGGCAAATTACTTTGCCTCAAGTTTCGGCATCGTGACAGATGACCGCATTAAGCCCGAACGAATCGTGATTCGCGCAAATGCCGACCACGCGCCCTATCTCAAATCACTTCCGCTTCATCACAGCCAACGACTTATCAATGATAATGGCAACTACGCCGACTTTGAGTTATTTCTCTCGCCAACTTATGACTTCGTTATGCGACTGTTGCATGTGGGTGCTATGATAGAGGTAATTTCTCCGGAATCCCTTCGCAAAACAATGAAATGTTGGATTTCTGATATGTATAACCTCTATCGGAACGACTGAAACGCAGAACAAATCAACAATACATTTAACCCGAACAAATCACCCCACATTGAAACAAAACGATTTATCACACTATCGTATGTTACCTGAATATTGTAAAGTCATTGGCATCGGAGCTGAAGTTGAACCTGTAATTGATAAAATCCGCAGAACAAATTACACAGGAGTTTCAGCTGAGATGGCTAATGCCTACACAATTCCCTCGCACGATGATTTGTTGGTTATTCTGTTGTGTGCTGGCGAAGATTCACTTGTCGGCAAAATAGCGCAACAATTCTATAGTGCCGGAATTCTGACCATTGTAATAGCCTCCGGAGTATTGAGTGAAACGAATTGTTGGGATGCTATCACAACGGTTCCTGTTCATTCAATGGCTGATATTGTAGATGCTATCCTGTTTCCTCTTACTGAGCATGGCAGAATTGATTTTTGTTTTAGCGACCTTGACATGATTCTACGCAACATGAACAGGTTCAAGATATGTGAGTCGTCAAGTTCCTTAAACGATGGCCGCATCAAAGATGCAATCTCCAAGCTCTCCGAATCCATTGGCATGGAGACACGCAAACAGATGGAACGTATTTCTCTGTTGGTCTACTTCAATAGAGACATTGTTCCTCCCATAACAGCAGCCGAAATGATGTATCTCCCAGATTATATAGATAATATCTCCGATGAGATTGATGTAATGTGGGGTGTGTATCATGACGATAAAATGCCGACTAATCTAATAAAGGTTTCTGCAATTATTTCGGGAAAAGAATTGGAGCTATAATTTGGAAAAGAAAGATGGTGTGCCGAAGTTTAAGAAGCTTGGCACACCATCTTTGATATATGGCAGGGTGTTAGCGCCAGCCCATGAACATTTTAACGGCTTCGGGGGAATGGTGGTCGAAGAAGAGGGTGGTATTTGTGTCGAGGGTGGAGATGAGCGCCATGTCGTCGGATGACAGTTCGAAATCGAAAATGTCGAAGTTTTGCTGCATTCGTTCGATATGAACCGACTTGGGGATGATGATTACATCGCGCTGAATGAGCCAGCGGAGAGCCACCTGTGCCACAGTCTTACCATATTTCTTGCCGATTTCCTCAAGCACGGGGTTAGTGAAGAAGTTGTTGCGTCCCTCGGCAAGGGGTGCCCACGCCATCATGTGCGTGCCGAATTCTTTCATATATCCCTGCGCCTCAATCTGCTGGTCGAACACGTGGGCCTCAACCTGATTAACTGCCGGGACAATTTCAACGTTGCTTGCAAGGTCGATGAAATGGTCGGGATAGAAGTTGCTCACGCCGATTGAGCGCAGTTTTCCCTCTTTATAGGCATCCTCAAGTGCGCGATAGGCTCCGTAGCGGTCGCAGAATGGCTGGTGCAGGAGCATGAGGTCAATGTAATCGGTGTCGAGTCGGCGGAGACTTTCGTCAATAGAGGCTTTTGCCTTGTCGTAGCCGTAGTTTGAAATCCACACTTTCGACACAAGGAAAAGTTCGTCGCGGGGAATGCCGCTTTTCCTGACGGCCGCCCCTACCCCTTCTTCATTACGATAAACCTGAGCGGTGTCAATCATGCGATAGCCCACACTGAGGGCATCGGAAACACATCGTTCACACTCTTCAGGTGATACCTGATAAACGCCGTAGCCGATTTGGGGCATAACCACCCCGTTGTTTAATGTCACTGTTTTCATTATGATTTTTGATGTTTGTCTGTTCTTAAAACAATCTCATGAGCCGTTTGCTCAATACATGTGTGGGTAAATCTTGTTATTTTTATGGTTATCAGAGCCGCTCTTTCAGTATTTCAAAGATTTCGTCGCGTGTGAATTTCTTGCAGCAACCGGGAGTCAGGACGCATGTGTCGGCCGAATCGCGCAACACCTTTTCATCGGTGATTCCCATCTGACTCCAACGGGTTGGCATTCCGATTTCCTGAATAAAGCTTTCGAGGAGGTCGATGCCGGCGTTTGCCGCACGCAAATCGTCGCTCTCGCGCACACCCCACACTTCCCGGGCCATGCGCGCAAGTTTCGGCGCACCTTCCGGAAGATAATGACGGTAGAGAGCGGGATGTATCACAGCAAGTCCACACCCGTGATTGCAATCGGTGTATGCGCCAACCGCGTGTTCAATCATGTGGCATTGGAAATCGGTTACCTTTCCAAGTTTCAGCACACCGTTTTCTGCCATAGCTGAATCCCACATCAACTCGCCGCGGGCAAAATCATCATTTGGATTCGCTATCAACGCGCGCAGATTTTTGATTACATTGCGCATTATAGCCTCGTTGATTTCATCAGATACATTTGTGGCAAACGGCCGGCCCATGTAGGTTTCCATGCAATGACTCAACGTATCGAAAGCCCCGCTGACAACCTGTTTCATGGGAAGCGTCAGTGTGAGGTCGCTGTCGAGGACCGCGAAACGGTGGAACGCCCCGAAAAGAGCTTGTTTGAGTTTCTTCTCCTCGTGGGTTATAACCGCACCGTTGTTTTGCTCTGCCCCTGTGCCGGAAGCCGTTACAACCGCTCCTATGGGGATAAACTTCGCGGGAAGCCGGTGGTGGTTGTAAAACATATCCCATATATCCTCTTCGCATTTTGCCTGAGCCGAGATAATTTTGCAACAGTCAATTACAGAGCCACCTCCAACAGCAAGAATAAAGTCAACCTCCTCGTTTCGCGCAAGCGTTGCACCCTGTTGAACTTTGGCGTAGGTGGGATTGGGCATAATGCCGCCAAAATCCACCACAGTCTTGCCTGCATCTTCAAGCCATCGGCGGATTTTGTTGTAGAGACCTGTGCGTTTTAGCGAACCGCCGCCATAGGCCAGCATCACTTTATCGCCCATCAAGGGCATCTCTTTTTTAAGAGCCTCTTCGGCACAACCTTTCCCGAAATACTGTTTTACGGGATATTGAAAGCTAAAACCGTTCATTCTTCAATGTTCATTTTTTTGTAAAACTTATAACGCAGCCACACAATTCCGTGAGCCATTTCCTCAACCGAAATCAGTTTCAACGATTGATTCTCAGCCGGGTGTTCTCCCGAGTGACCAAGATATTCAAAGATGGATGGCGCCGTTGTCAGACCGTCGATTCCGGGATACATAACAAGACTTAACTCACTTATAAGTCCCTGCGCGAGCATCGCTCCGTTGATTATGCCTCCCCCCTGCAAAGATATGGTTTCAATATTGAAATAATGCTTTACAAGCATAAAAACCTTGCGGAGGTTTGTGACATCATCGGTCACAAGATATGACACATTCTTTTCCTCAAGCGCCGCAAGATAGTCGATTGTGGCATTTTTGCCGAGAACCACCAGAATGTTGTCGCCACGCAGACTGTTTGAAGTGAAAAACATGTCGGCATCGGGGTCGATAGTTATAAACAGTCTTGACGAAGTTTGCTTTCCAACAAACACCTTTCCGCCGCGGCCAATCGGTTCACCCTTGGCCATAAACTTGTAAGGGAAAAACTCACGTGCCGTTGCTTTTCCAAACATCCATGCATCCGTTCCGAGCTTCTGCCCTATCGCTGCATATTCCTTGAAAAGCTCCGCAGGTTTTGTGCCGTCGAAGGGCAAAGTCCAACGCTCCGGCAACAATCGGCCGTCGACTGAACTCATTATGTGACAAATTACGTTGGGTAACATATTATCCTAATTTTTCGATTCAACAATTTTGGAGCCTCCGAAAACCTCGCTCATCGGAATGCTGTCGAGTTGGCGGTCTATGGCCTCAACCTCTTCGGGTGAGAGATTTATCTCGGCTGCCCCTATATTCTCCTTAAGGCGGCACAGGTGGCGCGTGCCGGGAATGGGAACGATATAGGGTTTCTTACACAGCATCCACGCGAGTGAAATTTGCGACGGCGTGGCATGTTTATCCTCCGCAAGACGGCGAATAAGTTCAAACAGCATCTCGTTCTCTTCAAAACTCTCGCGCCTGAACTGAGGCATCGCCGCGCGGTAATCATTTTCAGGATTGAATTTCGATTCAGCCGTGTAGAAAGTCGACAACAAACCGTTTGCAAGCGGTGAAAAGGCTATAAAGCCCACATTCAATTCTTCGAGCAGGGGGAATATTTTCTCATGCCACCTTGCCATCATTGAATAGCGGTTCTGAATTGCTGTCACAGGGCACACGGCGTGGGCGCGGCGCAGATATTCCTCAGTAGTTTCCGAAATACCCCAATGAAGAATCTTACCCTCCCTCATCAGTTGCGACATCGTATCTGCCACAATCTCAGGCTCCACCGCAGGGTCGATGCGGTGTTGCAGATAGAGGTCAATACGGTCGGTTTGCAACCGGCGCAGCGAGCCCTCAACTGCCTTGCGGATGTTATCGGGCGTTGAATCGGGAATCAGCGGATAAGGCCCCGGTTCGTGCGATTTATCGAATCTCAAACCGAACTTTGTTGATATCACAACCTTGTCGCGACAATGTTTAAACGCCTCTCCGAGCAGCTCCTCATTATCATGCGGATTGCTGTTTGTGCCATAAACTTCAGCCGTATCAAACAAGGTGTAGCCCATCTCCACCGCATCGGCAAGCAATATTTTCATTGAATTTCTGTCGGCAGGCTCGCCATAAGCGTGGCTCATACCCATGCATCCGAGACCAACAGGCGACACAGTCAAGTTGCGCAGTTTTCTTTCTTTCATCAATAGTCAAAATAAATCATGAAAAGATTCAGCAAATGAACAGATTTTAAAGTATTATAAGTAAGTCATGAAATATTACGTATCTACGATATATCAAAACTTTATATCCTTATCGGCGTTTTATCGACGCCTTTCGTCCTCCTCTTCAGTCGTGTAGCACGCTACACTCCTTCATCATCAGGCAAAAATCGCTCGAAAAAACTTCCGTCATTGATATAAAATAATTTCCACGACTTATTTATCATTTAAGAATTTTACGCGTTGCTCCGTCGGAACCGCGAATAATCAACAGACCGTTGTAAGAGTCAATATCACTGACATATCGGCCTTTGATGTCATAACAAGCTATTGCGGCAAGATTCATGTTATCAGCTTCCAACACAGCAGCATCGGCCGAGTCGTCGGGATGGTTGGTTACCCATTGCGAACTGATGCGCTCAATCCATGCCACAACGCCGTTTGTAGAGCCGGTAGTTCCCAACCCGGCAAGATGCTCCGCCGCCGGAGTCAACTCAACAATCTTTTGCAGAGTCTCATCACGATAAGTTGCAGCATAGGTGCAAAACGGCACAACCGTTTTTCCCGCGAAATCGTAGCTTTCAGCAAAAGTTGAGATAATCATCGGTGCTGTGTGCCACCACACCGGGCATCCTATAAATACAATGTCATATTGATCCCAATCAGCCACCGTCGCCTTGATTGCAGGGCGCGCATCATTGTCACGCTCCTCAAGAGCTACTTCAGTGCAGGGAGTGTAGGATGTGGGATATGGAACCACCGGCTCAATCTCGAAAAGTTCCCCTCCGGTCACATCGTGGATAGCCTGTGCCATGCGACGTGTTGTACCTCCCCACGAGAAATATGCCACAAGCACCTTTTTACCGTTGAACAAGGCTTCGTGCGCAGCCGCTGTTGACTGAGGTTCATCACTCACTGTCGCACTGCATGATGTAATTGACATCAGCGACAGAATTAATAATAAAAGTTTTTTCATATCAGTTGAAGGTTTGAATTATATCCATTTACGTAGGCTCATCGCAAAATTACAGGAGTGGAGAGAATCGCCTGTTACAATTTTTTCCGCTGTTTTTTCAAATATTTCCGCAATCCGAAATAATGGTAAAAGTTACGGCAATAAGTATAGGTGTGGCGCAGTAAAACACAATTAATTTTGCAACGTGAATCAATCCATTAAGAAAACCCTGATATGAAACATCTCACTATGATTATTGCAGCACTCTCCGTCATTACCGGAGGCCTTATTTCATGCTCCTCGAAAACGCATAACACTACATCGGCTACCGATAACAACAGCAAAGTGCTTGTTTGCTACTTCTCGGCGACAGGTACAACCGAAAAAGCAGCTGAAAGAATCGCCTCTCTCACAGGCGGAACGCTTCACAACATAGAGCCGGCGGTTCCCTACTCCGATGCCGACCTCGACTGGCGCGACACCCTATCACGCTGCTATGTTGAAATGCACAACCGCTCATTCCGACCCGCTCTGAAAGATTCGGTGACCGACCTGTCGGGCTACGACGTGGTATTCATCGGCTATCCCAACTGGTGGAACACCCACCCCACAATCATCAACACCTTCATTGAATCAAACAACTTTGAAGGGAAAACCGTAGTTCCGTTCATGACATCGGGGGGCAGCAACATCATCAACAGTGAAAAGGAACTGCACGAGGCATATCCGTCAATCACTTTTGCGAAAGGATTGTTGATGAATGGAGTTTCCGACAACGATATAAAGGAGTGGATTTCCGACTCCGGACTTTAACCGGGAGCCACTGTCAGCCCAACATTCACCACTAAGCTATGAATCGATTAATCACCTTATTAATTGCGATATTACCACTAATAAGTATGGCAACGAACATCAACGATTTCAAGCAACCCTATCCCGCAGGCACTGCGATGGAGGGCAATCCGAACTTCACCGGCACTGCATGGCTTAATCCTCTCAGCCACGAAAGCGAACTTAACGTGCCTATGTTCAATGTTACTTTCGAGCCCGGATGCCGCAACCGCTGGCACCGACACACCGGCGGTCAGATTCTGATTGCAACCGCCGGCGTGGGCTATTATCAAGAAAAAGGGAAACCTGCACGCCGGCTCTTCCACGGTGATATTGTGGAAATTGCTCCCGATGTGGAACACTGGCACGGTGCCGCGCCCGACAGTTGGTTCGCCCATATCGCCATCGAGTGCAATCCTCAAGACAACAACGAGGTAACGTGGCTCGAACATGTTAATGATGCACAATATAACGAAGCTACAGCCAACCCGGCTGAAATAACAGAACTCACCGATCGGCAGCAAGCCATTATTGCAATAGCATCCTACGCTGCCATCGGCGACACCGACGACATGGCTAAGGCAATGACACAGGGCTTGAATGCAGGCTTAACCGTAAACGAAATAAAAGAATTGCTTATCCAGGTGTATGCCTACTGCGGTTTTCCGCGCAGCCTGACAGCACTCGGCGTGTTCAAGAATGTGCTTGAGCATCGCGCCGCCAACGGCATCACCGACCGGGAAGGTGACCCGGCCGCAACCGTGAGCGACATCGACAAATATGCACAAGGAGCCGCAACCCTCAGTGAACTATCAGGCGAACCGATTGACGGGCCGGCACCGTGGTTTGCCGAATTCGCACCGGGCATAAACACATTCCTCAAAGAGCATCTTTTCGCCGATATTTTCGGGCGAGGAGTTCTCCCCTACACCGACCGCGAACTTGCCACAGTGTCAATGCTCACAGCACTCGGTGGCGAGGAACCGATGGCAGCAGGTCACATCGGCATCTGCCGTCACATCGGTGTGACCACATCTCAACTCAATGCCCTGCTCGACATTGTGGAGCGCAACCTCGGGCCCTCAAAAGTCAAACCAATCCGCAAGATAGTGGGGAAATAAATTGCAGCGAAAGATTCATTTTGTATTTTTGCAGGTGGAATATTCGTGAATATGGCAGAAGAGAAACCCTTTGACAAAATCATCATTACTGACACTTTAAGCGAGATAGCCTCCGAAAAGACCGGAGGTTACCTCGCTCATGCTCTTTGTATTGGAGGGAGCATGGAGTTTGACTTCAACGGAAAACATTTCACATTCGGCACCCACGACCTGATGATAGTTCGCAAAGGCGCTCTTGTGAGCAACATGCGTCCGTCGGATGATTTCAAAGTGATGGTGATTTACATAGAGGCCGGTTTTGTGGAACATTGCACCCCACAATCCAACTATGGGATGAAAGGACAACTGGCACTGTTCATGAATCCGGTGATGCATCTCAACGAATCACAATTCACATTGTGCCTTCAGGATTTCAAAGGTGTGCAATACCGTTATGACACAACCGGATTTGTGTTTTATGAAGAAAGCATAAGGTGTGCCGTGCAACTCATGCTTCTCGATTTTTTCGATTTCCACGCATGGCTCTACGGCGAAAACTCAATAACCACACAATATGCCGCCGTGATGAACAAATTCTTCGCGCTGCTCGACAGCGGCGTTTACCGCGAGCACCGCGAAGTGACATTCTACGCGTCGGAACTGTGCATAACACCAAAATATCTCTCTGAGATATGCAAAAAAGTGAGCGGTCACTCCGCCAACTTCTGGATAAACCGTTACACCTCACTCGACATCTCCCGCAAACTCCGCGACAAAAATCTCACATTCGTTCAGATTTCCGACATGTTCCACTTCTCATCGCCTGCCTATTTCAGCCGCTATGTGCAGAACAACCTCGGCATGAGTCCGTCGGACTATCGCGAATAAAGGTATCGCCTTAAGAATTGCTCAAAACGGGCAGAACCAACGCGTTTTAACAATTGTTTGATAAGAAGAGTAATAATTTGTTCTTATGAAAACAGTTGACAATTCCGTTTGCCGCATTCTCGGCATAAAATACCCCCTCATTCAAGCTCCCATGAACTGGATTAACAATGCCGAAATGGTAGCTGCAGTGTCGAACGCCGGTGCACTCGGTGTGCTCGGGCCAAATGCAGGCCCTAAAGAAATCGACGGTCGCAAGATACGGACTGAGGAACGAATCGGTATCGAACTGGCGCGGGTGCGCCAACTCACCACAGCACCGGTAGGCATCAACATCTTCTCGGCTCACGACGATGCAACACGCGCATACGCTATGAAAACTATCGCCGCATCCAAAGCCAACAACGTGAATATCTATTGCCTTGTAGGCACTTTCGATGAAACCATCTACTCGGCAATCAAGGATGCCGGCGGCATTATCGTGCATCGCGAGCTCACCCCCACACCCGAATCGGCTCGCATCGCCGAAGATAATGGAGCGGACATTATCGTTGCAACCGGCATTGACGAGGGGGGCATGATTCCGTCGGGCTGCATGGGCACGTTCACCATTGTTCCTACAATAGTCGACGCAGTGAAATCAACCCCCGTGATGGCTGCCGGCGGCATCAACGATCTGCGCGGCGTAAGAGCCGCTTTTGCACTCGGTGCGCGGGGTGTCTATGTTGGCACCCGCTTCATCACTTCAACCGAATGCCCCGCAGCACAAAACGTTAAAGATATGATTGTGGCAGGGAGCGGTGTCGAAGTTATTGCCGTAACACCAAATGAGCGCTCGCTGCCCACTCCGGCAGCGATTGAATACAACCGAAGGTTGCTCTCGGGAGAGTCGGCAGAGACTATTCACAAAGAAATCATGGAGAAGGGGGGACTCGGTCCGGCAATGCTCCACGGAGATGTGAAAAACGGCATTGTAAGCGTCAACACCGGCATCTCAACCATCCGTTCCATTAAACCGGTTGCTGAAATTGTAGAGGAACTGATGGCCGACTTCCGCAACTGAAAAACTGACAAAGTTGTGAATGATTCCAATTTATTTCAGTTTTAACCGTCACTTTAAGTTGCCATGCAAAGTTTTTTGAACCCCACAAGGCATGCATCGAGGCCGGAGCACTCACCGTTCTGGTAAACAGCGGCTCAATAAACGGCCGCCCCGTGCATGCCAACCATGAGCTCCTCACTACAATCAAAGCGCTACGATGCCCTACACCTATCCCCGCCATCAAGCTGAGCATACAACCTACGATTATCGCGAGAGTGAGGAGATTGACAAGATGTATGGCGCTAAACCATTGACGTGACTTGCAACGAAACGTTCAAGTGGGCACCGAGTTTCCCGCTCCGCAATACACCGGAGGTCCGTCATAATGGCTCGTCTGGGTCGTCGCTTGCGGGATTCGGTCTCGGTCACGTACTTCAGTACGCTCCCATCAACCTCACCCACAAGCTCCTACCATCCAAACCATTCTGACAGCACCCTCCATGCTTAGACCATAAAGGCGGTGTGTCATGAATTTTGCCACACCGCCCCGATTTTTCAATTACGTTGGGATAACAACGCGCTATTAATTTGTGCCGCACCCAACAAGGAGAATCCATAGGGTTATGGCAGATGCGATGCAAAGCGCGGCGAAACCTTGGCGTTCGCGCGGGGTGAAAATCCCTTTTCCCGCTTCTCGGCGCGCACGGATGTAGAAGCCGGTTCCCATCAGATAGAACACCGAGGTCATGAACATCTCAAGCAAACCGCCGGCATAGGCCATCCACAGGCAGAACAGCGTGGCAACCGCAGCTACAACCTTTATTTTCGCTCCGTCGGCCTTTTTCAACAGAAACAACCCGGTGAATAGATAGCATGGGATAATCATCAGTCCTGTGATGTGGAGTGCGGCCATATACACATTATCGGCCATCACAACCATTATCAGAAACAGTTCCATCACCACACTTGATGCGAACAGCCCGAACGCCGGCATTCCGTTTCCGTTTAGTTTCTTGAAAACCGAAGGGAGAATTCCCACAACGGCAGCTTCGTAGGGCACCTGGGCAACAACCAGCGTCCATGCCACCCAACCACCGAGCAGCGACACTATCACAGCACAAATAACGAACCAATAGGCCCATTCGCCGCAGGCCTCCCTTAGGATATAGGCAATTGAAGGGTCCTGAAGTCCGGCCAACTGCGCGCGGCCGAGCAACCCGAAACAAAGCAAAGAAACGGCCATGTAGAGCACCAGCGAGATAAAGAAACCCGCAATCCCGGCCTTCCCCACATCGGAGCTTTTCCGTGCTCTGGCCGACATCATCACAGCGCCCTCCACGCCGAAAAAGCAGAACAGGGTAACCATCATTGTGCCCTTAACCTGCCCGGCCACAGAGCCGGAATCGGTCAAAGCGCCCCACACATCGGCTTCAAAAAGGTCGAGTTGGAAAAACAGTGCGAAAATAGTGATGATAAATATAAGCATCAACACCTTAATCATGGCAAGCAACGTGTTGATTATCTTGGCAGTAGTCACTCCTCGAGCCACAATGTAGTACATAAGCCAAATCAAAGCCGACCCGAACAGCACTGTGGGGCAGCCATGACGCAACAACACAGGGAAGAATGCACCCACCGAATCATTGAGCATCACACCGTAGGCTACATTTGAAAAGGCCGTGCACAGCCAATAACCCCATGCGATGTTGAACCCGGCATAATTCCCGAATCCCGCCTGTGCATACTGGTATATACCCGCATTATATTGCGGATACCTGTCGCTGAGCCATTTGAAAGCGATTACGAGCGGAAGAATGCCGGCGGCAGTCACAATCCATGCCAGGAACACCGCGCCCGGCGATGCTACGGCAGCCATGTTCTGTGGCAGGTTATAAATGCCAACACCCACCATCAGCCCGAACACTAAAGCGGTCAGACCCCAAAATCCCAGTTTACCTGTTGTAAGCATAAATGAAAAAGTGCGCTCAAAAAGAATACTGTTAAGTGAAAGAAGTGAGAAAGCAGCTTAAACCTAAAACAGACCGGCTCCTCACCACTATTGAGAAATGAGGTGCAAAATTAGTAAAATTCCTTGAAATGAGCGACTCGGCAACTTACCGCAACGGCACAACAACAAAATTCAGGGGCAAAGAAACTGGTTAAATAACCCTTGTGTGTGTAACCGACAACAACGCCGGCATAGCCAATCGGATTTTTGAAGGCAATTTCGCAACAATCTGTGCATAGCTGTGACGGATCAACTCCTTAATCACCTCCTCCCTCAATTCGCCGGTGAGAGAAAGCTGATTCCAATATTTCTTGTTCCAATGCCATGCCGGCTCAATACCACTGAAATGCTCGCGCAACTCAATGGCATATTCGGGATTGCACTTCACGGCAAGATAGTTTTGGCGAGTGAGTCCGCAGCATGCAAAAATTTTGTCGCACACACGAAAAAGCAGATAGTCCTCTCCAAAAGCCATATCTTCCGTCACGTGCGGAAGCGACAGACAAAACTCCCTCAAACTTTCAATATCCATATAAATTAGTAGAAATGCCGCTGTTAATCGTCAAAAATTACGGGTACTTGCAATGATGCGGCTTCTACTGCAAAGATACTATTTTTTGCCGCATACATTCAAGCCCGCTTTTTCTAATTCCGTAATTTTGCAATGTAAAACAATCTTTTCTGCACCATGACTGCAATTCAACCGGCCACAGCAACAAAACCACGTTATGAAATTCTCGACGGCCTGCGCGGAGTCGCTGCCGTCATCGTTGTAATTTTCCATCTGTTCGAGACTTATTCCAAAGGTCTCCCCTATCAAATCCTCAACCACGGTTATCTTGCCGTAGATTTTTTCTTCGTGCTGTCGGGTTTCGTTGTGGGCTATGCCTACGATGACCGATGGAGCCGCGGAATGACATTCGGAGCCTTCTGCAAACGCCGCATCATCCGCCTGCAACCGCTGCTCGTTTTCGGAACCCTGATTGGGGGACTGCTGTTTTTTATGGGAGCCGACCATCCGGCATTCCAATCGCTAATCGATACGCCATGGTGGATAGTGTGCCTTCTGGTGATTTGGGGCGGCACGGTTCTGCCCATTCCCCCGTCGTGGGACGTGCGCGGATGGGTTGAAACCAATCCGCTGAACGGGGCCACATGGTCGCTCATGTGGGAATATGTCGCCAACCTCGTCTACGCTCTGGTGTTGCGTCGCCTCGGGTTGCGCACACTCTCAATCCTCGCCGTCCTTGCAGCTGCGCTCACATTCACCGTGTGCATGAATCTTGAACCATTCGGCATTCTTGAGGCCAGAGCCTACGCCGCTTACACCATTGTGGGGGGATGGAGCCTTTCGCCCGACCAGATTCTCATGGCATTCTCGCGATTGGCCTATCCGTTTATAATCGGTTTGATTATCAGCCGTGTGGCAACGTTAAAAATCAACATTCCGCGCCACGGATTTGTAGCTTGCGCTCTGGTGCTTGCTGCAATTCTCGTGATGCCTCGTGTGGGGGGCGACAATCCGACAAACTTCTGGATGAACGGCCTTTATGAAACCATTTCCATTCTGCTTATTTTCCCCGTTGTGATTATGATGGGGCGCGGCAGCACCGTAGCAGGAGAAAAATATGAGGGACTTTGCAAATTTCTCGGCAATATATCCTATCCACTTTATGTGACCCACTACCCGTTGATTTACATGCAGATGTCGTGGGCTGCCACCCATCCCGACGCACCGTTGGGCACACACATTTTCATGGGTGTAAGCTACTTTATTCTCGCCGTCGGGTTGGCCTATGCAGCCATGAAACTCTTCGATGAACCTGTGCGCGCCTGGTTGTCGGCTAAATTTCTTACTAAGAGCAAGAAAAAACAGGCTCTTCGCTAATCCACCCTACATATATAGATAAAGCAAGGCGGTGTGTCAAAATTCATGACACACCGCCTTTTTGGTTTAAGCAGGGAGGATACCCTCATTATTTTACTCTACAATCAGCACAAACCCGCCGCCCGGTGCCACATGCACATCAAACGGAGTTTGGGCGCTGACATTGACGGTTTCCTTTTTGTAGTCGCGACCACGGCGATGAGCGTTCACTCCGTCGCGGAACAGGGTTGCGGTGTGGTTGCCTGCTGGGAGGAACGAAAGGTCAACCTTCATGTCGCGGGGAGTCCAATCGGTTATACCTCCGATATACCATTTATCACCCTTGCGGCGCGCTGTCACGATATATTCACCCATCGAAGCATCGAGAATGCGGGTTTCATCCCACACGGTGGGAATCTCGGCGATATAGTCGGTGCATTCCTGCTCACGCATATAGTTGGAGGGGGAATCGCACAACATGTTGAGCGGAGAATCGAAAGTCACATAAAGAGCGAGCTGGCGGCAGCGTGTGCCCTGACTCATAGGCTCGGAGTTGCAGGGGTGATAATTGCCGCGCGAACCGTTGAGCATCGCTCCTTGGGTATAGTCGAGCGGACCTGCCACCTGACGCAGGAAAGGAACCATAACGTCATATTTCACCTGGTCGTAAGACTCGGGAGCCCATTTCGTGTTCTCCAGACCGTGAACACCCTCAAAGTTAAGCAGGTTGGGATATGTGCGGTTCAAGCCGGCAGGTTTGTGGGTTCCGTGAAGGTCGAGAACGAGGTGATATTTGGCGGCCATCTCAGCAGCACGGGCATTGAAATCGGTCATTATCTGGTCATCGCGATCCATGAAATCGACCTTGAAGCCCTTTATTCCCATTTTTGAATAGTGGTCGCACACACGCTCCATGTCGCGCGCGAAAGCATAGTAACCTGCCCACAGAATAAGACCCACATTTTTTGCTGCGGCATAGTCGACCAATTCCTGCAAATTGATTTCATCGACAACCTGAAAGAGGTCGGCCTTAAGATTAACCGCCCATCCCTCATCGAGAATTACATATTCAATGCCATTGGCCGATGCAAAATCGATATAGGCTTTATAAGTGTCGTTATTGACACCTGTGAGGAAGTCAACACCATCAAGATTCCAGTTATTCCACCAGTCCCATGCAACCTTACCCGGTTTTATCCATGAAACATCGGCCACGCGCGAGGGCTCGGCAAGCTGATAGGTGAGATTTGAGGCGGCAAGGTTGCGGTCATCATCGGTGACGATGGCGATGCGCCAGGGCAAACCGCGCGGAGAGTCAACACGGGCAATGTAATCCTCACGCTCGGTGATAATCATTTGAAGTGCGTTGTATCCACCCTGCTCAAGTGTTTTCGGACGCGGCGCAAACACCCCTTTCAAGGTTGTTGACGGTGCGGTTGAATTGAGATAGAGGCCGGGGTAGTTTTCCAATCCCGACTCGGTGATGCACACTCTAACACCGGCAGGCTCGGTAACGGTGATCGGGAGAAACATCAGTTTGCCGTTGTTGAGCTGCGACAATGTTGTTTCGGTGTAGAGATTCTCAAACGAATTTACGAACTGCGAGGTCAAATCGCCTTCCGACCCTGCTCTTACGTATGGAACGGCAGCGTCGACATCCATCGGGAAATTATACTCAACAGTCTCATCGACAATTATCTGAGGCTTTTTCGAGGAAGTGACAAAGCGATAGGCCACGCCATCGTTATAAGCTCTGAACACAAGGGCCCAATCGTTGCCGAGATTCAAAGTAAGCTCATTGAAGCAATCGCGGATGCTGTCGGCACGGTAGAAAGGGGAAGCTATCATCTCGTCGACACTACGGCGCGAGGCTTTCTTTACTTTGGGGTTCTCCCCCACTACTTTCCCATTGCCGAGTTTAAGCATGGCCGATGATGAATCAATCACAACGTTGCCATTGAATTTAACATCATACTTAAGCACTCCGTCGGTGCTTACATTGGCCTGCACACGCCCGTCAGGCGATGTCACAGGATAGTCATTGGCCATGACTCCAATAGCGGTCATAGCGGCCGCTGTAAATAAAAAGATATTTTTCATCGTGTTTTAGGTTGTTTGCATTGCAAAGATACGCATAAGTCGAGCGCAATGCCAAATTTATTTGAGCATTGCCGAGCGGGAGTATCTTGGGCGTAGCCAACGATACGCAGAATCTTCGACGAAAAAAATAGCGAAAGTCGGCCACGGGCCGGTTCGCGTTGGCGCAGCCGATTCGGGAGGGCTCAATAAAAACAAAATGCAATGATGAACAGTCATCACTGCATTTTGTAATTACAATCAATCAAAATAAACTTGTTGCTCTGTCAATCAGGCATTGGAAGCGGCCTTTGCGTCCTGCTTGGCCTGACGGCCCTGTTTGGCTATCTTGTCGCCCTTTTTATCACGGCGACCGTCGGCCTTCATCTGCTTCTTACCATGACCCTGCTGAACGGCAGCCTTGCGGGGTGCGCGCCCGGCATCGGCATTCACGTAGAAATTCTCGAGAAATACCACATACTGGTCGGGGGTGAGCACAGCCTTCACATCGGTTAGGTAGGATTTCTTGGCGGCCTGACGTTCGGCGACACGCACCGAATCATTGCGCTGCTTGTCGGCCTTGGCCGCTGCCACCTTCTCGGTGCGCGACGCGCGCTGCTTCTCGGCCAGCTGTTTGAGCTGAGTCTGCTGGGCTTCGGTGAGATTCATGCCTGCAAACAGATTTTTATCACATTTGTCTTTCTTGCATTTTGTGGTCTTGTCGCAATTTGCACCTTGTTTGCAACGGGCCTCTTTATTTACAGAGCAAGTTGCGTTGCCGGTGTTCTGAGCCATTGCGGTGAAACCTGCCATCGACATAACCGCGATGGCGAGAGTCAATACTTTTTTCTTAATCATATCAATTCTGTTTTTGAAGTTATTGTTTAATCGTTTTACTGAACCTTTGACCCTAATAACATTTCAGCGTTTAATTAAGTCGATGCACTTAACTTTATTTTAACTATAGCGGCCATTATTTGAAAAAGAATAATAAAATTTCTGCATCTCATTTAACTTGAATGTATTTTTTGTATCGTTGGGGGGCATGGTAACAATCATCTTCGGGAGAGGCAACCTGAAATGCAAACTCCCATTAACTATTTTCACAAATTTATTGTCAATTTCACTTAAATTTAAGAGTCCAACATTAAATATGATTAAGCGCCTGAAAAACTCATTATATATAATAAACTTTTACGCTATATTCGCATCCAATTCACCATACAAGGGCATTTAATCAGCCCCAACCACCACCATTTTGAATAAATCAACCTACACATAAACTTATAAAACTAATCAACATCATAGATTTATGAATATCTACGGCAAAATCACATTATTAGCCTGTGGCGTAGCTGTGATGAGTTCAGCCATGACAGCCTTGGCCATAGATTCCATCCAAAACAATTCGGCAACATCGCCGTCATCCTCCTCACCGCTTCAGCCCAATCAGCGGGGAACTCTATACACCGCATCCAACAGTGCCACTCCCCCCACCGATTTCACCCACGCGGCCGAAAGCACCATCAACGGTGTTGTCAGCATCAAGAGCTACGCATCACCGCGCTCAGGCTCTGCCGGTGGCGGCAACTATTATGCCAATCCGCTCTATGAATTCTTCTTCGGCTCCCCTGCGCCCCAGCAGCGCCGTGCACCCCAGCAACAGCAGCCCAAAGCCGAGCAACAGCGGGGCCTCGGGTCGGGTGTGATTCTCAGCTCCGACGGCTACATCGTCACCAACAACCACGTTATCGACGGTGCCGACCGACTTGAAGTAACACTCAACGACAACAGCATCTACAATGCCACAGTGATTGGAACCGATCCGTCAACCGACGTTGCACTTCTTAAAATAGAAGCGGAAAACCTCCCCGTAATCCCTGTGGGCGACAGTGATGCCCTGCGCGTAGGCGAATGGGTGCTTGCTGTCGGCAACCCCTTCGGTTTCACATCGACCGTTACCACCGGCATTGTAAGTGCCAAAGCGCGCAGTGTGGCCTCAGCTGCCCGCAGCCGCTCGATGGGTATTGAAAGCTACATCCAGACCGATGCTGCCGTCAACCCCGGCAACTCGGGTGGCGCGCTTGTCAACATCAACGGCGAACTGGTGGGTATCAACACCGCCATTTATTCCGAAACTGGCAATTATGTAGGTTACTCCTTCGCCATCCCCTCATCCATCGTCACTAAAATTGTTACCGACATAAAACAATATGGTTCGGTTCAGCGGGCTATTCTCGGCATCTCGTTTATGGAACTCACCCCGCAGCTGGCCAAAGAGAAAGGTATCACCGCAACCAACGACGGCATTTTCGTAGGCGAGGTTGTCGACCGCAGCGCAGCTATGGAGGGTGGAATTCAACCCGGTGACGTTATTGTGAGCATCAATGATGCCCCCACCCACAACACCGCCCAACTGCAGGGTGAGATTAGCAAATTCCGCCCCGGCGACCGCATCACACTTAAATACATCCGCGACAACAAAACCCACTCCACAACCGTGACCCTGCAAAATAATCAGGGCGGAACCAAGGTTACCAAATCGGGCGACTTCACGGCTCTGGGATGCGCGTTCAAGGAACTCACCGACGAGCAGAAGCGCGAGATGCGACTTTCGGGAGGTGTGCAGGTAAAAGCCCTCACCTCAGGCAAATTCAAGGAAGCCGGCATCAAGGAAGGTTTCATAATCGTTGACATCAACAACGCCCGTGTGCGTTCGCAGGAAGATGTCGAGGAAATCTACAAAGCAATCATGAACTCGTCTGACTCCGACAAGGTGATGTTCATCACCGGCATCTATCCCACAGGCCGCAAGGTTTACTATGCAGTCGACCTGTCGGAATAAGCCCTACTTCATTCAATAAAAAACGGAGTGCCAAAATTTTGGCACTCCGTTTTTTTATTGAATGATGAGAATCTATTATTCAGGTTTTGCAATCCCGTCCTTGGTTGCACGCTCTTCCATGCGCTTGATGCGAGCGTCGATGTCGGGGTGTGTTGAGAACAGCTGGTTGAGCTTGCTGTTTTTCTGAGCACCGGCCTCTTCCTGAAGGGCCTTCAGTTTCTGGAAAGAGAGAGCCATCGACCAGGGATTTTTGCCGGCTTTCTTGAGGAATTCATAACCGTAGTCGTCGGCTTCGCGTTCCTGCTTCTGAGAATAGTTGGCATTCACCAATGCCTCTCCAAGACTGCCAAGCTGCGAATCGGTGAGTGCGGCTGCTGTGCCGTTGGCCGAAGCGATGCCATCCTTAAGTGCCGAGGTCAGCAGAGCTGTGCGGAAAGCTTTCTTTGAGTGCTTGTGAGCTACGTGGCCGATTTCATGACCGATAACGCCGAGCAACTCCTCATCACTCATTATATCCATGAGCGATGAGAACACGCGCACGCTACCGTCGGCACATGCAAATGCATTCACATCAATAACGTCATAAACCTTGAAATTCAAAGGAATCCCCTCAACGCTGGTCAGCCCTTCGGTGAGTTTGTTCAGGCGGATTGTGTAGGGATTATCAGCCGGAGTCACAGGGTTGTGCTTATCCATCCAGTCGATATACTCTTTCACGTATGCAGCCATCTGCGCATCGGTGAGAGTGGCCGCTTTAACTGTGCTTGAAGCCGCACCCACAGCTTTTTTCAAATTAAACTGAGCCGAAACAGGCATTGCCACAAAAAGCATGGCTGCTGCAGCCATAGCTTTTAAAACAATCTTGTTCATGTCAAAAAAATAAGTTTATGAAATAATATGTTTTTGTAAAATATATGTGTCAGTCATGGCAGAGAGAAGATTGTGGCTGCAAAGGTAATGGTAATTTACGTGCCGTCAAAAAAAATCACGCTCACACAACCGCATTCAAACGTGTTTCACTAATTTTGCAGCGTGAAATCAAACATCACTTCAAATTTTAACCGAAGCTAATCATGAAACGTGGTTCAACCGCTTCAATCGTTCTTCTTATGCTTGGCTTGTTTCTGACATTCGGCCTACTGGCCGGAGGAACAGCCCTGTTAAGCCGCACATTTATCCCGAAATGGATACCTATAACCATAGCAACAGTGCCTGCAATCGTCACAGCACCCGTGTTGATGAACCGTTGGCAAAAGCTCACACATTTCAGCCGCGCGTGGCTTAATATCCCGTGTCACATACTGTTGGTCGGGACGGTGCTTTATTTCGGATTCCTCGCCGCCAACTACTGGGGTGGCGACGACTCCACTCTCCATCCCGAATCGTCAACCGTAATTGCCAAGCATCGTAAACAGCACACGCGCTACCGTCGAGCCGGACGGCGCACTCAAGTTCCCGCCGGGCACTACTACACCTACCATCTGAAACTTGAGCTTCCCGACGGGCATGTAATTGACCAGCCCGTCTCACTTCAGAAATACAACCGCACACGCAAAGGTGCACACTACACTGTGAAGCTTGAAAAGGGACTCTTCGGCTACACCGTTGTTAAATAGTTGCGTCCACATAACGCCAAACCATCGCCCAATCACATTTTTTCCGTATCTTTACTAATCAAAACCAATATTGCATCTCAGGTGAAAAAGGCTCTGCTGAAATTCATGCTAACCATGCTGATTTTTGTGGCATTCGGAATGCTGCAAAAAGTGCTGTTTGTCGGCGTGTATCACAATCTGTTGCCCGACGGAGGCTTTCGCCATCTGGCGGCTGTGATATGGCACGGACTCCCGATGGATCTCTCCATCGCCGGCTACCTCACGTTTATTCCCGCTCTGCTCATCATCGCCGAAATATTCAGCAACGGCAAGTGGCTGCAAATCACCCGGCGCACCTACATATTACTCCTCTCGTTTGTTTTAGGCTGCATAACCCTCGTTGATTTAGCTCTTTATGGCACATGGGGATTCAGGCTCGACATGACTCCCGTGTTCTATTTCACCACATCTCCGTCGGCCGCAGTGGCAAGTGCCGAATGGTGGCAGATTATCGCTGCTGTACTCGGAGTGGCGGCAATTATGTGGTTGCTTTATGCGTCATTCAGGAAATTTGTAGAGCCGATAAGAATTACCGGAGCACGTCCGCGATGGTTGGTGGCATCGGTGATGGTGATTCTCACGGCAGCCCTGTTTATCCCTGTGCGGGGCGGTGTCACGGTATCGACCATGAACCCCAGCCGGTCATATTTCAGCAGCAACCAAAGGCTCAACCATGCCGCTATAAACCCTGCTTTCAGCCTCATGTACTCGGCAACTCATCAGGGAAATTTCAGAGAGGAATTCAGGTTTATGAGCGATGCCGAGGCCGACGCAGCTGTGGCAGCATTGGATGCCGACAACACCGTTGCGCCCGACTCGACCGCTATTTTATCCCCCGGCACCACACATCACAATATCATCGGTCGTTTACCGTTATTAAATTGCAATCAGCCCGATATTTACCTGATTATCCTGGAAAGTTTCTCGGCGCATCTGATGCCTGTTCTCGGAGGAGAAAGCATTGCGCTGAAACTCGACAGCATTGCACGCGACGGAGTGCTGTTCACCAACTTCTACGCCTCAAGCTTCCGCACCGACCGCGCTCTTCCGGCAATTCTCGGAGGGTTTCCCGCTCAACCCACCACAAGCATAATGAAATATGTCGATAAGGTTGAGCAGTTGCCAACCATCGCGGGAGAACTGAAAAAAGCCGGCTACACCCCCTCCTACTATTATGGAGGCGACATCAACTTCACCAACATGAATGCCTATCTGGTGAATGCCGGTTTCGAGACGATTGTGAGCGATAAGGATTTCCCCCTTTCGGAGCGACTGAGCAAATGGGGCGCGCATGACCACGTGGTGTTCAACCGTGCATTGGCCGATGCTCTAAGTGTTCCCGCCGGGGGCGCCCCGCAACTGAAAGTTATCCAGACCTCAAGCTCTCACGAACCGTTTGAAGTTCCTTTCAGCTCGAAACGTTTTGCCGACGAACCGCGTAAAAACGCGTTTGCCTACACCGACAGTTGCCTCGCGGCCTTTATTGATGAACTGCACGCCTCTCCGCGCTATGACTGCTCTCTGATTGTGATTGTGCCCGACCACCTCGGGGCCTATCCGCTTAATCTCCCCGATGCGGCCGCACGCCATCACGTTCCGTTGGTGCTTGCCGGCGGAGCTTTGAACCGACACGGACTTCAGATTGACGTGCCCGCATCGCAAACCGACATGGCAGCTACTTTGCTCGGCATGCTGGGATTGGATGCGTCGATGTTCAGCTTCAGTCACGACATTCTTGATGAATCGGCACCGCACTATGCCGTGTTCACCGAAGCGCCGCTGATTGGAATAGTTACACGAAACGACACAATCGTCTATAATCATGAGGCCGATGCAATTGAAAAAGCTGCACGCAACAATCACCCGCAGCTTGAACAACAAGCCAAAGCCTACCTCCAGGTGCTGTATAACAAAATAGCCGACCTCTAACCTCGGCTCAAACCAAATAACTCATCCTCTCCAACCTATATAAAAACACAAACAATGCTCGATTTTCTCAATCAGATAGACACATCGGTTTTTCTCTTTTTCAACGGCATGCATGCACCGTTTTTCGACAGGTTCATGATGCTGTTCACCGGCCGTTTCATCTGGATTCCGATGTATGCCGCCATCCTGCTTGTGTTGCTGCGCACCCACGGCTATAAATCGGCCGGAATCTACGTGCTCGGCATCGCACTCGCCATAACACTCACCGACCAGACATGCGCCACCTACATCCGCCCCATTGTTGAGCGCATGCGCCCGTCAAACCTCGAAAATCCGCTCTCGGCCCTCACAATTGTTGTCGACGATTACCGCGGCGGAGATTACGGATTTCCCTCCTGCCATTCGGCCAACTCATTTGCTTTGGCTACGTTTATAGCTCTGATGTTTCCTCGGCGCAAAATGGTGATGTTTATTTTCGGCTGGGCTCTCCTCAACTCCTACACACGCCTTTATCTTGGTGTGCACTATCCCGGCGACCTCCTTGTGGGTGCCGTCATCGGTTCGGGATTCGGATTCCTGTGCTATCGCCTGGCCCGCTTGCTCGATAACCGACACATTGCCGACACATCGCTCGAACGACTTCACCGTCCTCTTTTCAACATTCCCGTGGAAATGGAATGGGCGAATGTCGGCCGGGCATCAATCCCGGTTACCGTGGGAGATATCCTCATTGCCGTGGGCGCCGGAACCGCATTCTACATCCTTGCTGCATCGGTAATCGGATAAATTCTTTCCCACTGCAAACGAATGGTTGCAAATTCATTCATTCCGCTCTAAAGATTTCATCTTACCCCACAATCACTCATAGAATCCGCATTGACATTATTGTCTTTGCGGATTTTTTTTAGGCCACCAAACTAAAAAAACAGTTAAATTTCTTGCAAAAGGAAAAGTTTAACCTTACCTTTGCCATGCAACTATAAATATCGTTCAGCGCACAGCTTGCAGGCTGCACCGCACAACAACAAACTAATCATCACCACAATAACCCATGACACTCGCACCCAAAAACAAACTCACCGACAAGGAAGAAGAAATAATGCTGTTGTTCTGGCAAAACGGTCCGCTGTTTGTAAAAGAAGCTGTGGATATGATGCCAAAGCCGAAACCGCATGTCAACACCGTCTCAACCTATGTAAGAGCCCTCGAAAGCAAAGGTTACCTTTCACATGAAGCGATTGGTGGCTCGTTCCGTTATTTCGCCATCAAACCGATGGAAGAATACCGCCGCCGCACCGTTGGTGAAATGATTCGCAATTATTTCAATAATTCTTATCAAGGGATTGTGTGCTCATTGGTCGAAGATGACAAAATCTCGGTGGATGAACTGCGCGAACTCGTTGATATGATGGAAATTCATTACAAAAAATCATGACAGCCGGCTTTATCCTCTCCTACCTTCTGCAGGCATCACTCTTTCTTGCTGCAGGTTGCGCAGTCTACAAACTGCTGCTTTCGCGCGTGAAAATGCCGGCGTTCAACCGTGCCGTCATCCTCACAATCTATGCAGTAGCGCTTATTGCCCCGGCAATTAAGCAACCAGATTTCACGTTGGCAAATCCAACCATACCAACTTCGCAACCGGCAAGTGGCGTTGTGCCTTTTGCAAACAACGGAGAAACCGCCGATAAAACAACGAATCTCCCCCTGCCTGACATAGCGACCGAACTCACAACTGCTGCTGAAGTTGCGGATGTACAACCCTACATAGCCAAGACAGAGGTAAATCTGCCGCAACCCTCACCATACATTACCATTTTCGGCAAAATTATATGCGCCACTGCCTTTGCAGGGATTGTAACCGCCTTATTAAAAATGGCATTTGCCATCTGCTCTATCGCGCGCTTGCGCAGAAATGGCCGCAAAGTGAGATGCGGGCGCCATGTCAACATCATTCTGCTCGAAAACGCCACCACACCCCCATTCAGCCTGTTTAATTTCATATTCATTTCCCGCGCCGATTTCAATCGCACCGATTCCATGATTATCGACCACGAACTGGGACACGTGCGCCACTTCCATTCCATCGATCTGCTTGTGGGAAAACTATGCGTGGCAATCATGTGGTGGAATCCTGCGGCGTGGCTACTCCTACGCGAGCTTCAGGCCGTGCATGAATTCCAGGCCGATGCCGGGGTTCTCGGCCGTGGGCATGAGATGAAAGACTACCAACTTCTATTGATAAAAAAGGCTGCCGGCTCCGGATTGCCGTCAGTTGCCAGCAGCCTTAATCACAGTAACCTCAAAAAACGATTCACTATGATGTATCAGAAAAAGCCCAGCCGATGGACGGCTCTGCGCGCGGCGGCCTTTGTGCCGACATTCTGCGCCATTGTAGCCCTCACAGGCCAAAGCTCATTTGCATCGATTCTCGATAGCATGGAGCAGATGACATTGTTTTCATCCTCAGCCGATGAAACAGCAATGAACGAAACAGCCGTCGGCAATTCAGCCGATGACGATTGCAAAGTTAATGAAAACGGCGAATCCCAGCAAATCGCCACGATTCAAACCGATGATGATGCAGCACCCACTGTTCAGGATGACTGCATCGACGAAACACTCCACGCCGATGAGCCCGAAAGTCTGCCCGCCGACAGCACCGAGGATTCGGAAGAGACTGCCGACGACAATCTTTTCGCCAACATTGATGACTCGGTAGAGACAATCACCGTTTCCTCCTCAACCCCGGTTATAACCACCGAAAGCAACAACGGGAGGGAAAACACCTACGTAAGCATCGACGGAAAGATGATTCCTTACGCCGAACTTACACCCGAGCAGCAAGCCAACGTTGAAGATGCGCTTAAACGAGCCGACGAAGCCCTTGCAAAAGCAAATGAGTCGCTCCGCAATGCCGAAAAAACAGTTTCCTCAGCAACCTCAGTTGAATCACTTGAAGCGTTGAAATCGGCTCGCGAGGGAATGAAAGCACAGAAGCGTGCTCTTCAGGAACAGAAACGCGCATTGCAGCAACAAAAGAAAGAACTTCGCAAACAGCGTGAGAACCTGATGAAGGAAAAGCGCAAGATGCAATCGGCCAAAAGAAGCACCACTTATTATTTTGACACTGATGATGATGCCGCCGAAATAGAATCGGGCACCGGAAATTCTGTTACGGCTCAATTCGTGTCGATTAATAACTTCAATAACCGCACAACGGTGGATGTACTTCTCAAATCGACGGTTAAGCCTACCGTAGGGAGCGCTTATCTCTACATCAACGGCAAACGCTACAACTGCCAGCAGCCTGAAATCACCCGAGTGGTGAAAATCAACGACGTGTATCACACCACCGTGAGCATTTCAACAAAAAAACTCAAAAATTTCCATAACGGGAAAGATTATGTTTCTCTGATAACGAACTTCGGCGGACTGAAGATACAGTTTTAGAGCTATCAAAATCTTTTGAAGGCTATCCAATAAGACAGGCATGTAAGACAGGCATGTCTTATCTGTCAAAACATCGAAACAGCAAAAGCAATTTCATACCATTGAGGAACCGCAGGCGCGCGACGCGTCAGCGGTTCCATCGTTAATGGTTATCGGCCATTTTTGCAGGAGAATCCAACAGCGACTTAAGAAAATTAAATTATTTCACTGCCACATCACAAAGGGTATCCCGAATTTTTTGACTAAATTTGCAATAATACTTCCTATCGACCTTTTCAGCAATGGCTTATTTCAATAATTATGCCGGTCCCGACTATGAACGTCGCGACTACGACGATATAGATTCCCCCCGACCCTCGCGTCGCAGAGAACAGCGCTACCGCGACGACGACGATTTGCTTCCGCAGGCAAATGCCGATGAACCTGTGCGCCGGCGCGTGCGAACCGAAAACGACGAACCGCGGCAACGCCGCACCAACAGCGCTTCCGACCGCCCCAAACAGCGCGACTCAAAAAAAACATCACGCAGAAGCGCCGACAAACCCGCCAAACCACGCACACCGTTTCGTGAATGGGGAATTGTGAAATTCATAACCGACAAACGTGTTCATGCCTTTTTAGGTGTGGCACTCTTCTTTGTGGCCGTGTATGTGGCGGTGGCCTCAATTTCATTTTTGCACGCAGGAGGTGCCGACCAAAGTGTGGTCACCTCAATGCCCGTCAGCAAAATTGTGGAATCGGGCACAAAAGTTGAGAACCTCGCAGGCCCTGCGGGTGCGAAACTTGCCAATTCGATAATTGTTGAAGGGCTCGGCCTCGGTGCTGTGGCATTGGTAGGCTATCTCTTCCTGTTAGGGCTCTCACTGATGGGCTTCAGGCGCTACGGATTCTGGTCGGTAACATTCAAAACACTCCTGGTTGCCATCACAATATCGATGGTGCTCGGGCTGGTAAGTCTGTGGTTCGGCATGGAATTCAACCTCGGCGGTTACCACGGCCACTACATCAACATGTTGCTTGTGAGCTACATCGACTGGGTTGGTGCAGCACTGGTCAGCGCACTGTTGCTGATGGGTGTTTTCTATGTGTATATCAACGACCTGCTCAGCCTTTATAACCGCTACAAAGCTCTTAAAAACGCCCGCAGAGCCAAAGCGGAACAAACGCGCATGCAGATGGAGCGCGACCGCGAGCGTGTGCGTCAGGCTATGGCCGATGCCGACATCTCCGCCGGCGATGCATCCGATGCTGTTGACGAGCAGACTCCCGACGATGAAAACCGGCCGGAAATCTCGGTTGGATTCGAGGACTTCAATGATGAGTCGGAGGATATCTACGCTCTCGGAGAAAACGAACGTTCACACTCCGAAAACGCCGACAGCAATCAGGCTTACGCACATTCCGAGCCCGAAAGCGCCCCACTCTATCAGAGCGAGGAGAGCGTTACCGCAGAGCCATCAGCCGCCGCTCCCGAACCGCCTGCCTACACGGAAACCTATAGCCCCGCACCCGTCACCACCGGCGCCCCCACAGCTGCCGAAACTGAAAATGCGACCGACAACATGCCGTCGCTCGAAGTTGTGACCAACTCAATCGAGGAAGCCAAAAGCACCGACACTTCGGTTTACGACCCCACTGCCGAACTGTCGCGCTACAAGCTCCCGGGGCTCGACCTACTGCGCGACATCCCAACCAACGCCAACTGTGTTGACCGGGCCGAACAGGAGGAGAACAAGGAGCGAATCACCAAAACCCTCAACGACTACGGCATCGCCATCAGTCACATTCACGCCACCGTCGGTCCCACTGTCACTCTCTACGAAATCATCCCTGCCGAAGGTGTGAGAATCGCCAAAATCAAACGTCTTGAGGATGACATTGCCATGACACTTGCCGCCCTCGGCATACGCATCATTGCGCCTATACCCGGCAAAGGAACCATCGGCATTGAAGTGCCTAACAAAGACCCGCAGACGGTTTCAATCCGCTCTATCCTCGGTTCAAAGAAGTTCCAGGAATGCAAGCAACAGCTTCCTATGGCAATGGGAGCCACCATCTCCAACGAGGTCTACATCGCCGACCTCGCCAAGATGCCCCACCTGCTCGTTGCCGGTGCAACCGGTATGGGTAAGTCGGTGGGACTCAACACCATCATTGCGTCGCTGCTCTACAAAAAACATCCTGCCGAGCTTAAATTCGTGCTTATCGACCCAAAGATGGTGGAATTCAGCCTCTACAGTGTGCTCGAACGCCACTATCTCGCCAAGCTCCCCGACGAGGAAGATGCCGTGGTGACTTCGATGGACAAAGTGCTTGCCACTCTCAACTCTCTCTGCGTGGAGATGGACCAACGCTACATGCTTCTGCGCGATGCAAACGTGAGGTCGATAACCGAATATAACGAGCGGTTTGTTGAAAAGCGGCTGAACCCCGAAAAGGGGCACCGCTATCTCCCCTACATCGTGATGATTGTCGACGAGTTCGCCGACCTCATCATGACCGCCGGAAAAGAGGTTGAGAAACCCATTGCCCGCATCGCACAGAAAGCCCGTGCGGTTGGCATGCACATGATTATCGCCACACAGCGCCCCTCAACCAACGTAATCACAGGTATTATCAAAGCTAACTTCCCCGGCCGAATCGCCTTCCGTGTTTCGCAGATGGTCGACTCCAAAACCATCCTCGACCGCACGGGTGCCAATCAGCTCATCGGGCGCGGCGACATGCTCTTCTCCCACAACGGTTCGCTAGACCGTGTGCAGTGCGCTTTTATCGACACCCCCGAAGTGCAGGCGATATGCGACCACATCGACAGCCAGGCCGGATATGAACACGCCTACTATCTCCCCGAACCGGTGATTGAAAACGAAGGAGGTGGTGCCGGAGGCTCACTAACCGACCGCGACCCCCTCTTTGAGGAGGCTGCCGAAATTGTTGTCAACACCGGGGTGGCATCAACATCATCGCTGCAACGCCGCTACTCGATAGGCTACAACCGCGCAGGCAAAATCATGGACCAACTTGAAGCCGCCGGAATCGTAGGCCCGGCACAAGGTGGGAAACCGCGCACAGTGCTCGTCGACCAGATGCAATTAGGTTCCATAATCCGTTCGTTTGAATAACAGCGTGTCTGAACTCCTCACGGCTTTCAGCCACCGGCTAAACCATCCAACTCACTGAGGTGTTGAAATAGGTAAGTCATGAAACAGAAAATCATCACACTACTGGCACTCCTTTTCGGTTGCGTGGCAACAATGACCGCAGCCACCCCGTCGGCATCCGAAATAATCAGGCAATGCGTTGCCCGGTTGAAAGCATCTCCTGCCGTGGAAGCGGCTTTCTCGGTGTCGCGCGGTAACAGCGCCTCGTCGGGAAACATCGTTATCTCGGGAAATAAATTTGCGCTGAGCACCCCCGAGCTCTCCACATGGTTTGACGGGAAAACGCAATGGGCCTATTCCTCGGCAGCAAATGAAGTGAACATATCGGAACCGACTCCCGAAGAGATTCGCCAGATTAATCCGTTTGCCATCCTCGAAGCGGTGCAGACCTCCTTCACCCCGCGCCGACTCACCTCCCCTGCCGGCAAGCATCTGATTGAGCTGACTCCCAAAGGGAAAAGTGAATATTTGAAGCTTAACGTAACGGTCAACAGTGCCACAAATCTCCCCGAGAGCATCACTTTCACGAGCACCGACAAATCAACAACTAAAATAAATATAAAATCACTGCGCCCTCTGTCGAAAGCCGACAACGGAAAATTCCGGTTTAATCCCAAGAATTATCCCGGTGCCGAAATCGTCGACCTCCGGTAATTTCACCGACCGACAAGGCCGCAAACCAAACAAATAAACATCATGTCAGAAATCATAACCCGTTGTGCAATCATCGGCGGAGGCCCCGCCGGCTACACCGCAGCCATCTACGCATCCCGTGCCAACCTGTCGCCCCTCCTCATCGAGGGAATGCAACCGGGCGGCCAGCTCACCACCACAACCGAAGTTGAGAACTTCCCCGGCTATCCGCAAGGGGTAAGCGGCCCGCAGATGATGGAGGAATTCCGCCTGCAAGCCCAGCGCTTCGGAACCGACATCCGTCTCGGTGTGATTACAGCCGCTGATTTGTCGCAGCGTCCGTTCCGACTCACACTCGACAGCGGCGACACAATTGTTGCCGATTCCGTTATCATCGCCACCGGCGCATCGGCTCGCTACCTCGGACTTCCCGACGAACAGAAGTACATGGGCATGGGGGTGTCGGCATGTGCCACATGCGACGGATTTTTCTATCGCAACCGCACCGTGGCGGTTGTGGGTGGCGGCGACACCGCATGCGAAGAAGCAGTGTATCTTTCATCGCTCGCAAAAGAGGTCTACCTCATTGTAAGAAAACCGTTCCTGCGGGCATCAAAGGTGATGCAGCGCCGTGTCACCGAAACCGCCAACATCAAAATTCTCTACAACTGCAACACAAAGGGATTGTTTGGCGAAGATGTTGTTGAGGGCGCACACATCGTTGAAAACGCAGGCACACCCGAAGAGAAGCATTTCGACATTGCCATCGACGGCTTTTTCCTCGCTATCGGCCACACACCCAACACAGGCATTTTCAAAGGGCAGCTCGACATGAACAACGAAGGCTACATCGCAGTTGAATCGCCCACAACGCGCACAAGCGTTCCCGGCGTATTTGCTGCCGGCGACGTAAGCGACCCTATCTACCGCCAGGCAGTCAACGCCGCCGCATCGGGATGCCGAGCCGCTATGGATGCCGAGCGTTTCCTCCTTGAGGATTAAGCTTCGGCCAATAACTTCCATGCAAACCCAATAAAACAAGCTCTTAACTTTTGATATGTCAGATTTCGATTCGTCGTTGTTTCGCATCAATATCCCCACCCCGCCACCGCAAGCCGGCTCACTGCTTGTGGCCGAACCCTTTTTGCGGGAAGAGCATTTCAACCACGCCGTGATAAAGTTGGTTGAGCATGCTCCCGGCAAATCGTCGATGGGAATTGTGCTGAACAAACCCACAGGCTACACTTTGGGGGATGCCGTTGAGGGCTTTGACGATGAGGTTGAGATTCCTATTTTTTGCGGAGGGCCCGTTGCATGCGACCGCCTGTTTTACCTCCACTCGTTGGGAGATGAGATTCCCGGGGGTCGGGAAGTCTCGCCGGGACTATTCCTCGGGGGTGATTTTGAGCGGGTAAAAGCCTATGTAAACATGGGATTCCCAACAGAAAACGCCATAAGATTCTTTGTAGGTTACAGCGGATGGGATCCCGGTCAACTCAATGAGGAAATTGACTCGCACGTGTGGGCAGTGGCTCCCGACATTTCCAACGAAGAGCTCCTCGCCGAAACGGGTGAATCGTTCTGGTATCGGATAGTGCGCTCAATGGGCACCCCCTACCGCAATTGGCTGTTTCATCCGGTGAATCCGCAGCTTAACTGAAAAAGTTTTAGTTAGAATAATTAGGTGTGTTGAAAAATCAATGAATTTCAGCACACCTATTTTTTAACCTCCATGACGGAGAGGAAGAGAAAATGCCTTCAAAACTTTTTAGATTATTTTTACTCAGCAGTGCCTGATTTTTGCCCGACCGAACGATAATTTTGTATCGTGACAATCACACAGCCGCACGGTTGGATTGTCAAGACCAAATTATCACTCACCCTCCTAACTAACAACTATCATGGAAACTGCTTTTGTCATTTCGTCGAACGTAATCAACACAATCAACTCCCTCCCCACCGAAGAACGTCTGGCTGTAACCTCGGCTCTCGCCGCAGAAATGATTTTAGGGAGCGCACCCACATGCGGATTGACTCCGATGCAGGAGGTGCTTTATGCCATGATAAAAGGCTACGTAAACCGCGACACCGCCCGTTTTCACAACAGCCGGAACACAACGGTTGCCAACGTGATTCCTGCTTGATTGCTGAAAAGGTTGTGGGATAGACATCCCCCCGGCCGTTACTTCAACGCATTCTTGAAAGCCGCAGCCGCAGGCTTCCATGCCGGAGGCACGCTGTCGTAGGGGTAGACAACGAAATTCTTGTTGGATGCCGACGGTGGCACTGTAAACACCAATTCATAGAACACTGTGTCGACTACAGCTTTGCCTGCACTGTTGCGCTTGAGTTTTACCTTTGCAAGCGCACCGCCTCGGGTGTCGCGCGTTTTCATGTTTGAAATGAAGTTCCCGAGAGAATATGTAACCGGCATATCCTTTTCACGCCCCGGAGCGGCTACATGAGCGATAGGTTGAACCACATGAGGGTGCCCCCCAATCACAACGTCAACGCCGAGAGCGGCGAGTTCCGAAGCTAACCGACGCTCCGATTTAACAGGCAGAAGAACATATTCCTCCCCCCAATGCATTGCGGCCACTACTATTTCGGCACCTGCATCGCGCAACGCCGCAACATCGGCTGCCATGCGCTTGCTGTCGATATAGTCAACCACAACATCACCTTGCACTGAAATACCGTTGGTTCCGTATGTGTAGTTCACGAATCCAACCTTGAATCCCTTCACATCCTTTATCATAGGGAGGCGATTCGCCCGCTCCTCCTCGTTACGGTAGGTGCCGAGATGCGGTATGCCGAGACTGTCGAGCGCGGCAACCGTAAACTTCAATCCTTTGTCGCGGCGGTCGAGGGTGTGGTTATTGGCTGTCAGAAACAAATCGAATCCGGCATCTTTCAGTGCCGAAGCATAGCTCACAGGAGCGTTGAAGCAGGGATAGCCTGTGAAATTCGACGCGCCGAGGGGCGTTTCAAGATTGACAACGGCATAATCGGCCTCGCTAACCACTGGTGCAATCTTTTCGAAACATGCGGTGTAGTCATATTGCCCGGGGGCGACACGCGCAGCGTCAATCTGCGCCTGATGCATCATGGCATCGCCGGCAAACAGCAATGTAGCCTCCTGGTCGGCCATCATGGCCAACGTCAACTTCATCACAATGGCGAGAATGGCATCCGACATAGCGCAAACTGTTCCGGGCGATTTGAAAGTAGTTGATTAAACCGCTGATTCAGTTATTATTCCTCATCGGGGATAAATTTCCCCTTTGGCAGCCAACAGAGTGTTGCGCATGAGCGACACGATGGTCATGGGTCCTACCCCACCCGGCACCGGGGTGATGAACGAGCATCGCGGAGCAACTTCGTCGAACTTCACATCGCCACACAGGCGGAAACCGCTTTTGCGTGTAGCATCAGGCACTCGGGTGGTGCCTACATCAATCACCGTAGCTCCGTCTTTCACCATATCGGCAGTAACGGATTCGGGGCGTCCCATCGCAGCAATCAGAATATCGGCATTGCGGCACACTTCCTTGAGATTACGGGTGTCGCGGTGGCACACGGTGACAGTTGCATTCCCCGGATTTCCTTTCTGCATCATGAGTGTGGCAACCGGTTTGCCAACAATGTTGCTTCGGCCGAGCACCACGCAATTTGCGCCCGACGTCTGCACGCCATAACGCTCCAACAGCATCATGATGCCTGCGGGAGTGGCGCTTTTGAAGCAAGGCAAACCAATCGACATGCGCCCCACATTGATGGGGTGGAAACCGTCAACATCCTTTTTGTAGTCGATGGCCTCGATTAATTTCTGTTCCGAGATGTGCTTGGGCACCGGAAGCTGAACGATAAAACCGTCAACATCGTCGTCCTCGTTCAAACGCTTAATCTCTTCAAGAAGCCGTTCTTCAGTCACATCATCCTCGAAACGGATAAGCGATGATTTAAAGCCGCATTCGGCGCAAGCTTTCACTTTGTTGGCCACATAGGTTTCGCTACCCCCGTCATGGCCTACCAAAATGGCAGCCAGATGCGGACGACGGTCTCCGGCGGCAACTATGTTCTCAACTTCAGCGGCGATTTCACGCTTTATCTCACCTGCTACTTTTTTTCCGTCGATTAATTCCATAAATGATGTGATTGGCGGTTTTATAATTTGCTATCAGCGACGGCGCATGTTGCGCATCATCTGCATGGGATTTTTCATTGAGGTTGCCACTTTCATAACCTTGCGGGTCTGCTCAAACTGTGTGAGCAGGCGGTTCACCTCCTGCAACGATGTGCCCGAGCCGGCAGCGATGCGGCGGCGGCGCGAGCCGTTGATAATAGAGGGATTGACACGTTCCTTCTCGGTCATTGAGCTGATGATGGCTTCGATGCCCTTGAATGCGTTGTCGTCGATTTCAACATCCTTCAAAGCCTTTCCAACACCGGGAATCATGGCTGCGAGGTCCTTGAGATTACCCATCTTCTTGATTTGCTGAATCTGGCCGAGGAAGTCGTTGAAGTTAAACTCGTTTTTGGCGATTTTACGCTGGAGCTCACGGGCTTTCTTCTCGTCGAACTGCTGCTGAGCTTTCTCAACGAGAGAAACGATGTCGCCCATGCCGAGAATACGGTCGGCCATTCGCGAGGGGTGGAACAGGTCGATTGCATCGAGTTTCTCACCTGTGCCGACAAATTTTATAGGCTTGGTGACTACAGTGCGGATTGAAAGCGCTGCACCGCCACGTGTGTCACCATCGAGCTTGGTGAGCACCACGCCGTCAAAGTCAAGACGATCGTTGAATTCTTTTGCGGTGTTGACTGCATCCTGACCGGTCATGGAGTCAACAACGAACAGAGTTTCCTGAGGTTTGATGGCCTTTTTGATTGCCTCAATCTCATCCATCATCTGCTCGTCGACAGCCAAACGGCCTGCTGTGTCGACAATCACCAAATCGAGATGATTGCGCTTTGCATGCTCAATGGCGTTGCAGGCAATTTCAACCGGGTTGGTGTTACCCTCCTCGGTGTAGACAGGCACGTCAATCTGCCCTGCGAGCACTTTCAGCTGCTCGATAGCTGCGGGGCGGTAAACGTCGCATGCAACAAGCAACGGACGCTTCCCCTTCTCGCTCTTGAGTTTTTTGGCAATCTTGCCCGAGAAGGTGGTTTTACCAGAGCCCTGCAGACCCGACATGAGAATCACAGTGGGATTACCCGACAGGTTAAGCTGTGCGGTTTCGCCACCCATCAGCTGGGCAAGCTCGTCGTGCACAATCTTCACCATAAGTTCCTGCGGCTTGATGGCATTGATTACATTCTGCCCCAAAGCTTTAGCCTTTACGGTGTCGGTGAATGTCTTGGCAACCTTATAGTTTACGTCGGCATCAAGAAGCGCGCGGCGCACATCCTTAAGGGTTTCAGCCACATTTATCTCGGTGATTTTACCTTGACCTTTGAGTATTTTAAAACTCCGCTCAAGTTTCTCGCTTAGATTCTCAAACATGTTGTGTTATGTCGGTGATGTTGGGTTGTTGAATTAGTTTTATCGTCCCGAAAAGAATTCAGTCCACAAGTCGGTTTGTGGCTGTGTCGGGGAATATGACGGAAGGCTTGAACCCGCGTACCTCCTCATAGGGCATGCGCGCATAAGCCATTATTATTACAATATCGCCGGGCTGAACCTTGCGGGCTGCCGCTCCGTTGAGACAGATTACGCCCGAACCGCGTTCTCCGGGGATGGCGTATGTCTCAAGCCGCTCGCCGTTGTTGTTGTTGACGATGTAGACATGTTCGCCGGGAAGAATATCGGCGGCATCCATCAAATCTTCATCAATTGTGATGCTTCCGATATAGTCGAGCCGCGCTTGAGTTACGGTGACGCGGTGGATTTTCGATTTTAAAATTTCAACCTGCATGTTGCCAGTGAAAATTCTGATTACACGACTGCTAATAATACCTTCGGTTTCAACCCGGGCCTCAAGGCAACCGGCTCAAAAACGAGGTGGTGACAGGCGCTTTTTAATATTTAATGTTGTCGATGAGACGAACCTTTCCGCAATAGGCGGTGACACAGCCCACAGGGCGCCCGTTGCACGGAGCATCCCACGACGTGAGAGGTTGCATTGTGAGAGGATCAACAATCTCGTAATATTCCACCTCCATGTGTGGGAACGAGTTGATTTCGTCAATCACAAAGCGTTTGGTTTCCTCAAGCGTGTGAGTTTTTGCCCAATCCACGCTTGCCGACAAAGCTTTGTGGATAACCGGAGCAATTTCGCGCTGCTCGGGAGTGAGACGGGTGTTGCGGCTGCTCATTGCCAAGCCATCCGCTTCGCGGCATATCGGGCAATCAACAATTTCGATGTCGAAACCCTCAAGTGCCACCATTTTTCTGATGACTGCAATCTGCTGAAAATCTTTCTCACCAAAATATGCTCTGGTGGGGTTGACCATAGCAAACAATTTGCTGACAATCTGTGCCACACCGTTGAAATGGCCGGGACGCATGGCTCCCTCCATCACCGCAGCGACCTCACCCAAATCGAATTGGCGGGTGTCGGGTTCGGGATAAACCTCCTCAACCGTGGGGATGAACACGTAATCCACCCCGGCCTGACTGAGCTTATTGCAATCGGCCTCCTCGGTGCGTGGATATGTTGCCAAATCCTCGGCGTTGTTAAACTGGGTGGGATTCACAAAAACACTCACAACAACAACATCGTTGTCGCCACGAGCCCGGTCAACGAGCGAGATATGCCCGGCATGCAGAGCGCCCATAGTGGGAACGAGTCCCACCGACTTACCCTCCGCCTTTGCTTCGGCCACTGCCGAACGCAACCGGTCTATTGTTCTGATTATTTCCATTTTCAATTGCTGAAGCACCTGATATTGCAATTCGTCAGGTGCCCTGTTTTCAAGTTGCAAAGTTAGGAATTTCCCGCGTAACAATCACCACACCCCCGCAAAATTTACCCTCACCCCTATGATTCATCAAAACTTTTGAGTCGCGACATATTTCTATTCACATCCACTTGGCAATTTGCACCCGTTCCATTGTGTTTGGCTAATCACTCACGATTAACTAATTTTGCGGCTGCACTCAATGCATTTTCTGTGATGAGATCAAACGACGGTTTATCAAAACACCCAAGCTTTATTAATAGAGCAGCCGAATATGTATCGGCTCAGCCTCTCACGCTATTATTTATAGCAATCTCTGTGCTGTTTGCCATCATAACAGCGCAAACTCCATATTATGCCGATGACTTGATTTTTCGCCGCCCTACCGGTTCTACCGGCGTGTCATGGCATGATTTCCTGGAAACAGTCACCTACTACCGTCAACTTTATCAAACCCAGTCAAACCGAATTGCCAACCACCTCGGGCCCATGTTCCTTTGCCTGGTGCCAAAAACTCTTTTTGGCATCCTCACAGGTGGAATGGTATTCATTACATTGTCAGCTACCAAGCGAATAATCTCACCAAGCCCACAAATTACCACAGCATGTGTTTTGTTTGCTTTCGGCTTTGTATTCCTGCCCCCTTGGGATAATATCATGTTTACAGTGATGTTTTCACTGAACTACATTTGGGCAACAGCACTTAACATCCTAACGGTCTGTTATTTTCTGAATATTTCACACCACGCATCCTATTCCCGTCGAAAGCTTTGTGGAATTTTTCTTCTTGCCTTCATCGCAGGAGGGATGCACGAGGGAATATCTGTTCCTTTATTCGCCGGCATGGTTGTTTATTGCCTTCTGATGAGAAAAAGCATCACAACGAATAATCTGCTGTTACTTGCTTTCATGTTTGCCGGGATAGCGTTGATTATCACAGGTCCCGCAATAAATTCGCGCGCCGCCCAGCTGCTTGCCGCTCCCGAAAAGCCACATCCTCTCAACATGGTGAACACTGGCGAATTCATCTCATTTTGCTATTTCAATATATGCTGGTGCGTTTTTATCCTTGCAACCGCATTTGCATTTTCGTTAAAAAAATGCCGTGCATGTTTATCAACTCCTGATTATGCACTGCTTTTTATGTTGTTGACTGCCGCAACAACTACCCTGGGATTCTATTACATGTTTTACGCCGGACAGCGAGTCCTATGGTTACAGGTGATAGCCTCAGTAATGGGTTGCGCGTTCCTTTGGGGAAAATGTATTAAAATCGGAAAAACGCCATCTCTCATCATCAATATGGCTGCTTCGGCATGCATTCTGACAAACCTGTTGTGGACAACTATTGAACAAGATGCAAAAAACAAAGAGTTTCATCGTATCGTCAAACTATATCAAGCCTCGACTGATGGATGCATTTTTTACGACATCGAACCGATAACACTCACCCCGGCTCTAAAAAAGGCTATGACTGGCATCATTTACAATGACTTTTTCAGACGCTCTATCTCTCAATACTATGGCGATACCGAAACAAAATACATAACAATAATCCCAAGTGCGTTGAAAAACATTGATTTAAACGATTTGCATGAAGCCACGTGCGTTCCTTTCATAAGAAAATATGGCAAACATTTAGTCGCCACACAATATCCCGGCGCAGAATTCACTCTTACCTACAAACTATGCGACAACACGTCACTGACATTGCGCCATAAGCCTCAGACATTCAAAACATCACAAGGCGATACCCTCTACTATCTTCTGCCGCAATTGTCGGTGTTCCACGCATTAAAATACGATTTCGATAAGGATCCGTTTTCTGTGGTATCTGCGGATATTTAATTGTAATAACGAGACATAACGTCTCATTTTAACAAAAACAGTTATAACTCATCCTTATCCCATCCCACGCATGCTTGCCAAACTCTCTGAATTTAATTAATTTTGTAATCATGACTGCGATTCTGGCATAATGGACATTACATTGCGCAGATTATCACAATTTGCTTATTTATGACACAGGAATTTGAATCGGCGCTGCTTGAAGGTGCCGTTACCGAAATATCACGTCTGCCCGGAATCGGCAGAAAAACCGCACTGAGGCTCGCTCTGCACTTGCTGCGCGAAGATGTTGCCACATCCGTATCGCTCGGAGAGGCCATCATCAACATGCGCAAGGGAATTCGCTATTGCTCGGTGTGTCACAACATATCCGAAACAGAAGTCTGCCCCATTTGTGGCGACCCGAGGCGCGATGCATCAACAATCTGCGTTGTTGAGAGCGTGAAAGATGTGCTGATAATTGAGAACACAGGGTCGTACCGCGGCCTTTACCATGTGCTGGGAGGGGTAATATCTCCTATCGACGGCATAGGCCCCGACAAACTTGAAATCGACTCGCTGATTGCCCGGGCAGCCTCCGGCTCAATCAAAGAGGTGATTCTTGCATTAAGCGCAACGATGGAGGGTGACACCACCGACTATTACATCTACAAACGCCTTGAGCCTCACAACGTGAAAGTGACACAGCTCGCCCGCGGAGTGTCGGTGGGTAATGAAATCGAATACACCGACGAAATCACCCTCGGGCGCTCATTGATGAACCGCACCCTCTTTTCCGATTCCATAATGATTTAAACGCCACGCCAGCATGCAAACCTCATCATCGACAATTGCACTCAGGGCTCTTGAGCCGGACGACGTTGATTGTCTGTATCTGTGGGAAAACGATGCGGAAATGTGGCGTTACGGAGCCGTGCGCGCGCCCTACTCTCGCCATCAGATATGGGAATACATAAACAGCTATGACGCCGACCCGTTTCATTGCGGCCAACTCCGCCTCATGATTACCGTTGACTCACAGCGAGCGGGCGTTATCGACCTCTACGACATTGACAGCCGCAACCGCAACGCATTCGTGGGCATCATGATTTGTCCTGCAATGCGCCGCAAAGGAATCGGTGCCGAAGCCCTTTCCAAACTCATGCAATTCTGCCGCACCAATCTCGCGCTCAACAGTCTGGGTGCCTTTGTGGGAGCCTATAATTCGGCATCAAACGCGCTGTTCCAATGTGCCGGATTTTCACTCGCAGGCACTCTGCCGAAATGGCTGTGGCAGCCGGGCGGAAAATTCCACGATGCCGTTCTCTACACCGTGGAACTTTAAAAAACGCGCCTAACGGGAAAATCCGTCACACCCTTTTATCTTTACCCCAACTGCACGGTAACCAGGAAACGGGCACCATTGGTGTAGGTTGTATCCAAGGTTACATTGCCCCCCATCAACTCGGCGAGGTGACGCGCAATGGCCAACCCGATGCCTACACCCTGCGATGAACGGTCGAGCTTCACAAAGCGCTCGAATATGCGCTCGGCATTATCCCCGGTCACACCAATGCCGGTGTCAGTAACCGAAATAACAGCCATGTTGATGTCATGATCCTCGTGGAACGACACCTCAATGCGCCCTTCCTTGGTGAATTTGGCGGCATTTGAGAGCAATTGAACCAATATCTGCATCAGGCGGCGAGGATCGGTATAGACAGTCACATCAGGCACATCGGCCTCAACGCCAATCTCCACCCCGGGGAGCACACGGTGTTTCACACTTTCAACCGCCATTTTGCACAACTGGGCCAACGGCTCTTTCTTCATAACCACCGACACCGCGTCACTATCGATTTCCGACAGATTGAGCACATCGTTGACTATCGATGTCAACAGCTCGGAATTGAGGCTCACCAACTCTGCAAAATGTTTCAGATAGGGCTTGAAGCCGGCTTCAGAACAATCTATAATAAGATTTGTGTACTCATTAATGGTGTGGAGCGGCACTGCCACCTCACCGCTCATGTTCTTTATGAAATCTGACTTGATGCGGTTGGCAAGGCGGGCATCATCGCGCGCCTTCACCAAATCGGCCTGAGCCTGCCGCAGGTTTGCACTCTCCGAAACCAGTGCACGGTTTGAATCAACCAGCGACTGCGTGAGTTTGCGTGCATGCCTCCACAGCAAAAACACAATCAGCAACAGCACAAGCAGAACAACCGATGCTACAACCGCCCCAATCGTGAACATGCGCTGCATCTTCACCGCCTTGCGCGTGCTCTCGGCTTTCATCTGGTTTATGTCATAGACAATCTGCAACTCTTTGAATTTTTCACGGGTGCGATCCTCGATTGTCTTTTCCAGAATTTCATTATAATTGCGCGAGGCAACGAGCAGGGCATCCATATCGCCTGTTTGCTCGGCGCATTTAATCATCATTTTCAACAACGACCGACGAATCTGCGCATTGTAAGGGTAGTCGATATATGTCTTTAACAGCGACAATGCCTCGGCATACTCCTTTTTATACATTGCATAATAAATTTGCGGACGCATGGAAATGCGGTTAGTTGTGGCTGCCATTGAATCGGTTGCCACAACAGCCATCGCTCCTTTGTAGAGCTCCTCAACCTCATTGCCGTTCAGCCGCGGATAGTTCGACAGCAAACGTGTGTAAATCACATAGCGGTTGGCATCATAGCTGCGATAGCGACGGTTGGCGCCCTTGCGCCCGTGTTCCATATCCTCAATGGCTTGCAGAAGCTTGCGGTCGGCTTCAATTGATTTGTCGCACTCGTCGTTATTGGCATAAGTAAGCGCCGCCTGAACATAATAGCAATTTCTTATGGCATAAGCCTCGGGGCGCAACTTCTCTATCATGCCATGCAGCTTATCCATATATTTCGACAGCAAGTCGCCCTGGGCAGTCTCTCCGATATAAAGGCTGATGGCATGAAGCAGCACAATCTCATCGTAGATGTTGGATGAGTGACCCGAACTTGCCTTTCGCAGCAACCGTCGCAACTCGGTTTCCTTCTCCTCGGGATTGATGAAACGAACCCGGTTGAGATTCTGCATCATGCGCACGAACGTGGCTGTCTCATCTCGGTCGACCGATTCGCCGAACTTATACACGTTGTCCAAATCAACCTGCAACAGCGAATCATTGCGCAGATGCAGATTGGCAAGGTTGCGGATAGCGTCAAGCCCCGCCGAATCCTGCCGGGAACAGATGGCGGTGTGAACAATCTTTTTCCCTATTGAATCCGACATCCATTTGGGACGCAAATCCATTAAATCCGACAAAATTCTCAAACTGTCTGTGGCAGTTTTCACACGGCCAAGCTCAACAGTCAGGCTATCCCCTATCATCCTGTAGGCCGGGGTGCGGGCCACCATCGAGGAAGCCGCCCCTACAAGCATCAACAGAACTATTGATATTTTCAAACGTAATCGCATAGGTAATGATTGGTAAAAACGTTTCCCACCCGGCAATTCAACTACCGGAGAGAGCGTAATCCTTTAAACATACAAATGTAACACAAATTCCCGATATGACAAAGCCAATTCAAAAAAGTTTCAAATATGTAACCGCAACTCAGCTGGCAACATCCCCTCTCCACCGTCAAAACCCACAGATTTGCCATTAGTTACACCAAGAGTTTATGCCCCACTTCTTCTGCAACTTCACCCTCGAAGTCAAATGCCACAACTTTCATGACAAAAAAATAAAAAAATCCGCACTCAATAACGATGCGACATGTTGCGCATTCCAACAAAAAGCCCTACCTTTGCGGTCGAATTTGGAGGCGTATGCACTCCAGCCCCAGTGTGATGGGAAATTAATATCACTTAATTTTGAGTAACACAATTAATTAAATTTCAAAAATGAAAACTTTCCAACTCACAGCCGAGCCTCGTACCGACCTTGGCAAGAAAGCAGCTAAAACCCTTCGTGCCGAAGGTAAAATCCCTATGGTACTCAACGGTGGTGAACCTTTTGCGCTCCCCTTCACCGGCACTCTCCAGCCCGGCGAAAAAATCGTTGAAATCGAAAATGGCCGTGGCATCATCACCACCGACCTCACCGTTACCAACGATGCTATCCGCAAGCTCATCTACACCCCCGACATTTTCGCTGTAGAGCTCGAATACAACGGTGGCAAAAAAATGGCTGTTCTCCGCGAAGTTCAGTTCCACCCCGTTAAAGACACCATCCTTCACATCGACATGCTCGAAGTAACCGACCAGAAACCCGTCGTTATGGCAGTTCCCGTGAAGATTGAAGGCCACGCCGAAGGTGTGAAAGCCGGTGGTAAGCTCACCCTCTCGATGAAGAAAATCAAGGTTAAAGCTCTCTACAACCAGATTCCCGAACGTCTTGTCATCAACGTTGACCACCTCGGTCTCGGCAAGACTCTGCAGATTGGCGAACTCCACTTCGAAGGTCTCGAACTCGTTTCGCCCAAGGAAGCTGTGGTTTGCGCCGTTCAGCTCACACGCGCCGCTCGTGGTGCTGCCGCTGCCGCCGCTGCCGCTGCAAAATAATCACCTCAACTCAGTGATTAACCAAACCATTTCCCTATGAAATATCTTATAGTGGGTCTCGGAAACATCGGTTCAGAGTACCAGGGCACCCGCCATAACATAGGATTCAGAATATTGGATGCCTTTGCCGAGGCATCCAATATTTCTTTTACCACCGAGCGTTATGGCGACGTTGGCTTCGGCCGGGTAAAAAACAAACAGGTTGTTCTGCTCAAACCCTCAACCTACATGAATCTCAGCGGCAACGCCGTGCGATACTGGAAAACCAAAGAGAACATCGAGCTTGAAAACATTCTTGTGCTCGTCGACGACATCGCCTTGCCCTTCGGCGCTATCCGATTGAAAGCTCGCGGCAGCGATGCCGGTCACAACGGACTAAAAAACATTGCTCAGATGCTCGGCACCGACGCCTATCCGCGCCTCCGTTTCGGCATCGGCGACAATTATCCGCGCGGATGCCAGATTGATTACGTGTTGGGACAATTCACCCTCGACGAGCGGCAGAAGCTCCCCGTGAGAGTCGACACTGCAGTTGAGGCAATCCGCACATTCGTTCTCGCCGGACTGCAAACCGCAATGTGTGATTACAACAACAAATGAAAACAGAAGTCAGAATCGACAAATGGCTCTGGGCCATGAGAGTGTTCAAAACACGCACCGTTGCAACCGACAGTTGCAAGAAAGGGCGTGTGAGCCTGCGCACTGCCGGCGGAGAGGTTATTGCCAAACCGTCGAGAATGATAAAAGTTGATGACGTGGTGTGCGTGCGAAAGCCCCCAATCACCTATTCCTTCCGTGTTAAAGCTCTGACAGAAAACCGACTCGGGGCAAAGCTTGTGCCGGAGTATATGGAGAACATCACACCCAAGGAGCAATACGACATGCTCGACGTGATAAGGATAAGCGGCTTCATCGACAGGCGCAAAGGTTTGGGCCGTCCCACAAAACGAGAAGGTCGCGACCTTGCTAAATTCACCGGCGAAATGTATGGCGAAGGTGATTTCGATTTCGGCTTCGATTTCGACGAAGATGATTTCGACGAATAAAACAAAAATCAAATAAAGAACAGCACCCCAAAAAGTTTAATAGTCAACTTTTTGGGGTGCTGTTCTTTCTTTGAGATAATATCTATTCCAAAGTAAGTGTATAGCTGGTTAATTTTAACAGCTGCTTATTTACGCGTCATCGCAAAAAATTCAGCCCGTAGGTTGGTGTCGTCGGCAAAGCGTCCCACGTAGTCAATCGTGTCGGTCGACGACAACTGCTTTTCAACACCACGCATCTGCATGCACAGGTGATTGGCATGACACACAACTATCACCCCCTTTGCCGAAAGAGTTTCATATACCTCTTTGCAGATTTCAGCCGTGAGCCGCTCCTGCACCTGCAACTTGCGGGCAATGGCATTAACCAATCGCGGCAGCTTGCTCAACCCGATCATGTTGCCGTCGGGAATATACCCGATGCTCACCGTGCCGAAAAAGGGCAGGATATGGTGTTCGCAAAACGAATAGAATTCAATGTCGCGGACTACAACCACCTGCGAACCGGCATATTCAAAAATAGCCTGACGCAACACATCCGACGGACTCATGCGGTAGCCCTGCGTGGCAAACCATAAGGCTTTTGCTGCACGCATGGGAGTTTTCAGAAGCCCCTCCCTTTCAGGATTTTCCCCTATAAGTTTGATAATCTCGCGGTAGTGTTGGGCTATCGCCTCAATGCGCGCCGCTTCATCGGCGGTGGCATCCACTTCAAAATCAAAGCTGTCGCAACTCATCACAATTGAAATCGGCCGAAGCCGATATAGAAGTTTGTCAACAATTTTATAATTATCTGATGCGGTCGCGCACCACCCTCACCTCGCGCGCATAGCGAGGGAATGCCTTGCGAATCTCGGCAGCGGCCTTTTCTGCATCATATTGCGATTTGAAATCACCTACCCTGAGGCGCCAATAGGGAGACGCATACGACACGTAGGTACCGAACGCCGGGAATGCCTGACCGATTGCCCGCTCACGCTGACGCGCCTCGGCTTTGGCACTGCGGGCATTGTTATCGGCAAACACCTGCACGCGGTAGCCTACCGTTTTGCCCGATTTGGTTTTAACAACATGCTCGGTCGACTCCTGTTCCTCGGCATTTTCCTCATTCTGTTCCTGATTCTCGGTGGCAACAAATGCCGCGCGCTCAAGCAGCAACTCGGGTGCATCGATTACAACAGCCGAACCGCTCCCCTGCAAACGCTCTACCACTCCACCGTTCTGTGAGGGCTCTGAAACGGCCGACACATCCTCGGCAGCAAGTTTCGACGGAGCAAACACAATCAACGCTGCCGGGAGCAGAACACGCATGCAAAATTTAAGTGACAGGTGCATATTGATGTAAGTAGATATTTCAAATTGATATTTCAAACTAAAAAGGCCGCAATCGCGCACCCGCACATGCGGAACGTGGAAATTGCGGCCTTTATGAAGTTGTCGCCCATGGATGGCCGTTTTCAACAGAACTCAGTCTCAGCCATAGCAGGGGGAAATGCAGTCGGTAATTAAAACTGCCGTGGAACAACAGTTTTTCAGAATGCGGTTACAATACCCATGAAGGAAGCTGCATCAAGAGCAGCGCCACCAATCAGGCCGCCGTCAACATCGGGTTTTGCAAACAGCTCGGCAGCGTTTGAGGGCTTGCAGCTGCCACCATAGAGGATAGAAGTGTTGTCGGCAACTTCCTGACCATATTTGCCGGCGATTACCTTGCGGATGTGAGCGTGCATCTCCTCAGCCTGCTCGGCGGTAGCAGTTTTGCCTGTGCCGATTGCCCAAACGGGTTCGTAAGCGAGGATGAGTTTGCCGAAATCTTCAGCCGAGAGGTCGAAGAGGGCTTCTTCAATCTGCTTGGTAACCACATCGAAGAATGTGCCGTCTTCACGCTGCTCCAGAACTTCACCGATGCAGAAGATGGGGGTGAGGTTCTCGGCAAGTGCCAGATTCACTTTCTCTTTGAGGATTTCGGAAGTTTCGCCGTAGTACTGACGACGTTCCGAGTGACCGAGGATAACATATTTTGCACCGGTCGATGCTACCATAGGAGCTGAAACCTCACCGGTGTAGGCACCTTTCACGTGGTCGGCGCAGTTTTCAGCACCAAGACCGAGTTTCGACGAATCGATAGCTGCGGCAACAGATGCCAGATGTGTGAAGGGAACGCAGATGATTACATCGCATTTGGGAGTTACACCCTTGAGGGCTTCGTTCACATCTTTTGCCAGACCAACACCCTCGGCGAGAGTGGTGTTCATTTTCCAGTTACCGGCTACAATATTCTTTCTCATTTTCTTATAGTTATTGTTGTTAATGTTTCTTCTTTGGAAGTCGACATGTTGCCACGCGCACTTCTACGTTGCAAAATTACGAATTTTTTGCGTGCTTTTTCCGGTAAATGCTCTTTATTTTTAAGCGTATCGCCAGAATCAGCCCCTGAAAGAGGTAAAGCAACAGCAGTGCGCATCCGAAAATAATGTTCAGAGCCTTGAACCATCGCGCCCCGTAACCTGTGAGTTCATCGAAAAACTCCTCCTCCGATGAGGGGGATTCCACAACCTCGGGGTTCATGGAGCTTAATGTGGTTTTCGAGGTAATCACTCCGTCATTGAGCATCACGAGCGAAATCAAGCCCCTTGAGAGTTCTTTGAGCTGGGTGTCGTCGGCGGCATAGCAGGGATACTCGGCCATCGACACATCGCGCCAGCGGGCAATGCCACGGGCATCCGTCCCCAGCAGTCCCGCAAACGGGATGCCGAGGCTATCGGCATACTCATAGATTTCGTTGATTGTGTAGGTGTAGGAAACATCGGCACGCCGCGGCTCGGGAATGACAAGCAACATCTGCCTCCCCTCGCTTTCGATAACGTCGGCGGTCACATCATCCACTCCATCAAACACAGCGAGCTCCCGTTGTGCGCCCTGCTGCACTTTTTCTGAATTTGTCGAATCGTCTCGGGAAACCGCCACCCGGTCGACAAACTCCCAGGTAGAATCTGGCAAGTTATCAATGGCAAAACGGGCAGTTTCCCCATTCTTGGAGTAGATAAACTCGAAATCATCCTCATCGCTCCCCGCGTCGGAAGCGACAAGCGACGTTCCAACCTTGAAGCCTCTGAAATCAACCATCGGCTGGGCGTTATAGCCATACAGCCCCACGATGATTATATAGAGCGAAATCCACGCACCCACAATCCATTGTATCGCGGGATTGAACAGCGACTCATGCAACGATGCATTTCTGGCTGCCAGATAAATCAAAGCTGCCGTGAGCACAATGTTTTTTGCAAATGTCGCTCCGTTGGAAATCACCCAGAAGTCGCCGAAACATCCGCAGTCGCTCACCGGGTCGGCAAGCCAGATGTAGGCTGTCAACGGCAGCATCACAAGCATTGTAAGCAGCAATCCCCACGGAGCCACGCGCTTGTAACATCCCATCGCCAACAATGTGCCGAGCACGAATTCATAGCCCGACACGGCCATCGCGCCCATGAACACCAAAGTGCGCGGCTGAACTATGTGCCAAATTGCGAGATACTCCTCCAATTTGAACACAAAGCCCCACAAATCGAGCATTTTAGTCAGACCCGAAACAATGAACACTCCGCCCACAAGAAGGCGAAGCGTCCACAAAACTATTCTTTTCCACATCGGCATGGCAAAACGTGCTGTCAGTTAGTGAGCTTGATAATGCCGAAAATGGCATAATTCACCATATCCTGATAGTTGGCATCGACACCTTCCGACACCTTTGCCACCCCGCCGTTATCCTCAATTTCTTTCGTGCGCATAAGCTTCATGAGAATAAGGTCGGTGTAGGAGCTGACACGCATCTTGCGCCAAGCCTCGTCGTAATCATGATTTTTTCGGAGCATAAGAGCTCGCGTGTCGGCCATAAAACGGTCGTAGAGCGCCAGCGCTTCTGCAACCTCAATATCCTTCCCCGAAGCGAAACCTTTCTCAAGCTGAATAAGGGCAATGATGCCATAATTCACGATTGCGATAAAGCCGTCGAGAATCCCTTCATCCTTCACAAGTGCTTCACCCTTGGTTTCAAGCGAGCGGATGCGGTCGGCTTTGATAAGAATCTGGTCGGTGAGCGACGAAGGGCGCATCAACCGCCACGAAGCGCCATAATCTTTAAGCTTGGCTTCATACACGCCGCGACAACGGGCAATGGCGGCATCAAACTGTTGTTCGGTATTATTTTTAGCTGTTTGTTCAGTCATTATTTATCGGAGGAATGTTTTCACCGGCAAAGTTAGCAATCACACCCGAATAATCAAAAAAAGAAGTGGCTGCACACAAATGGAATCCATTCGGCACAGCCACCTTTATCTTGACTCCCGGCATGAGCTGCATTTCACTTGCACCCCGTTGCCCGGCAATCATTCACGATTGTTTCTCAGCGAATAATCTCTTTTGAGATTTTGCCACCACGGTTAACGATGAAGAGACCGTTTTCGGGGTTGGCAACGCGGATACCCTGAAGGTTGTAGTAAACGGGAGCTTCGTCAGAAACCTCGGCATTAACTTCAGCTACACCTGCAGTTTTGGTGATAGTGAGCTTCGATGCGGCGGGATCGAACACAAAGTCGTAAGCTTCACCGGCAGCGAAATCAAACACACAGTTACCTGCGGGGGTGCCGTTGAGAACAAACGAGCTTTCGGTTTCGTCGAAGATAACACCTGCAGAGTACCAATCCGACTGCGAACCGTTAATCTGCTGGATAACACCAAATTCGCCACCTGCAACAGTGGGAGTGAGGGTTGCTTTCCAAAGGTCGCCGTCGGCTTCGAGCTGATAAGTTGCCCAATCGGTGTCTTCCAATCCGTCGAGCTGACCGTGAATGGCATAGGTGATTACTTTTTCAACTGCCTGAGTCTCAACTACAGTAAAGACCATAGTATTGGTGTTGATGACGAATTTGTACACACCGGGGTTGATTTTCCATGATGCATCAACGTTAGCTACCATAGCGTTGTCACCAACAACTGCAAGAGCATCTTTTACTGTGGGTGAGAAACGGTGCGAGTTAATAGCATCCCAGCTGCCGAGCTCCGATGCAAAACCGAAGTAAGCGGTAGCTTCGACAGAACCTTCCCATTCAAAAACACCGTCGGAAGTCTGGGTGAGGGCCTCACCTACCGAGCCGTTTGCGAAGTTACCCCAACCGGGAATCTGACCGATACCGTAAAGTGTGCTAACACCTGCGAAAGCTGAAGTTGCCATAACGGCAGCTGCCATTGAAAGTAAAAATTTTTTCATTTAATAAAAAGTTAAAGATGAATGAATAAAAATTTTTATAGTAAGATTTCTCTTTTTCCGTGTAGATTCGCCTAAGTCTACGGCTACATTTCAACAATATCATCAAATCATCGTCGACTTGACATTAATGTTTTAATCATGGTAGTTGTAGGCAAGCTGGCCTTATTGCCACAAATGAGGATTGATTTGCCTTAATCATCCCCACCTAATGTGGCTTAATTTAGAATCACGCACAAATTTAAACAATATTTTTTATTTATTCCAAATTAAAATTCACAATTTCTAGCTTAATTGTAAAATGGTAGGATGAAAAAGTCCATTTCTTTCCTAATTGTAAAA
>CAJUIT010000019.1 GCA_910586565.1 uncultured Muribaculaceae bacterium | reverse complement strand
TCTCTTGTCGGTATAGTTCCCCAGAATGGCTCCTGAGCGCCCTCACAGGGGGAGTCGCGCCGCTCCCTCGCAGATTAGCTTCCCCACTGTTGTTTTTTTCTCACAGGCGAGAGTTTTTTTGCTCACAGATTACACGGATTTCACGGATTGAGCCGATGAGCGGCTCCTCGGCGCGGGAAAATTTTTGGAATCTACGAGAGTTTTTTGCTCGCGGATTACGCGGATTACGCGGATTAGGCCGGCAAGCGGCCACTGCGCGCGGAAAACTTTATATAAGCTGTCGGCGTTTTGTCGCTCGCGGAGGGAGCGGATTTCACAGATTAGGCCCGCAAGCGGCCAACTCGAGCGGGAAAGAGCCAAGGGCGCAAGAGTGGGATTGAAGGAGATGTGGAGCAATTCGCCACCGCAATTAGTGAGGAGAATTCACGAATGTTAAAGAGAATCGCTATCTTTGCGATTAGGGGAGAGCGGGAATAAATCCTAAATACATAGTTGATTTTTTTCAGGGTACCTACTTACGGTTTAAGCTACGGTCAATGCTTGTTGTAACTACGCATAGTTCTACCTTAATAAAACAAATCCGCCATTTCCCTGATGCGTCCACCTGCGGACTCCTCACGGAAAAGACCATGAAAACCTCATATTGAAGTGACCGACGGCCACCACGCAGAGACCCGTCTCTAACCGAATGATTGCCCTGACATTTGCCAGTGAAGAAAAATGGATGCATCTGACCACACATCGCCACGCCGCCCACGCCGCTCAAAAGCTGCAATAGAAACGGCCATTCAAAAAGCTGCCATCTCGCAAATCAAGAAAAAGGGATTTGCCGGAGCTCTTGTCACCGACATAGTAAAACAGGCAAAAATCGAACCGATTGTGTTCTACAACCGGTACAAAAATCTCGACGATTTCTATGAAAACTTTGCCAAGCGATTTGACAATTGGGTGACCGACTCAACCTCGCGAGAGTTGACCTCCGCCACACCCACAAGCAAAATAGCTCCTACAATCGAAACTATAATGAATTCCCTGGTAGCCGACAAGCTCATGACAGAGATGCTGCGCTGGGAAGTTGCCGACCGCAACGAAATCACCCAACGGTCGCTTCAGTTGCGCGAAAAGGAGCTGGAGGAACTTGTGAAAAAACTCACCGAACATGTGTCGCCCGAATGTGGCGTAGACTGCAAAACATTGATTTCACTGATTGTTGCAGGCATATATTATCTGGCACTGCTTAAAGACCGCACCTCATTTGCAGGCATCGACATCAACACCCCTGAGGGGAAACAGCAAGTGTCGGCAGCAGTAAGGCTGCTTGAACAATTGCTTGCCGAGTCGAACCCGGGCGCGGCTCCCGGCAATTGATTCTCACATTTTCCGTTGGGGGTTACATGCGGCCGGTGTCGGCATGGAACTTCGCACGCAAATCGGGCAACTGCGGCAACGAAAGCAACGCCGAAAGGGGCGATGCACCGGTGCCGTTGAACGTTACCCGTGCATTAACACGGGTGGCATCGAGGGCAATGTTGAACGATACTCCCGACGAAAGGCCCCATGCCGAAGCCAGTACACTCCCCGCGGGAATGTCGATGCGCATGGCGGCGCGCTTCCCTTCAAAATCCTCGGTAAACGAATTATTATAGGTAGAGGAAATCTCGCGGTTAGTGGCAAAAACAAGCGACCCGTCGAAAGCTCCGAAATAGTAGGAGTTTCCACCTTCAGAGTATGTCCATTGGTCGCCGAGGCGGCGCGCAGTCCCTCCGGCACGTTCGCGATACTGCTTCAAGCCCTCATCAAGGGAGCTCTGCGGCAAGTGCACCATCGTTTCCACATTCCACGCGCCCGCTACTCCGTCGGCAACCGCTGCGGCCGAACCCGAGGCAGGAAGAGCGTAGAGCGATGTGGTGCCATCGGCCTGCGGCAGATAGACCGGAGCAAAACGCCCCATCAGCATCGACAGGCCGCGCACATTGCCGTCGAAACGACCGAAAGCGAGCACAACGGCGGCATCCTGCGGTGTGTAGCGCAGAAAATCAGTGTCAATTACGTCGAAATTACGGCCTATTGAATCAAGCTCGCCGTCGCGGTTCATCACCACACCCTGTGCCGACACCGACACCTCCCCTACACTGATGTCCACACACAGCCACTTGCTTCTGTCGCCGAGAAAACTGAGCGACGACGACCCGCAGTTAACAGCGAGTTTGGCCGGAGAATATCCGTCTAGAAATTCCCTTACGCCAATCAGCGTGCCGAAATGTCCCTTTTCCCTATCGGCCGACACTTCGCGCAAAGTGCGGAGGTCGTCAATAATCCAGCAAACATCATTATCGACAACCACGAGGCGACCGTCGACTGCAAAGCATGACTCCACGGCGTTCACATCAGCCGAATCAACCGGGGTAAAACCATGCTCCAGCCCGCTCACGAGCGCACCGCGATTCACAACAGGAAGTGCCACCACATTAATGCCGTTGCCGGTGGTGAAACTCACCACACGCGAGAAATCTGCGCCATTATCAACTCCATACAGAGCCGTGAAAGCAGCCCGGTAATCAGGTTCCACAAAAAAATCAATCAACCGCTCAGCCTCGGCCGTGAAATTCCCGTCGGCATCAACGGCAGGCGACCCCAACTGACGCAGAAGCTGCTCAAGATTCACCTCCTTGACAGCCGTCACATTGTCGGGCACAAGCTCAAGCATCTCAACCGACGATGAACGGTTGCACGATGAAAGCGATACATATATGCAAAGAGCAAAAAATGCAATTGCCTGAATTTTCCAAATCTTCATGATTGTGAGCGCGATTTAAAGTTCTCCCTTTCCGTCCCGATTATCATCCCTCCCTGATATTCATTACAATCAGCACGCCAAAATGTTTAATCCCAACAGAATAAAACGCCATCACGGCATCACATTTTTTAACTTTCTCCACATTTAACTTATTTCACCGGATCGTGTCATATAATCGAACAGGCACAACAACCTGCCATCGGCCGCCCGGCGGCCACCGTCACATCAACTGCAATGCAACCGGCAACATCACAAACATCCACACCGCTCACCCTTTCAATGCTTTCAACACCCGAAGGCTTCAGAATGCTGGTGAACAACTACAGTCAACCGCTCTACTGGCACGTGCGGAGGCTTGTGGTGTCGCACGACGACGCGCAGGATGTGTTGCAGGAAACCTTTCTGAAGGTCTACAAATCCTTGTCGACCCTTCGCGAGATAGCATCGCTGAAAGCGTGGCTCTACCGCATCGCCACAAACGAGGCCATGCGCATGCTCGGGCGCAACACCCCGGCGAGCTGCTCAATCGACGATGCCGGAGCCGACCTCCTCGCGCTGAAAGCCGACGACTACACCGACTACACGCACCTTGAAGCCGTGCGTTTGCAACAGGCAATCAATTCACTTCCCGCCAAGCAGCGCGTGGCATTCAACCTCCGCTACTACGACGATATGAGCTACGAGGATATAGCCCAAGTAACCGACTCCACTCCATCAAACGTGAAAGTCAACTACCATCTTGCAAAAAACAAAATAATCAAATATCTCGACAGCCATGACTGAAAACCGAACTCACTCCACCCGACTCGACAAAATCGGGAAACAGCTCCCCTACTCGGTGCCCGAAGGCTTTTTCGAGCAATTCAACGAACGCATCTGCGCAACCGTGGCCAAAGAAACTCCCCAGCGCAAAATGCTGAGCGCCCTGCCCGCTTGGCGCAAAATATGGCACACCACCGCCTCCGCAGCGGCCATTGCGGCTTTGGTCATTGCATTCAAAGGGCTTGCCCCCGATGCAGTCCATGCCGAAAACATCACAATCGAGCAGGCGTTCAACAACCTCAGCGACGAAGATCAGGACGCGTTGCTCGACACCTACCGCGCCGATGTGATTTTCGACTATTAACCGGTAGACGGGCTACACATCTCCATCCAGATTCCAATATATTCTATTGATATGAAACCAACTCTGCACATTATCATTCTCGTGCTGGCCATGCTGTCGACAACGGCCTCCCGAGCCACGGCGTGCCCCGCCCCTGACGACCGCTCCGACAAAATGTCGCGCGAGCAGCTCGCCGAAGTGCAAGGCCGGGAAATAGCTTCGGCTCTCAGCCTCAACGACACCAACACAAAAAAATTTGTGGAACTCTTCTCGCAGTGCCAGAAAGAAATTTGGGCAGCAGCTCCCCCACCCTGCCCCCGCGATAAAAACGCCAAGAAAGAGCTCTCGGAAAAGGAGGCTGAAAAGGTAATCAAAGATCGCTTCTCCCACAAAAAGAAGATAACCGCCATTCAGGAAAAGTATTATTCCAAATACAGTTCATTCCTCACCCAACGGCAGATTCTGCAAGCCTACGACCTTGAGCGACAGATGATGGACCGCATGTTCCGCCAGCACATGCGCCGCAACAACAAGGATAACGGCACCAACAACAAGCAACCTCGCGCCCAAAAGCGGGCAAAAAAATAAGCTTCTACACCCCGAGAGGTTTCCCAAAGGTTGAAAGCTCAAACTTTTGCATTATATCAGATAGAGAGAAGCAACCGGCTGACCCTGCCTGCAAAGCAACGGTCAGCCGGTTGTGTGTTTATTCTCCTCGAAAGGCTCGTTGACGTGATTCAGCGATAGGTTCTCAACGGCGGCAGAAAGGCATCGGCGATATAATCAATCCTGAACGAGTGAGGCTCGCCAACCACAGCCGCCACATCGAAACGCGGCCGCAACGGCAACTTCACACAACCCAGATAGGCATTCGCGGCCGAAGCCATGCGCCTCACCTTTTGCGGAGTGATGGCCGACAGCGGGTTCACCGCATCATCGCGGCGGGTTTTCACCTCCACAAACGCGATGTCAGCACCTTTGGTGGCAATAATATCAACCTCGAAGTGATTCATCCGCCAGTTACGTTCCACAATGGCATACCCCTGCGCCACCAGATGGTCAACAACCATCTGCTCGCCCCATTTTCCCAAAGAGTTATGTTCAGCCATTGAATGAGGTGGGTCGGCGGGGATTATTTATATTCATCCCACGATTTAATCTGGATATCCTCCAGAGGCATCGAGGTGAACGCCCTGATGAAAGTCGACGCCAAGCGTGCGTTGGTGAGCAAGGGAATGTTGAGGTCGATTGCAGCACGACGGATTTTATAACCGTTGGAAAGCTCGGCCGACGACAGGTTTTTGGGGAGATTCACAACCATGTCAATCAGCTTGTCGTGCAGCAAATCGAGAGCCTGCGGCTGCCCCTCGGGGTCGGAAGGCCAGTAGACACGCACGGCCGGCACCCCGTTCTCAACAAGGAAACGGTGAGTCCCCTCGGTAGCGTAGATTTTCAACCCGTGGCGATGGAGCATGTGGGCGGCCTCAAGCATGTCGGCTTTCTGGCGGGGGGTACCAGTCGAAAGCAGCACCGAACGGCGCGGGATGCGGTGACCCACCGACAGCATCGCTTTAAGCAGAGCCTCGTCGGTGTCATCGCCAATGCAGCCAACCTCGCCGGTAGAAGCCATATCCACACCCAGCACAGGGTCGGCACCCTGCAAACGCGAGAAGCTGAACTGCGACGCCTTGATGCCCACATAATCGAGGTCGAAGAGGCTTTTGCTCGGTTTCTCAACCTTCTCGCCGAGCATCACACGGGTTGCAAGGTCGATGAAGTTGAGTTTGAGCACCTTCGAAACGAACGGGAAGCTGCGCGATGCGCGGAGGTTACATTCGATAACCTTGATATCGTTGTTCTTTGCAAGGAACTGGATGTTGAACGGCCCCGAAATTTTTAGAGCTTTAGCAATCTGTGCCGACACCTTCTTGATGCGGCGCATTGTCTCCACGTAGAGTTTCTGCGGGGGGAACTGGATAGTAGCGTCGCCCGAATGCACTCCGGCAAACTCAATGTGCTCCGAAATGGCGTAGAGCTTAATCTCGCCATCCTGCGCCACGGCATCCATCTCAATCTCCTTGGCATTCTGAATGAATTCCGACACCACCACCGGGTGCTGTTTCGACACATTCGCGGCCAACCGCAGGAAGCGGTGAAGCTCCTCTTCGTTGCTGCACACATTCATCGCCGCACCCGAAAGCACGTAGCTCGGACGCACAAGCACCGGGAAGCCAACCTCACGGATGAAATCGTCGATATCGGCGAAACTTGTCAGCTCCCTCCATCGCGGCTGGTCGATGCCCAGGCGGTCGAGCATCGCCGAGAATTTGTGGCGGTCCTCGGCGTTGTCGATGCACGAGGCCGATGTGCCGAGGATATTAACCCCAGCGTCGTCAAGACGCGTGGCAAGGTTGTTGGGAATCTGACCGCCCACCGACAGAATCACACCGTGGGGCGATTCAAGCTCCAGAATATCCATCACGCGCTCGTAGGTGAGCTCGTCGAAATACAAGCGGTCGCACATGTCGTAGTCGGTCGACACCGTTTCGGGATTGTAGTTTATCATCACCGAACGCCATCCCTGCTCCTTCACGGTCATAAGCGCGTTGACCGAACACCAGTCAAACTCAACCGAGCTGCCGATGCGGTAGGCTCCGCTGCCGAGCACAACCACCGAGCGGTGGTCGTGGAGATAGGTGACGTCGTTCTCGCTGCCGTTGTAAGTGAGATAGAGATAGTTGGTCATCGCCGGATATTCGGCAGCCAAGGTGTCGATTTGCTTCACCACCGGCACGATGCCGCACGATTTGCGGAGCGAGCGCACCGCAGCGCTGTCGGCAAACGAGTCAAAATTTCCTTTTCTGACGGCACGGGCAATCTGGAAGTCGCTGAAGCCCTGCTGCTTGGCCGAACGAAGCAATTCGGGCTCAACTGCCGCAATATCGTTCACCTGCTCAAGCTCGCGCTCGGTATCAATGATGTGCTGGAGTTTCTGAAGGAACCAACGGTCGATTTTGGTAAGTTCATGGATGCGCTCAACTGTGTAGCCCTCGCGCATCGCCTTGGCAATGACGAAAATGCGCTTGTCGGTAGGCTCTTTGAGCGCCTTGTCCATATCCTCGATTTTCAAATCGCGGTTACCCACGAAACCGTGCATCCCCTGCCCTATCATGCGCAACCCCTTCTGAATCACCTCCTCGAAAGTGCGGCCGATTGCCATCACCTCTCCCACCGATTTCATCGATGAGCCGATTTCGCGGCGAACGCCGTGGAATTTGCCGAGGTCCCAACGGGGAATTTTGCATACGATATAGTCGAGCGCCGGCTCGAAGAAAGCCGAAGTTTCCTTCGTCACCGAGTTTTTAAGCTCGAACAGACCGTAGCCAAGGCCGAGTTTGGCAGCCACGAATGCCAGAGGGTAACCTGTGGCTTTCGACGCCAACGCCGACGAGCGGCTCAGGCGGGCGTTCACCTCAATCACGCGATAGTCCATAGAATCGGGGTCGTAGGCATATTGAACGTTACATTCGCCCACGATGCCGATGTGGCGTATAATCTTTATGGCGAGCTGACGCAGATAATGATAGTCGTCGTTGGAGAGTGTTTGCGACGGAGCAACAACGATACTTTCGCCCGTGTGGATGCCCAGAGGGTCGAAATTCTCCATGTTGCACACTGTGATGCAGTTGTCGTAGCAGTCGCGCACAACCTCATATTCCACTTCCTTCCACCCCTTGAGCGATTTCTCAACCAGCACCTGCGGCGAGAATGCGAATGCTTTTTCTGTGAGTGTCACAAGCTCCTCGGCATTGTCGCAGAAACCGCTGCCGAGACCGCCCAAAGCATAGGCGGCGCGCACAATCACGGGGTAGCCCAATCGCTCGGCCGCAGCCAACGCCTGCTCGGTGCTCTCCACAGCCTCGCTTTTGATGGTTTTCACATCAATTTCATCGAGTTTTTTCACAAACAGCTCGCGGTCCTCGGTGTCCTTGATAGCCTGCACCGGTGTGCCGAGCACTTTCACACCATGCTTTTCGAGCACACCCGACTCAAAGAGCTCTACACCGCAGTTGAGAGCCGTCTGCCCGCCAAATGAAAGCAGAATGCCGTCGGGGCGTTCCTTCTCGATAACCCTCTCTACAAAGTAGGGGGTCACCGGCAGAAAGTAAATCTTGTCGGCAAACCCGTCGGAGGTCTGCACGGTGGCGATGTTGGGGTTGATGAGCACAGTTTCAATCCCCTCCTCCTTCATGGCTTTGAGAGCCTGGGAACCGGAGTAGTCAAATTCGCCGGCCTCACCGATTTTCAATGCGCCGCTGCCGAGAAGCAAAACTTTCTTTATTTTTTCCATGCCGAATGTTATAATTGACTCAATTTAGCTGAGTTGTGGAAATTACTGGTGTGAAATTGATGTTGTTGTGGGTGTTGTTGACGGGGTGCCTGAAACAATCACTTCAATCAGCCGTGATTGCGCACCATTTCAAGGAACCGGTCGAAAATAAATTCAGTGTCGCGCGGTCCCGACGATGCCTCGGGGTGGAACTGAGCCGAGAAGAAGGGTTTGGTTTTGTGGCGGATTCCCTCGTTAGTGCCGTCATTCATGTTGACGAACAGCGGTTCCCAATCATCGCCCAACTTGGTGTCGTCTACGGCAAAACCGTGGTTTTGCGATGTGACGTAGCAGGTGTTGGTGCCGGTCATTCTCACCGGCTGGTTGTGGCTGCGGTGACCATATTTGAGTTTGTAGGTGGTTGCGCCGGCAGCCTTGGCAAGCAGCTGGTTACCCATGCAGATGCCACAGATGGGTTTGCCCGTCTCCATTGCCTTGCGGATGTTCACAACCGTTTCCTCGGCGAAATCGGGGTTACCCGGGCCGTTGGATATAAAAAGACCGTCGAACGGAATGGTGTTGAAATCATAGTTCCAGGGAACTCTGACAACCTTTACTCCGCGACGGGTAAGACATCTGATGATATTGAATTTTGTTCCGCAGTCAACAAGCACAATCGTCTTGTCGCCTTCGCCGTGATGCTGAACTTCGGGGCAGCTCACTTTCGCAATAAGATTTTCGGAATTGGGGTCGTCGAATTCCACCTCATCGGGCGACTCGAAATAAATCTTGCCGAGCATCGACCCCTTTTCGCGCAAATGCTTGGTGAGAGCACGGGTGTCAATTCCATAAAGCCCGGGGATTTTCTCGTCGCGCAACCACTCATGAAGCGAACGGGTTGCGAGCCAATGGCTCGGCTCCCACGAATAATCCTGGGCGATGATGGCCCGGCAGTGAATGCGCGAGCTCTCAAGATATTCGCTCACATCATCCTTTACCGTTTCGGGGGGAACTCCGTAATTACCTAAGATGGGATAAGTGGTGACAAGAATCTGACCTTCATAAGAAGGGTCGGTGAGACTTTCGGGATAACCCGTCATTGCCGTGTTGAAAACCACTTCACCGGCCGTTGCAGCCTCATAGCCGAAGGATTTCCCTTCGAAACAGGTGCCGTCTTCAAGCATGAGAACGGCTTTGCGTGTCTGTCGCATAAAAATACTTGAAAGCGTGAGAATACTGGCGTGTTTACGCACTGCAAAGTTAATCATAATTCCCCACACCCGCAACCCCGCGCCGCGTTTCCGCCGCAATGTTTCCGCTGCAACGCCCGGTGGTTTGCTGCAAAAAGAAAGTGCTGCGTCAAAAAAATTTTTGACACAGCACAAAAACTTTAAGTCGCGTGGGAAACGCAGATTATTTGCCGAAGTAGCGGGCAAACAGACCGGCGAAGCCACGGCCGTGACGAGCCTCATCCTTAGCCATTTCATGAACAGTGTCGTGGATGGCGTCGAGGTTGGCTTTCTTGGCGTTGGCAGCAATGCGCATCTTATCCTCGTTGGCACCGGCTTCAGCCATCATGCGCTTTTCGAGGTTGGTTTTGGTGTCCCACACGCAGTCGCCGAGGAGTTCGGCAAACTTCGCAGCGTGTTCAGCCTCTTCCCAAGCATAACGCTTGAAAGCTTCGGCGATTTCGGGATAGCCTTCGCGGTCGGCCTGACGCGACATGGCCAGATACATACCAACTTCGGTGCATTCCCCCATGAAGTGGGTGTTGAGGTCCTTGATCATTTCGGCGTCGCAACCTTTGGCAATACCAACTTCGTGCTCGGTCACAAATTTGAGAGCTTCAGCCTCGTCGAGTTCTTTGAACTTGCTGCGGGGTGCACCGCAAAGGGGGCACTTTTCGGGAGCCTCATCCCCTTCATGAACATAACCGCACACTGTGCAGATAAATTTCTTCTTCATAATTTTTTGAGTAACAATAGTTGTTAACGTTTCATTTTGATGTTTGCAAATTTAAGGTTTCCCCACCTCTCCCGCAAATATTTCCACCTAAAAAACTAACCGGAAAACTAACTGCCTCACCCTCATCATTCCCCGGTTGCATTCATAGCCGAACAACGGTTTCAACACAAATTTTTCTCATGCACCGGGAAAGCACACGCCAAACAAAACCGCACTTCGACATGTTTATATAGCAAAGGATGCTCAAAAAGCATGCTGAAAAACATAAAAACAGCCAACACTTTAGTTATTGAAAGTCATCCTGAAGTTGTCGGCTATAGTTTCAACTCGGAACTGCAATCCACGAGGGACCGCATGTTCCACAAAATTTCAAAGCTATGATAACACTTATCAAACGAGCAGCGAAATGGTACTTCACCAAAGCTTCAGAAAGCTACAACTGCTAACAACTAAAAACTCAGAGAAACAAACAAATCGCTGCACCGCCACTGCGTGGCCTGCAACGACAGTCAACAAACACAGAAGCGCGTGTCGAAGCAAATCGACACGCGCTCTTTTTAATAGTTACTTAGATTATTACTGACGCATGCCGCGTAGCCACACTTGGGTTATCAGCGGGGTTGTGTAGGCATAGAGCAGAAATGCCAACGACGGAAGGGGGGCGGTGACAAAGAAGTTGGCAAGCTTTCCAACGGCGATAGAACCGGCATCACCGGCCACCTCCATTGCGGCCGCACCGTTGATGGTGGCGGCATTCAATGCCTGCTCGGGCAGGAGCTTCATCCTGATGCACCCCAATGATGCCACAAACCTCATGTCGCCCGACGGGGAGGAGCCGGGGTTATAGTCTGACGCGAGAGCCACAGGAAGCCCTGCGGCAATCATCCCCTTGGCGTTTCCGTAGGGCATCCCTAAGAAAAACGATGCCCCGGGGAGGACGGTGGGGATTGTTGAGGAGTTTTTCAACACCTCAATCTCCACTTCGGTGGTGCGCTCAAGATGGTCAACCGAAACTGCACCGTGGGCAACACCCACCTGCACACCACCCGACACATCAAGCTCGTTGGCATGAATCTTTGGTTTCATTCCCCATTTCGCCGCTTCTTCGAGCATGCGGGCTGTTTCGGCAGGTGTGAAGAAACCCTTGTCGCAGAACACATCAATATAATCGGCCAGCTTCTCACACCCCACCTCGGGAATCATCTCGTTGCACACAAGGTCGACATATTCACTCTGCCGACCCACGTAGGCTCTCCCCACGGCATGTGCCCCTAAAAATGTTGATCTCACAACTGCCGGCACAGATTGTGCTATGCGCCTTATCACCCTGAGCATTTTCAGTTCATCCTCAACAGTGAGCCCGTAGCCGCTTTTGATTTCCACGGCTCCGGTGCCTTTGGCAATCATCTCCCCCACCCGTTCCATTGCCTGGCGGAACAGCTCATCCTCCGATGTGCGGTGAAGCAGGTCGGCCGAATTGAGGATGCCACCACCTCGGGCGGCAATCTCCTCATAGCTCAGTCCGTTGATTTTGTCGATGAACTCCCCTGCACGGTTACCGGCATAGACAATGTGGGTGTGGGAGTCGCAAAACGACGGGAACACCCATCCTCCCTGCATGTCAACAGTTTCAACCGCTCCGAATTCCCGCCCGGAGAGTTCGGCCATTTCACCGAAAGCGGCAATGCGCTCGCCGTCAACAAGCAGCCATGCATCCCGAAGCAACGGAAACTCGGCCATCTCATCACCGCGGCGCAGCTTGATGCCTGAGCGGTCTACGCCGGCAAGAGCCCCGATGTTTGTCAGCAGTTTCATATCGCGGTGTTGCAGATAAAGTCGATTGAACGGTTGATGAGGGGATACATCACGGTGTCGTTCTCGATAAACGGCACCTCGCGACGATAGTCGGCCACCATCGCCTCGATTACAGGCGACGATTTGAGCGGACGGCGGAACTCAAGCGCCTGCGCGGCGTTGAAAAGTTCGATGGCGAGCACCCTGCGGGTGTTGCCAACGACCTCATATAGTTTTGTGGCGGCGTTGGAACCCATCGACACGTGGTCCTCCTGCCCCTGCGACGAGGGGATTGAATCGCACGATGCAGGCCAGCACAGCCCCTTGTTGCGGCTCACGATTGATGCCGCGGCATACTGTGGAATCATGAATCCGCTGTTCACACCGGGGTTGGCCACGAGGAACGAGGGGAGTTCCCTCACGCCGGCAATCAGCTTGTAGGTGCGGCGTTCTGAGATATTGGCAAGCTCGGAGAGCGCAACGGCAAGGAAATCCATCGGCAGCGCGATAGGCTCGCCGTGGAAATTACCGGCCGAAATCACCACATCGTCGTCGGGGAAGATGGTGGGATTGTCGGTGACACTGTTGATTTCAGTTTCAAGCACCCGCGCCACATACTCGATGGTGTCTTTGGCGGCTCCGTGCACCTGCGGAACGCAACGGAACGAATAGGGATCCTGCACATGCTTCTTGGGTCGCGCTATCAGCTCGCTACCCGCCAGATAACCGCGCACAGCCTCACCCGTTGCAATCTGCCCTGGATGGGGGCGCACCTGCTGAATCTGTGGCATGAACGGTTCGATGCGACCGTCGAAAGCGTCGAGCGACAGCGAGGCTATCTTGTCGGCCCAACGGCTGAGTTTGCGGGCCTCGATTACGCTCCACACTCCGAACGACGACATAAACTGCGTGCCGTTGAGCAGCGCCAGCCCCTCCTTCGAACGGAGCGAAATCGGTTCCCACCCCATGCGCGAGAGCATTTCCGCGGCAGGCATCACCTCGCCATGAAACTCCACCTCACCCAAGCCGATGAGCGGCAGCGACAGATTGGCGAGCGGTGCGAGGTCGCCCGATGCCCCCAGCGAACCCTGGCGGTAGACAAGGGGGAGAATATCGTTGTTGTAGAAATCAACCAATCGCTCAACAGTGGCGAGCTGCACACCCGAGTGCCCGTAGCTGAGCGACTGGATTTTTGTAAGCAACATGAGTTTCACCACATCCGACGGCACACGTTCACCGATGCTGCACGAATGCGACATCACCAGATTGCGCTGCAACTCCGAGAGCTGAGTGGCGTCGATGGAAATGTTGCAGAGCGAACCGAAACCGGTAGTTATTCCATAGATAGGCTCTTTTTGTGTGAGCATCTTTTCATCGAGATACTTGCGGCAGCGGTCGATTTTTTCGCGTGCCCCGTCGCTCAATGCAAGTTTCATGCCTTTTTCAACAATCTCTTCAACTCTGTTGATGCTCAACCAATCAGAGCTTATATGGTGAACTTCCATGACTAAATATTTTGTTTTAGTTTATAATCAATGCCGGATTTATGTGGCTGTTAAAATCTTTTTTATCGAAATACTCTCATTTGAGAGCTGCGTTGAGAGCTTCGTCAACAACATCGTCGTCGGCGAAATTGGGGAGGGTGACTTTAAGCAGCGGGGTGCGCTCCATCTCGCGTTTGATGGCATCAACGGCACCCTTGTTGCGGGCCCACGAACGACGCGCAATGCCGTTGTTCACATCCCACAGCAACATCTCGCCGATGGCGCGGTCGGCCTCGGCAGAACCGTCGATTACCATGCCGAAACCGCCGTTGATAACCTCACCCCAGCCAACGCCGCCACCGTTGTGGATTGACACCCATGTGGCGCCGCGGAAGGAGTCGCCAATTACGTTCTGCACGGCCATGTCGGCTGTGAACGAAGAACCGTCGTAGATGTTGGATGTCTCGCGATAAGGGGAATCGGTACCCGACACATCGTGATGGTCGCGCCCGAGCACCACCGGAGCGGAGATTTCGCCGCGCGCTATGGCATCGTTGAATGCCTTGGCAATCTTTATGCGCCCCTCGCTGTCGGCATAGAGGATGCGCGCCTGCGAACCCACAACGAGTTTGTTTTCCTCGGCCTTGCGAATCCAATGGAGGTTATCTTCGAGCTGCCCGCGGATGTCGGCGGGAGCGGTTGAGAGCATCTCGTCGAGCACTTCGGCTGCCAGACGGTCGGTAACCGCCAGATCCTCGGGTTTGCCCGAGGTGCACACCCATCGGAACGGCCCGAAACCGTAGTCGAAGAAAAGCGGACCCATAATATCCTGAACGTAGGAGGGATAGCGGAACGAGCCGTCGGCTTTCATCACGTCGGCACCGGCGCGCGACGATTCGAGCAGGAAGGCGTTGCCATAGTCGAAGAAGTACATTCCACGGTCGGCGAGCTTGTTGATGGCTGCTACCTGACGGCGCAGCGACTCCTGAACGCGGCGGCGGAATTCCTCGGGTTCATCGGCCATCATGCGCTGCGATTCCTCACATGAAAGCCCCACGGGATAGTATCCACCGGCCCACGGGTTGTGGAGCGAAGTCTGGTCGCTGCCCAAATCAACTGCGATGTTGTCGGCTGCCAGTCGTTCCCACAGGTCAACCACGTTGCCCTGATAGGCGAGCGACACGGTTTCCTTGCTTTCCATAGCACGAAGCGCACGGGGGATAAGCTCGTCAAGCGAGGTGTAAACCTCATCCACCCAACCCTGCGCCTTGCGCTTCTCCACAGCCTTGGGGTTGATTTCAGCCGTGATGCTCACCACACCTGCGATGTTGCCGGCCTTGGGTTGCGCGCCCGACATGCCGCCGAGACCGGCGGTAACGAACAGCATCCCCCCTATGTCGGTGCGCCCGCCGGTGAGACGTTTGCGGGCTGCATTGAGCACGGTGATTGTTGTTCCGTGAACGATTCCCTGCGGACCGATATACATATATGAACCTGCAGTCATCTGCCCGTACTGGCTCACACCCATTGCGTTCATGCGCTCCCAATCGTCGGCCTTTGAATAGTTGGGGATAACCATGCCGTTGGTCACAATCACGCGGGGAGCGTTTTTATGCGACGGGAACAGGCCGAGGGGATGCCCCGAGTACATAACAAGGGTCTGCTCGTCGGTCATCTGCGAGAGATATTGCATTGCCAGACGATACTGCGCCCAGTTCTGGAACACGGCGCCGTTCCCCCCGTAGGTTATCAGCTCATGAGGATGCTGCGCCACAGCGGGGTCGAGGTTATTCTGAATCATCATCATGATTGCGGCTGCCTTGCGGCTGCGGGCCGGATAATCGTCGATGCTGCGTGCTTTCATCTCATAGGCAGGACGGAAGCGGTACATGTAAATGCGGCCGTAGCGGTGAAGCTCATCGGCAAACTCCCGCGCGAGCACGGCGTGATGGCGCGGCTCGAAATAGCGCAGTGCGTTGCGGATGGCGAGTTTCTTCTGCTCGGGAGTGAGGATATCCTTGCGCCGCGGGGCATGGTTCACATTGGCATCGTAGGCCGGTGCTTCGGGAAGTTCGGCGGGGATGCCGTTGATTATATCCTGTTGAAATTCTGTGAGAGTCATTGTTTTATCAGTGGGGGAATGGGGGTTAAAATTGAGTGCAGATAGTTTCAGCTACGCGCGGTCAGAGTTTAGTCTCCACAACGGCGAGAGTTTCCTTTTCGGCGGCTTCGGCTTCGGCGGCAATCCGTGCAGCCTCGGCAAGCATGGCATCGGCTACGGCGCGGTCCTTCAGCCCTGCGGCGTTGATGCGCACGTTGAGATAGGCTCCGAGCACTGCGCTACGGGCGGCCAACGCCCCCACCCCGGCATCGCTAACCGAATTGGGGTTGCCGGTTTCGGCCATCGATTTCAACAGCGGGAAGATTGCGAACGAGGCTTTCATGGTGCGCAAGGGCACCTCGGTGGCATAGCGGGTGGCATCCTGAATGGCGGCCGAGCGGGCGGCTTTCTCCTCATCGGTTCCTTTGGGGAGCTTGAAGGCATCCATGATGCGGTTGAACGCTGCCGTGTCTTCGTCGACGAGCGCGAGCAATTCCTTGAGGTGAGCCTGACCCTCTTCGGCCTGACGGCTGAACTCCTCCCAGCGGTCGTCCCAACCGGGCTTGTGAGCCGACAGGTTGGCAACCATTGTGCCGAGGGCGGCTGCGAGCGCTCCCATGTAAGCCGAGATTGAGCCGCCGCCGGGAGCGGGCGATTCGCTTGCGGTCTCAAACGCGAAACCGCGGCAGGTCATATCCACCAGTTTGTTCCCCTGAGCGGGGGCTACCATATCCTCTATCACTTTTTCGGAGGTGACGAATGGCTTCAGCTCATCGAGCCCCATCGACTTCACCGCGATGCGAATGATTTCGTCGTCGGCGATTCCGGCCGAGCGCTGCTGCTTGTGGAGGAAATATTTACCGGCCTCGATAAGGGTTCGGCGAGGCACAAGCCCCACAATTTCGGTGCCGGTGACGCGCACACCGCGGGCTGCCGCAGCGCGGCACACCTCGTCGAAGGCCACATGCAACGGAGTTGTGGCTATGTCGGTGATGTTCATCGACACCTGCGCGATGCCATATTCATCAATAAACCACCCTATGGCCTTGGTGCCTTTGAGCGTGCCGGGAATCATCACGGTCTTGCCGTTCTCATCAACCACAGGCTTGTCGGTGACCGACGGGCCCTGACGCATGGGGCGCCCCTTCTCGCGCACGTCGAATGCTATGGCGTTGGCACGGCGCGTTGAAGTGGTGTTGAGATTGAAGTTCACGGCAATGAGGAAATCGCGCGCGCCCACAACCGTGGCACCGCTGCGGGCCATCTTCTCATCAAACGGGCGCGCTCCGAAGTCGGGAGCCTCCCCATCCTTGTCGGCACGTTCGGCCAGCGCCTCATATTCCCCCTTGCGGCACACCGCCAGATTTTTGCGTTGCGGAGTGAATGCCGCCGCTTCATAGCAGTAGGTGGGCACCTCAAGCTCCGTTGCAATGCGCTTGGCAAGTTCGCGGGCAAGCTCTGCGCATTCTTCAAGCGTTATCCCCGAAACAGGAATCAGCGGAAGCACGTCGGTGGCGCCGATGCGCGGATGCGCTCCGTGATGGTGGCGCATGTCAATCAGCTCCTGAGCCTTTTTCACGCCTTGAAAAGCGGCTTCAACCACCGCCTCGGGAGTGCCGACAAAGGTCACAACCGTTCGGTTGGTGGCTTCGCCGGGGTCGACATCAAGCAGTTTCACACCCTCTACAGCCGTGATTGATTCAACAATGCGGTTGATTTTCTCCTTGTCGCGCCCCTCGCTGAAGTTGGGCACACACTCAATCAGTCTTTCCTTCATGGTCGTAAGATAAACACTATGTTTTTTGCAAAAATAATGTATCTCCGCCACAAACCGGCATTCTTTCCGCCAAAATTTTCACTCTCCGCCAACAAAAATTAGCCGCAGCACAAAAAATGGCGGTGTGTCAAAATTCTTGACACATCGCCTTTTAGACCTTGGCAGGGAGGGTGCTGTCAGAATGGTTTGGCCGGTAGGAGCTTGTGGATGAGGTCGATGGGAGCGTACTGAAGTACGTGACCGAGACCGAATCCCGCAAGCGACGACACGGACGAGCCGTTATGACACACCGACTTGTTTTGACCCGGATGGAGAGGATGCTGTCAGAACGGTTTGGCCGGTAGGAGCTTGTGGGTGAAGTCGATGGGAGCGTACTTAAGTACGTGACCGAGACAGAATCCCGCAAGCGACGACCCGGACGAACCGTTATGACACACCCTCCAATGTGTTATACACTGTAGCAGGAAGTTGAATCAGCGCTTGTGAAGCGAATACCAACCACTCCCCCAGTTGAAATATATCACATTTGAGGAGTAGAAATCCACCTCGACTTCCTCATCCCAGTAGCTGCCCTCTTCCCACAGGATGTCAAGGTAGTAGGCATCGTCGCGCTCGGAGTAACGCACGCGGTAGGAAATGAACCATTCACCCCCGGTGCCGCGGGCATCCTCACCGCTCATGAATCCGGTGCCGTCGGCGTTGAAACGGTAGTACTCATACTCATCGTAGCTATCGTCATAACATGCCCACACGCCAATCAGTTTCTCGGCAGGGGTTCCGGAGATAATATCTTCTCCTCCACCGGGTTCATCACTGTTCTTGTCATCATCGTCGCCGCATGCTGCGAACGACACTCCCATTGCCACGGCCGCCACAATCATCAGCAGCCATCGCCAATTAAAAACTTTTTTCATTGCAATATTCTAATTAGTTTTTTCACACAGTTAATAATTCGTCGACACTCGGGTTGTTGAGGTCGTTGTAGAACCACCGCTCCCCGTGGCTGTGCATTTCACATAATAGGTTGTTCCGGCCTTGAGCCCGGTGATGTTAGCGGTGATATAGTTGCTCGACACTGTTGCGTTGACACTCCTCGAGGGGGATGATGTGCCGTAGTAAATCTTCGCCGAGGTCACGTTTGCCTTATTATTATTGTAAATGCGGTATTGGATTTTCAATCCCGTTTGCCCGTAGGGGGTGTAATCATAAAAATCAACATCGGGTTTCTCATAGCTACTCCCTGAACCGGAACCGCCGCTACCTCCCGTTGAGCTGCCTGCCCTCACATAGGTATAAACGTAGTAGCCTCCGGAATCAAAAGTCCGCTTGAATTTCAAAGTAGATGAACTCAATGTGGTAATTTCACCTCCGATGCCAAACGTAACCGAGAACATTCCATTTTGAGCGGCTGTAGCACTGTTAGAACCTCCTGACAACGTCATGAGCAACTCACCGTCGTCAGTTATCATCCACAAGCCATATCCCGAGTAGAGCGAGGTATAAAACTTATAGGCATTCCCTCCTGTTTTTTCATTCGAGAAAGTGATTGTCTCGCCTGCACAAGAACTGAAATTCGCAGGATAACGGTAGCTGCCGTCAGAACTGTAGAGCCTGGTTTCCTGCAGCGCCCACACAGTGCCGAAAAGTTTGTCGTAAGTCGACTTGAACCGGTCATAGTTTCCGGTTTCGCCACCTTCCTCCCAATCCTCCATTTCAGGTTCGTCGGCTTCATCATCGCCACAGGCAACCAGCATTGAGCCGGCTGCAAGCGCCGCAACCAGCAAAAGCACATTCTGCCATTTAAGGCACTTTTTCAACATAATCTTCTACTTTTATTTAATCTTAGTTATTTAATCTTAGTTCAAGATTAAAATCATCGCTTAACTATAGCATAGTACACCGATGATTCAGCACTCCCCTTGCAGTTTCGGCATTCCACATAGTAGTAGATATAGGTGCCTCCGCTATAGCCGGCATGCGATTTGTCGAACACAATGCTCTCGGTCATGCCTTTTTTCGAACCGGTGTTGTGATAGGTAGCCGCACCATATTGACGCATGCTTTCGCTCTTTGTCAGCGCCGACTTTGAGGGTTTCGACGACGGTTTTGAGGAATAAGCCTTCCAATGCACGGTAGCGCTTAGATTCGACTCCTTGTCACCCCCGGTTTTGAACCGCATGCGGATTGAAAAACCATCCTTGTCGGTTGTGGTGAGATCCTTGCTGTAGGAGGGTTTGGAAACTTTTGCCGAAGTTGATGATGTTGACGATGAATTGCTTGTCTTTGCAGGTTCCGGTTCATCGCCACCGCAAGCTGTGACGCATGCGAATCCTGCCAATACCAGCAGGCAGATGAATAATTTTTTCATTTCTTGATATGCGTTATTTGCAATGTTTGACAATTTCTATTCTACTCCCGAACCGCCACACCTTTGGCATTTTTTATGCCAATGGTTGCTCATCATATCCTTCCCGCACTCCGCACAATATTCAGGTTTTGCCAATCCGTAACCGGCTGTGTACTCCACGTTGTAGCCTCTGCCGCCGCACGCTCCGCATTTCGATGCTTTTTTCTTTGATGATGATGCGGCGGCAGTGCCGGAATCAGAGTCAGAGCTATATGACGATGACGAGCGCGTTGATGATGTTGACGAAGATGACCGCGACGAACCGCCACTCCCTGAGGATGATGCCGACGAGGCCGATTGCTGCTCCGAAGCTGCTTTGGCCGTGAAATAGGTAGCCGTGGCAGTAGCCGCCACACCTACAACCGCACCCACAATGGCTGCACGCTCGGCAGCCCGCTGCTCCTCAATGCGCTGCGCGTCACGATAGATTGAGGCAGCCTTGGGAAATTCCTTCTTGGCATCGCGCGACGACACATATTGCATGTCGGCCATCGTTTGATTCATCTTTCCCCAATTATAATAGGCCAACCCGCGTTTGTAGTAGATTTCAAGCGGAGCATCGGGATGGTTCTTTATCAGTTCTGAAAACAGCTTCGCCGATTTCTTGTAGTCCTTGCGTTCGTAGGCATCAACCGCATCAAGTTTCATGGGGTGATTGGCATAGAAACGTGCACTCGCCGCCTCCTCCGCAGTCATTCCGTCGGGCACATTGATTGTCATGCCCACATAAATCAGCGGCACATCGGTATTGAGCCTTTTCAGCGCCGGTTCATCAATGCCATACGTTGCGGCAATCGATTCCCATGTCTCCCCGCGGTCAACAACGTGCACCTCGGCCGACAACGATTGCACGGCCGCTATTGCAGACGCTGCGGCAAGTGACAGCATTCTCAACCATCGGGCATCAATTATCTCTCGAATCTGCACCATAGCAAGTTATCACGCATTGAAGCAAATTCCCAGTGCCAGACCCACGTGGAATTTAAACTTGCTTTTGCCGTTGATATCCTTTTCATCCTGTCCCCAGATGCGCAAACCAGCCATCGGCATGAACCCACCGAACTTGAGCACTAACGTTGGCTGCAACACAATGCCCCAACCGAAATGCTGTTTCGACTCGGTGGTTACGTAATCTTTTGCGGGATAATAATGATTTCCATACTTCGACGGACTCGACGTTTTAACAACGGCCTCATCAACCCACATAAACGAGCCGCAGAAGTTCAAATCTGTTGCCAACGCCACATTGGGAGAGAAAGAGAATGCATAACAGAACGACGGACCTACTTCAAATGAAAAAACAGCCGGGTCAGTCAATCCCCAGCTACCTCCCAGAAACAGGTTGCCGCCCCAGCCTCCCGGGGAATAAACGCTTCCGGTAACGCCATAAGTTCCCAAGTCGAAATGCTCGAACGAGGTGTGATATGCCGCTCCGTAATGACAAAATGAATTGGGTGTTACTTCTTCGGCAACGCCTGACACTGCGCCTGATGTGGAAACCGATGACGACGGCACATTGTACTCCACAGCATTCTGCGCCTGCACATGAGCATCCTGCATGGCGGCTCCCTCGCGAGAAACTACGGGCACATTCCGGTTCTGCGCCTCTGGGGCAGCGGGGATTGTCAGCTCCATCCCTACGTAGACGAACTGAGCGGCGGCCGGATTGAGGTCGATAATCGCCTGAGGTGTAACACCATATTTTTCAGCAATAGTCTCGATGGTTTCGCCGCGGTCGATTACGTGTGTCACAGTCGCTGTCTGTGCCGACAACGAGATTACCGACATTGCTATCGCCAATGCCAATGTGCCACCTCGGCGCAATAAAAAATGTGTTGCCATTAGAATGGATAATAATAGAAAGTTATATGATGATTGGTTTAAAGTCTGGGATGGAGGGGTAAGGCGACTGACACCGGGCATCAATCGGTCTGGATAATCAGGAAATTTGAAATCGACCAGAAATCGGTGGGATTGGTAACCTGCATTGAGAAGCGGTGGTCGCCCGATGTGGTCATTCTATAGGCCGAGCCCGGAATGGTGGTAAGGATGCGCGGACGCTTGGCCTCGAACGAAATGTCGCGCCATTTGCGGATGTCGACACGGAAAAATTTCGATTTGTCGAGCGCTCCCTCGGCCACGAGTTTCCCCTTGCGGAGCACCCCTTTGCGCTCGAGGTCTTTCTTCGTTCCGATAAGCACGTAGCCATAGTTGAGAATTTCATCCTGGCGCTGCAAAGCCTCGCCATAGGCTTTGTTGGTTGTGGAGAGTGTGCTGATTTCGGTTTCCTGCCGCGCGATGGTCGACTGCTGCGACTGCACCTGCTTGCGGAGCCGTGAAATGTCAACATCTTTCTTTTCGAGCTGCGCGCGCAACGAGGCTATCTGCGCATCCTTTTGTGCGAGCTGTGCCTTGAGGTTCGCAACTATTCCCATCGCCTCGGGCGTTTCGTCGTCCTCGTTGCCGAGACGGGCTTCGAGCCTATGGATTTTCTCCTGCTGATGGCGCAACACTGCCTCGTAGCGGTCGAGATTGCGCAAGGCGTCGTTGCGTGTCACCTGCCCCTCGCCGTTGGCGGTCATGAAGATTAGCCCTTCCTCAATCTGCACCGAGTCGAGAGCGGTGTTGAGGGTCACAATCACATCGTTAACCTTCTGCAGGCGCTTGGCCTGCAACTTGGTTTCGTTGCGCAGCGAATCGCGTTCGCTCACAAGCGAGATTATTTCAGAATGCGATGAACCGCCCCCGCAGGCAGTCGACATAATTGCAATGAACGCAGTGAAAATGGTATTTGCCGCAATTCGGGCCACACGGCCGTTGAAACATCGCTTTATCATTGCTCAACAGGCTGCACGTAAATCATCAATTGCATGTCGCTCTGCAGCTTGGCGTGGGCTTTGAGCTGCTTGGGGAGGTCGTTCCACTCCTTGAGGTTCTCAACCGTCACATTATAGCGGGTGGCGATGTCGCCGAGCGATTCGCCGCGCTTCACGCTGTGGAACACCACCTGCTGCTCGGGCTCAGCCGCAACTTCGGGCGCTACCTCGGGCTGCTTGAACTCTTCGGGAACAACGTAGGCATAGCGCAGAGGGTCGGGTTGTGTCAGGTCGGTGATGAGGTCGCGCGTGCCGTCGCTGTAAATAATCATGAAAACCTGAAACGGCGCAAGCACCTGCTGCTGAGGCACACGCCCTTTCTCGGCTTTTTTAGATGTTTGATAAACGATTTTATCCTCACCAATCTGCAGGTTATAGGCTTGAATCTCGCCACCTTTCACGAGATAGATAACATCGGCATGGCGGTCGATTTTCTGATTTTCACCGGTGATGCGTTTCCCTTCGGGGGTGATGTAAACGTTACCGCGTTTGGCAAACTTTATCATGTAGGCATCGGTGAGGTCAACCGTCTGCAACGGCTCATTTTTCTTGTTTGAAAGCTTATAGGTAATCTCATTTTTCGACACCTGCACCACGTGGGCGTTGAGTGTCTCACCGGTTTTGAACATGATTATGTCGGATGTAGCAACTTGCGCCGACATGGCCGGCCCCGCAAGGGAGCAAAGGAACAGATTAAAATAAACAAGGTGTCGTTTCATCATCGTGTGGGGGTGGTGAAGCCGCTCAAGCACGTCGTCAAGCCTTCAATTCTCACAAATCCGCATGAATGAAATGCTTTTGCAACAACATATCAAGAGCCAATTTTGCATTTTCGGCACAAAATTATACAATTTTTCACCATTTACCCCCCCCAATTGTTAAACTTGTTTAACACGCCAATCCACCCGATTTTTTCCCGGGACACATTAGTGGCTCGATAATTTTCAGTTGACAAAGACAATGCGATTGCGAAAATTTGCGTAAATTTGCGCGTTAAACTCCGGGCTTAGGCGCGGAGCAGTATATTCACCAACGAATTAACAACACAACCCGATAAACTCCATGTACAGAACAAACACTTGCGGTGAGCTCCGCCTGGCCGATGCCGGCCGTGAGGTGACCCTCGCCGGATGGGTGCAGCGAGTGCGCAAAATGGGGGGCATGACCTTCCTCGACCTGCGCGACCGCTATGGCTTGACCCAGATTGTTTTCAACAACGACTCCGACGCCTCGCTGTGTGAGGCCGCCAACCACCTCGGACGTGAATTTGTGGTGCAGGTGACCGGCACCGTGGCCGAACGCACAAGCAAAAACCCCAACCTCCCCACCGGCGACATCGAAATCTACGCCAACTCGCTGCGTGTGCTCAACCCCTCGGAGGTTCCCCCCTTCACAATTGAGGATGAAACCGACGGCGGCGACGACCTGCGCATGAAGTTCCGCTATCTCGACCTGCGCCGCAACCCCGTGCGCCGCAACCTCGAACTGCGCCACCGCATGACGATGGAAACCCGCCGCTATCTCGACTCGAAAGGCTTCCTCGAAATCGAAACCCCCATGCTCGTTGGCTCCACCCCCGAAGGTGCACGCGACTTTGTTGTGCCCTCGCGCATGAACCCGGGATGCTTCTATGCCCTCCCCCAGTCGCCCCAGACCCTCAAGCAGCTGCTGATGGTTTCGGGTATGGACCGTTATTTCCAGATTGTGAAATGCTTCCGCGATGAGGACCTTCGCGCCGACCGTCAGCCCGAATTCACGCAGATCGACTGCGAGATGAGCTTCGTCAACCAGGATGATGTAATCGGTCTGTTTGAAGGGATGGCCAAGCATCTGTTCAAGGAGCTGCGCGGCGTTGAGCTCACCGAACCGTTCGTGCGCATGCCTTGGGCCGATGCAATGAAATATTACGGCAGCGACAAACCCGACCTCCGCTTCGACATGAAGTTTGTGGAACTCATGGATATCATGAAGGGTTCGGGATTCGCCGTGTTCGACAACGCAGCCTACATCGGCGGCATCTGCGCCAAAGGTGCAGCCACCTACACCCGCAAGCAGCTCGACCAGCTCACCGAATTTGTGAAACGTCCGCAAATCGGAGCAAAAGGCATGGTATATGCCCGTGTTGAAGCCGACGGAAATGTGAAATCGTCGGTCGACAAATTCTACACACAGGAAACTCTTCAGAAGATGAAGGAAGCATTCGGTGCCGAACCGGGCGACCTCATCCTCATTCTCAGCGGCGACGACGCCATGAAAACCCGCAAGCAGCTTTGCGAGCTCCGTCTTGAAATGGGCAATCAGCTCGGCCTGCGCGACAAAAACAAATTCGCCTGCCTGTGGGTGGTCGACTTCCCCATGTTTGAATGGAGCGAGGAGGAACAGCGCCTCATGGCAATGCACCACCCCTTCACACATCCTAAGGATGAGGATATCCCCCTGCTCGACACCGACCCGGCAGCAGTGCGTGCCGATGCCTACGACATGGTTGTCAACGGCGTTGAGGTCGGCGGCGGCTCAATCCGAATCCACGATGCTGCCCTTCAGGCAAAAATGTTTGAAATCCTCGGCTTCACACCCGAAAAGGCTCAGGAGCAGTTCGGCTTCCTGATGAACGCCTTCAAATATGGCGCGCCCCCTCACGGAGGTCTCGCCTACGGTCTCGACCGTTGGGTGTCGCTCTTCGCCGGTCTCGACAGCATCCGCGACTGCATCGCCTTCCCCAAGAACAACTCAGGCCGCGATGTGATGCTCGAAGCCCCCGCAGCTCTCGACCAAAAACAGCTCGACGAACTGCAGCTTGCGCTCAACCTCGAGGAGAAAAAATAAAAATTCCACGCAACAACGGCAAAGGGGCATCACCGCCACTTTGCCGTTTTCGTTAACAACCTGACAATTATCACCCTTTAAACGAGCAGTAAAAGCTCGTTTAAACATATTACAATGCAAATCCACGACATCATCTCAGCCATCGAAGCCTTCGCCCCGCCACGGCTTCAGGAAAGCTACGACAACACCGGCTACCAGGTTGGCAACCCCGAAGCCGAAGCCACAGGCGCTTTGTTGTGTGTCGACGTAACCGAGGAAATCATCGACGAGGCTGTGGCCAAAGGGTGCAACCTCATCATCTCCCACCATCCGCTGCTGTTCCGCGGGGTTAAGTGCGTAATCGGGCGCAACCGCCCCGAGCGCGTGCTCGCAAAAGCGATAAAAGAGGGAATCACAATCTACTCCTCCCACACAGCCCTCGACTCGACCGAAGGTGGAGTGTCGTGGCGCATGGCCCGCAAACTCGGGTTGAGCGATGTGACTGTGCTCGCCCCCTCGGCACCCGGAGCATCAACCGGACTCGGCACAGTGGGCAACCTACCCTCCTCGATGCTCCCCGAGGAGTTCGCACTGAAAGTTAAACAGGCATTTGGCTGCGCATGCGTGAGAATGTCGCGCCCCACCGAGGGGATGACAGTGACTCGGGTGGCCCTCTGCGGCGGTTCGGGTGGCGAATTCATCGCCGATGCCATTGCTGCCGGAGCCGACGCTTTCGTCACCGCCGACTGCAAACTCAACCAATTTCTCGACAACGCACCCGACATTTTGCTCGTCGACGCAGGCCATTTTGAAACGGAGGAATGCACAAAAGATTTATTTTTCGATATTTTAACCGAAAAATTTCCTACCTTTGCAGTCTGTTATTCCGACAAAGAAAAAAATCCTATAATTTATTTGTAAGCGCAAATGGCTAACGATAAGACCAAAACCGAAAACCTCTCGGTTGAGAGCCGCCTGAGGTCGCTCTACGAACTCCAGACCATCCTCACCGAAATCGACCGCATCAAAACCATCCGCGGCGAGCTCCCCCTCGAAGTGAAGGACCTGGAGGACAACCTTGCCGGCCTCCAAACCCGCATAACAAACTACACCGCCGACATCGAGGACCTCAAGGTTAAACTCGCCCGCGAGAAAGAAAAAATCGCCGACTCGCAAACCAAGATCGCCCGCTACAAAGAGCAGCTCGACAACGTGCGCAACAACCGTGAGTTCGACCTCCTCACAAAAGAGGTTGAGTTCCAAACCCTCGAAATCGAGCTCTGCGAAAAGCACCTCAACGAGTATACCCGCCAGATTGAGAACAAAACACGTGAAATCGAGGCTACCCGCGAGAAAGTAGGCGACACCGAACATGTGTTGGCCGAAAAACGCGCCGAGCTCGAAGAAATCGTGTCGGAGACCCGTCAGGACGAGGAACGACTGCGCCAACAGGCCAAAGACATCGAGCCCCGCATCGACGCTTACACCCTCAACGCATTCAAGCGCATCCGCAAGAACGCCCGCAACGGCCTTGGCGTGGTTTACATCCAGCGTAACGCCTGCGGCGGCTGCTTCAACCGCATCCCCCCGCAAAAACAGCTTGAAATCAAGATGCGCAAAAAAATCATCGTGTGCGAATACTGCGGCCGCATCCTCATCGACCCCGAAATTGCCGGCGTCACCGAGGAAACCTCCGCAAAATAATCCACCTCCCGCACCAATCCCCATAATGAGGTTGTGTCAAAATACTCGATTTTGACACAACCTCATTCTTTTTTACCACTCCTTATTTAACCCGCGCGCCGATAGCACTCACGGAAACTTGTGCACTTTTCTCTCACGGATTTCGCAGATTACACGGATTGGACTGCCGGGGGGGAAGCAAGATTTTATGGAAAGAATGTCAAAGGGCTCTGGCCGGGCGGTTGCACAGGGGGAGGGTTCGGAAGAACCCGTGGCCTGTGGTTGGGCGGAGTCCGGCACACCGCAAGGTTCGGACGAGGGCATGGAGCGGACGCACGAGCCGTGCGTCCCTACCAGATGGTGGGGGAGGCGGTTGCGGGGAGGTGTAGGGGATGAAGGGGATGATGAGGTAGGTGGTGGAGTTGCGGAAGAGGATGCGCGGGGAGGGGTCGGGTGTGATGCGCTGCAACCGGAGGGGGAATTTGCGGCCTCGATGGGTGTCGCGATAGTGAAGGATAATGAAGCCGCTGCCGACGTAGGGGAAAAATACACGACAGATGTCGAGGAAGTTGAGGTGGTTGCGGCGGAATGGGCTGTAACTGCGGAAGTTCTGCATGTTGAGCAGCAGGGCGAACTCGGGGTTGCAGCCGCGAAGGGGTGAGGGGTTGCGGGGTGAGAAGTTCCAAAGCTCCCTGTGGCCGGGGAGGCGGGTGTGGGTGCTACGGGTTGCACCCTCGCAGATGATGGCGAGGGTGTGTGGGAGGGAGAGTGAGAGGCGGTAGCGAAGATAGGTGCGGAGGATGGGAGTGGAATCGATGCCGGGAGGGTCGACGATAAGGACGGGAGCGGAGGTGGATGCGCGCTCAAGGCGGGATATGACAATGCGCTCGGCTCGTGTGAGTGGACGGCCGATGAAGCGTGCGAAGCCGCGAGAGACGGGCATGGGGGGACGCAACGACAGGGAGCGGGATGTGGTGAGGAGCTTGCGCATCGAGGCGCAAAGATAAAAGGGCGCCTCGTGAGGAGGGGGCTTAAAAAGCGTGAAAAGTTGAGGGTGGATGAAAGTTTTCAACTTTCCACAGCACAAAAAAAGATGGGGAGTTTTTAGTTGTGAGTTTTTAGTGGCTGCGCTTGGGAGCGTTCGGCGAAGCCGCGCGTAGAGCCGCCAAATTTGGCGGCTTGGGGCATGTTTGCTATAATCGGTGGGCTTCAGACGCCTGTCTCTAAGGGCAGTAGAATGCCCTATTGCACCAACAAGTGGTCGGAGACCACGGAGTCGTTGGGAAACCCCACTATAAAGCCGCCTTGTGCGGCGTTTGTTGGGGAGTGCCAAAGTGGCACTTAATGTAACCTTGGAGAGGTGCGTTGCCAAGCCAGTCCTCAACAGCACTTCAACACTAAGCAAATCAAATAACCGCCCTACATCATTCTCATCAGATAATCACACAAACTCAATTCACAAAATTGTGAATCGCGAAAGCTTTTTGTAAATTTACGGCATTAAAATAATTGACACCTCAAAGGCAAGCGCCCCCATTCCGCCATCCAGATTAAACAGAACTCATGATTACACTTCCCGGCATTGAACCCTCAATGATTGCGAATAACCTAACTCCGTTTGAGCCTACACATCCGGGCTCACTCATTCGCGAAGAATTGGAAGAACGCAAACTCACTCAAGCCAAACTCGCAGCGCAAATAGGTGTTTCAGCCTCTCTGCTCAACGAAGTTATTAATGGCAAACGGCCCGTAAACACCGAACTGGCGCTTTTGCTTGAAGCAGCCTTGAACATCCCGGCTCACATGCTGCTCGATTTGCAGTGGGCTTACAACATGCAGTTAGCCAAATCAGACACATCATTGATGTCACGCCTTGCGAACATCCCACAGGTGGCAGCAATCCTGTGAAACAATCCGCAGTTACATCCCCCTAACGGTGTGCAAAATGCCTCGGCATTTGCACACCGTGTTTTTTATGGTGTAATCGTGCAACCATTAGTGAATTAACAGCTTCACATCGTTACATTTGCCCGTGTCGTGATAATTGCCTATTTTTGCGCTTGAGTAGAGACATCTCTGCTCAAGACATTTGAAAAATTAAGAAAAGAAGCGTTATGCTCATCTCGAAGTCGGGAACGTAGGAAATTCAAGACTTTTTAAGAGAGTGTGCATAGTGGTTCTCACGCTATCGGCGTGGGCTGCTATTTCCATTTCTCTTAAAAAGGTTTCCTACGACCTCCGACTTAGAACATGGTATTGCAGTTCCACGCTTCGTGTTTATATCCAATTTTATAAATAATCACCATGTTTAAAGCATTCCTATCACTTGTCACAGCACTGATAATTTCAGTAAACGCTTTTGCTCAAAAAGACGTAACCAAATTCCTTGGAATCCCGGTAGATGGCACAAAAGAGGAAATGATTCGCCAACTTAAAGAAAAAGGCTTCCGCCAAAGCCCCTACGATAACGAGGTTCTAACCGGAGAGTTTAATGGCATGATTGTTGACCTTTACATTTCAACCAATAAAGGCAACGTTTTTAGAATCTGCGTAACGAGTCCAACTTACAACAACGAACTCGAAGTTAAACTTGCATTCAATAATCTATGCCGTCAATTTGAGAACAACTCCAATTACCTATCCGACAAATCCTATCAAATACCTGATAATGCAGATATTTGGCATGAAATAATGATCAACAAAGCCCGCTTTGAGGCTTCGTACTATCAAGCGCCTGAGCTCAACGATCCTACAGCTTTATCAGATAAAATATTTCAAATGGCAATGAGTAAATATTCAGCTGAAGAACTAGTAAACCTTTCGGAAGAAGAGCGGGACTCACTATTTAACAATTTATGTTACCAGTATATTGCTGAAATCAGCATTCAAAAACTTGTTTGGTTTATGATTGACAAAACATCTAACCACTATCAAATCCTAATATTCTATGACAATAAATACAACCAAGCCAATGGTGAAGATTTATAAACTAACAACCAATTCTCATTAAGCACATTTTATTTACCACATAAATATATAGATATGAAGAATTTAATTTTGATGCTTATTTTATGCGCATCATTGACATCTTGCAGTAGTATCAAGAAAACTTACGTTAAAGATTATAACGAAAAAATCGAATTAACTCGTAGGAAATTCCCGGAATTATACGAATTATACCGTCAAGGCGCATTAGTTATCGATGCCGTATACACATTTGAAAGAGATGGCGAACCAAGAGTTGGAATTACTTATCATTACCGATAACATGATTCTTTTCTGACTGATTCCAACGTTTTGTTGTATTCTTTCATCTACAAATTAAGTTACTCTATATAGCTCAATCTGTGGAATCGGCGAGGAATGGCTTAGCAACGCACCTCTCCAAGGTTGTGTTGAGTGAGGCATTGGTAATCCCACACCAAACGCCGCTCAAGGCGGCTATATGGCGGTGTTTCCCGACGACTCGGTGGTCTACGACCACTTGCTAATCACTCAATTACTATCAAATGGATGCACCGAGGTGCATCCGATAATCCGTGCAATATTATATATAATATCAGCCATTACGCCGGCACGCCGCATGGAAAAATCTGCGTAATCAGCGTAATCCGTGAGAAAAAAAACGCCACTCGTCGGTAAGTTACAAGCCGCCATGTATGGCGGCTCTACGTGCGGCTATGCCGAGCGGTTCGTCAGTTGGGGTTCATTACTCAGTAGACATTAAAAGAGGTGATGGCGGTTTTGCGGGAGGGGGCGAGAGGCGGCAATCTTCCACGAAAAAGAACAATTTTGCGGCAGAGGTTGAATTTTAGAGGGTGTTTTGAGGCACATTTGCCATTTTTTTGCTAATTTTGTAGCCTGTTTACACGACCTTTCTACTAAAGGTTTGACCATCAGACATATTTCCATAAAAAGTATGAAGCTATTACAAGCTAAGCTCGCCAAATACACCGCCCCGCAGGAAGCCAAAGCCGCAGGCGTGTATCCCTATTTCCGCGCAATTTCATCGGAACAGGAGCCTGAAGTGCTCATCAACGGCAAAAAAGTGCTCATGTTCGGATCCAACTGCTACTCGGGACTCGTTTCCGACCCCCGCATTAAAGAGGCCGCCATCGAGGCTATCAAGAAATATGGCACCGGTTGCGCCGGTTCACCCTTCCTCAACGGCACCCTCGACCTCCACAAACAGCTCGAAGCCCGCATCGCCGAATATATCGGTAAGGAAGATGTGATGATTTATTCAACCGGTTTCGAGGTTAACCTCGGCGTTGTTTCCTGCCTCACCGGCCGCGAGGACTACATTCTGTGGGATGAGCAGGACCACGCATCAATCATTGAAGGTCGCCGACTGAGCTTCTCACAGTCGCTCAAATACAAGCACAACGACATGGAGTCGCTCGAAAAGCAACTCCAGAAGTGCGCCCCCGACAAAGTGAAACTCATCGTCACCGACGGCGTGTTCTCGATGGAGGGCGACGTTGCCAACCTTCCCGAAATCATGCGCCTGGCAAAGAAATATGACGCACAGGTGATGGTTGACGAAGCCCACGGCATCGGCGTGTTCGGCAAAGGTGGCCGCGGCGTTTGCGACCACTACGGCGTGACAAAGGATGTTGACCTCATCATGGGCACATTCTCCAAATCGTTCGCCTCGCTCGGCGGCTTCATCGCCACCGACAAGGAAATCACCAACTTCCTGCGCCACCACTCACGTTCCTACATCTTCACCGCCAGCATCACCCCCGCTTCCACCGCCGCCGCCCTCAAGGCAATCGACATTATGGAAGCAGAGCCCGAACGTCAGGAACACCTGTGGAAAATCACCAATTTCGCCCTCGAAGGCTTCCGCAACATGGGATGCGAAATCGGTCACACCTCCACCCCCATCATCCCCCTGTTCATCCGCGACGACTTCAAGACATTCGCCATCACACGCGACCTCTTCAACGAGGGCATCTTTGTGAACCCCGTGGTTTCACCCGCAGTCGCTCCGCAGGACACCCTCATCCGCTTCAGCCTTATGGCCACCCACACCCGCGAGCAGGTGGAATATGCGCTCGAAAAAATTCAGAAAGTGTTCCGTGCCCACAACCTCATCCCTTGATGACAATGACACCGACCAAAATAACAACAACCGCGGCATCGCTCATGAGCGTTGCCGCGGTTGTGCTTTTCTCCCTCCCCGCCACAGCCACCAGCTATGCCACGAAAGTGATTGAATACCGTCCCGCCCCCGGGCAGTTCATGAACCTAGAAATCACCACCGACACATCGGGCGCCCTTGGCCCCGTTGGCGGCTCCGACTCGGCCGACGGCGCTACCGAGGGGATTGTGTCGCTCGGCGCATTCGGCGGCTACATAATCCTCGGCTTCGACCAACCCATCGTCAACGACCCGCAACACCCCTATGGCGTTGACTTCACAATTATAGGCAACGCCATCTCGGCCGACGGGGTGAACGCTTCGTGCGAACCCGCCGCTGTTGCCGTCATGGCCGACTTGAACGGCAACGGCATCCCCGACGACGGCGAATGGTTTGAACTTGCCGGCAGCGACTATTGGCTCGCCTCAACCCGCAAAAACCTTGCGGTGACCTACACTAACCCGCTCTACAACAACGCCAACTCAGTGCCGTGGCAAACCTCCGACAACACCACTGGCGCACTCCTGGCCAACGACTCCCACACCCAGCAATATTACCCCGACACCTTCCTTTTCCCGCAGTTCGACATTGAGGGCTACACACTCACGGGCAACTGCATTGAAGGGTCGCTCAACAAATCCAATCCTTCAGGGGTGAAAGTGAACCGCGCGCCGGCATTCGGCTATGCCGACTCCCACGGCACCCCCGGCAACTTCAACGGCGCAAGCCCCAACAACCCCTATTACGCCGACGACAAAGGCCCCGTAACCGACGGCTTCGACCTTTCCTGGGCCGTTGACGCCAACGGCAACTACATTGACCTTCAGCAGGTGGATTTCATAAAAATCTACACCGCCGGACAAGGGGATGCCGGCTGGCTCGGCGAATGGTCATCTGAAATTGACGGCGTGGTGCTCTCCGAACCCGACCCCGACTACATCCCAACCGACTACTACCTCCACTACATCGCCGCTCCCCAAGCCCATGTGGCGCTCGGCACAACATGCCGCTTTGAGGGGAAACTGTTTAAAAACGGGCGTCCGTGCAACGAAGGAAAGCCCACCTATACCCTCTCCGACCCGACAGTAGGCACCATCAGCGACGACGGGCTGTTCACCCCGCTCCGCGAGGGGGTTACCGACATCACATTCTCGCAACTCGACGGCGTGACACCCGACCGCATCACTGTGGCGGCGACCACCCTCACCGGCGTGCTGGCCATAATCGACGGGGAAGCGTCGGCTGTGGCCTCCACCACCTGCATCGCCGGAGAGAAAATGTTCATCGAGATGCAGAGCACCGACAACGGTCCCGACATCGTTGCCGGCTCGACAGGCAACCGCTACACCCACGACACCTACACGTGGTATAACTCTAACCCGGCAGTGGGCACCGTCGACAGCTTCGGCACATTCCACGCCATCGCAGCCGGGAGCACAGTGCTCAGTGCTGTTTCGCAAACCGACCCCTCGCTCTATGCCGAGGTAAAAGTGACAGTGCGCGCCGTTCCGGCCGTGGCGCTCAACAAACCGTCGATGCAGGTTACCTACACCGCCCCCGCAGGCAACTGGCTCGCATCGGCGCTATTCAAAACCACAAACCGCTCAAGCGTGGTCATTAACTCGGTGACCGCGCGCAACGGCCTGTTTCCATGCTCATTGCAAGGCAACCGCGTTGTCTACGACTGCAGCGGCTGCACCGAGAGCATCGACGACATTCTCGATTTCGACGTGACATACTACGGCACTCCGCGCACCTTCTCACTCCCTGTAAGCTATGTGGCCGACACCTCAGGCATCATCGCCACAGAAACCGGCTGCGCCCCCGCCGCAACATGCCACATCTACACCACCTCAGGCATCAAAATAGCCGAAACCGCCCCCGAAAATTGGTCGGACGGCCTCCCCGGTGGCATCTACATAATCCGAACCGTCAATGCCGACGGCTCGGTAACAACCACCAAGGCCGCCGTTCAATAAACAGACTGACACCCCCGGGCCGACAAACTTTTTTTGCCGCCGCACCGCCGCGCGTTCAGGATTTTTTCGTATCTTTGCATGCAATAAAATCGACACGCCCGCAAGCGCCGAAGCACCCCGTTTCAACATGCCGGCGGCAGCTCACAGAGGAACTTTCACAGCATCCTAAAGCTTAAAAATATATGTCATCATTTATTGCAGACAGGGTAAAAATGGACGGTCTCACCTTCGACGACGTTCTTCTCATTCCCGCCTACTCCGAGGTTCTTCCCCGCGACGTAAAACTCCAGACAAAATTTTCACGCAACATCACCCTTAACGTGCCCCTCGTGTCGGCCGCAATGGACACCGTCACCGAGGCTAAAATGGCAATCGCCATCGCACGCGAAGGTGGCATCGGTGTGATTCACAAAAACATGAGCATCGATGAGCAGGCCCGCCAGGTTCACGCCGTGAAACGTGCCGAAAACGGCATGATTTACGACCCCGTGACCATCCGCCGCGGCAGCACGGTTGCCGATGCACTGAAAATGATGGAGGAATACCACATAGGAGGCATCCCCGTGGTCGACGAAAACAACATCCTCGTTGGCATCGTCACCAACCGCGACCTCCGTTTCGAGCGCGACCTCAACCGCCCGGTCGACGAAGTGATGACATCGGAAAACATCGTCACCACCTCCCAATCGACCAACCTTGAGGAAGCCGCCGAAATTCTCCAGCGCCACAAAATCGAAAAACTCCCCGTTGTCGATTCAGAAGGGCACCTCATCGGGCTGGTAACCTACAAAGACATCACCAAAGCCAAGGATAAACCCAATGCGTGCAAAGACCGCCTCGGCCGCCTGCGCGTAGCAGCCGGTGTGGGCGTCACAGCCGACTCGATGCAGCGTGTCGACGCACTCGTTGCCGCCGGCGCCGACGCCATTGTAATCGACACCGCCCACGGCCACTCCAAAGGTGTTATCGGAGTGCTCCGCGCAATCAAAGAGAAATATCCCGAAATCGACGTTGTTGTGGGCAACATCGCCACCGGCGACGCAGCCCGCTATCTGGCCGAAAACGGTGCCGACGGCGTGAAAGTAGGCATCGGCCCGGGCTCAATCTGCACCACCCGCGTGATTGCCGGTGTGGGCGTGCCCCAGCTCTCGGCCGTCTACGACGTTGCCAAAGCCCTCGAAGGCACCGGAGTGCCCCTCATCGCCGACGGCGGCATCCGCTACAGCGGCGACATTGTGAAAGCCCTCGCAGCCGGCGGTTGCTCGGTAATGCTCGGCGGCATGCTGGCAGGTGTGGAGGAATCGCCCGGCGACACCATCATCTACAACGGCCGTAAATACAAATCCTACCGCGGCATGGGCTCGCTCGAAGCAATGGAAAAAGGCTCGAAAGACCGCTATTTCCAGGCCGGCGAAACCGACACCAAGAAACTCGTGCCCGAAGGAATTGCCGCCCGCGTGCCCTACAAAGGCTCGCTCTACGAAGTGGTTTACCAGATGCTCGGCGGCCTGCGTGCAGGCATGGGCTATTGCGGCGCCCACGACATCAACGCCCTCCACTCGGCCAAGTTCACCCGCATCACAAATGCCGGCGTGGCCGAAAGCCACCCTCACGACGTGGCAATCACCAGCGAGGCGCCCAACTACAGCGCATCGTCACGCTAAACCAATGAGGGTGTGTCATAATGGCTCGTCCGGGGCGTCGCTTGCCGGATTCGGTCTCGGTCACGTACTTCAGTACGCTCCCATCAGCCTCAGTCTCAGCTCCTGTTATCTGAACCATTCTGACAACACCCTCGCCATACGGATTAAAACAATGAGGTTGTGCCAAAATTCAGGATTTTGGCACGACCTCATTAGATTTTGAACGGGGCGCTTCATAATAAAATGCCCTCTTTCACGTTAATTCCTTAGTGCGTCGGCACACCATGAAACATCTAAACGAACATTCTAATCCATATCATTAACTCATAACTCATGAAAAAAGGATTTTTGTCGCTGGCAATAGCCCTCGCTGCGGCAGCCTCGCTTCAGGCCAAGGACAACGGCAGCGAAGTGTTGATGACCGTCAGCGGAAAGCCCGTGACCCTCGGCGAGTTTGAATATCTCTACCACAAGAACAACACCCAGCAGGTTTCCACCCAACCAATCGACGAATACCTGCAGATGTTCATCACCTACAAGCAGAAAGTGGCCGATGCCGAAGCTGAAGGCATCGACAAAACCCAAACTTTCACCAACGAATTTGAAGGCTATCGCCGCGACCTCGCCGAGCCCTACATGCGCGTGCAGGAGGTTGAGGACAGCATTATCAACGCCATCTACGACCGCATGAAAGAGGAGGTGAGCGTTAGCCACATCATGGTGGCCAACCGTGGCGAAGGGGTTGACCGCGAAGCCCAGCGCACCCGCCTCGACTCAATCCGCACAGCCATCCTCAACGGCGCTGATTTCGCAACACTCGCCCGCCGGTTCTCAATCGACCGCTCGGTGGTGCGCAACGGTGGCGACATGGGCTACATAACAGCAGCCCGCTACCCCTACACCTTCGAGGATGCAGCCTACACCACACCCGTGGGAGAGATCTCACCCGTGATTGAAACACCCTTCGGTTTCCACATCGTGCGCGTCAACGACCGCCGCCCCGCCCGCGGCCAGGTTCTCGTTGAGCACATTCTCAAACTCACACAGGGTTTGAGCGAGGAGGAAGCCGCAGTTAAGAAAGCTCAAATCGACTCAATCGCTTCGCTGCTCGCCGCAGGGGGCGACTTCGAGGCTATCGCACGCGCCGAATCGGAAGACCCCGGTTCGAAACGCGAAGGGGGGCGTCTCAACTGGTTCGGCACAGGCATGATGGTGCCCGAATTTGAGGCTGCATCGTTCGCACTTGCCAACGGCGAAACCTCAGCCCCGATTAAAACATCCTACGGCTACCACATCATCCGCAAGCTCGACAGCCGCGGCATCGAACCCCTCGAAACCGTGCGCCCCATCATCAAGAACGCAATCGCGCAGGACGACCGCAGCCAGCTCCCCCGCAAGCGCAAGGTTGAGCAGCTCCGCAAGAAATTCAAGGCCGAAGTAAACCGCCGCAACCTCGACGCCGTGCGCGCCGAAATCATCGCCAACGGCGGCCTCGACAGCACTCTCGAAGCACGCTTCATCGCCTCCAACCGCACGGTTGCCTCATACGGCAAAACCAACATCCCCCTCTCGGAGGTGACCGCCGAAGTGGCAGGCCGCTTTATCGGCGACCCCCAAAAGCAGGCTGAAATGTTTGAGGATGCAGTGCAGCAACATCTCGACATGGCACTCCTCGAAGCCGAGCGCGACGACCTCGCCACCAACAACCCCGACTACCGCAACCTCCTCAACGAATATCGCGACGGCATGCTCCTCTTCGAGGTTTCCGACCGCAAGGTGTGGTCGAAAGCCAAGCAGGACAAGGAAGGTCTTGAAAACTACTTCCGCACCCACCGCGACAATTACCGCTGGGATAAGCCCCGCTACAAGGCCTACGTGGTGTTCGCAACCTCCGACTCGATTATGAATGCCGCCCGCGAGTTCCTAAACTCGTCGGATATACCCTCCGACTCCCTCACTACCGCCCTGCGCAAGCAGTTCGGCAAAGACATCAAACTCGAGAAGGTAATCGCCGCCCAAGGTGAAAACAACATCACCGACTACCTCGGCTTCGGCGCTCCCAAGCCCGAACCCAAAGGAAAATGGGCATGGTATTTCCCCTACCGCGACAAAGTGCTCGACGCCCCCGAGGAGGCAGCCGACGTGCGCGGAGCCGTCACCGGCGACTACCAGAACCTGCTTGAAGAACAGTGGATTCAGGAACTAAAGCAAAAATATCCCGCCAAGGTCAACCAAAAAGTGCTCAAGAAAGCAAAATAAACCCAGAGGGCGTGTCATAACGGCTCGTCCGGGTCGTCGCTTGCGGGATTCGGCCTCGGTCACGTACTTCAGTACGCTCCCATCGACCTCACCCACAAGCTCCTACCGGCCAAACCATTCTGACAACACCCTCACCATCCGGACTAAAACAAGGCGGCGTGTCAAAATTTCAGCATTTTGACACGCCGCTCTCGTTGCTTTCAGCCGCTCCCGCGCATTGCAAATCACAGCTATTCTTCGTATCTTTGCAACAGCCGCCACGCGGCAGTCAATCCATTCAATCCACATCCAAACTTACCAACAGATGAATCCAAACAGTCTGGTTTCCATCGACGACCTTTCAAAGGAGCAAATTCTGCACCTTCTTGAAAACGCCCGCTATTTTGAAGAGCATCCCAACCACAAAATCCTCGACGGGAAAGTGGTGGCGACGCTCTTTTTTGAACCCTCAACCCGCACAAGACTCAGCTTTGAAACGGCTGTGAACCGTCTTGGGGGACGCGTGATAGGCTTCTCCGACGCCGCCACAACATCCTCCTCGAAAGGGGAAACCCTCAAGGACACCATCAAGATGGTGAGCAACTACGTCGACCTCATCATCATGCGCCACTTTCTCGAAGGGGCGGCTCGCTATGCCACCGAGGTTACCGACACCCCGGTAATCAATGCCGGCGACGGGGCCAACCAGCACCCCTCGCAAACAATGCTCGACCTCTACTCCATTCTCAAAACCCAGGGAACACTCTCCAATCTCACCATCACAATGGTGGGCGACCTCAAATATGGCCGCACGGTTCACTCGCTGCTCATGGCCATGAAATATTTCAACCCCACATTCCGCTTCGTGGCCTGCGACGAGCTGCGCATGCCCCGCGAATACATCGAGTTCTGCCGGCAGCAGGGCATCCCGTTTGAGGAGCACACCGAGTTCTCGCGCGAGGTTATCGACTCGTCGGACATCATCTACATGACCCGCGTGCAACGCGAACGCTTCTCCGACATCATGGAATATGAACGCGTTAAAGACCTCTACACCCTGCGCAACTCCATGCTCGACACCTCGCGCCCCAACCTGCGCATTCTCCACCCGCTCCCCCGCGTCAACGAAATCGCCACCGATGTCGACGACAACCCCAAAGCCTACTACTTCGAGCAGGCCCGCAACGGCCTCTTCGCCCGTCAGGCTCTCATCTGCAACGCTCTCGGCATCACAGTTCCTATCAAGGAATAAGCACCGGCCGCGCCTCTCCCATTTTTTTTCGCTAACAACAAAAAACATAATAACCCCGTGCCACAGAAAACCGAACTCGCCGTGGCGGCCCTGCGCAACGGCACCGTTATCGACCACATACCCTCCGAGGCCCTTTTCAAATGCGTGAAGATTCTCGGACTGGCCGACACCACCCACCGCCTCACCATAGGCAACAACCTCAACAGCAACCGCCTCCCCTCGGGAAGCAAAGGAATCATAAAAGTGGCCGACACATTTTTCCCCGAAGCCACTCTCAACCGCATTGCCCTCATAGCGCCAACAGCGGTGGTCAACACCATCCGCGACTACGAAGTGGTGGAAAAGCGCCATGTGGAGCTTCCCAACGCCATCCGCGGCATCGTGCGCTGCGACAACCCCAAGTGCATCACCAACAACGAGCCGATGGAAACGCTCTTTGAAACCGTGACCGACACCCCGGGCGTTATCCGCTGCCACTACTGCAACCACACAGTGGCCAACCACAAAGCCACTATTCTCTAACCTGACCCACACCTCAACCTCATCACCCCCCGAAGATGAACAAACGTTCGCTCAAACCGGGCACAATGCTCTACCCTCTCCCCGCCGTAATCGTGAGTTGCGGCACATCGGTCGACGATTCCAACCTCGTCACCGTGGCATGGACAGGCACCGTGTGCACCCACCCGGCAATGTGCTACATCTCCCTCCGCCCCACTCGCCACTCCTACCCCATCATCCGCCAAAACATGCAGTTCACCATCAACCTCACAACCGAGGCTATGGCGCGGGCAACCGACTGGATTGGGGTGCGCTCGGGAGCCGACTACAACAAATGGAAGGAGACGGGCCTGACACCAGCTCCCGGCGTTGCCGTGGAGTGCCCCTACGTGGCCGAATCGCCCGTGGCAATCGAATGCCGGGTGAAATCAATCCTCCCCCTGGGTTCCCACCATTTGTTCATCGCCGAGGTTGTGAATGTGCTTGCCGACGAGAACCTCTTCGACCCCGAAACCGACGCTTTCCGCCTCGACCTCGCCGGCCTCATCAACTACACCCACGGCCACTACTACAGCCAGGGTAATCCGCTTGGCCGCTTCGGCTTCTCGGTGATGAAAAAGAAAAAGCAGAAATAGCCTGCCGCCCTGACAGGAGCGGTTAGGATTGCCCCCCTGAAAGAAGCCGCCATTTATGGCGGCTCTACGTTCAAGCGGCGCCCGCTTAAACTGAAAACTAAAAACTACAAAACTCAAAACTATAAAAACTCAACCCCTTATGCAACGCGACAGCCAAATTTTCGACATCATCCAACGCGAACACCAGCGCCAGCAGAAAGGCATTGAACTCATCGCCTCCGAAAACTTCGTTTCCGACCAAGTGATGGAAGCAATGGGCTCGTGCCTCACCAACAAATATGCCGAAGGCTATCCCGGCCACCGCTACTACGGCGGCTGCCAGGTGGTCGACCAGGCAGAAAGCCTCGCCATCGAGCGCCTCTGCAAGCTCTTCGGTGCTGAATATGCCAACGTGCAGCCCCACTCGGGCGCACAGGCCAACATGGCAGTGTTCCAGGCCGTGCTCAAGCCCGGCGACACATTCCTGGGCATGAACCTCGACCACGGCGGCCACCTCTCCCACGGAAGCCCCGTTAACTTCTCGGGCATGATGTTCCGTGCACTGGGCTACAACGTCAACGAAGAAACCGGCCTCGTTGACTACGATGAAATGGAGGAGATCGCCCTCCGCGAGCGTCCCCGCCTCATCGTGGGTGGTGCCAGCGCCTACTCACGCGAATGGGACTACGCACGCATGCGCCGCATCGCCGACGAAATCGGCGCCATCTTCATGGTCGACATGGCTCACCCCGCAGGCCTCATCGCCGCCGGATTGCTCGACAACCCGCTGCGCCACGCCCACATTGTCACTTCAACCACCCACAAAACCCTCCGCGGTCCCCGTGGCGGCGTGATTCTTTTGGGCAAGGACTTCGACAACCCCTGGGGAAAAACCACCAAGAAAGGCGAAGTGCGCAAAATGTCGTCGTTGCTCGATTCAGCCGTGTTCCCCGGCGTTCAGGGTGGCCCGCTCGAACATGTGATTGCAGCCAAAGCCGTGGCATTCGGCGAAGCCCTCACCCCCGAATATCGCGAATATCAGGCACAGGTGAAGAAAAACGCCGCCACAATGGCACAGGCGCTCGTCGACAAAGGCTACAAAATCATCTCCGGTGGCACCGACAACCACTGCATGCTCGTTGACCTCCGCACCAAGTTCCCCGACCTCACCGGCAAAGTGGCCGAGCGCGTGCTCGTTGAAGCCGACATCACCGCCAACAAAAACATGGTGCCGTTCGACAGCCGTTCACCCTTCCTCACCTCAGGCATCCGCCTCGGCACCCCTGCCATCACCACACGCGGCCTGCGCGAGGATTCGATGGGCACCATCGTGGAGATGATCGACACCGTTCTCTCCAACCCCGAGAGCCCCGCAACCATCGCCGCCGTGCGCGAAAAGGTCAACACCATGATGGCCGACCGCCCCATCTTCGCCTGGTAACGGAAAAGAAGAAAGAAGTCAGAAGCAAGAAATAAGAAGTCAGAAGTGAGAGGTCAGAAGAAAGAAGGCAGCGGTGAGATGTCAGAGCGCTGCCTTCTATTCTCACTTCTATCTTCTGACCCCAACTTCTGACCTCTCACTTAACTCCATACTTCTGACCTCTCACTTCTGACTTCTTATTTCTCGCTTCTCTCTTCTAACTTCTGACCTCTGACTTCTTCCTTCTGACTTCTATCTTCTCACTTCTTATCCCCCATGCTCCTTCTCTACCGCATCTACCAGCTCTTAATCATGGCTCCGCTCATGATAATCGTCACCCTGCTCGCCGCCCTTGTCACAGTAATCGGGTCGGCATTAGGGGGTGGCCGATTCTGGGGCTACTGGCCCGCCCACTATTGGGCCCGCATCTTCTGCATCCTCACCTTCGTGCGCGTGAAAGTCACAGGCCGTGAGAACATCGACCCACGCACATCCTACGTCTTTGTGGCCAACCACCAGGGTGCCTACGACATCTTCTCCGTCTACGGCTACCTCAACCACAACTTCCGCTGGATGATGAAAATCGGGCTGTTGAAGTTCCCCGTAGTAGGTCCCGCATGCGCAGCCGCAGGCCACATCTTCGTCGACAACTCCTCCCCATCGGCCATTCGCCGCACAATGGAGAAAGCCGAGCGCACCCTTCGCGACGGCATGTCGCTTGTAGTGTTCCCCGAAGGGTCGCGCACATTCACCGGCCGCATGGGAGCCTTCCGCAAAGGAGCCTTCCAGCTCGCAATGGAGTTTCACCTCCCCGTGGTTCCCGTCACCATCGACGGCGCTTTCGACGTGATGCCCCGCACCAGCCCCGTGCCCCGCTGGGGCACAATCCGCCTCACCATCCACCACCCCATTGCTCCCCCGGTTGATGAAGCCGACCGCCGCCGCGTAATCGACGAGTCGTTCGCCGCCGTTCACTCCGCACTCCCTCCCCGCCATCAATGAAACATCTCATCTACCTGTTTTTAGCTCTCATCGCAACCCCGTTGGTTCCTCTCACGGGGTGCACCTCCCGTGCCGAAACCGACGCACTCGCAACCATCGAACGCGCCCGTGCCCTTATCGACACCCTACCCGACTCCTCGCTCCATCTCCTCCAATCCATCCCTCCCGGCGCCCTCTCATCCGAGCGGTCGCGTGCACTCCACGCCCTGCTCCTATCCCAGGCATGCGATAAAAACTACATCGACATCTCCTCCGACACCCTCATCCGCCCCGCTCTCGACTATTTCACCTCCCACCCCGACGCGGAGAACCTCCCTCTCGCCCACTACTACGCCGGCCGCGTCTACACCAACGCCGCCGACTACTCCCGCGCCCTCATCCACTTCAAACACGCCGAAGCCCTCACCGACACCGCCAACCACATCCTCCGCGGCCTCATCTACCGAAATTGTTCTGCCATATATAACAAGTTTTTCGGCCGTAGCGAAGAACTGCGCTACATGAAACTCTCATATAGCGAATTTGAAAAAGCCAAGTTACCCCGATATTCCGACTTCAGCGCGATAGAACTCGGCACAGCCTATCTAAACAATAACCTGTACGATTCAGCACTATGCCTGACGATACCGGCATTAAACAGTTTGTCAATACAAAACAACCAACTGCAATATGTAGAAGCATTGACGTTGGCTGCCACACTCTATGTAGCAAAACGCATACCCGACAGTGCAGTTGTATATTTTGAAAAAGCTTATTCCGTTGCCCCAAACAAACTTTCAACCCAAAATTATCGAAATTGGATTGACGCATCTGTTGCCCTGAACAACATTGATAAGGCGCGTGCAATCAAAGATAGTGCCCAACAAGAACATCAACAATTTTCAACACCCGCATCTCTCTTAAAGTGTGATAATAACTACAAAGCAGCCTGCGAAAAGGCCGAATCCGATATTGCGGAAATAAATTCGATCTACCAATTATGTTCCGCACAACCGCTTTCCAGTACTATAACAAACTATTATGAGCTTCAATTAGCTCATCAGAAACTTCTCGAAAAGAACGCAGCTAATCGAACCATAAGCATTAGCATAATAGCCTTTCTTTTATTATGCCTAACAATCATATTCTTCTATTTCAAAAAACGTCAGCACCAAATTGAAATGGAATGCACCATCAATGAACTTTCATCATTGAGAAACGCATTGTTCATGGCTAATTGCGAAGTCACAAAACAAAAAGAAGCATTAGGCACCCTCTTTTCTCGTAGTTTTTCCCAATTAGACAACCTTTGCTCCAAATACTATGAATGCACGGATGATACAAAAGCTCGACGTAGCATTTCAAACGCTGTTTTAAAAGAAATCAATGCGTTCCAAAATGACAATAATAAATTAGCCGAACTTGAGTCCTATCTTAACACTTACTACAACGATGTCATGATCGAATTCCATAAAGCTTTTCCAAAACTATCTTCTGTATCTGTGTCAGTTTTTATATTTACTGCCGTAGGATTCACGACCAAATCAATCAGCATTTTCTTAGGAATCACCCCTACCACCGTCTATCAACGGAAAACTCGCTTAAAAAAAATTCTAAAAGAAACGCCCCACTCTCGGCAAAATGATTTCTTATCGCTGCTGCGTTAACAATCAAATAACCAACACTTTAAGCAAATAATCATTAAGGCAGTTACGTAACAGTTTGTAATTCAACGAATTATATACATCTAACATCTCCATGCAATATTTTCGCATATTGCATGGAGATATTTTATTGATTATCTTATAATTACAGAGCATCCTTGCAAGATTTATTTTCCATTTCAACAATAACAATTTGCACTTTAAAATCTAACTTTGCGAATGCACAGCACTAACAAAATCAAATCTATTTATGAAGGAAAAATTCATCCATGCCATGAAACCTATCATGTGTTTACTCTCGATTTCATTAGCGTATACCGTTTTCGCTGACACCATCAAAAACAACGATCCCCTGCCTCCCATCATCATAGGCACACCTCATCCATCCGGAGGTAACCGCATGCCGGCCAAAACATATATTTTTTACATTTCTACACAATATTTCCTGCAATATAATTGCAAAACTAAAAACATAGTCGTATATTTGCCAACATACACCTAATATCAATCTTCACATCTAAATCATTCACATTTTTCTATGGCAAGATTTAAAGTTTTTATCAACCCTTTCTCAACGGCGCTTCGAAGGTGCATCGCATTGAGTGCACTGCTTGTTGCCGTCACAGCTACTGCTGCCGAAAACGCAGAACCAACCGACACCGTAAAGGGTAAAGACCTCAAGGAGGTGGAGATTGTTTATGAAACCGTGAAACGGGATGCCACTCAGGATTTGGTAACCATCACTCAAGCCATGCGCAAAGGCTCCAACAACGCCGGCGAACTCCTCGGGCGACTCGAAGGGATGCGCTACGACAACATGACGCAATCATTATCCTATATGGGGAGCTCTAAGGTGAAAATTCTTGTCGACAGCATCGAACGCGACGAAAGCTACATAAAGAACCTGCGCCACAACCGCTTCAATAAAATTGATGTGATTTACCAACCGTCGGGTGAATATATGGGTTATGATGTTCTCATAAACCTCCGTACAAACCCCGACTACCGGGGATATGAGGGTTACATCTATGGCGAGGGAAAACTCGCAACCGGCGACCGCAATGGCAAAGGGAAAGCCCTGGCACACGCAACCTCAACCGGAGCGTTCGACTGTTTCACCGGGAATTTCAGTCTGTCGGGACAACTGTACTATAAATATACTCAACCCGGTTGGCAAATCTATTCTTCAAATCTCTATCCCCTCAATGGAATTGAAGAAACCACATTGCACCGCTCACGAAACGACCCCGGAACAAATTATTACCAACGCTATGGGCAGGGACTTTTTTCAGCCGACTATAAATTCAACGACAAGCATTCAATGTCGGCAACGATGGCCTTTTTAGTAAATAAAGAGGTTACCAACGAAAACGAGGATTTGCTCGTCACAAACCTCAACACCAACAGTTCTCAAATAATCAAATCATCATCCCACAGCGACAACACAAACAACACCGCCTATAATGCCGCACTCATTTACCGCGGCCGTGAAGGGCTGTGGGATTTCAGTGCAAAAGCCGAGGTGTACACTTCGGGGTTCGACCGTTATTATAACATCGCGCGCACCTCGGGCTATTACCTCTCCGACAACCGACACTCCAATTTCACCTTCACAAATGCCAAGGCTCACCTGCGACGCGTCACAGCCAACAAACGTTGGTCGTTCATGCTCTATTATGGCAACACATGGCAAAAATATATCTCACGCCGACTTGAAACCGGGGCGGAACTGGAAAGCTACACCGGCATCAACAACAATCTGTCGCTGCAGGTTCAGTGGAACATGTCGAACTCAACTGCATTTTCCGCTACTCTGGCACTCAAGCAATATTCATCCAACTCATCCGGCATTAAAGAAAACTCTGTGTCGCCGGCCGGCTCATTTATTGTTTACCACTCTTTTTCATCCAATCTATGGGTGAGAGGGCAATATTCCGCATCCTATTCCAATCCAACGGCAACCAAAAGTGCCGACTTCGGCGAATTCACCGATTCTCTTTCATGGCAAGGCGGAAATCCCTATCTTTCAGGAACATTAGCTCACTATGGCAGGATTTCTGTCGGCATCCACAAATTCCTCACGTTGCAATCATCAATAAATACGTCATCGAATCTCGTAAACACTATTTACTCAGCGGCCTATGGCCTGCGACCCGACGGAATCTACGGCCCCTACGCTGCATCCACTCCTCAAAACAGCGATTTTATAAACTTCGATGTGCGCGCCGACTTCAAGATGCGCATAAAGCAATGGGATTTGAACGCTGCCGTAATCTATGCCTATCAAAAGCATTCCTTAATGGAATATTCCCGACACTATTCGGGCGTAGGTGGCTATGCGCAATGCACCTACAATCTGTTCAAACATAATTTCAGAGCATCGATTCTATATAATATCTACGACAATGTGCAACTTACCCCGCAGATGGAGCGAATCACCCCTAAAGACCAGACATATATCAATCTCTCGCAAACTCTATTTGGAGGACGACTCACTATCGACTTCTTCTACATTTTCCCATTCCACTTCCAATCGGGTGATATTTGCGGCGAACTGATTTCGCCGGCTCTTGAAAAGCGCATTTGGGGCAATGACCAGTATTGGGCTGATAACTCGTTTAATCTCCGTCTCACCTATCGCTTCTGGGGTGGTGGAAAGGTGCGCAAGTTTAACGATAAGGAATTTGAATCGGTTAAAATGTGATGTGGTTCCACAGGCGACATCCGAGGCTGCGGTTCATCCGCCAGCGCGATGCCATGCAATGCGGCGTGGCATCGCTCGCCATGATTTGCGGTCTGCTCGGGAGGAGGGTGACTCTCGCCGAAGTTGAGCGCCACTGCCACCCCACCGCCGAGGGGGTGTCGCTCAAAGGGATTGGCGACGCCGCAACCGCAATGGGGCTCGACAACACTGCCGTGAAAATCACTCTTCAGGAATTGGTACTAATCGGCGAACCGGCCATTCTTCATTGGAATCAGAACCACTTTGTGGTGCTCAGGCGCACATCGCGCAATGGCACCCGCTTCCACATCGCCGACCCGGGGAAAGGCACCTACACCCTGTCGCGCGCCGAATTTGAATCGCGTTGGCTCGCTGGCATGTCGCTTGGCGAGGAAAAGGGGGTGGCCATGTTTTTTGAACCCACTCCAAGTTTTTTCACCGCTCCCCAACAGGCTTGCAACGAGGCACCGCGCGGATTCAGATTTCTATTTGGCTACGTTGCCCGCTACCGCCGCTATTTCGCATTGATTGCATTGGGGCTGACACTGGGGTGTGCCTTCCAGCTTGTGATGCCGTTTCTCACCCAATGGATTGTCGACATCGGCATCGGTCACCGCAACATCGGCTTCATCTGGCTCATTCTCCTCGGCGAACTGATGATTGTGGCGGGGCGCACAGCCACCGATTTCATCCGCCGCTGGCTGCTGCTCCATATCTCCCTGCGGGTGAACATATCGCTTGTGAGCGATTTCTTCATTAAGCTGCTCCGCCTCCCGATGGCTTTCTTCGACACCAAACTCACAGGCGACCTGATGCAACGCATGGCCGACCACACACGGGTGCAGAGTTTCCTCACCGACCAAACGCTCGGCATAATGTTCTCATTTCTGAGTTTTGTGGTGTTCGGTGTTGTGCTGGCAATCTACAGCATGCCGGTGTTCGGGGTGTTTATCATCGGCAGCGCGGTTTATGCCCTCTGGATTGTGTCGTTCATGCACCGCCGCAAAGTGCTCGACTACGAACTGTTTGAGCAACAGGCAATCAACCGCAACGTCACGTGGGAGTTCATCACCTCAATGCAGGAAATCAAATTGCAGGGATGCGAAACGCGCCGCCGCTGGGAGTGGGAGGATGTGCAGGCCGACCTCTTCGCGCTGCAAATGAAATCGCTGCGCCTGCAGCAGTCGCGGCAGGCAGGGAGCGTGTTCATCAACGAGGTGAAAAACATTGTCATCACCGTGCTTGCCGCCACTGCCGTTATCAACGGCTCAATCACAATCGGTGGCATGCTCGCCATCCAATACATCGTGGGGCAGCTCAACAGCCCCGTTGAGCAACTCATGGGGTTGATTTATTCCATTCAGGATGTGAAAATTTCGCTTGAGCGCATCAATGAGATTCATTGCGGAACCGATGAGGAAAGCAATCGCAGCGAGCCTCAATCACAATCAACCTCGGGTGACACCCCGGCTGCGCCGCAACCACAATCAATAACCCTGAAGGGGGTCACATTCAAATATGACCTCCACTCCCCCGTTGAAACGCTCTCCGACATATCGCTCACCATTCCCCAGGGAAAAATCACGGCAATTGTTGGCGCATCGGGAAGCGGCAAAACCACCCTGCTTAAACTCCTTCTCGGCTACTATCCGGCTCTGACTGGGGAAATAGCCGTGGGGGGCACACCACTGGCCACCATGAGTCTAAAAGAATGGCGCCGACGATGCGGAGCCGTGATGCAGGAGGGTGTGATATTCTCCGAATCCATCGCCCGCAACATCGCCAATGCCGACGGCCCCGTCAACACAACAAAACTTCACCATGCTGCCCGGATTGCATGCATCCACGATTACATTATGTCGCTGCCGTTGGGCTACGACACCCGCATAGGCAATGACGGCACAGGGCTGAGTCTCGGTCAGAAACAGCGCATCCTCATTGCACGCGCTGTCTACCGCGACCCCGAATTCATTCTGCTCGACGAAGCCACCAACTCGCTCGATGCCGACAACGAACGGGCCATCGTCGGCAATCTCGCCCGATTCTACGGCGGCCGCACCGTGGTTGTGGTGGCCCACCGCCTCTCAACAGTCCGCGACGCACACAACATCGTGGTGCTCTCCAAAGGCCGAATCGTTGAAAGCGGCACCCACGCCCAACTCATAGCCCTCCGCGGCCACTACTACAACCTCATCCGCAACCAGCTCGAACTCGGCTCCTGACATCCTCACCCGCCCACCTAATCCATCCCCAATTTAATCAGAACCGCACCGCATGCCCTCACCACAACGCTCCGAAAAAATGAGGAAACTCCTCAGCAAACCACCCCACCCTCTCCTTCTGTGGGGCACACCTATCATCTGCCTGCTTTTCATCATAATCCTCCTCATCGTCGTCACCCAAACCTCCCTCCCCACCCATAAACTACCGTAAACACTGCTTCTCCGCTTAAACATCTCCCCCACCCACAGCGTTATAGTAGTGACAAACCGAATTGCACGCACACGCCTGCACATGTCAGTTTGTCACTTTTTGCATTCCTCCATCCGGCAGGAACGCTTTTGGCACGGATTGTGCATACTATCTGATTGGGCTGCCTATCCCACAGCCGTAAAAAACTTAAAACTTAAAACTAAAAAACTCAAAACTAAACCATAACAATCATGACTATCAAACCGCTTGCCGACCGTGTGCTCATCAAGCCCGCACCGGCCGAAGAAACAACTCTTTCCGGTATCATTATCCCCGATTCAGCCAAGGAGAAGCCTCTGCGCGGAACAGTTCTCGCCACCGGCGACGGCACCAAGGATGAGAAAATGGTAGTGAAAGAGGGCGACACCGTGCTCTATGGCAAATATGCCGGCACCGAAATCGAACTCGATGGCGACACCCTCCTCATCATGCGCCAGAGCGACATTCTCGGCATTTTCGAATAATACCCGGAAGCAATAACAGCTAAACAAATATTTGCTGTTGCAAATTTCTATCAACAATTTCAAAACAGACAACTAAAATGGCTAAAGAAATAAAATTCGACATAAAGGCTCGCGAAGAGCTCAAAAAAGGCGTTGACGCACTCGCCGACGCAGTGAAAGTAACCCTCGGCCCCAAGGGTCGCAACGTTATCATCGACAAGAAATATGGCGCTCCCCACATCACCAAGGACGGTGTGTCGGTGGCACGTGAAATCGAACTTGAAGATCCCTTCCAAAACATGGGCGCACAGCTCGTGAAAGAGGTGGCATCGAAAACCGGCGACGACGCAGGCGACGGCACAACAACCGCCACCGTGCTCGCTCAGGCAATCATCACCCACGGCCTCAAGAACGTGGCTGCCGGTGCCAACCCTATGGATGTGAAACGCGGCATCGACAAAGCCGTTGCTGCCATCGTGGCAGGTGTGAAAGCACAGGCTGTTGAAGTTGGCGACGACTTCAAGAAAATCGAGGATGTTGCCCGCATCTCGGCCAACAACGACGAGGCCATCGGCGCACTCATCGCCGAAGCCATGAAGAAGGTGAAAAAAGAGGGTGTAATCACTGTCGACGAAGCCAAAGGCACCGAAACCACTGTCGATATTGTTGAAGGCATGCAGTTCGACCGCGGCTACATCTCCCCCTATTTCGTAACCGACACTGAGAAGATGGAGTGCGCTATGGACTCCCCCTTCATCCTGCTCTACGACAAGAAAATCTCCAACCTCAAGGATATGCTCCCCATCCTCGAAGCAACCGCTCAGAGCGGCCGCGGCCTGCTCATCATCGCCGAGGATGTTGACCAGGAAGCACTTGCAACATTGGTTGTGAACCGTCTGCGCGGCTCACTGAAAGTGTGCGCCGTGAAAGCCCCCGGCTTCGGCGACCGCCGCAAGGAAATGCTCGAAGATATCGCCATCCTCACCGGTGGCACCGTAATCTCAGAAGAGAAAGGCATGAAACTCGAAGGCGCCAACGTGCAGATGCTCGGCACCGCCGAAAAGGTAACCGTAAACAAGGAGAACACCACCATCGTGAACGGCGCAGGCAACAAAGATGCCATCGCAGCCCGCGTTGCCCAAATCAAAGCTCAGATTGAGCAGACAAAGAGCGACTACGACCGCGAGAAACTTCAGGAACGTCTTGCCAAATTGGCAGGCGGCGTGGCAGTGCTCCACATCGGCGCTCCCTCCGAAGTTGAGATGAAAGAGAAGAAAGACCGCGTTGACGACGCTCTCTGCTCAACACGCGCTGCCATCGCCGAAGGCATCGTGCCCGGTGGCGGTGTGGCCTACATCCGCGCTATCGCCAACGCCGAAGGCCTCAAAGGCGATAACGAAGATGAAACAACCGGCATCCACATAGTGCTCCGCGCCGTTGAGGAACCCCTCCGCCAGATTGTTGCCAACGCCGGCGTTGAAGGCGCAGTTGTTGTGCAGAAAGTGAAGGAAGGGAACGCCGACTTCGGCTACAACGCCCGCACCGACGTTTACGAAAACCTTCTCGCCGCAGGCGTAATCGACCCCGCCAAGGTGACCCGCGTGGCACTTGAGAACGCCGCTTCAATCGCCGGCATGTTCCTCACCACCGAGTGCGTCATCGCCGACAAGAAAGAGGATAACCCCGCTCCCGCAGCTCCCGCCGGAATGGGTGGCATGGGCGGCATGATGTAATCATCCCCCCAACAACACAGACAAAAACACCGGAGGTGTGTCAAATTGCTGAAACCGCAGCAATTGGACACACCTCCCTGTTTTAATCCCAATGACAACAATATTGTCAGCTCACATCTGATTTCTAACTTCTGACTTCTACCTTCTTAATAACAAGTCTGCGCGAATAAATCATGCAGAACCGCCGGGGTAATCTTTTCGTGGAAATCCTCGGGAACAGGCGAAACTACCACACCGCCAAGGTCGACCGAAGCGGGACTCAGCAACACACGCCCCTCCCCCGTGCCGTAGAAATCGGGACGGTGCGCACGGCGGGGAATCACAATCACCCTCACCCGCGGGGCATCACCCTCTGCCACATCCTCGCGGGCGCATAGCAGATTCATGCGCGGTTCATCCTCCCCCTCATTCTCGGGCAACGTGGCCAAACTGTCGCACAGGCGGCCGAACCATTCCACAGCCTCATCTTCATCGCTGAACAGAGCCGATTCGATGCGGAAAGGCACTTTATCCCAACCGAAAATTGGGAGAGCGCTCCGCTCCACCACCTGAAAATGGAAATGGTCGGGAGCCGAAGCCCCGCATTTCGGGCCGTTATAGAACAGTGCCATCCCGGGCATCTGCATCGCCAATCGGAGTATATGGCGGAAGCGCCGGCACCCGTCAGCCGAAATCAACTGCGGCGTGTGCTCAACAGCCGGAACGGTGAAATGCACAGGGAAAATCGGAAAAGGATTCACCAGCACCTCATATTCAGCACTCCCAACACCCGGCTCTCCGTCACTACCCGCATCAGCGCTTGATTTGCCCAGCGGTGCCAACTTCCCGGCATCTACCCGCAACGCCCGCTGCTGCTCTGGTCGATTGGACCCACACAGAAAACATGGGCGTGCGGCCACCGCCGCCTTATCAACCTTTGCCCCGGTAGAAGCAATGCGCGCAGGATTGTGCTGCACCGTAACCTCAGCACCATCCACCTCCATCACCCGGCACTCCACCGCAGCGAGCGCCCCGAAATTCCGGCGCGCCAACTCCCACTCCTGCAGCTGTTCCTCCAGCAGCCCCCTCATCCTCTCCCCCAACATACTATTCTCCATATCATTTCAGTTTATTATTCCACAAAAAAATATGGTATATATCCCAAAAACTCAATTAACGAAGTTTTAATCATTAAATGGTATGCGGAATTTTTGAAGGATAATTTTGAAGTTATCTTGCGCAGTGAGGCATGTGTCGAGCAGATATCCTTTAATACCAGGCCAATTACGGAGACCGTTGTAATAGAACATCTTTAAATCATCCGTGATTATAAACGGCACCAAACCACATCTCAACAATTCGCGAAACATAATAAGCCTCCCAACGCGACCATTGCCATCTTGAAACGGATGTATGGCCTCAAATCGCTGATGAAAATCAATTATATCCTCAAAAGTCGGAGTTTTGCAACTGTTATATTCTGCGAGTAAGGCTTTTATTTCGGAATGCACATTTTCGGGTAGCGTAGTGTCAAATCCACCAACTTCATTTGGCAGTTTCTTATATTCTCCAACCCTAAACCAACTCTTCCTCTCGTCGGAAGTTCCGGCTTTAAGCATTCGGTGAAGTTCCTTTATTAGCTTTTCTGTGAGTTTACCGTCTACATTATCAATAATAAAATCAATCGCACGGAAGTGATTGGTTGTTTCTACTACATCATCGATATTTATGGGACTATCGGTAACTCCAATCGTATTAGTCTCAAAAATATAGCGAGTTTGGTCATGTGTAAGCCTACTTCCCTCGATATGATTGGAATTATATGTAAGGTCTATCTGAATGCGATGGTATATACCACCTTTCACTTTTCCCGCCTTCTGCTCACGAAGAGTCCGGAGCAGAGGTGTTTCAAGCTTTTGCACTTTCTTTTTGGAAAATTCGGCATCTGCAGGAATATTCCATGTTTTGCCAACAAGATAGGCACCAACTATTTTCCCCGAAGCACAATAATTACGTGCTGTCCTTTCTGACACCCCATGCATTTCGGCCCACTCCTTAACTGATATATATTCCATCTATCGGCAAGTTTTAATTAAAATTTCAGCGTAAAAATAGCAAAACTTGCCGATATCGGCAAGTTTTGCTATTTAATCAGGTAATTTCAACGGGTGGTTACCGCTTGCAACGCACCTCTCCAAGGTTGCGTTGAGTGCGCGGTGGGCAATCCCCTACCAAACGCCGCAAGGCGGCTATATGGTAGGGTTTCCGACGACCCCGTGGTCTCCGACCACTCGTTGATGAAACATTGTAGTTTTTATATATGTCACCAAATTATTCCTTATAGCTGTTATTGACGGCTGATTCCAACTCTTCGTCAGACACTTCTCTGCTAAAGATATAGTACACCTTAGTATCAGTTGAGGAACTGCCTCCATATCCCCCGATGACATAGCCACCTCCTGAGGTTACTGATTTGGTATCTATCAACTCCCAACCTTGAAGAGACATGTAGTTGATAGCACCTACCAATGACGTGAATTTAAGATCCTTGCCGTCAGCACCCTTTATCGGCTGTCGCTTCTTATTAGTTCCATCGTCAAGTTTGATGCAATTTTTATGAAACTCCATCTCAACAAAGAGTTTTTTAGCAGGCAAATATTGACAGACTAAAATAGAAAGAAAAACTGGTAGAATTATTTTTTTCATAATAAATGGCATGAAAGGTTAGGAATGGGGGAGGCGGGCGGTGAGTTCGAGGGTGCGGAGGCGGTCTTTGTAGGTGTTGTGGGCGTTGATGCGGGAGATGGAGAGGGAGGCGTCGGAGTTGCCTTCCCAGCGGCGGCAGAGGTAGAGGGAGCGGTAGATGCGTCCGATGCGGTAGGTGCGCGAAAGGCGGATGCCCATTGCATAGTCCTCGCCGTAGCTAACGTCGGGGAGCTGAATCTCGCGGAACAGGGGTGTGAAGAATGCACGCGGCGCTCCGAGGCCATTGATGCGCAGGGCGTTGTTGTGGCCGTTGGCGTCGGTCCATTCGCGGTGATCGATAAGACCCGGGGGGATGGGCCGCCCCTCGAAGTCAACAAGCTCGTAGGAGCCTATCACCATAGCGCAACGCTCGCTGCGGAAAGTGTCGACGATTGTTTGCAGCGTGGTTTCATCCTTGTAGATGTCGTCGCTGTCGAGCTGCACGGCAAAGCGACCGCAGCGGGGATCGTTGACGGCAAGATTCCAGCAACCGCCGATTCCGAGGGTGTCGCAAGCGGGGATAAGGTGAATCACCCTTGCATCCTCCAACGCCAACTGAGCAAGAATTGCGGTGGTGCCGTCGGTGCTGTGGTTATCTACAACGATTACGTTGAACGGGAACCCGGCTTTCTGGTTCAATGCCGACCGCACGGCATCGGCCACGGTGCGTTCACGGTTCCTGACAGGAATAATCACCGAGGCCTCCACGGGAAATTGCCCCTCCTCCACATCAATAAGCTGCGACCGTTCGGGCAACCATGCCCCGAGAGCGCGCAGGTGGGCGGTGAATGCCTGCTCCATCTCAATCTGCACCTCGCGGTTGCGGGGGTTGACGTAGTCGAACTGCTTTTCGCCGCTGAGACGAGTGTCGGTGCGGTCAACCTCATAGAGGGTTTCGGGGAGGTGAAACAGCTCGCCCGACCTCGACAGCCCGAGCCACGCCGCATACCACGCTGCATAGCTGAATTCGGGGAGCTCGGCAAGAACACATTCGAGCACCCGGGTTTTCACAAGCACAACACTGCCGAAATCGAAATCGTCGCGCACCGATCCGAACTGGCGGTCGATTACCGGGTGCGGTTCACGTCCGCGGGGGGTGAGTTCGGCATAGTCGGAATATACCATAGCCGCGTTGCTGTCGCGTGCTACCTGCACCATGCGGTGAACGCAGCCGGGATAGAGATTGAGGGCACACCCCGCCACGGGGGGCATCTTCAACAGCAAATATTCCGCTCCGGCAGCGGCGCCCTGCACTTTCTCAACAAATGCTGCCGTTGACAGCAAAGGGGTTATCTCAACAACGGCAACAGAGGTGCCGCAGATGTCAATTGTCTCAATCATGGTAATAGAAACATCAGAGTTTATTATCGGTTGCCCTTCTGCGGCGTGTGTCGCAGAAAGGATAGAATTGTTTTCATCAGTCGGTTGCGCGATTGCTCCCCGTTGACGGTCTCAAACGGAAAACCCATTGACACAACACGGTAGGAATTCACCCCGTCGCCCCCCTCGAAAGCGCGGTCGAGTGCCACGGCCGCCGACAGGCCGTTCTCATCGTAGCGCATCACGGTTGCGGCATCCACACCGGCAGGGCGGATGGCGTCGGGGCTCTCAACGGCATAGCTGTCGGTGTCGGGGGCGACCTGGAATGTAAATCTGTCGCCGGCTCCGAACGGTTGCATCGGAGAGGGCACTACCGACACTTTCCCGTCGACCGACCCTTTCCCCAGCTGCCAGTCATAACCGAGAATGGTAGTGGCGAAAATGCGGTCGCGCTCCTTCACGGCGGCATCGCTGAAACGATTGTCGAAAAGGTCGGTGGCGATATAAGCCCCGCTCACCATGAGTGCCCCACCCTGCGAGCAATGCAATTCGATGCGACGCTGCAGTTCGGCCGGGAAAGCCTTGTAGCGGGTGCCGAAACTTCCGTTGCCGGGCATCGTCTCTTTCTGTTTGCCGAGAATCAGGTCGATTACAGGGGGATTTGCCGCCGACCCCAACGAGCTCATTGTCACGTCGTCAGCAAAAGCATCGGCTCCCGACGACACAAACCCTGCGCCGGCAGCTTTCACCGAGCGCCCGTGAAGATACACAAAATCGCGGGTGTTGCCGGCAATCACCATCTTCTCGAGATTCCCCCTCGACGCGCCGAAGCCCGGAGCATCATTGTTCTGATAGGGGGATAGGGTGCGGTAGTCATATTGTTCGCCGGTGGTGATGATGTCGGCCACATCCGCCACCCCTCCGTCGGCCAGATAATTGAAGCCGCTGTAGTCGCCGGTGTTGAAAGTGTCGGGAGCCGACACGCGGGTGAAGCCGTTGACGATGTTCACAGCCGGCACTCCGCTGCCGTCGTTGTAGAGGGCGAGCACTTCAGAAGGGAAACTCGTTCCGCCGTCGTTGCCTGCCACAATGCGGTAGCTGTGGATGCGGTCGTCGGTCACGGTCACATCCCATTGCGGTTCATCAACTGTCGCCACCTCGCGGAAAGCGCCGTTGTCGATGCGCTCCTCAACGATATAGTATTTCGCAAATGCGGTCTTTTCAAGTTTGTCGTGGGTCGGCCGCCAGGTGAGACGATATTTTCCATGCCCTCCTGCCTTGATTGAAAAATGGGCGGGAGCAAGCGGCTGCACAACGTAGGGCGTGCCATAGCGCTGCGCCATAAATTTCAGAATCCCCTTGTAGACTGCCCTTGCCACATCAAAACGAAACGCCGGGTCGAGACCGAATTTCATGTCGTCGAAATTCTGATGCGACAGCAACTCAATTATCATCGCCGGCACCTTCGTCTCGCGAATCTCATAATAACGTTTGTCGCGGTTTCCGCGCGACGTCCACATCGGTTCGTGGAGGGCTCTCATGTCGCTCACCACCTGACCGGTCACAGCCTCGGCAAGGTCGCGGCACGCATACCGACTGCGGCCGTCGCCGAGCAGGTTTCCTCCGTCGGTTGAATATATGCCGAGCGTTCCCACCACCGAACCGTCGTCGGTTGTGCCGGCATCGGTGTGAAATGCCAACGCCATGTCAACGGGAATCCCGAGACCCGCGCTGTCGGGGAGCATCCGCGAACCACCGGCAAGGCGGTTCACCCACAATGCGCGACTTTTGTAATCGTCGGTGTAATCATTCTCGCCGTTGCTCTCGCTGTAAACCTCACGCGGCATTCCGGCCCACTGAAGCCAATAGCGCGCCCCCTCGTTGAAACGCGGAGCCTGCGATGTTATCGGTTCGTATGCCGCCTCGCCGCGGGCATTGCGGGGTGCCCGGGCAACATTGCCCATCCCGCCGCCGATTTTCACTGCATCGGCCGACACCACGGCATCCTCATCGGCCGAACGGTTGGAGAGCTCAACCACCGGGCGCTGCTGCTTACCCTGCGCCAAATCGTAGTGGCCGAGATAAATCCATGTGCCCCCACCCATCTGCTGGTTAACCTGCACTTCGGTGGAGCCACCGAGGTGATTGATGGTGTAGCGTGCATCGGTGGCGCTGTTGGGAAATGTCTTGTAGGAAACATACACCGCATAACGCCCGCGCCTCGGCATGTCGGCGTTCCACGCCGCGCGGCTTTCATGCTCCTCATCATCCTCATCAACAGTGGCCACACTCTCCGAGGTGCCGAGCGCAAAGGGGTTCACACCGTCGGTGAGCGGTCGGGAGGGATAAGCAAACCCCGTGCAGCGGTCACCTTCGGTCCACCGGTGGCGGCCGTTAACCAGATAGAAGTCCCCCTCGGGTGAGCCGTCGGTATCGGCAATAACCTCTATTTCAGAGAGGTCGCGCTCACGCGGCGACATCACATAGGCTCCGGCGTTCTCAAGCATCGGCATGAGGTAGGGCATCACATAGCCCTGCGCGAACAGATCCTCAACCGTTCCAAACAGGCGCGGCCGCTGCCATTGCCAGCGTTGCGCCCCCTGATCGTAGTATTTCCCGTGACTTTGCCACACGGCAATCACCTTGTTGTCGAGACCTTTGGGGATGGGGTGCTCGCGGTCAAACACCACAAACGGCTCCGACTCGTTGAGCGTGCCGGATGCAGTGGGGGTTTTCATCACCACTTTCGTTGTGCGGGTGGTGCGTTTACGTTTTTTCTTCCGTTTTGTGCGTGCGTCGCAATCGAAAGCCGCAGCTGCCACCGCGGCCATCAGCACAAATGCCAATATTTTCTTCAGATTCATCGGTTATGTCAGGTTGTAAAAATCGGAGGCTTTGCCGCCTCAAGAAACAAAACGCCGAGAGCGCCGCTAAATTTCAGGCGCCGGTGCAAAAAAAGATAAAATAAGTGCGTTTACAGCTTAATATTGCACAAATTACACCATTAATGCTGCAGCCATGTGTAGTTGCGGCGTGAAGGGCGCCCGCAAGCCAGCTTGAAGCGCAGGTTGCGCACCCATCGCCACATCATCAGGCAGGGGAGTTTCCATGCGCACAACCCGATGCCGAGCCGCGCGGAAGTTTTGCGCCATGCCATGACCAACGGAATCCACACACAAGGAATCAATGCCACAAACCAGCATGAGGGCAATGCGTTTGGAAGCGAGAACACACATCCCGCAACAGTGGCCGCCAGCCACACCCACATCATAACTGTGGAAAATCCGAGCAAACGCCCCGTTGCCTTCGGCAGGAAGCGTCCGGTGAAGCTATGGCGCAACCTAAGCTCTCGGAAAGATTTGGAGGGGTCGAAAAATTCCACCTCAACCAACGAGTCGGCCGACAGAACCACAGCGGTGTTCTCCCCGTTGGCAATCTGATGGATGAAAAGGTCGTCGTCGCCATGACTGAAATTGAGCGACCGTGAAAAACCTTTGGCGTCGAAAAAGAGCGAACGGCGGTAGGCTATGTTATAGCCCGTGCCGCGATAGGGCTTTCCGCGCAATGCGGCCGACAGCCATTTCACGCCAACCAGAGCCTCGTCGAAACGGGTCATTGCGCCTCGCAATCCTTTCAGCGAAGCAAAACCCAGCACAACCCCCTTGCCACGGGAAAACGGTGCGGCCATCTCACGCAGCCAGCGGTTGGAAGCGATGCGGCTTTCGGCACATGTGAGCACCACGCATTCATTGCGCGCGGCCTTTATGCCAAGCGATACACCCAATTTTTTGCGGCTGAGGTTATGCGCCTCGTCGGGAACAAAAGTCTGGTAGAGGTTGCGGTGCTCAACCGCCAAGCGGTTAACAACGTCGGTCACATCTTCCGAGGATCCGTCGTTGACAACGATAACCTCCACCGGTGCCGGATAATCCTGACTGAACACACTCCCGAGCAACACGGCAAGCGACTCGGGATTGTCAAACGCATGCACAATCACCGAAAGCGGAGGCAAATCGGCATCGGCAACGTCACCATCTGCCCCTTGGCGCTCCCCTTTCCCTTTGAGCGCTATCAAAGGCCGATAAACGGCGAGCAACCACACAGCCGCCACAAGCGAGGCTCCGCAACATGCCCACACAACCGGCATCAGATTATCAAGCGAAAAATATATCGTATCCATCAAAACTTCGTTAAAATAATTCCACTTTCAAGTGGCAACCGACATGCGCTGACTGCATGTTCCTATTTATTAACAAAATTACTCAAATTCCCCCTATCCCACAAAATTTGTGGTAACTTTGCACTACACAGAAACACCGATATGAAATTCACCATTGAGATTAACGCGATGCGCGTTTATGCGTTCCACGGAGTGATGGCACAGGAGCGCAAAGTGGGTAACCTGTTCGAGGTCACCGTCCATGCCGATTATGCCGTGGATGGGTGCGGGGCAGTTACCGACGAGCTCTCCGACACTGTGAACTATGCCGATATTGCCGCAATCATCACCTCTGAGATGGCAGTGGCTTCAAACCTGTTGGAGCATGTTGCCGACCGCATCCGCCGGGCGCTCTGTTCACGCTTCCCCGCAGTGACAGGTGGAATGGTGAGGGTGGCGAAACTAACCCCGCCCCTCGGAGTTAAAGTTGATTCGGCTGCCGTGACACTCCGATGGTAGCTCGGCGGTAATTGACGGAGATAGCAAGGACTGTAATGACTGTAATTTTCTGAATTTTTCATTACCTTACTATTGCGCAGTCTTTTAATTTTCTGTATTTTTGCCAACGCATCTCTTGGGGAGACAAAACAACCTCAAGAGAAAGCATAAATATTCCAAGAGCGTTTATCAAGCGCTTGTTCTTGACGATTCGGAACTTAGCAACTTCTTTATTGTAGTCAGGAATGAGGCAACGATAGGCGCCTTTCGGGTATGATATCCGTATGTCGGAGTGTAGAAATACACCCCGTTGACATTATCATATCATACAGCGTGAGGCTCATCGTTGCTCGTCTTACTACAATGGGCAATGC
>CAJUIT010000018.1 GCA_910586565.1 uncultured Muribaculaceae bacterium | reverse complement strand
TTTACAATTAGGAAAGAAATGGACTTTTTCATCCTACCATTTTACAATTAAGCTCCGAATGTTAAAACCCGTCGGTTGGAAATCAAAATGGTGTGAAAGTTTGTATATAATTTAAACTATATTATTCACGAGGGTTGTAAAAAATCAACTTTCTAAAGACACACTAATCTATGCACACCAAACTTTTACTCCTCGCCGCCGCAGGCATTGCATCGGCGTTCGGCGCAAGCGCGCAGCGCGACGGCCGCTATTTTGAAGAGGATGTTGTAACGGTATTTGTCAATGAAGACTCTGCCGATCCTTCGCATGTTGAGAAGAGCTTCAAGAGTAATGCCCCCTCAAAGGCTAAGGATAACGGGCTGCCCCGTTTTGCCATCGTGGGCAAGGATCACGAATTCTATCTCGGTATCGGAGCACAGTTCCTCGGAGAGGCTGTTTATGATTTCGGCGACAATATGCCATCAACCCTCGATTTCATTCCGTCGTCAATCACACGGTCAACTCCCGGCAACGGAGGTTCACTCGGTTTCGGATGGCAAACATCGTCAATCTATATGAACATCGTTGCCATGCCGCACTCCGACAATAAAATCGGCCTTTTCATGAAAGCCGATTTTGATAACAACGGGAATTTTACTTGCTCACACTTCTACGGGCGTTACCGCGGTTTAACAGTCGGCTACACGAGCACCCTGTTCAACGACGGCGCCGCCGAGCCTGTGACCATTGATGACCAGGGTCCTAACGGTTATCCCGACCTCACTGTGTTCACGGCCTATTGGTTGCAGAATTTCACACAGAATTTTTCGGGTGCAATCGGTATTGATGCTCCAACGGCAAGTTTTACAACCGACAGCTACAATGCAGTGGTGAATCAGCGAATTCCTGCCATTCCTCTCTATCTGCAGTATGCATGGGAGGCAGGTAAATCGCATGTGCGTTTATCTGGACTGGTACGCCCTATGCAGTACCGCAACCTGGTTGCCGAAAAGAATTCAACCTTGGTGGGACTCGGAGTGCAGCTGTCGGGTATGGCCACCATCGCAGGCCCGCTTTCGTTTCAGTATAACGCGGCCTACGGCCGTGGAATCGGCACCTACATTCAGGACGATAACGGCCTCGGCCTCGATGCCACCTACACGGGCAATGCCGGCGAATTGTCGATGGTGAAAACGCTGGGGCTTACCGGTGGCCTGAGTCTGAATTTATCGTCGAAGGTATCGGCCAATCTCACCTACAGCCATGTTACCAACTGGCTTGGAGCCGGTGGCACTGTGGATGGCGACACCTATCGCTACGGCGATTACGTGGCTGCCAATGTTATCTACAACATCAACCGTTTCGTGTCGGCCGGCATCGAATATGACTACGGCCACCGCAAGAGCTTCGATGGCATCGGCCTCCACACCAACCGCCTCCAGTGCCAGTTTGCCGTCACCTTCTGACGCCGAAAGGTTTAACCAAAAATACAGCAGCAGTGTGCCATTTTGTATCATGACACACTGTTGCTGTATATTTGTTGAAGGTTGAGTGTGGGAATAAACTCCCGTTTAAGGCTTTTAATTGTGGTGGGCCGAGGAACTGTTGGTGTGTAAATAATCGGCCAACGCATCTTTTGCAGGAACTATGCGCGGCATTCCATTCTCGTCGGCAAATACCATATCCTGCCCCAGAGCAGCTTTGCGACGCAGCAAATTCTCATAGGATGTTTTCAGTCCGTTAGAGATTTTATCATATAAGTTCAACTCTTCCTGTTCCGACATAATTTCGTTATTTGAGTAAATAATTCCTGTTCTTTAATTTCCCGGTTAGTGGCCAAGAGTGTGGTATCGTCTATGTTTGAGAAGAACATCCAGCTGTCCACTATGGGAGCGAAAATGTTGAAGAAGTTCTGCAGGCCTAACCAATAGCGACGGATAATTGTGTCTCGCGGGATGTTGTGACCACCTTCGCTGACACGTTTTGCCACACGTTCTATGGCCATTTCAGGCGATGACAGCCAAAAGAACAGCAACACAATCCTGTAGCCGTTCAGTTTCGCTCTTTTCACCAATGTTGCGTAACTACGGGTTGCCAATGTTGTTTCTATGGCAAATGTTTTCTCCGAACTTAGCAATAAATCAATGCGTTGGAGCATTAGTTTTCCGGCTTCAATAGCAACTGACTCGGGATTGAACGGCGACAGACCTTTGGCTATTTCATCGGCATTGACAAATTCCCGGCATTCCAACAAGTCGGGCAACACTGAGTAGGAAGCCGTTGTTTTTCCGGCTCCGTTACATCCTGCAATAATATAAAGAATCTTTTGCGACATTATTGGTTTAATGGCAAAAAATCCCGCAGGCAATTCTGCTTGCGGGATTTCGGGCGGATGTTGTTTTGTTGCGGAGTGACCGAGATTCGAACTCGGGATACCCTTTTGGGGTATACACGCTTTCCAGGCGTGCCTCTTCAGCCACTCGAGCACCACTCCGGGTTTTGTGGCACATAGGTGAAATGTGCTGTGGCTTTACGGTGTGCAAAGTTATGCTATTTTTTCGAGCTTGCCAAATTAATAGGTGCGCTTTTCGCTCTTTGAGGTTAATTTTTAGCCTAACCGGTAGGCAATGGTTGCAATTGCGTTGGTGTGAGTTGCGGAATGGAGGTGCGTTGGCTGCGCGTTTCAACGCTGCATCACATCACTCCAAGCAGCTCGATTTCAAACACCAGGGTTGAGCCGCCTGGGATGCCCGGTTGCGAAAATTTGCCATAGCCCATTTCGGCGGGGATGTAAACCTCCCATTTGTCGCCAACGTGCATTTGCTGCAGGGCGATTACCCACCCCTGAATCAGGTCGCGCAGGCGCATGGCGAGGGGAGCGCCCCCGCGGCTGCTGTCGAATTTCTTGCCGTTGATGGTGCGCCCGGTGTAATGCACGGTCACAACGCTGTTGCGGTTGGGTGTGGCTCCTCCGGGTTTGCCTTTGGAAAGTTCCTTGTAGTAAATTCCCTTGTCGAGCGGTTTAACGCCTGTCTCGGCTGCTTTGTCGCGCAGCCATTGTTTGTTTTTCTCGATATATTCCTGCTTTGCCATGAATGATGCGTTTGCGTTTTCGTGGTGTAAAGGTCGCAAAAAACTTTCACACATCAAAAATTAAACGGTGGCTGCTTCCCGCCAACGCCTTTCTTTTCCAGATAGAGAGGATGCTGTCATAACGACCCGGACGAGCCGTTATGACACACCCTTGCAGAATCAGTAGGTTATGGCCGGTTCGAGCTCCTTTGCCTGCTCAATCATCCGTTCGAGTTCCGAAACCGACGGCACGCGGTTGCAGAGGTTCTTTTTGTCGTTTACCTCAACGAGCTTGGGCTGGAGGTTGGCGGCCACGCGATGGCGGAATTCCTTCACGGTGTCGACTCCGGCAGCTTCAAGCAGCTCGGCAAATTGTCCGGCAACACCTTTGATGCGGAAAAGGTCGGCATGATTTGCCCATTTCAGAATCAGTTTCGCGCTGATGCCTGTTTCTTCGGCAAGTTGTTCACGCCCTTTGGGGGTTGCGGCGCGTGAAAGGAGGTCGGCTGTGGTTTTCACGCCGGCGGCTTCGAGTTTCGAGGCGTAAGATTCACCCACACCTTCGATTTCAATAATCTTGTAGGCCATAGTTGTGTGTTTTTAGTGTTAGGCTGCTGTTTGATTTAAAACATGCCCGGCCGACTCGATTGATTCGTCAGAGCCGAATCGGGCTGTATAATTATAACCGATTTGAGTGCATGAAAGTTGCGAAACCTGTATATGTAAACCGGGCCGCGTCGTTGCTGACGCGGCCCGGTTGAGATTTTTTTTGTGAGGTGATGATTACCAGATTACAACCTGTTCGGCTGCGGGACGATAGAGTTTGTCGCCCTGCTTGATGCCGAATGCCTCGAAGAAGGGGGTGATGTTACGAAGGGTAACGTTCACGCGGTTCTCGGCCAGTGAGTGAACGTCGCCGATTGTGAGGTTGCGTTTTTCCTCATCGCGGCAGTTGGTGGCCCAGATGTTGGCATAGTTGAGGTAGAATGCCTGCTCGGGTGTGAAACCGTCGATTTTAGCTTCTTCTGATTTGATGTCAACACCTTTCTTTTTCTGAGCGTCGAGGAATGCGGTGCGGCTCACGCGCAGACCACCCTGGTCGGCGATGTTTTCACCCATTGTGTAAGAACCGTTGGCGAAGAGGCCGGGGAGAATCTCAACCTCGTCGAACTGTTTGCCGAGTTTCGAGGTGAGTTCGTCGAAGCTCTTGGCGTCCTCGTCGGTCCACCAGTTGGTCATGTTGCCTTTTGCGTCGAAGTTACGGCCCTGGTCGTCGAAGCCGTGAGTCATTTCGTGGCCGATTACAACGCCGATACCGCCGTAGTTCTCGGCATCGGAAGCCTCGGGGTCAAAGAAGGGGTTCTGCAGGATGGCTGCGGGGAACACGATTTCGTTGGCCATAGGGTTGTAGTAGGCGTTCACGGTCTGGGGAGTCATGCCCCATTCCGATTTGTCAACGGGTTTGCCCCATTTCGAGAGTTCCTCTTTCTGATGCCACATGCCTGCGTTGTGCACGTTGTGGTAGTAGGAGAGGGCGGGGTCGATTTCCATTGCTGAGTAGTCTTTCCACTTGTCGGGATAGCCGATTTTTACGGTGAACGAGTTGAGCTTCTCGATGGCCTTGAGTTTGGTGTCGTCGGTCATCCAGGGGAGGTTGATGATGTGCTTGCCGAGAGCCACTTTGAGGTTGCCCACGAGGTCGAGCATCTTCTGCTTGGAGCTTTCGGGGAAGTGCTTCTCAACATAGAGGCGGCCGATAGCTTCGCCCATGTAGCTGTCGGGCACACCGAGGGCGCGTTTCCAGCGGGGACGCTGCTGCTGCACGCCGCTTTTCACTTTGGAGAATTCAAAGGCGGTGTCGGTGAATTTGTCGCTCAGATAGGGGGCTGCCTGTGCAACATATTTCCACAGATAGTAGTCCTTGATTTCGCGGTCGGTGAGTTTGCCCATGAGGTTGTTGGCCTGTTCGAGGCCTTTGGGCTCGGTGAGGATGAATTCGGCGGGGGTGTCGATTTCCATTGTCTCAACGAAGAAGCGGTCCCAGTTGATGTTGGGATAATCGGCTTTGAGCTGGTCGAGAGTGCGCGGATTGTACATTGCCACGATGTTGCGGCTCTCCTCGCGGGTGAGTGCCGAGTCGGCGATGGCTGTTTCAATCTTAATCACGTTGTTCATGATGCGGGTGGCATCTTTTTTCTTGTAGCCGGCGTTCATCATCTGGCCAACGATAAGTTTTTTGTAGGCATCGAGGATGCGTTTGTTCTCCTTGTCGTTGAGCAGATAGTAGTCGCGGTCGCCCAGACCCATCGAGCCGCCGCTCACATACATTGCGTAGCGGTTGCTGTCGGCCATATCCTCCATCGGGCCTGCGCCGAAGAAGGGACTCGAGTAGTATTTGTGCATCCACATGAAGAGGTCCTCCATTCCGGCGTGGTCGGTATCCTCAATTTTCTTGAGGTCGGCCAGAATGGGGGTTGCGCCTTCGGCATTGCGGCGCACCGAGTCCATCCCCTGCGAGTAGAGGGTCCAGATTTTGAATGCGTTGGTGCCCTTTTCGGGGTTGGTAGCTCCGAGGTTGAGCACAATTTCTTTCACGTTGGCCTCGGCCGAATCGGCCAGGATGTTGAACACGCCGAAACGGGCATATTCGGGTGAGAGGGGATGGGCATCCATCCACCCCTTGTTCACGTGGTGGTAGAAATCCTCACCAACGGGGATTGAATTGTCGATGTAGGCGGGGTTAACGCTTTTGAGGTGCTCTGTGGCGAGCGCGCTACCCGAAGTCGAGGCTATAGCCGCAACTGCGATTGCCATGTTGAGAAGTTTCATTGTTGTAGATTATGTGATTTTTTGTTGATTGTTCGGTTCGTTTGATGTAATCTTTGACGCAAACGGATTGCGTAAAGTTACACTACCCTCGAAATTTTTTTCTGACACATGCCGCCAACCGGTGGTAAACAACCGCCTTATGGCGGCATATTGCCTTGCGGCCGACCTTACACGTTGAAGCGGAAGTGCATGATGTCGCCATCCTGCACCACATATTCTTTCCCCTCAACGCCGAGTTTGCCGGCCTCTTTCACACCCTGCTCGCCGCCGAGGTTGATGTAGTCGTCATATTTGATTACTTCGGCGCGGATGAACCCTTTCTCGAAATCGGTGTGAATCACTCCGGCACACTGCGGGGCTTTGGCTCCGCGCAGGAATGTCCAAGCTCTCACCTCGTCGGCTCCGGCGGTGAAGAATGTCTGTAGGTTGAGCAGGGCGTAGGCGGCGCGAATCAGGCGCGACACACCCGACTCCTCCAGCCCGATTTCGTTGAGGAATTCCTGACGCTCCTCGTAGGTGTCGAGTTCGGCAATGTCGGCCTCGGTCTGTGCAGCCACAATGAGCATCTGTGCGTTCTCGCCTGCGATGGCCTCGCGCACGGCATCGACGTAGCGGTTGCCGTTCACGGCCGAGGAGTCGTCAACGTTGCACACGTAGAGCACCGGCTTGTCGGTGAGCAAAAACAGCTCGCGGGCAAACTTCTGCTCGTCGGGGGTGTCGAGTGTCACCGAGCGTGCCGGTTTCCCCTGGTCGAGCGCATCTTTGAATCGGCGCAGCACCTCATATTGCATTTTTGCCACCTTGTCGCCACCGGTCTGAGCCTGCTTGAGGGTGCGGGCAATGCGCCCTTCAATGGTTTCGAGGTCCTTGAGCTGAAGTTCGTAGTCGATGATTTCCTTGTCGCGCACGGGGTCGACCGAGCCGTCAACGTGAGTGATGTTGTCGTTATCGAAGCAGCGGAGCACGTGGATGATGGCGTCGGTCTCGCGGATGTTGGCCAGGAACTTGTTGCCGAGCCCCTCACCCTTGCTGGCGCCTTTCACCAGCCCGGCGATGTCGACGATTTCCACCGTGGCGGGCACAACGCTGCGGGGCTGACACATGTCAACGAGTTTGTTGAGGCGTTCGTCGGGAACGGTTATCACCCCCACGTTGGGTTCGATTGTGCAGAAGGGGAAGTTTGCCGATTGCGCCTTGGCGTTCGACAGACAGTTAAACAGAGTTGACTTCCCCACGTTGGGAAGTCCTACGATGCCGCATTGCAATGCCATATTTTTTTTTCGGGAAAAGTTTAGTTATCGTTAGCTGTGAACCACATGGTTGTGGCCGCGTCGGCTTTTTTAACGCCAACGCAGCCACAAAATTACGAAAAAATAGTGTTATAGGCAATTGCTTGCCGGCCATTGCATCGCGTGTGTCCGGCCGTGGAGCGCCGTGTGCCCGGTAGTCAGAGTGTGAGCGGCTCGAAGGGGAGATTCCATGCTTCGGCCACAGCCTCATACACCACTTTGCCGTCGACGATGTTCACCCCTTCGCGCAGCGGGATGTTGGCGGCGCAGGCGGCGCGCCACCCCTTGTCGGCAAGTTGCAGGGCGTAGGGTAGGGTGGCATTGGTCAGCGCGAGAGTTGATGTGAATGGCACCGCGCCCGGAATGTTGGCCACGGCATAGTGAACAATGCCGTCGACCACGTAGGTGGGCTCGGAATGGGTTGTGGGGTGGGAGGTCTCGAAACATCCACCCTGGTCGATGGCAACGTCGACCAGCAGTGTGCCCGGGCGCATCAGTTTCAGCATTTCTTTGGTTACGAGGTGAGGCGCTTTGGCTCCGGGAATGAGCACCGAGCCAATCACGAGGTCAGTTGTGGGGAGCTCGGCCTCGATGTTGTGGCGCGATGAGAACATCGTTTTAACATTGCGCGGCATCACGTCGGCCACGTGGCGTAGCACGGGCAGCGAGATGTCGGCGATGGTGACGTCGGCCCCTAAGCCGGCAGCCATCAGTGCGGCGTTCCGGCCAACCACGCCTGCGCCGAGAATCAGCACTTTGGCCGGCTTGACCCCCGGCACGCCGCCGAGCAGAATGCCGCGCCCACCCTGAGGCTTTTCAAGGAAGCGGCACCCCTCCTGCACCGACATGCGCCCGGCCACCTCGCTCATAGGCACCAGCAGCGGGAGCGACCCGTTGTCGAGCCTCACCGTTTCGTAGGCGATGCACACCGCACTCGACGCAATCATAGCCTCGGTGAGGGCGCGGTCGCTTGCAAAGTGGAAATAGGTAAACACCACCTGCCCTTTGCGCACCAGCGGATATTCGGGTTCAATCGGTTCCTTAACCTTAACAATCATTTCGGCCACCGCATAAACATCGGCGATACCGGGGAGAATTTCCGCTCCCGCGGCGCGGTAGTCGTCGTCGGAGAATCCCGAGCCGTTGCCGGCGGTTGCCTGCACATAAACCTTGTGGCCGTGAGCCACCATCTCGTGAACACCTGCGGGGGTCATGCCCACGCGGTTCTCGTTGTTTTTAATCTCTTTGGGAACTCCGATAATCATGTTGTTTCGATTTAAAGGTTAGTATCGGGAAAATGTGCGGAAAATCATCCGCTCTGCGGCAAATCTACTGAAAAACAATGAAAAAACTATTGCCGTGGATGCTGTTTTTAAGCATGCTTCGGCAGCATGCAATGCCGAGTTTCTTTGCAGCGATTTTATTATAAATCTTATAAATCTTATAAATCTTATAAATCTTATAAATCTTATAAATCTTGCTGTTAGAGATAATGAGCGGCGGGGCTGCACATCGTGCAGCCCCGCCGTGTTATAGGAAAAAGCTATTATCGCTTTCGTCTTTTGTCTTTTTGTCTTTTTGTCTTTTGTCTTTCCTCTTTACTTCACCACAAACTTGCGCGAGGTGTGGATGTTTTTGCCATGCACTTCGAGGAGGTAGATGCCTTCGCTGAGCGAGGAAGCGTCAATTGTGGTGCTGTTGCCCGAAGCTGAGGCGGTTGCGGTGAGGGCGCCCTGCATGTTGTAGAGGTTGGCGGTGAAGCCGTCGGTGCCACCCACAAACACGTTGTAGCATTTGCCACCCACGGGTTCGATGATGAGCTTTTTGTCGGCGTCGTCGGCCATAACGGTGTTAACCGAGCCGGTGCCGAGAATCTCTTTCAAGCCGGCGAGAGCATTGATTTTGCCCATGCCCCAGCGATGGGGGGCTACGGCGGTGAACTCGTCGTGGTCGGCGGTTTTTTTGAGGATTTCCTTTACGCGATCCATTGTGAGGGTGGGGTCGGCCTCAAGCCAGAGGGCGAGCACGCCTGCAACAAACGGCGAACTCATCGATGTGCCGCTCATCTCTCCCCAATAGTCCTTGCGCACCTGGTTCTGCACTTTGTTGGGGTTGTTGATCCATGCAGACATATCGCCTGTCGATATGCCGAGGGCGCTATTCTCAACATAGTATTTGCTGTAGGAGGAAATCATGCCCAGGCCGGGACCGGTGATATCGGGCAGCTGTCGGCCCTGGAATGTGGTGCCATAGGAGGAGAATGCGCTGATGTCGCCTTGCTGCATGCCGTTGTAAGTGAGTATGCCGCCGAGGGTTGGTACCTGCACCGCATTGTTGTAGGAGCCAACGATGAGCACGTTGTCGCCGCATGCCATGCCGTTGATAGACTGGTCGGGTGTGCCGTTCACATAGCCGCTGAGGCCGTTGGAGCGGAACTGAAGTGAGCCGCTGTTGCCTGCAAATGCGTTCACGCCGTTGCCTGCCGAGCCCTCGATGATGAAGGCGGGCACATAGTTGGAGGCGCTACCCTTCAGGCTCACATTTGCGTAGACGTTGTAGCGGTTGTTGGTGGCTGAAACCGAGGAGGAGAGAATCAAGGCGCCCTTCCCACCAAAAATTTGGTTGAATTTGGTGTCGTGGATATAGTTGGGCGAAGTGTAGTCGTTGCCGGTAATGTAGATTGACTGGCCGCCGAGATTCTTGTTGAGTTCGTAGGAATAGCCGATTTCGCCGGTGAGCTTGTTAACAGCCACGAAAGTTACTTTCAGCACAGAGGCGTTGTCGCCCCAGATGTCGATATAGCCTGAAGCTGTAGCGCTGTTGGCAATGGTTGACTTCAGGGTGTTGTCGGATGCCGTGAAAACCTTGCGCAGGGAAATGTTGTAGTTGCCTTCGTTGCCGGCAGAGATACAGATAAGCATTTTCTTGCCATACTCTGCAATCTTCTGGCTTTCGGCATCGGTGCCGTCGTGAGGGCCGCGGTTATTGCCCAGCGACATGTTCATCACAGCAGGTTTCCCCTGTTCGGCTGCATATTCCGAAATATATTTTGCAGCAAGAGAGATGTTGCTGCCGTCGAGTGTGCCGATGCACACTGCCGGTTCTGCATTTTTGGCAACGCCGTAGTAGGGAACGGTTGTGTTGAATGTGCTGACGAGTTTCTTTGTAGTCGGGTTAAGATAGGAGATAAGGCCGCTGTTGCGGTCGGCGGGACGGCCGTTGAAGCTGCCGGCCATAATGCCGAGCACATGGGTGGCGTGCGACTCCTCGTTGTTGTCGGTGTCGAAGCCGGTGATTGCCGATTCGGTGAGATAGGGGGTTACAACGCCGCTTGAGCTCTGGATAGTCCAGAGGGCTTTTGTGCGGGGTTTGTTGTTAGCGTCGAGGAAGTTCACATGGTTGATGTCCATGCCCACATCCATCAGGCCGGTGATAACGCCTGCACCGGTGTAGGAGTGGCCGTTGAGGCCGGGGTCGGTGCCGGCATGTGCTGCATCAACACCTGCGGTGGCGCGGGCGGTGTTCAATAGCGGCTGAGCCCCGTAGCCGAGGGCAATCTGTTTTACACCGTCGAATTTTGCAACCTCCTGCATTTCGGCCGGAGTGAGACGGGCAAACACTGTTTTGGAGTCGGAATCCTCAACATCAAATCCGGCTTCGCGGAGCTGCGATGCGTGGAAATCGTCGTTAAGCATAACGAGCACAAGGCGTGCTGCGGTGGGGTCGGTTTGTGTGTCGATAGTGTTGACCGTTTCGCCCGCACGGCTGCGAGCGTGTGCCTGAGAGGTGATTTCTGCGTCGCTCACAAGCATGGCTGCAGGGAGGTCGAATTTGCTCTGCGCCGAGAGCGATAATGCCGCTCCGGCAGCTGCAATGGTTAAAGCGTAAAATCTCTTCATTTGATTGATTCCTTTGTAGGGTTTCTTATGGCTGTGCTGAAATGTGAGTCCGGCTAAGCGTTTTAATGGTGCTGTTTGCGTCGGAAGCTTGGTTTGCACTTTACAAAGTTAGTGAATCCAAGTCAAATAGAGCGACAATTGGCTATTAAAAATTGATAATCGCCGTCATTTTGGCAATTAACGGCGATTTATAGGCAAAAAGAGGAGGCTGTGTCGACATTTTCGACACAGCCTCCGGATGCTTATTCACTTGCAGCTGAATGTTCAACAGCCGCGGGAGTTATCAGCGGGTAAGGGTGATGTTGCGTGCTGACCCGATTTCGCGCGAAGTCATTTTGGTTGCACGAATTCCTTTCTTGGGCTGCCAGCCTTTGATAGCGGCGGGAGTTTCCATAACTCGGCGCTGAGAGATGGTGGCGTTGCTGCTGCGGTGTGAGCGGGCGTTCTTGGCGGGAGCCTTGGCTGCCGTGCTCATGTCGATGCAGAATGTGCCTTCGCCGTAGAAGAAGTTGGGGTTCTCTATTTGAGGATTAGCATACAAGGGATTCTCGGGGTCGAGGTTTGCATAAGTCGGGCCGCCGCTGTAGTCAGATTCGGAGTAGAGCAATGTGCCTGCGGGGAAGGTAATCACGTCGTTCTCCAGTGTGCCGCACCATCCGTTGGCTTTGACAGCTTCGAATGAGTTGCCTGCTGCCATGAGGAAAGCTGCGCCTGAATTCATGATGCTGTGGCCGGTTAATTCGCCTGAGGCTTTGCCAAAATTGATGCCTGAATCAAATTCTTCAATGTAGACACCATTGGGATCTTCAGCGTGGATATACATGAATGTCTGTTCAAGCTCCATGAGGTTGTACTGAAGATTCAGAGGCCAATCCTGATAGGGATTCACGAGACGATAGTAGCCTGCGCGGGTTTTGTGCTTCTGAATTTCAACGTCCCATGTCTGACCACCGAGGGAGGGGTCGTACCAAGCATTAACAAAGAATCCGTCGGTGTAGAGGCACCATCCCATCGATTCCCATTCCGATTCCTTCATCACGGTGTTGTAGGCGAAGGTGAAAGATGTGTCGTAAACGGCGTTGCCACCTTCATCGTAGCCAACGGCAACGATTGTGTAGTCGCCATCTTCATCGAATGTGAATGTGAGATTTGTGGTTTCATCAAAGACGAGTTCTGCATCGGTATCGGCTTTGATTTCCTCTACAGTCTGTTTGATATCAGCGTCCGAAAGTACGCCGGGCTTGCATACGTAAGCGTAGGAAGCGAGGTCGGTGCTGCGTGAAACTTGAACAATAGCCTGCTCGTTGCCGAGTTTGTCAACAAAGTTGCCCTGGTAGCTGAATTCCATCCAGTAATCCTGGTAGCCGGGGAACATCACGTATTCGGCACCTGCGGACTGAGGATAAACGCTTGTTCCGAGCTGGGCGTAGAACACGGTGCAGAGTGTAATCAGACCCTTTTCTTCATTCCAGTAGGACTGTGTCCAACCCTGCTGGCTCATGAGAGCGAGTGCAGCCTCGTGGTTGCGGCCGAGCACTTCGGTGCAGAGGCTGTAGGCATCGGCGAAATAGGCTTTCTGGCCACCCGAGAACGTGTAGTTAACATCCACGATGTTGGAGGTGACTACGGGGCAATCAACGTCATCAACCTTGATGGTGACGGTTTTGTCAACAGAGAGGATGTAGTACCAATCGCAATCTTCGGTAGGATTGAATTCAGGATCGCTGAGGTCGAGTGTTGTGATGTCAGCAATCATGAACTGAAGCTTGTTTTCATTCACCAGAGATTTGCGGGTCCACACGGGCATTGTTGCGGTACCCGACAGCCATGAATTGAACACGACGGTGCAGGCGATGTCCTTGTCAACTTCAACATATTCCCATTCGCTCCAGGGTACGTAGGTGATGATGTAGTTGCGCTCGTTCAGACCGTAGGGGTTCTGGATGTCGTCGCCGAGAACCTTGAGGTCGAGGGTGTATTCCTCTTCGGGAACAACGCTGCCGAATTCCACACCGATTTCGATGGGAACAACAGTCTGGCCGGCCTGGAATGTTACCTGGGTGGGCACGCTGAACACTGATGAGGGTGTGCCGTCGGGGTTGAGCACCTGGCCCGAGAGACCAACGGTGAGAACATTATCGGCATTCACACGATAGAGGTTGATTGACACGGAGCTGGCATCGGTGGGGATGTCGACAACATCCGACTCATCGGCTGAGAGGTACACGCCTTCGCCGGTGAGATTTTCGGCGGGAGTGTAGTCAACCTCGTCGGTACATGCCGCTGCTCCGAAGAGCAGGGCACCACCGAAAAGTGCTGAAATTAATTTATTTAGTTTCATATTGTCATTCAGATTAATGTTGGACTATTAGCTGACGGGTTGGAGGGTGTCGGTAGGATCGGGGTTGTTCCATTCACGAACGGCAACGTTGTTGTTGCCCTCGGTGAGCACAATCACGCAGTTCATCCATGCGGGGCGGCCGCTGGTAACATACATGTCGGAGCCGGGAGTGAAGTTGGAGCCCGATTTGGCACGGTTGACAGAGTAGTTGAGGCGCTTGATATCGTAGAATGTGCGACCTTCGCCCCAGAGCTCGATACGCTTCTGGAAGATGATTTCCTCAACCACGTCATCAACAGATGTTGCCGATGTGGAGTAGGTTGCGTAGCGGTAGGTTTTCATGAAGTCCTCGAGGAGCTTTTTGCCTTCGGCTGCGTTGACGTGAGCCTTGGCCTCAGCCTCGATGAGATACATCTCCTCAACACGCATCAGGGGAACTGCCGAGCAGGCACCTACTTTGGGTTCCTCCATGTTGCCTTCGGCGGGACGGAACTTCAGTGAGAAGTAGGCATCGAATTCTTCAGCTGCGAATTCGGGGTCGATGAACTGCTCACGGCCTGAGAGCGACGAGTTGGAGGGGGCAACGAAAGCGAGCTTGCGGAAGTCGCGGTCGTTGATGCGCTGGTAGGTGGCTGAGTAGATCTGAACGAAGGCACCTGCCGAAGCGTAACCGAAAGTGGTTTCGTTAGAGAGCCATGATGTCCAGTTGAGGATACCCGATGTAACGGTGCGGTCCTCGGCCATGTTTGTCATGCCCCACATCCATGCAGAGGGTGTCATGGTGTTGAAGCCCGAGGAGGGGTTGAGCCACTGGTCCTGAGTCATGGGAGTGCTTGAACCTTTGGCGAGGTTGGCATACTCAGCTGCCTTGTTGTAGAGGTCGGTGGCTGTGCCTTCGCCGGCGTGGGGGAGACCCTCTTCATGATAGGTGGCATCCCACAGATACAGACGGGCGAGAAGGCCGTAGGCAACGTTGAGGTCGGGGATAGCCTTTGAAGTGCGTGCTGTAGCACCTTTGAGCAGTGTCACAGCGTTCTCAAGGTCGGTTTTGATGAACTTAACCATCACGTCGTGAGTCACACGGGGATTGTTGCGGGCTTCCTCCTCGGTGGTTTTTTCAGTCATGATAGGCACTGTGTAGCCGGTCACGTCATTGCCGTAGGAGTTCTTCGATGATGTGTAGTTGTTGGGGAGGAACTCATACCAACGGGCCATGTCGAGGTAGCTGTAGGCACGGAAGCAGAGACCTGCACCGAGCTGAGCGCGCTGGTCGGCGTTGGTGGTGTTGAGGTCGATGGCTTCAATCACCTTGTTGGCGGTGATAATCTGCTGCCAGTAGTAGTCCCAGATGAACTGCACGTAGACCTTGTTCTCATCCAGACCGGTGACGTCGCCCCAGGTGGTGTACCAGTTGTAGCCCGAGTGGGTCACGGCCATATCTTCGGTCATCACGTCGCGGATGTGGAGGAGCGAGCCTTCACCCCAGTCGAAGTGGAGATCGGTAGAGACAGTACCTACGGTGTTGAAGTGCGCAGGCATCGCCCAAACGAGTGCTTCGGTTGCCTTGCTCGATGTTTCGAGCTGCGACTGGAGAACGCCGTTGGTTGGAAAGGTCTCCTCTATACAGCCGGTGGTCAGCATAAGGGGAGCTGCCAGGGCTGTTGCAATTAGAGCTTTATATTTTGTGTTCATTGCTATGTCGTCTTATATTAGAATGTAACTGTAAGACCGCCCGAGATTGTGCGGATGGGGGCGTAGTAGGTGTTGTTGCTGCCGCCGGTGAATGACTGACGGGGGTCGAGACCCTGACGCTTCGACCATACCCACACGTTGTCGCAAGCGAGGTAAACGCGAACTTTCTCGATGAACGCCTTGCGGGTGATTTTCGCCGGGAGAGTGTAACCGAAGTTGATGTTCTCCAGCGAGAGGTAGCTTGCGTCGGTGAGGAAGCGGTCGGAAGAGGCGTTGGCATACTGGTCGCCGAAGTAGTTGCGGGGCACGTCGGTGTTGGTGTTCTCGGGTGTCCATGCGTTGAGAAGGTCGGCGTGGATGTTAGAACCCTTGTTTGCCGAAGCGTAGGGAACGCCCATGAGTGAAGCGTAGCCGCTGTCGTAAACCTTACCGCCAATCTGGTAGTTGAACGCTACCGAGAGGTCGAAGTCGCGATACTGGAACTGAGTGCTGAAACCACCGTAAACGGGTGCCAGAGCAGAGCCGGTGATGTAGTAGCTGCCTTCAGAGTAGGAGTCGGTTGTCTCAACGGTTTCAACGCCGTTTTCATCTTTCACAGTCTTGTAGTAGAGAGCCTTACCGTTGGAGGGATCAACGCCTGCATACTTCTTGGTGTAGAAGCTGTACATGGGCTGGCCTTCGCCATAGAAGTAGTTGCTGCTCGAGTAACCTTCGACTTCTTTGCCGAAGCTGTCGCCGAAGGTGCGCGCGGTCAGACCCTTACGCTCTTCGGGAAGGTAGGAGATGCGGTTCTTGTACCATGTGAGGTTGAAGTTCACATTCCAAGTGAAGTCGCGGGTCTTGATAGGTGTGCCGTTAAGTTCAATTTCGATACCGGCATTGGTCATGTCACCGATGTTGTCATAGTAGCCGGTGTAGCCGAACGACGGGGGAAGGGGGAAGTACATGAGCATGTCGCTGGTCTTGCGGTAGAAGCCTTCGATGTTACCACTGAAGCGGCCGTTGAACATTGAGAATTCAACACCGGCGTTGAAGTTACCGTTCTTTTCCCACGAGATGTTCTCGTTACCCATTGTTGCGGGGGTTGCGGCGGGGTAGCCGTTGGAGTTCTTGATGTTGTAGGTGTTGGTGTAGAGGTAGTTGCCGATGTTGTCGTTACCCTGTTCACCGTAGGAAGCCTTCAGCTTCAACATGTCGAGCCATGTGATATCCTCCATGAATTTCTCTTTGGTGATAATCCATGCGGCACCCATACTCCAGAAGTTACCCCAGCGGTGGTCGGGGTGGAAGCGTGAGGAGGCATCGCGACGGAACGAAACCGAACCGAAGTATTTGCCGTCGTAGTCATACTGACCGCGGAAGAGCCAGCCTTCGTTGTTATACTCTGAGGTGTAGGAGTTTGAGTTACCCTCGGTGATTGCAGTTGCAAGCTCATCGTTGCTGGGGTCGAACATGTTGTTCTTGGTAGCATAGAGGATGTAGCTTGTTGTCTTGTAGTATTCGTGACCGAGAAGGGCGCTTACGTTGTGAACACCCTTGAATGTGTGGGTGTAGTTCAACAACTGCTGATAGGTGTAGTCAACGCCGCGGGCATGCTGCTTGGAAACGATACCGTTAGAGGAAGCATACTGGCCGTAGTAGGGGTTGGTTACAGAGGAGTAGCGGGTTTCCTCGAGGTTCACGTTGTTGTTGGATGTGAACTTGAAGTCCTTGAGGAAGCGGATTTCAAAGAAACCTGTGCCGGTGAAGGTGTAGCCTTCGCTGCGGTCGGTGTTGAGGATTGCGTCGCTGATGGCGTTGGAGTCGCCGAAGATAGGACGGGTAAGACCTGCGTTATCCTTCGAACCGTAGTCGTAGCGGGTGTTGCCAAACTGGTCGACCATGATGTTGCCCTGGCCGTCGCGGATGTAGAGAGGATAGATGGGGGCGATTGAGGTGGCTGCGGCGAACACGTTGCCCGAAGAGGCTGATTCACCTTCGTCGGTCATGGAGTACATTGAGGAGCGGCTGTAGCTTACGTTACCACCAACTTTCAACCAAGGCTTAGCCTGAACGTCGGCGCTCAAACGTGCGCTGAAGCGTTCGAAGTCGCTCTTGGCAGCAACGATACCTTCGTTTTTGAGGTAGCCTACAGATGCGTAGAAGTTGCTCTTGTCGTTACCCTGCGAAATGCTGACGTTGTATTCCTGACGGAGGCTGCTCTTATAGGCGGCATCCAACCAGTCGTCGGCAGTGAGATAGTAGTCGGCACCTTTGTAGTTCACGAGGCGGCCGAGGGTGGCGGCGGGGTTGAGCTTGCCGTCGCGGCCGATGAGCATCTGGCCGGTGGGAACGGTGTAGACGTTGTAGCCCAGGCCGTAGGTGTCGCTGCTGATCATGTTATTGTTGGCCCAAACGTTAGCCTGAGCATTTGTCATGCCGAGACCGCCGAAGTTGGTCATATTGCCTTCGGCATCTTCACGATCGTCTCTGTCGGCAACAGCGTAGTTGTAGAGAGACTTGTAGTAGGTCTCGTAGTACTGGCCGGGGTTCTTGATGTAGTCGTAGTCCTGAGTGGCACGGCTGTTGGCACCCCATTTGGCATCGACAGTCACTTTGGCTTCGCCGAGTTTAGCGCGCTTGGTTGTGATGAGGATGACACCGTTGGCACCGCGGGCACCGTAGAGTGCGTTGGAAGCGGCGTCCTTGAGGACGGTCATTGATTCGATGTCGTTTGTGTTGAGGGTGTTGATGTCGCTGGTGTAGGGAGTGCCGTCAACAATCACGAGGGGAGCGTTGCCTGCGTTGAGCGAGGAGAAACCGCGGATTCGGATTGTGGGGCTCGATGCACCGGGGGCACCTGAAGCGTTCGAGAGCTGCAGACCGGCAACTTTACCGGCGAGAGCGTCGAGAACGTTGGTCACCTGAGTTTTTTCAATAGCTTCGTTGCTGATGACAGTGGCAGAACCGGTAAACGCCGATTTCTTGGCGGTACCGTAGGCAACAACCATCACTTCGTCGAGGTTGGTTGCGGAGTCTTCCAGTTTGATGAGCATCTTGGATGACGAAACGGGAACTTTGCGGGTTACCATACCCACATAAGAAACCGTAAGTTCGTTTACCTTTGCGGGCACGGTGAGGGTGAAGTTACCGTCAATGTCAGTAGAGGAGCCCTGTCCTCCGCCGACGGGAAGCACCGTGGCGCCCGCCAATGGTTCGTCATCGGCGGCTGAAACGACTGTACCGGTGACCACTTTGGTCTGCGCCACGGCGCAAATCACGGTCATGAGCACTGCCGTCAGTAATAGAAACAGCTTTTTCATACACTATAATTAATTAAACATAAAGAGTTAGATAGTTCTTGATTGGTGGATTTAACAGCAATTATCGACGATGGGATGCTATTCCGCATCATACAGGTTTGGCAAAGGTAATACAAAATGTCAAAAAAATAAACACTTCTATGGCTATTTTGTCGCGCTTTAACACATTTGGCTGACATGCTGAAAAACATCTTTTTTGAACATACACGCGTTTCACCACTGATTGTCAATGAGATATGTAAATTTTTGAATGCATAATTATGCATCGTGCATAAACATTAAAAATAGTTAAAAAATTAACTTAAAATTCTGTTAAAACGGGAGCGGTAACTTTTTGCCTGCCGACGACACAACGGGGTGTGTTACGGCGCGGTTGATGTAATGCCCAAAGCGGCAAGAAAAATGGTGGTGAGGATGGGGTGCCATTTGCCGTGGCAATGCCCGCGTTGGCATTCTCCCAAAGGGTGATGTGAAAGATGGTGGTGGCGGAATTTCGGGAGTCGGAGGAATTTAGTAAATTTGCAGACACATCGCCCCGAAACTCCCGGCGCGATGTTGATTGTTTATGCAATTGCTGTGTACTTATATTAAAGTGGTGTGAAATCAAACATGGTGTCGAGCAGATGCGTTAGCGGGCTTATGGGCCGGATGTTGAGGTGCAGATGTGTGTGCCTGCTGATGCTGTTGGGTGCTGTGGCCATGCCGCAGAGGGCGCACGCCCTGTCGTTGTCGCTCGATTCGATTGCCCAATGGGGCAAGTTTCCGCGGTTCTGTGTGAACACCTACCGCTGGGGCGACAGTTTTTTCAACGGATATGACTCAACCTACGTGCAGGGCTCGGGAAAGCGGTGGAACGTTAAGACACGCATCGACTCGTGGGTCGACACCTATAATTTCCGCTTCGACAACGGCTATCGCATGGATATGATTTCCGACCCGTCAACAACGTTGGGTTTCTACCTCACCTATATGGCCGTGTCGGTGGGCTACGACATGAACATCGGCAAATATTTCAACGGGGCGCAACGTGCCCGCAAGCGTTTCAATTTTCAGTTCAACTGCTCGCTGTTTGCGGTTGACTATTACAGCACCACCAACGACATTGGCACCACGATTCGTCGCATGGGCCCTCCCGGGGAGGTTGAGCACACCAATCTCGATTTCAGCGGACTTTATTCATCGTCGTGGGGCGTCGACATCTATTATTTTTTCAACCACAAGCATTATTCGCAGGCTGCGGCTTTCTCCTATAGCAAGATTCAACAGCGCAGCTCGGGGTCGCTCTACGCCGGACTGTCGTTCTGGGGGCAGAAATATGACTTTGATTTTGCCGATTTGCTTGCCGAGCTTCATCCCGAGCTTCCGCCGTCGTGGGGAACGAACTACCGGGTGAAGAACAAGAACTATGCGCTTCGTGTGGGTTATGCCTACAACTGGGTGTTCCACCGCGGGTGGTGCCTGGGTGTGTCGGTTTCCCCAACGATGGGTTTGCGGCGCGGATATATCAACGACCCCGACGACGTGAAGGATTCGTTTGCCATGAGCAACCTGCTGAGGGGCTCGCTTGTGTATAACTACAACAAGAAATGGTTTTTCGGAGTTGTGGGGCGCTGGGACCTCGGGCTGATTTATGATAAGGAGCACACCCTCATGTCGGGCAATCTGTCGGTTGAGGCTTCGGCCGGCTTCCGTTTCGATTTGTGGAAATAGCCGCCTCAATGTTGAGTTGCAATTATTGACACAATGGTGAGATGAAGATAACACGCGGAGAATTCAGAGGGCTTGTGGCGCTTGCGCTTTTGCTGGCCGTTGTGATGGCGGTGATGGTGTGGTGTCAGTGGCACGCCGTTGCCCGTGCTGAAGCGGCATCTTCGCCCGCTGTTGAATCGGCGCTTGTGACTGAGGCGAAAAGCCGTGCGGTAGTGGCTGCTGACAGTGTGGCTGCAGGAGGAAAGCGCAAATCAAAAGTCTCGACTAAACGGGGAAAAACAAACAAGCGGACTGTGCATGATGCAGCAAGTCCGCTTGATGATGTTAATTCGTAATATCTGAGGGTGTGTCATAACGGCTCGTCTGGGTCGTCGCTTGCGGGATTCGGTCGCAGTCACGTACTCCAGTATGCTCCTGTCGACCTCGCCCACAATCTCCTACCATCCAAACCATTCTGACAGCACCCTCGCCATCCGGATTGTAGCCGGGTGGTATGCGTAAGGGGGTTAGCGTTTGCGCATGCGCGGGTTGCCGCGATGTGCGGAGTCCCCTTTGTTCTTTGAGCTTTTTGTTGATTTGCTTTTCGATGCTTTTTCGGAGCTGCGGCTTTTTCGGGCTGCGGCTTTTGCTTTTTCGTGGCGTGTGATGTGGGCCGACTTGCGGGCGGGGGTGTTGGAGAGGGCCTGAGCCACGCTTACGGTGTTGCCCATGTCGTCGGTGCCCTTTTCGGCTGCCTTGGGGTCGACAATGATGAAGTCGAGCTGCTTTTTGTCGAGGTTGGCATTGGCCACGCGAATCTTCACTGTGTCGCCCAGGCGGTAGACATTGCCGTAGCGGCGCCCGCGCAGACAGTAGTTTTTCTCGTCGAAATCGTAGTAGTCGTCGGCGAGGTCGCGCATCGGCACGAGTCCTTCACACTTGTTTTCGTCGAGCTCCACGTAAAGACCCCACTCGGTAACGCCGGAAATCATGCCGGTGTATTGCTCGCCGAGGTGGTCGAGCATATATTCCACCTGCTTATATTTGATCGACGAGCGCTCGGCGTTGGCAGCGAGCTGCTCCATTGCCGACGAGTGTTGGCATTGGTCCTCGAGTTTCTCGATGTTGACGCTGCGCCCTCCGGCGAGATAGCGTTCGAGTAGACGGTGCACCATCATGTCGGGGTAGCGGCGGATGGGGGATGTGAAGTGGGTGTAGTAGTCGAATCCCAGGCCGTAGTGACCGATGTTCTCGGTGGTGTAGATGGCTTTGGCCATTGAACGGATTGCGAGCACCGAGAGGTAGTTTTCCTCACCTTTGCCCTTGATTTCACGCAGCATTTTGTTGATTGAGCGGTTGATGTCGCCGGGGGAGCCTTTGGTTTTGAGGCGGTAGCCGAAGGCGCGGGCTATTGTGGCGAGGTCGGTGAGTTTGGCGGGATCGGGCTGGTCGTGCACGCGGTAGACGAATGCTTTCCCTTTGCGGCGCTTCTCGGGTTTGCCGATTGTCGCCGCCACGGTTTTGTTGGCCAGAAGCATGAACTCCTCGATAAGTTTGTTGGCATCTTTCGACACCTTGAAGTAAACGCCGGTGGGGTGGCCGGTCTCGTCGATATCGAAGCGCACCTCCTCGCGGTCGAAGTCGACCGAGCCGTTTTCAAAACGGCGCGCGCGGAGTGCCTTGGCAAGGCGGTCGAGTGTGAGAATCTCCTCCTTGAAATCTCCCTCGCCGGTTTCGATAACATCCTGCGCTTCCTCGTAGGTGAAGCGGCGGTCGCTTTCAATGACAGTGCGGCAAATTCGACTGTTGAGCACGTTGGCGTTGTCGTCGAGCTCGAACACGCATGAGAATGCGAGTTTCTCCTCGTTGGGGCGCAGCGAGCAGATGCCGTTGCACAGATGCTCGGGGAGCATGGGCACAACGCGGTCGACGAGGTAGACCGATGTGGCGCGGCTCTGTGCCTCCTTGTCGATGATGGAGCCGGGGGTGACGTAGTGGGTCACATCGGCGATGTGGACGCCCACTTCCCAGTTTCCGTTGGGTAAGCGGCGGATTGAGAGGGCATCGTCGAAGTCCTTGGCATCCTTGGGGTCGATGGTGAATGTGGTTACCTTGCGGAAGTCCTCGCGGCGGCCAATCTCCTCGGGTGTGATGCCGGCGTCGATTTTGTCGGCGGCTTTCTCAACCGATTCGGGATATTTGTAGGGGAGCCCGTACTCGGCGAGGATGGCGTGGATTTCGGCGTTGTTCTCGCCGGTTTTGCCGAGGATGTCGACCACGGCTCCACGCGGGTTCTTGGCTTCGTCGGGCCAGTCGGTGATTTTCACGATGGCTTTGTCGCCGGTTTTTCCGCCTTTGAGTTTGTTGCGGGGGATGAAGATGTCGCAGGCGAGGAATTTCGAGTCGGTTTTGAGCCAGGCCATTGTTTTGTCGACCTGGAGTGTGCCGATGAACACCTGGTCCTTGGCCTCGATAATCTCGATTACTTCGGCTTCGGGCTCCTGCCCCTTGCGGCGGGCGGCGATGTTGAGCTTCACGCGGTCGCCGTTGAGGGCGTGCATTGAGTTGCGCTCGGCCACGAAGATGGTTTCGTTGTCGTCGTCGGTGATGACGCTGTTCTTGCCGTTGGAGCGGCGCACGAATGTGCCCGTGGCAACATTGTTGCGTTGCACGGTTTTATATTTTCCGGGTTCAACCTCGATGAGGTCGCCGTCGAAAGCCGATTGTGCCAGCGCCAGAGCTACGCTGCGCTGTGCCTGCTGGGTTGATGCGCCGATGGCGTGCGACACCTGCTTGTAGTTGAAGGTGTTGTTGCGCTGTGCGGCGATGAATTCGTCAATCTGACTTCTCAGCCGGTCGGCGGTGGTTTTCAGGTTAGTTTTTGACATAAGTGTCTTTTTTATTGAAACGTGTTTCTTTTGAACTTGTAGCCGCCCGGTGTGTGGTTGGCGGTCGGGTGTTGTGGCGGCAGGTAAATGCCGGGGGCATTAAATGCTGCCGCCGCGTGTTTTGGTTCGATAATATAACACGCGGCGGCAGAAAAATGTTATCGCATCAGGCGTCGATATTGGCATAATTGGCATTGGCTTCGATGAAGTCGCGGCGTGGCGCCACATCCTCGCCCATGAGCATTGAGAAAATGCGGTCGGCTTCGGCGGCATCGCTGATTTGCACTTGCTTGAGCAGGCGATGTTCCGGCGACATGGTGGTGTCGCGGAGCTGTTGGTCGCTCATCTCACCGAGACCTTTGTAGCGCTGCACCTTGGTTTTGTCGCCATGTTCGTCGATAAAGGCCTGGAGCTGCTGTTCGGTCCAGCAATATTGCTCGATTTTACCCTTTGTGCATTTGTAGAGCGGCGGGGTGGCGAGGTAGAGGTAGCCTTTCTCGATGATGGGGCGCATGCGGCGGAAGAAGAGGGTCATGAGCAGGGTGGCGATGTGGGCGCCGTCGACGTCGGCATCGGTCATGATAATCACCTTGTGGTAGGCGAGCTTCGAGAGGTTTGCCTCCTTGGGGTCGTCCTCGGTGCCGATTGTCACGCGCAGGGCGCGGAAAATGTTGGTAATCTGCTCGGAGTCGAACACTTTGTGGTCCATGGCTTTCTCCACGTTGAGCACTTTGCCTCGGAGGGGGAGAATGGCCTGGAAACGGCGGTCGCGGCCGCTCTTGGCTGTTCCGCCTGCCGAGTCACCCTCGACGAGGAAGATTTCGCATTCCTCGGCTGTGCGGCTCGAGCAGTCGGCGAGTTTGCCGGGGAGGCCGCCGCCGCAAAGGGGCGATTTGCGCTGTATCTTCACGCGGGCGTTGTAGGCGGCGTGGCGGGCCTGTGCGGCGAGCACCACTTTCTCAACGATAGTCTTTGCTTCCTTGGGGTGTTCCTCAAGGTAGGTGCGGAGGGCGTCGCTCACAGCTGTCTGCACGGCACCGATAACCTCGCTGTTGCCGAGCTTGGTTTTGGTCTGCCCCTCAAACTGGGGTTCCATCACCTTCACTGAAATAACGGCGGTGAGACCTTCGCGGAAGTCGTCGCTTGAAATCTCCACCTTGCTCTTTTCGAGCAGGCGGTTGTCGTCGGCATATTTCTTGAGGGTGGAGGTGAGACCGCGGCGGAAGCCGGTGAGGTGTGTACCACCCTCGATGGTGTTGATGTTGTTGACGAACGAGTAGATGTTTTCGTTGAAGGAGGTGTTGTAGGTGAGAGCCACTTCAACGGGGATGCCCTGACGCTCGGTGTTGAGGTGAATCACATCGTTGATGAGTGATTCTTTATTGCTGTCAATGTAGTTGACAAACTCGCTGAGGCCGTTGGCCGAATAGAACACTTCGGTGCGCGGGTTCCCCTCCTCGTCGAGGTTGCGGCGGTCGGTGAGGGTGAGGGTGATGCCGGCGTTGAGGAAGGCGAGGTCGCGCAGGCGGTTGGCGAGGGTCTCGTAGTCGTAGACGGTTACGGTGAAGATGGTGTCGTCGGGCTTGAAGGTCACCGATGTACCTGTGGTGTCGCTGGTGCCCACCACCTGAAGGTCGCATGTGGGCTTGCCTGCCGAATATTCCTGCATGAACACTTTGCCGCCGCGGCGAACTTCGGCGCGGAGATAGGTGGAGAGGGCGTTGACGCAGCTCACGCCCACGCCGTGGAGACCGCCCGACACTTTGTAGGAGCCTTTGTCGAATTTACCGCCGGCATGGAGCACGGTGAGCACCACCTCAAGGGCGCTTTTGTGTTCCTTCTCGTGCATGTCGACGGGAATACCGCGGCCGTTGTCGACAACGGTGATTGAGTTGTCTTCGTTGATTGTCACCTCAATGTGGGTGCAATAGCCGGCAAGAGCCTCGTCGATGGAGTTGTCGACCACCTCGTAGACAAGGTGATGGAGACCTTTCACGCCGATGTCGCCGATGTACATGGCGGGGCGCTTTCTCACGGCCTCAAGTCCTTCGAGCACCTGGATGTTGCTGGCGCTATACTCTTCCTGTTTTTTCTCGTCGATTTCGAATATTTCTTCTGACATGTTTGTCAACAAATTAATTTGGCGCGTGCGTGGCAGGGCTGATGCGGGGGTGCGGAAGTCGCTCCCGAAGTTGCCGGGCCGGTGATAAATGGCGCGCCTGTTGGGTTTAAATTTTAGCGAAACGGATGCCGGGCATGATTGCGGCATGCGGGGCGTTTCTCCTACAAAGTTAGCAAAAAAAGGGCTAAGCCGCAAAATAAATCGGTGTTAAAACACATTATTTACACGCGCGCATACGCGCGAAACATCGCGCCGATTCTGCGAGCCGGATGCGGGGAAACCGGTGCCATCAACAAGGGATGCGGCTGAGGTAAATGGCCGCGTGGGGATTATTCAATCGCGGAGGGTTGGGATGGGTTATTCGCTGAGGAACATCGGTGCGGCCTGGCTCATCACGCTCACGGGGATGAACGAGCTGAAGAGGGTGAAGATGTCTTTGCGCGGGGTGCCTTCACGCATGGCCACAAACACGGTGTCGGCGCCGGGGATTGTGCCGAGCACAATGTCGGATTCGAGGGTGTCGATGTCGTAGGCAAGCCCCGAGGCATAGCCGTTGCGGGTTTTGATAACCACGAGGTTGCCTGTGATGGCGATTGAGAGCACCGACGAATGATTGGAGGGGAGCGACGACGAGCGCTGGCGCGAACGGTTGCGGGTGTAGTTGTGAGCCTCCCCCACGATGTAGCGGTAGCCACCGCGCTCATCCGAGATTTTGTTGGCTTTGAGCAGCTTGAGGTCGCGCGACAGGGTGGCCTGTGTGATGATGTGGCCACGCACGGCAAGTTGTTTTGATAGTTCCTCTTGCGATGAGATAATCTGATGGGAGAGGATGTCGATAATCTCGGGGAGCCTTGTTTTGCGGTTGTTCATTGTCGGATGGCCTGAGATGGGGTGATTACTGATATTTGTTTCACAAAGGGGAGCCGGTAGGGGCCGGCGGGAAGTTACCCGGTGTTGTTGGGAGTGTATTGACGAGGTTAGAGACGGTTGTCGTCGGCATTTTCCACCGAAGTGTCGGGCGCGATGGTTTCTTCGGCTTTGCAGAAGAGGTCGCGGTAGATGAGGTCGGTGGCGCCGAGGTTGTCGCGGATATATTTTCCTGCTGCCGCGCCTGCCTGTTGCAGGGCCGAGGGGGAGCCTGTGAGGATGTTGAGGGTGTGGTTCAGTTCCTCCTTCGATGCAATTGAAAAGCCACCGCCGCAGTCGATGAGGTCGGAAGCTTCCTTGAATTTGGCATGGTTGGGACCGAACACCACAGGCATGCCGTAGACGGCCGCCTCGTTGAGGTTGTGGATGCCGTTCCCGAAGCCGCCGCCGATATAGGCTATGTCGGCGTAGCGGTAGAGCGACGACAGTTTGCCGAAAGAGTCGATGATGATGCCACGCACCTGTTTCAGGTGAGCGGGGAGTTCGCCTGCGGGAAGATTGGCGCGTTTGATTTCGCGCACCCACTCGGAGAGGAGCGCTACCGGGGCGTTGAAGCGGTTGCGCAGGGCTTCAAGACGGGTTTCGTTGAATTCGTGTGGCGCGATGATGAACGACACATTCTCATGGGCGTTGAGCCAGGGCACGTAGATGTCCTCGTCGGCTTCCCACGAGCTGCCGGCGATGAAGCGGAGCTTGAATTTTTCGCCGAAACCGGGGAAACCGGGGATATCGACGGTTGAGTGCATCACGTCGGTCACGCGGTCGAAGCGAGTGTCGCCTGCCACTGTGACATTCTCAACGCCAATTACCTTCAGCAGGCGGCGCGAGCGCTCGTCCTGCACGTAGAGGCGGTCGAAGCATCTCAGCATTTTGCGGAACATGCCGCCGATTGAGCGGAAAAAGCGCTGCCCGGGACGGAAGATGCTCGAAATGATGTAGGTGGGGATGCCGCGGCGGCGCAATTCGTGGAGGTAGTTGCCCCAGAATTCATATTTGATGAAAATCGCCATTGAGGGGCGGGCGGCATCGAGGAATTTCTTTACACGTTTGGGGGTGTCGAACGGGAGGTAGACAACCGCATCGACAAAGGGGTAGTTTTTGCGCACCTCAAACCCTGAGGGGGAGAAGAAGCTCAGGAGGATGGGTTTTTCGGGGTGTTCGCGGCGCAGGCGCTCGATCATGGGACGTCCCTGTTCGAATTCGCCCAGCGACGAGGCGTGAAACCAGATGCACCCCGGGCGGTTGCCCAGGCGGCGGCGCAGAATGTCGAGGGTGCGTCGCTGGCCGCGTATCATTTTATGAACTTTCGCGCTGCGCAGGGCCGCTGCACGGGCTGCCAGTTCATAAAGTTTGATTCCGGTGTTATAGAGCTGATTCAATGGTGCGCGTTTTCGTGAGAATGGGTGCTTCGGGAAGCGGGCGGGTGCCCCGGGGTCAAGCTTCGGCCGGTTGGATGTTTTTCACTGCTGCCTCAATTCGGGCAACTGTCTCGTCGCAACCCATCAGCTCGGTGATGTCGAACATGTGGGGACCTTTGCATTCGCCAACCACTGCAAGGCGGAAGGCGTTCATAACGTTGCCCATGTGGTAGCCCTTGTCGGTTATCCACTGCAACACCTCCGGTTCGGCGGCTTGTGAGGCGAAGTCGGGAAGGTTGCGGAGCACTTCAATCAGCTCGCCCATAATGGCGGGGGTGTCCTCTTTCCAACGTTTGCGGATATCTTTTTCGGCATATTCCTGCGGACGGGTGAAGAAGAATTTTCCCTGATCCCAGAGGTCGCTCACGAAGTTGGCGCGGCTTTTGACCATGTCGATTGCGCGGGTGATGTATTCGTCGGTGAAGTTGGCGGGATTCACTCCGTTGGCTTCCATCACCGGCTTGAACAGGCGCAGTAGCTCGCTGCCGGGCATCTTCATGAGATATTCGTGGTTGAACCATTTCCCCTTCTCGAATGCGAAGCGTGCGCCCGATTTCGAGCAGTGGTCGAGCGAGAATTTGGCAATGAGCTCGTCCATGTTCATCAGCTCGGTGTCGTCGCCGGGGTTCCATCCCAACAGAGCCAGGAAGTTGATCACGGCTTCGGGGAGATAGCCTTTCTCGCGGTAGCCCGAGGAGATGTCGCCGCTCTTGGGATCGTGCCATTCGAGAGGGAACACGGGGAAGCCCAGGCGGTCGCCGTCGCGTTTTGAGAGTTTCCCTTTCCCGTCGGGTTTGAGCAGCAGGGGCAGGTGAACGAAGTCGGGGCGTGTGTCGGCCCATCCGAATGCCTCGTAAAGGAGCACGTGGAGGGGTGCCGAGGGGAGCCATTCCTCACCGCGGATTACGTGTGTTACCTCCATGAGGTGGTCGTCGACGATGTTGGCGAGGTGATAGGTGGGGAGATCGTCGGCACTCTTGTAGAGCACCTTGTCGTCGAGAATGCTTGAGTTGATTGTGACTTTGCCGCGGATGAGGTCGTTGACCTCCACATCGCGGCCGGGCTCGATGAGGAAGCGCACCACGTAGGGGGTGCCTTCGGCGATGAGTTTCTCAACCTCCTCTTTGGGGAGTGTGAGTGAGTTGCGCATTGAGCCGCGGGTGCGGGCGTCGTATTGGAAGTTGGCCTGTTCGGCGCGTGCTTTCTCAAGTTCCTCGGGGGTGTCGAAAGCGATGTAGGCTTTGCCGGCATCGAGCAGTTGTTTCACATGCTCGCGGTAGATGTCGCGTCGCTCGCTCTGCTTGTAGGGGCCGTAGTTGCCACCTTCGCGCACACCTTCGTCAATCTTGATGCCGAGCCATGCGAGTGATTCGTTGATGTAGTCCTCGGCTCCGGGAACAAAGCGGTTGGAGTCGGTGTCCTCGATGCGGAGAATCATGTCGCCTCCGTGCTGGCGGGCAAAAAGGTAGTTGTAAAGTGCCGTGCGCACACCACCGATGTGGAGCGGGCCTGTGGGTGAGGGAGCGAATCTAACTCTTACTTTCCTTTCCATGTTGCTTTTAACGTTGACGTTGGTAGGGTTCTCCGCGAGCGGGAGTTGGTTGTGGTTGTGAAGTGAATGATGTTGCATGAGCCGTGCATCGGGCGCAGTCATGCAAAAACTTTGCAAAAGTAGTGAAAAAATCTCTAATAAAGCAGGCGATATGCTCTGAAAAATGGGTGGAGTGTGGGCGCGTGTGAATTTTTATGCATCTGTTGCATCCGTGGGCGCGCTTGTGTTGCCAAACTCGCTATGGAGTTGCATGAACCTGCTCACGGTGTCGGGGCCGAATTTCTCCAGCGAACGCAGCACGCGGTCGAATGGTTTTTCCTGCATGTCGCCGCTCTTGGAGTAGAATTTGTCGGCATAGCACACCAGGCGTTCAAGCGGGCTTTCGGGCATGTAGGAGCGGTCGGCGGGGAGCAGGCCGTTCATGCGGGAGAGGTCATCGGTGGTTAGGCCGGCTCCGGTGTGGCGTTCGGCCACGCGGGCCAACTTCTCGGGAGCTCCCTCGCGGCGCAGCAGGTCGGCACCGATGCGTCCGTGGGTGAGGTAGGGTTCTGTGCCGTGGCAATGGATGCCGGGAGCATCGGTGAGGAATATGCCTATGTCGTGAAGCATGGCGGCGGCTTCTATCTGCGCCGGATCGAGCTGCAGGTTTCTGGCTTTTGCCACGGCGAGCGCCTTGTCGGCCACCGAGCGGCAGTGACGGGTGTAAATATCCCGCAGGGGTGTGCCTGCGGGATAATATTTGTCAATGATGTGCTGAAAATCAAACATTGTGTGGAGTTGATTGGCGTTGACAGCTGACGAGAGGGTTGAATCAGATGTCGAGAATCACGTTCCAGTTGTGGGTGTCGGGCACTTCGCCGAGGCGGATGCCGTTGAGAGTGTCGTAGAGCTTCTGTGTCACAGGTCCGGGCTTGCCATCTTTTGCCACTACATATTTTGTTCCGTTGTCGAGGTCGTGGATTTCACCTACAGGTGAGCAAACGGCTGCGGTGCCGCAGGCTGCGGCTTCGGTGAATTCGGGAATCTCGTCGATTGTGATGTGGCGGCGTTCAACCTCCATCCCCATGTCGGTGGCGAGCTGCATGAGCGAAGCGTTGGTGATTGAGGGGAGAATTGAATCGGAGGCGGGGGTGATGTATTTCCCGTCTTTGATTGCATAGAAGTTGGCGGGGCCGCATTCGTCGAGGTATTTCTTTTCTTTCGGGTCGAGGTAGAGCACGGCCGAATAACCGAGTTCGTGGGCTTTCTCGCCGGCCACGAGGCTGGCTGCATAGTTGCCGCCAACTTTGAATCGGCCTGTGCCTTTGGGGGCTACGCGGTCGTATTCGCGGGTGAGGCAGATGTTTGTGGGCTTGAAGCCTTCCTTGAAGTAGGGACCCACGGGGGTAACAAGCATCAGGAAGCAATATTCGTCGGCGGGTTTTACACCGACGCGTGCTGTCATGCCGATTTCAAGCGGACGGATGTAGAGCGATGCCCCCGAACCGTAAGGGGGAATGAAGCGTTCGTTGAGGCGGATTACCATCTCGGTCATCTTCATGAAGATGTCGGTGGGAATCTCGGCCATCTTGATGCCGCGGGCCGATTCCTGAATGCGCTTGGCGTTCTCCTCGGGACGGAACACTCTAACTTTGCCATCTTTCCCGCGGAATGCTTTCAGTCCTTCGAAACATTCCTGGCCGTAGTGGAGGGCGGTGGCAGCGATGTGCATCTCGATTGTTTCAGATGAGGAAATTTCAATTTCGCCCCATTTGCCGTTGCGGTAATAGCATCTTACATTATAATCGGTTGGAACGTAACCGAAACCCAAAGAGGTCCATTCAATATCGGCTTGTTTCATTTCTCTGATAGTTTAGGTTATGGCTTTGATGTTGCTTTTGTGGTTGGGTGGTGAAAATCAACTGCTTCGGGCGCGTGCTTCTTTTTAGGAAGTGCGAAGGCGCCTGTGAGGGAAATTTTCAACCGGTATTTTTCGCAAATATACGGAATTATTTTAGAAACCAGCTTTTGCGGGCGATTTTTTAATGATAAATGTTGGGACTGCCGAGGCGGCTGCGGTTGATGAACGTATGTTGTAAATGATGTTGGTGAGTTTGTGGGTTGAATGTGAGTGGAAGTGTGGGGCTTCCCGCCTATAATGTCGGAGGAGGTATTGGTTCTTTTATTTATATATATAGTACGCGCGCGTCGCGTGTGTAAAAGAGAGGTGAGTTTGGCCGTAGAAAAGTGGATTGTGGTAGCTGTGTTGGAAGTTTTTTGGCGAAAAACGTGTGAAATCGGTCTGTGTTACAATAATTGTTACAGTTTGTGACAGGGGTTTTGTAACAACTTTGTTGGTTCGATACGGTATTTTATTTTTCTGCGGATTTGCCGGAGTTGTGGCGCATTGTTACAAATGGGTTGGATATTGTTACAAGATGTGTTACAAAATATGTTTCAAATTTCTTGAAATGTGACACGATGTGGTCTTAATGGCGACAATTTTGGCTCAGTTTTTCAATTTTGCCATGAACTTTCTTTGATTTCGGCGTCTTTTAGAGTGCGTTTTATTATGTAGATTGTTGAAGGTTAGCGTATTACAACTTTGTTGTTTGGTGTTACATGATGAATTTTTAAATTGTAACATTAGTGAAATATTTTTACCCAAAATTAAGTATTTGAAAATCAGCATTTTAATTTTATTGGCAAACTTTTTTTCAAAAATAATGAAAAAAAATCGCGAAAAAATTTGGTGAATAAAATATCATGCCTACATTTGCAATGTAATCACAAAACGGTTATAAAATCAACACTAAAAATCAACAACTAAACTATCGCTATCATGAGCTCCAAGAATTTCCAAACTAAACTTCTCAGCCTTCAGGGTAATCTTTTGAACTTTGCTTACATGCTGACTTCAAATCGCGATGACGCTTACGATCTTCTGCAGGATACCACACTCAAGGCTCTCGACAATGAAGATAAATATGTTGAGAACGTAAACTTCAAAGGTTGGGTGTTCACCATCATGCGCAACATCTTCATCAACAACTACCGCAAGGTTGTGCGCTCGGCTACAATCATCGACCAGACTGAAGATCTCTATCACCTCAACCTCCCCCAGGAATCGGGTCTCGACACTCCTGAAGGTTCGTTTGCAGCCGGTGAAATCACCGATGCCATCAACTCCTTCTCCGACGATTACCGCATCCCCTTCTCCATGCACGTTGCCGGTTACAAGTACAATGAAATCGCCGAGCAGATGAATCTCCCCCTCGGCACCGTTAAGAGCCGCATCTTCTTTGCCCGCCAGCGTCTGCAGAAAATGCTCAAGGATTACAAATAAATCCCCGCTACCCGAAGTGTTGCACGGCTTCGCTTCAACGGCCCGGCCGGTGATGTAAGAAAATAAATCACCGCGCGATCACCTCGAAGTTTCACACGCCGCCAACCGATGCGAAAGGCAACTTTCCTTAACGATTATATGGCATGAAACTTTGCTACCCCTTCTGCTCAACTTTGCAAACCGATTCTTCCATCTACTGAAAGAGAAACGCACACATGATATTTACTTTGCCGAATTTACTTGCTCGAATTCAGAAAATAATTCTTCGTATTTTTGAAACTATATATTGATTCCTTTGCTTAGAAGAGCTCATGACGATAGCATAATAAATAAAGAGATAATGACATGAAAATAAGAGAGCGCTTATCACTAAGCGCTCTCTTATTGGTTTCCAATAGGTACAATTTCTAAGGTAAAAAAGATTGTTTTAGGTTTGTGATGCAAAGGTCGAGTTTTTAGCACTATCGGCAAAATGATTTTCTATGTTTTACGACATGCTTTTTCGGCCTGTTTTCGGATGCGATGTTCTTGTTTGAAATCTTTTCGGCTGAAATTCAGCGTTTTCGCCTAAATGGTAAAATTGATTTACATTGTGTAAAATTAGTTAAATTTAGGCGTTGCTCTGACTTTTTGCCAAAAAGTGTTGTGAATTGGGAGTGCCGGGAGTAGTGCTGTCGAAAAGGTGAAGGGTGAAGTTTTCGCCGTCGAAAACACCGAAAGAGTTGTGGTGAATCCAGTCGCCGAGAATAATTACTGTGCCGTCACCGTTGCCCAACGGGTAGTCGAGCAATATGTGGCGATGGCCGAACACGAAATAGCTTACTTTTATGGCATGGTTGGCCTGGTAGTCACGGCAGAAAGCGATTAGCGGCTCGTTCTGTTCCCCCTCAAACACTGGCTTTGAGTTGGCATAATCGCGCGAGTGGTTCGACCATCGGTGGGCAAACGGGATTGTCCACCGCGGGTGGATGGCCGAGTAGAGCTTCTGGCACACACGGTTGCGGAATGTTGCGCGCAGAAAGCGGAACGTCGGTGGGAGTTTCCCCACGCCGTCGCCGTGGCTAAGGAAAAAGCGTTTGCCGAGAATATCCTTTATAATATACCCGTCGACAATCTCTATCCCAATTTCGTCGCGCAGGTAGTCGAACAGCCAGATGTCGTGGTTGCCTATGAACCATGTGATTTTCACGCCGGCATCGGCCAGGCGGGCGAGGGCTCCGAAAAAGCGTATATATCCGCGGGGCACCACTGTGCGGTACTCATACCAATAGTCGAGTATGTCGCCCAATAGGTAGAGTTCGGCGGCATCGTCGGCGATGGAGTCGAGAAATTTCACCACCCGTTGTTCGTGAGCCCGCGGGTCGGGCATATAGGAGGCTCCGAGGTGCAGGTCGGAAATGAAATATGCCTTTTTGTTCACTGCTGCAGGTTGATTGTTTGGTGGGGTTAGAGGAATCCGAGTTCGAGCTTGGCCTCTTCGCTCATCATGTCTTTTGTCCATTCGGGCTCGAAAACCACGTTGATTGTCACCGATTTAATCCCCTCGATTGATTCGAGCTTGATGCGTGCATCCTCAACAATGAAATCGGCCATGGGGCATGATGGCGCGGTCATGGTCATGTCGATTGTGAGGTCCCCCTCGTCGGAGAGGTCGATTTTGTAAATTAGCCCCAGGCTGTAGATGTCGACCGGAATTTCGGGGTCGAACACCGTTTTTAGCATGGCCACTACTTTTTCTTCGAGGTTGATATGTTCTTCAGGTGTCATGTTTTTTTTGTAGAAGTTGGTGGAGGGTCCGACCGGCATGTTTCGTAACCCTGTGGATTGTGGTGCTACGGCGGTGGTCGGTTGTTATATATTAATATAAAAGGAGAGAGTAGTTATTCACAAAGTTAGCTGTTTTTTTGCAGATGGGGAAGCGCGCATAATTAAATATTCGTATATTTGTGTTCTATATAAGATGGTTTGCCCCCGGGAATGTTTCGTATAGGCATCCCGGTTGAATGCGGCATCCCACGTTCGTTTGAATCAAAGTAAAAATCACTCTAAATCATGAACAGAATTACTAAATTTTTTGCGTCGGCAGTGGCTGCTGTCGCGTTGTTTTTTGCATTCGGCCAGCAGGCTGAGGCTGCATCACCCTTGCGTTTCGGTGTAAAGGCCGGTGTGAGCATCAACGAAATGAAATTCAATGAGAGCGCTTTTTCGAGCTCTAACCGTTCGGGCTTTACAGGCGGTGTTACCATGCAGTTTATCGCTCCCATCATCAACGTGGGCTTCGATGCGTCGGTGATGTACACCCATCGCAGCAGCCGTGTTTATTCCGATGCCCCCAATCAGGCAACCGGCGATTTCTCTGCGCTCAACGTAAGCCGCGACTACATTGAAATTCCCCTTAACTTCCGCTATAACATCGGTTTGCCACTGATTGGTAAGTTTGTGACACCTTTCCTCTCCACCGGTCCCGACTTCTCGTTCCTTGTGTCGAACCAGAATGTCAAGAATGCGTGGAACAACAAGTCGTTCGACTTTGCGTGGAACTTCGGATTCGGTGTGAAAATCGTAAATAAAGTTGAGCTTGCCGCCTCCTATGGTTTAGGCATCAACGATTCGGCATCGGGCGATTCGGCGCTCTACGGGCCCAATCCTGTCGATGGCAAAAACCGTTTCTGGACGGTTACAGCAGCCTGGCTTTTCTAATGGCATCATCTCCGCGGTGAGGTGGGCGAGGCGGTCATGATTTTAACCTTGTTAACATAAAATGAGGTTTATTGTGGGCGCTCGCCTTGAATCGCACTTCGGTTTTTGCTAACTTTGCAAGCGTTGGAAATGTGAAAGTTCCGTTGAGGAATGCGAATCACATCCAACGCTTTATCTTTACCACCTTAAAATCGAAGGCAACAGTTGCCGTGAGGAGCCGGTTGCCGATACAGTGCAATGCCGAAATTCTTAGCCTCCATAGTCACAGGGTTAGCCATGTTCCTGCTCGCGCCGGGAATAGGGGCCAAAACTCCTGCGGCGAAATCAGCATCAACAACCGTGAAAACTGCAGCTCAGGCTGCCGAAGGGGAAATGACCTACGCGTCGATTTCCAAAACCAATCCGTTTGAGATTGTTCCCGCCGCAGGGATGGAGCTTCTCGAAGGAGTTGATGCCGAGGATAACGCAGGGATGATTGCCGACATGATTTCCTATGCAAAGAAGTTTATCGGCACACGCTATGTTCGCGGCGGCAAATCGCCCAAAGGCTTTGATTGCTCGGGGTTCACCTCCTATGTTTTCAAGCAGTTCGGCTATTCGCTCAGCGCATCTTCGGCTGCGCAGTACAATCAAGGTGATAAAATCGAGCGCGATGAAGTCATGACCGGCGACCTTCTCTTCTTCACAGGGCGCAACTCGCGCAGCGGCCGCGTAGGGCATGTTGGCATTGCCATTGACAACAACCCCGAAACAGGAGAAATCACATTCATTCACGCTGCCATAAGCGGCGGCATCAGAATCGACCGCATCTCGGCACCCTATTATGCCGCGCGTTTCATCGGTGCAAAACGTGTTTTCTAATTGATTTAAGGGGAAGAATTGGAGCCTTGTGCGGCTCACGCATCGCAAAATAGACAGAAAAATTAAAATAGTGTGTCGCCACAGATTTTAAAATCGGGCGACACACTGTTTTTTGTGGAGTGGAATGCGGTGGTGAGCGTCAGCGCAGGGAGTTGGTGGCATCGAGCAGCGATTGCAACCGGTTGCGGATGTCGCGCAGACGGTTCATGGCGTCGGCACGCTTCGACACGCCTGAGTGGTTGTGCTTTATCTGCTCCTGGGCAGCTTCGAGTTTAAGCCCCTTTTCTTTAACAAGATAGCACACCATGCGCAGCTTTTCAATGTCGGAGGGGGTGTAGAATCTTATCCCCTTGTCGTTGCGTTTGGGGTTGATTACGGTGAATCGGCTTTCCCAAAAGCGGAGGGTTGATGTCGGCAGACCGAGGATTTCGGCAACCTCTCTGATTTTGTAGTATTTTTTCTGAAGCGTATCCATCGGCCAAGATTTTGTAGGTTGGGATTTTGAGGTGATGTGTCAAAATTCATGACATGCCTCCTTTTTGAGTCTGAACGGGGAGAGTGCTGTCAGAATGGTTTTGCCGAATTCCGCAAGCGACGACCCGGACGAGCCGTTATGACACTCCCTCCTGAACTTTGTGTGTCGCAAGGCATAGCCAAGTGATTGTGCACTTGCAAAAGTAGTCAAAAAATCGTAATTTTGTCGATTCAAAACGGGGAGAGGAACGAAAAAATAAAGGAAATAAATCATAAAAACATATATGAGCAACAAGCCGCTTACTGCCAAAGAGATAAGAGAATCTTTCAAGCAGTTTTTCCAGAGCAAGGGGCACCAGATTGTTCCGTCGGCCCCGATGGTGATTAAAGATGACCCCACATTGATGTTCACCAATGCGGGCATGAATCAGTTCAAGGATATTATTCTCGGAAACAAGGCTCCCAAGTGGAAGCGTGTAACCGACAGTCAGAAGTGTCTGCGCGTGAGCGGAAAGCACAACGACCTTGAGGAAGTAGGGCTCGACACCTACCACCACACCATGTTCGAGATGCTCGGCAACTGGTCGTTCGGCGACTATTTCAAAAAAGAAGCTATCGACTGGGCATGGGAATTTCTCGTTGACGTGCTGGGGCTGAATCCCGAGCGTCTCTACGCCACAGTGTTTGAAGGCTCTCCCTCCGAAGGGTTGTCGCGCGACGACGAGGCAGCCTCCATCTGGGAAAAACATCTGCCCGCATCTCACATCATCAACGGCAACAAGCACGATAACTTCTGGGAAATGGGCGATACAGGTCCCTGCGGCCCCTGCTCGGAGATTCACATCGACCTCCGCAGCGAAGAGGAGCGCAAGGCAATCGACGGCGCCGAGCTCGTGAACAAAGACCACCCGCAGGTGATTGAAATCTGGAACCTCGTGTTCATGCAGTTCAACCGCAAGGCCGACCAGTCGCTCGAACCGCTCCCCGCCAAGGTTATCGACACCGGCATGGGCTTTGAACGCCTCTGCATGGCTCTGCAGGGTAAAACTTCCAACTACGACACCGACGTGTTCACCCCGATGATTGAGCGCATCGCCCACCTTTCGGGTAAAAAATATGGCGAGGATGAGAAAGTCGATATCGCAATGCGCGTAATCGCCGACCACATCCGCACCATCGCCTTCTCCATCGCCGACTCGCAGCTCCCCGGCAACGCCAAAGCGGGCTATGTAATCCGCCGAATCCTGCGCCGTGCCGTGCGTTATGCCTACACATTCCTCGGTCAGCGCGAGGCATTCCTCTACAAGCTTATCGACACCCTCATCGAGTCGATGGGAGAGGCTTATCCCGAGCTCCCGAGCCAGCGCGAGCTCATAATGAAAGTTACAAAAGAGGAGGAGGATTCATTCCTGCGCACTCTCGAAAACGGCATCCGCCTGCTCGAAAACGCCATCGCTGCCGCCCGCAAGGCCGGTAAAACCGAAATTTCGGGTAGCGAGGCATTCGTGCTCTACGACACCTACGGATTCCCCCTCGACCTCACCCAGCTCATCCTCAAGGAGAACGGCATGACACTCGACCAGGCCGGTTTCGACAAAGAGATGGAAGCTCAGAAAACCCGCGCCCGCAATGCCGCCGCCGTTGAGGCAACCGATTGGGTCACCGTTAATGAAGGTGAGCAGGAATTTGTTGGCTACGACTGCACTTCGGCTCCCGCACGCATTCTGCGCTACCGTCGTGTGAAACAGAAAAACAAGGAATACTATCAGATAATCCTTTCGCAAACCCCCTTCTATGCCGAAATGGGCGGTCAGGTTGGCGACCGTGGCACCCTCACATCGGCTGCCGGCGAAGTGGTTGAGATTTTCGACACCAAGCGCGAGAATGGCGTTGGCGTTCATCTCACCCACAAGCTCCCCGCCGACGTGAATGCCGAATTCACTGCCGCAATCGACACCGACGCACGTTTTGCAACATCGTGCAACCACTCGGCCACCCACTTGCTGCATGAGGCATTGCGCGAGGTACTCGGCACACATGTTGAGCAGAAAGGCTCGTTTGTGTCGCCCGAACTTCTTCGCTTCGACTTCTCCCACTTCCAGAAAGTAACCCCCGAGGAGCTTCGCAAAGTTGAGCATCTTGCCAACCGGAAGGTGCGCATGGCCATTGCCCGCGACGAACGCCGCAATGTGCCCATCGCCGAGGCCCGCGAAATGGGCGCTATGGCCCTCTTCGGTGAGAAATATGGCGACGAGGTGCGCGTTATCCGCTACGGTTCTTCGGTTGAGCTTTGCGGTGGCACCCACGTTGACAACACCGGCAACATCGGCATGATTAAAATCGTGTCGGAAAGCAGCATTGCCGCAGGCATCCGCCGCATCGAGGCCATCACAGGCGAAAAGGTGGAGAATGCCGTTGACAACATGACCGACACAATGCGTGAAATCGGCCAGATGCTCCACAATGCCCCCGATGTTGTGGCTGCCCTCAAAAAATCAATCGAGGAAAACGCCGATTTGCGTCAGCAGGCCGAGGAATACATGAAAGAGCGCATCGCCATGCTCTCCAAAGCTCTCATCGACAGCGCCGAGGTTCGCAACGGCATCAAAGTTGTGGTGCTCACCGGTGTGCGTGTGCCCGACGTTGTGAAGAATGTGGCATTTGCAGTGCGCGCGGCTTCTCCCGAATCGACTGCATTTATCGGTGCCACAACCGACGTGGCCAACAAACCGTTGCTCACCGTGATGCTCACCAACGACCTTGTTGAAAGCGGCATGAACGCTTCGCAGATGGTGCGTGAGGCTGCCAAGGCCATCAAGGGGGGCGGCGGCGGTCAGCCCGGTTTCGCTCAGGCCGGCGGCAAGGATGCCGCAGGCATCGATCAGGCTTGCCAGACTCTCATGTCGGCATTTGCCTGAGCCGTTGAGCACAATGTGCAATTAAAATATCAGTGAGGGTGATGCCGATGGGGAACTTCTCATCCATCACCCTCATGTTTTAAACAAACCATATCTGACACAAGTCTTTAGCGAAGGCTTGATTGTCAGCAAAACACCACTCCGCAACTATGGGTAAGGTAGCGTTAATAACGGGTGTCACCGGTCAGGATGGCTCCTATCTGGCTGAATTTCTGCTCGAAAAGGGCTATGAGGTTCATGGCACAATACGCCGTTCGTCGGTCGACTTCAGAGAGCGCATCGCTCATCTCGAAGGGACGCCGAATTTCCATCTCCACTATGCCGATGTGACCGATTCGGTGAGCCTTTGCCAGATTATTCAGAAAATCCGGCCGGCCGAAATCTATAATCTTGCCGCGCAAAGCCACGTGCAGGTGTCGTTCGATGCTCCGGAATACACCGCCAATGCCGATGCGGTGGGTGTGTTGCGCGTGCTCGAAGCTGTGAGAATGTGCGGTCTGGCCAACAGTTGCCGCATCTATCAGGCATCAACCTCCGAGCTTTATGGCAAGGTGGAGGAGGTGCCGCAGAATGAGAACACCCCGTTCCACCCCTACAGTCCCTATGCCGTGGCGAAGCTTTACGGTTTCTGGATTGTGAAGGAATATCGCGAGGCCTACAACATGTTCTGCTGCTCGGGCATTCTGTTCAACCATGAGAGCGAACGTCGCGGCGAAACGTTTGTTACCCGAAAAATCACCCTCGCCGCAGCCCGCATCGCGCAAGGGAAACAGGATAAACTCTATCTCGGTAATCTGTCGTCGATGCGCGATTGGGGTTATGCCAAGGATTATGTGGAGTGCATGTGGATGATTCTGCAGCACGACCGTCCCGAGGATTTTGTAATTGCCACAGGTGAGCAGCATTCGGTGCGCGAGTTCTGCCAGCTTGCATTCCGCCGTGTGGGTATCGAGCTGAAATGGGAGGGTGAGGGTGCCGATGAGAAGGGCATCGACATGAAAACCGGTCGTGTGCTGGTTGAGGTGTCGCCCGATTTCTATCGTCCCACCGATGTTGTGAATCTTTGGGGTGATCCCTCAAAGGCAAAACGTGAGCTGGGATGGGATCCCTCGAAGAAAACTTCGTTTGAGGAACTTGTGAATCTCATGGTTGATGCCGACATGGCCAAGGTTGCCGTGGAGCGTGCAGGCGAGTATGCCCGCACAAATCTTGCCGAATATCTCGAAAAGGGGATTGTGAAGTGAGACATTAGAAGTCAGAAATCAGAAGTCAGACATTATAAGTCAGAAGAAAGACATTGGGCTTTAGAAGTCAGAAGGTAAATGGAAAAGGAAGCTAAGATATATGTGGCGGGGCACCGCGGTATGGTGGGTTCAGCGATAATGCGCGAACTGGCCCGGCAGGGTTATGCCAACATTGTGACCCGCACCCACGCCGAACTTGATCTCTGCCGTCAGGATGAGGTGGAGCGCTTTTTTGCCGAGGAGAAACCCGAATATGTGTTTCTTGCCGCTGCAAAAGTAGGGGGCATTGTGGCAAATGCCTCGGCGTTGGCCGATTTCATGTACGACAACATGATTCTGGAGATGAACGTGATTCATTCGGCATGGAAAAACGGTTGCCGCAAGCTTCAGTTTCTCGGCTCGTCGTGCATCTATCCGCGCATGGCTCCTCAGCCCATGAAGGAAAGTTGCCTCCTCACCTCCGAACTTGAAAAGACCAACGAGGCCTACGCGCTCGCGAAAATTTCAGGTCTGAAATATTGCGAGTTCCTCAACCGGCAGTATGGCACTGATTTCATCAGTGTTATGCCTACCAACCTTTATGGCCCTAATGACAACTATCACCCCACACATTCGCATGTGGTGCCGGCGCTTATCCGCCGGTTCCATGAGGCGAAAATTGAAGGGGCGCCAAGTGTGGTTTGCTGGGGCGACGGGAGTCCGCTCAGAGAGTTTCTTTATGTCGACGATCTCGCCAATCTCTGTGTGTTCCTGATGAATAACTATTCGGGGAATGAAACGGTCAATGCCGGCACAGGCAAGGAACTGTCGATAAAACAACTCACCGAGCTTGTGGCAAAGGTTGTGGGATATGAGGGGGAAATAAAGTGGGACACTTCCAAGCCAAACGGCACTCCGCGCAAACTTCTCGATGTGTCGAAAAGCCGCGAATTGGGATGGTGCTATAAAACTGAACTGGAGGAGGGATTGCGCCTTTCCTATGCCGATTTCCTCTCAAATCCGATGCGTGCCGAGCGATAAAAGCCCCACTCTCAATCTTAATGTGATTAGCCTTTTAAGTAGCTGGTCAAATTAAATGAATACAAATTATGAAAACTCTCTTCTCTGAATCAAGAAAATATTTGCGAATGTTGCTCATGTGCCTGCCGGTGTTTCTGGCGGCATGCTCCAACGATGACGACCCCACTCCCGACCCCGAGCCACAGAAACCGGTGATTTGCCCGGTGGAGGATGGTGATGAAGCGGGGCGCACGGTGCTCGTTTACATGGTGGCGCGCAATTCGCTGGGCACTTACGATTTCGATACAGCCGATATTGAGGAGATGCAGCGTGCGGCCAAAAGCGGCTGTTTCGGCTCCAACAGGTTGCTGTTGTTCCATTCTCCGCAAAATGGCGTTCCGGCTCTGAAAGAGGTCACAGCTTCGGGAATTGAAACGCTCAAGAGCTACACATCCTCATTTTCGGCGGTTGAGTCGGCCTCGATGAAAACTGTTATTGCCGACTGCCGCGAATTTGCGCCGGCGGCTCATTACGGCATCGTGCTGTGGAGCCATGCAAGCGGATGGCTGGAACACGGCATCGACGAATCTTCGCCAAAACGCGCCTTCGGTGAAGACCGCGGCAGAAGCATGAATGTGACAACCCTTGCGCGGGTGCTGGAGGGTGAGAATTTCGATTTTGTTTACTTCGACTGCTGTTTCATGGGGGGCGTGGAGGTTTTCTATGAGCTCCGCGATGTGACCCCGGTTGTGGTGGCTTCGGTTTCGGAGCTCCCTGCCGACGGAATGCCTTACGATTTGACGCTTCCGCATCTCATGCAGGATGAAGCCGATGTTGCCGGCGCGGCGCAAGCCACATTCAACTCCTATGACGCGCTTACCGGAAATGCCCGCACTTGTACAATGTCGGTTATTGACACCTCGGCCCTTACCGAGCTTGCCGAGGCTGTGCGCAAGCTTTTTGCCATGCACCCTGTGCTGACGTCAACAGCCGGCATTCAGCAATATGTCTCGTCGCGCGATTCCTATTACGGAGACTTCTACGATCTCGACAACTATCTTGAAGCGCTTGCACAGGCGGCGGGAACTCCCGAGGCATCGGCAGCCTACACCGCAGCCTCGCAGGCGATAGACAACTGTGTGATTTATCGTGCCGCTACCCCGTGGCTCTGGCAGCGCGATGCCTACAACTCGGCTGCCTACGAGGTGAAAATCAACAGGCACTGCGGCATGACTGCTTATATATTAAGGAGTGCGCAGGGTGCCGCGACCAATAACTACAGCAATCTGAAGTGGTGGAACGATGTTGTTTCAACCCTGTTTTAACCTTCTGTTTGAGCCTCAATTTTTTAATACTGCAATATGCTGATTAATTTCCTCAATATTCAATCGCTGCTGATTCAGTCGGAACCCTCCGACGATGCCGTTGCCAAAGGGGTAGGCAAAATCGCGGGCGATGTGGCTATGCTTAAGTCACTGTCGCTGGAGGATTTGCTGAACCGTTTGGCCGACTCGGCCGTGAAGTTCGCCATCAATGTGGCCATTGCCATTGTGGTGTTCTACGTCGGCCGCTTTGTAATCCGCAAAATCTACCGCCTGGTATCGTCGATTTTCATAAAGCGTGAGATCGACCGCTCGTTGAGCACGTTTGTGCTCAGTCTCATCAATATGGTGCTTTATTTCATATTGATAGTGACGGTGATAGGTATTCTCGGCATCGAAACCACCTCGTTCCTCGCGCTCTTTGCATCGGCCGGCGTTGCCATCGGTATGGCCCTGAGCGGCACCCTGCAGAATTTCGCGGGGGGTGTGCTTATCCTCTTGCTCAAGCCCTATAAAATTGGCGATTATATCGAGGCGCAGGGTTATGCGGGCACGGTTAAGGAGATTCAGATTTTCTTCACGGTCATAACCACACCCGATAACAAGTCGATTTCTATTCCCAATGGCGGGCTGTCAACCGGAAGCGTCAACAACTGGACCCGTGAGGACTACCGCCGTGTGTCGTGGACGGTTTCCATCTCCTACGGCGACGATGTGGATGCCGCCCGCGCTGCCATCCTTGAAATGTTCGATGCCGATGAGCGGGTTATGCCCGGCATCGTGACTCATGAGAGCACTGAAGTGACAGGCGACGGGACGACTGCCGATGAGGCAGCCGGCACAGCTACTGCAGAGCCGGCATTTGATGCTGAAGCCGACAAACCCTACCGTCGCACCTTCTGGGATAAGCTTCTGCGCCGTCACCGGGCTGCCAAAGGGGCTATTGCAAAATGGGAGGAAAACCGCGACGCACAATTGGCCGCGTTGTTGCCCAAGCCCGATTACGACCCCAAGGTGTTTGTGGGTGAGCTGGCAGGGTCGAGTGTTGATCTTACTGTGAGGGCATGGACCCGCACTGCCGACTACTGGGCGGTGTTTTACTATTATAACGAACGCTTCTACAACGAGCTGCCGAAGCACGGCATAAATTTCCCATTCCCGCAGCTCGATGTGCATTTGCCTAAAATAAATTGATTTGCCGCTGAATTTGCTATGTTTCAGATAAAAGATACACTCGTCACACTCGATATGGCCGAGCAGTTTTTCTGCTGCGACCTTGAAAAATGTCTCGGAGCATGTTGCATCGAAGGTGATGCCGGGGCACCGGTCACTGAGGCCGAGGTCGCCGAGATTGAAAAGGCGCTTCCCGTTGTCGAGCCTGAAATGATGCCGCGCGCTGTGGCTGAGGTGAGGGAGAACGGGGTGTCGTATATCGACGAGGAGGGTGACCGGGTGACAACCATTCTCGACGGCCGTAACTGTGCTTTCACCTGCTATGCCCCGGGCGGAATATGCCTCTGCGCTCTCGAAAAAGCGCATCGCGAGGGGAAGACAGCTTTCCGCAAACCCGCTTCATGTGCCCTTTATCCGGTGCGTCTGAAAGAATATGCCGGTTTTACGGCAGTGAACTATCACCGGTGGAAAATTTGCCGTGATGCCGAAGTGCTCGGTCGGAAGAAGGGGATAAGATTGTACCAGTTTCTGCGCGGTCCGCTTATCGAACGTTTCGGCACTGAATGGTATGAGGAACTTGCGGCTGCGTGCGAACTCTACCTCAAGGAATATCCCGACGGACTCAAATAACATCCACTTCCCCGGGAAGCGACGACATGATATGTGAGTCTGTGTCAAATATTAAATTTTGGCACTTTAATCCGGATGGTGAGGGTGCTGTCAGAATGGTTTGGCCGGTAGGAGCTTGTGGGTGAGGTCGATGGGAGCGTACTGAAGTACGTGACCGAGACCGAATCCCGCAAGCGACGACCCGGACGAGCCGTTATGACACACCCTCGTAAAAATAAAAGGAGGAGCTAAACCACAGGTTCGGCTCCTCCTTCACGTTTCAACTATTTATTTATGAGAGCCTCAGTATCCAGTATCACTACTCGATAAAAAGGACGAGGGATGTTTGAATTAACGAGGTGGAGACATCGCCGCAGGCTTGCACGAAGCTGTTGGCGGTTCCTCAGCTCCACCCGATGTGAAAACGTTCTATCTAATCTCTTTATGTTTTATGTTCTTCGCTAACGATTCGGAGCAGCGGCCTTTGAAAGCCTCTTGCAACGCTCCGTTTCGTTGTTGTTTACTACTATAACAAAGCAAAGCGCTTTGCGTTGGGGGCAATAGCGCTAAAAGAGCTTAAATTGTGTTTAACGGGGGCGGTTTGAGCCGTGTGTGTGGTGGGTCAGCGGGCTGATTTTATTATGCTGGTGAGCGGGTCGCGGCTCACGGTGCCTTCGTCGAGCATTGCGCGCAACAAGGTTGTGACGGCATCGGTTTCCACTCCCAGATAGAGGGCGAGGTCGTTGGCTGTGATTCCGGCAGGATGATGCGAAAGGGCATAGAGAATTGTTGCCGCTGTTGGGGTGTGAACCGGGGATGGTGTGCGTTTGCCGGAGGCGTTGCGGCACACGTCGCATTTGCCGCAGGTTTCTGCCGGTGTTTCGCCGAAGTAGCGCAACATGGTGTTAACCCGGCAATCTGAGTCGCTGAAAAGAAAGTTTTTCATCGCATCAATGCGGCGTTCCATCTGGGCACGGCGGAATTCGTAGACCTCGCGGGGGAAAATGAGGTCGCGTTCGGGCTCGCGTGAGCGTGTGAACATCACGTAGGGGGTGCTTCGGCGGGGCACGTAGTGAATCACATGCATGCGCGACAGTTTGAGCAGATTCTCATAAACGGTGTTCTCCGTGAGCGAGAGTGTGGAAGCGAGCAGTGACTCGTCGATATGCTCGTAGTCGGCGAAAATGCCGGTGTATTTTCGCAGCACGGCCTGAAACACGCGGTCGCACTCGGCATCGAGCTGCAGATTGTAGAGCTCGTGGCGGTTCATCACCACCATAAGGCGGGAGCGTGTGGCAATCTCCTCGATATATTCGATGTAGCCTGCGCGCGACAGGAGCTTCAACGCGCTGTCGGTAGGCACGGGTTGTTGCTTGAACCGCATGCAGAATGCCCCGGGGTTGAACTCAAACACCTGCTCGAAACCCTCACCCATTGCAACGTTGAGAAACACGCACAGCCGGTTGTAGGTTTCACGCATGAACTCCTTTGTTGGGAACGTGTCGTTGAGACGGCGTGTAAGGGTGGCTTTGTCATGACGCGGCGACACCAGGGAGACGGCAAAGGAGGGGAGTCCGTCGCGCCCAGCGCGCCCGGCCTCCTGATAGTATTCCTCAAGCGACGATGGCGGGTCGAAGTGAATCACTATTCTGACATCGGGTTTGTCGATACCCATCCCGAAGGCCGTGGTGGCAACCATGATTCGGGTGTCGCCCGCCTTCCATTCATTCTGGCGTTGGCTTTTCTCCTCGGCCGACAGTCCGGCATGATAGTGGCCGGCGCTGATTCCTGCCTGCCGCAGAATGTCGGCGATAACTTTGGTGCGTTTGCGCGACCGCACATACACGATGCCGCAGCCGTCAACGCGCCGCAGGATGTGAACCAGTTGCTCCTCCTTGAAATCGCAGTTGCGTGCTATGTAGGAGATGTTTTTGCGGTCGAAGCTCAGGCGGAAGGTGGAAGCCCCGGGACGGAAGCGCAGCTGTGTGCGTATGTCGGCCACAACTTCGGGAGTTGCCGATGCCGTGAGGGCGAGCACCGGCGCCTGCGGAAATAGCTCGCGCAGGGATGCGATGCGCAGATAGGCCGGGCGGAAGTCGTAGCCCCATTGCGAGATGCAGTGGGCCTCGTCAACCACAATGAGTTTCACGGGGAGTTCCCTGAGCTCGGCGATGAAGTTTTTACCCTGCAGTTTTTCGGGCGAGAGATAGAGCAACCGGGCCTTTCCGAGCCGGCATTTGTCGAGGGCGAGTCGGCTTTCCCGGCGTGTGAGCGCGTTGTGGAGGAAATATGCCTTTATGCCGTGGGAGGCAAGGTTGTCAACCTGGTCTTTCATCAGGGAAATTAGCGGCGTGATAACCACCGTCACTCCGTCGAGCATCAGCGCCGGCACCTGAAAGGTGAGCGATTTTCCCCCACCTGTGGCCATAAGTCCGAGCGTGTCGTTCCCGGCGAGCACCGACCCTATGATGTCGGCCTGCAGGGGACGAAACGAATCATAGCCCCAATGGCGCTTAAGCACCTCCTCAGGGGTTATGTTGCATTGGGTTGATTGGCTTGCCGTCACAGATGGAGAGCGTGTGGATGGGATGTGGATTTAGCCTTAGGCATGCTCCCCCCGGCTTCAGTCGCGGATTTTGATTTCCTTGATTTGAAGCTGGATTGAGTTGGATGAACCCTGGTGTTTGTTATCCTCGATGGTGTAGCAGATGTCGAAACGGGCTCCGGCATGAATGCGGTCGAACAGCTCGGCCTTGTTGAAGGCGATGCCGTTGATAACCTTTCCCGAAGTGTCGTCGACAAGTTCGAGCTTTATGTGCTCCAGCTGACGCCCCACAAGCTTGCTCGTGCCGAAATCCATCACATTGCGGGTGCAGAACACCGGTTTCTGATTGCCGGGCCCGAACGGGTTGAATCGGCGCAGGGTTGCGATGAATTCGTTGGAGAGTTCGGAGAATGTGAGGAAAGCGTCGATGTCGAACTGCGGGCGCAGTTGCGAGGGGAGGATGTTGTCGGCAACATACTGCTCGAACCGGCGTGTGAATTCGGGGATATTCTCCTCCTTCAGCGACAGCCCTACGGCGTAGGTGTGGCCGCCGAAATTCTCCAACAGGTCGCGGGTTGATTCAACGGCGCTGTAGATGTCGAAACCCTGAACCGAGCGCGATGAGCCGGTGGCGAGTCCGTTGGCCAGCGTGAGCACAACCGACGGCTTGTAGTAGAGCTCGGTGAGACGCGATGCCACAATGCCTATGATCCCCTTGTGCCAATCTTTGTTGAAGATTACAATAGATTTGCGGTCGGCCTCACTTTCACGGCGTTGCGACAGAATCACGTTGGCTTCGTCGGTGATGCGTTTGTCGAGTTCCTTGCGGTCTTTGTTGTACTGGTCGATGTTCTTGGCGCGTTCGTAGGCATCGGCGATGTCGCGTGCAACCAGCAGCTCAACAGCTTCGCGGCCGCTCTGCATGCGTCCCGACGCATTGATGCGCGGGCCGATTTTGAAAATCACGTCGGAGATTGTGATTTCACGGTTGGCAAGGTTGCAGATGCGGATAATCGCGCGCAATCCCATGTTGGGGTTGGTGTTGAGCCTGCGCAGGCCATAGTATGCCATGATGCGGTTCTCGTCGACCATCGGCACGATGTCGGCTGCAATCGACACGGCCACGAGGTCGAGCATCCCCTCAAGCTCGGCTTGCGGAATGCCGTTGCTCATTGAGAACGCCTGCATGAGTTTGTAGCCCACGCCACACCCCGACAGATGGGGACATGGATAGGGCGAACCCTCCATCTTGGGGTTCAGGATTGCCACGGCCTCGGGAAGTTCCTCGTCGGGAACATGATGGTCGCAGATTATGAAGTCGATGCCATGCTCTCGGGCATGGGCGATTTCCTCGTTGGCTTTTATGCCGCAATCGAGGATGATGACGAGTTTTACGCCCTGATCGGCAAAATCATCGATGATGTCGCTCGAAATTCCATATCCCTCCTCATAACGCGTCGGGATAAAGAAATCGATGTTGGAGTAGAAGTTGCTCAGGTACTTGTAGACCAAAGCAACAGCCGTGGTGCCGTCTACGTCGTAGTCGCCGTAGACCATGATTTTCTCTTTCGCGCCCATTGCACGGTTGAGGCGTTCTACCGCCTTGGCCATGTCGGGCATCAGAAAGGGGTCGTGGAGGTTTTTCAGGCGCGGATTAAAGAACCGCTCCGCCTCCTCGACCGAGGTCACGCCTCGTTGCACCAGCAGCTCGCTCACAGGGGGGCACGACGCGTAGCGCTGTGCCAGTGCCGTCTCGATTTTCTGCTCTTCTTGTGTCAGGGGTAAATAATTCCATTTACCTGTCATTTATGTCGTTTTTTTATTGGCGGAGCCGGGCCTCACAATCGCCGTGGCTGTGTGAGGGGTGGGGGAGAGGGGGTGAGAGGAGAGAGTTGAAAGGGCAAACAAGTGAAAATCCGGCCGTTCGGTGGGGCGCAAGCACTTGTTGCACAATGGGGTGAGATGTCGGCTTCCCGGTAGGTTCGGAGAGAGCGGGATGAGCCTATTAACCCATGTTAGTTCGTTTTGCAAAAATAACGAAATTTTCCCGAAATTCCTCCCCGTCTTAAATATTATTTGCACTTTTTCGGAGCGCTTTTGATATGCCCCCGAATTGAAGATGGCGCCTGCGTCAGTCGGGAACGTTGAGAAAACTGGCTGAAAATGTTGAATAACGCCAAAATGTGTCGGAATGAGCGAAAAACTTACTATCTTTACGGTTGTTTTCTCAGTAAGAGGTTGTTCTTCGGTTAGCTGCGGCAGACGAACGCCCTTCGACAGAATGTCTTATTTTTATAATTTTCGTAACCATGATATCCTCAAATCAAAATCCGCCTATGACCCGAGAAGAGGTGCGCCGTTTCCGCAATGAGATGACCCGGCGCATGCGTGGGGATTTCACTCCCCGTGAACGGGAGAATATTATCAAGGCAAAGAATAATTATAACGAAATTATCCGGCGTAATGGAGGAAAAAATCCAATACTCGGCTTCTGATATATCAATTTCCCCGATGACAGAGAGCGATTTTATGTTGCTTTCTGATTTTTGCTGTGGAGAACCTGAAATAGATGAGTTCTTTCACGAAGAGGTGTCGTTATGCTCGAAATATAAATACCTCATCCCCTATAAATGTACGTTCAATGAAACCGGAGAAATCGTGGGCGCATTTACGCTTGCCCACGATGTTCTGAGGCTGGAATATGAGGACAAACAATATTTCCCTAACCTCAGCACGGAGTATGACGGCATTTTTCAGCGTCAGACATCCTATCCGGCAATAAATATCGGCCATTTGGCAGTGCGTAGTGATATGCAGTCAAAAGGCTTGGGTGGCATAATAGTTGGCTTTGTGCAGATGACATTTGCCAATTACCGAATGTCGGGTTGTCAGTTTGTGACTGTCGACGCACTTAACAATCCGCGAGCCATTCGTTTTTACTACGATAAAGCCGGCTTTGAATTTCAGACAGTTGCTGATTCCGGCAGCCACACACGCAGGATGTATCTTGACATTTTCACGCTTCCCAACAATTGACACACCTTATCAAAATTGCAGCTTATGAAATGTGATAAAGGATTGGGCACGGTGTGGAGTCGTGTGCTCGGGATTGTGGGGCATGTGCCCGTCGGCGTGGTGAGCTGTGTGGCGGTGGCTGCCGTGCTGTGGCTCACACTTGCACCGAAGCCGTTGCCCGACAATGATTTGGGTCTTATCCCCGGGTTGGATAAAATTGTGCACGCCTGCATGTTCGGCGGCCTGTTTCTCATTATGTGCGCCGATGTGGCCGCGCGCGGAAGTGGCGACGATAAAAACAGCGCCGCCATTTCGGCAGGAGCTGAAACGGCGGCGGTTATCGCAGGGATTGTTTCTGTTGCATTCGGCGCGGTGATTGAACTGACGCAGGATGCTATGGGGCTTGGTCGCGGTGGCGACCTGTGGGATTTTATTGCCGATGCAGCCGGAGTGGCCGCAGCCGCGTTTATTTTGCGGCGGGTGCAGTGGCGGTGCTGTCGGCAGGAGCGGTGAGGGTGCCCTCCATCAAAGCTTTGACGTCGGCGCGGAGCTCGTCATCCTGTTTGTCGCGGCTGAGAATTGTGCCGTCGGGACCGATGAGCATGATGCAGGGGATACCCGAGATGCCGTATATATCGGTGGGGATGGTTTGCGCGTTAAGAATCTGCGGCCAGGGAAGCTGATGCTGCTCGATGGCGCGGAGAGTGTTCTGAGGTTCATCCCACACGGCTACGCCGAGCACTTCGAGTCCCTGGGGGCCATATTCTTTGAGAAGGTCTTTAATCACCGCTGTTTCGCGGATGCAGGGGCCACACCAGCTTGCCCAGAAGTCAACAAGCACGGGTTTGCCTTTCCCCACATAGTCGGAAAAGCGCTGTGTGATGCTGTCGTTGGTCACAGCGAAGTCCACAAATTTTTTGCCCGGCTGAGTGGCGGCTTTGTTGCGTGCTGCCTCCACCAGTTTGTTCACGCGGGTGTAGGATTTGAGCGAGGGGTGAGCCTTGATGTAGGATTCGATTTCATCCAGCGACATCTCGTAGGCCTTGTTGAGGAAGAGCGAGTAGCCGATGGCATTGTCGATGTTGGTGTTCAGAGTCGAATCGAGGTAGGCATTGTATTCGTTGATAACCTGCTGGCGGATTGCATCGCCGGTGCTGTCGGCGGGAGCGGCTTCGTAGCGGCCATAAATCTCTTGGAGGTGGTTGTTGATAGTGTTGTTGAGCTCGTTGAGCGGAGTGCCGGTGACGGCGCGCCCCTCAACTTTGATTTCGCCCGGTTCGAGCACAAGGTTGCCGGCGCGGTTGCCGTCGATGATGATTCTGGCGAGAGCCGAACCGTTGATGTTGCCCGAGAACACTGCCAACCCGTCGGCCACGGTCACCGAGTCGATTTTCTCACCGGTGTCGAAGTTCACGAGAAATGCGGTTTGCCCTTCAAAATCGTCGGGCATCTGCGCTGTTACCTTATAGGTGTCGTTGGCTGCTGTGGCGCTGCATGCCGCGAGTGCCACACCTGTTGCCATGAGTAGAAATTTACTTGTCATAGGATTAAAATTTTGTAACTTTGCCTACAAAGTAACGTATTTTTTTGTTATATCGGTTGTGAGGGGACGTTAAAAAAGTTGTAATCGGCGTTTTGTGCATTCAAAAAGCCTGATTATGAAGTCAACGTGTAAAACTGATTAATTATGTCGCAATTGATAAATGCGCTGGCCGCGAGCCTGCGCGAAAACTGGGAAAAACCGGCGTTGTCCGATTTCAAGGGTGCCTCATTCACCAATGCCGAGGTGGCGCGCCGCATCGCCACAATGCACATCCTTTTCCGTGCCGCAGGGGTGAAACCGGGCGATAAGGTTGCGCTCTGCGCTAAAAATTCGGCCGAGTGGGCCACCGCTTTTCTGGGTGCGCTCACCTACGGGGCTGTGGTGGTGCCCATCCTCCATGAGTTTCATCCCGACAATATCGAGCACCTTGTGAATCACAGCGAGGCAAAGATTCTTTTCACCGAGGAGCACATCGTGGAGCATCTAGATGAGGCCCGCATGCCCCTGCTGGAGGGGATTCTGCTCCTCCCCGGACTCACCCCCGCGATGTGCCGCAACGAGATGTTGGCCGTTACTCTCGGTCATCTCGACGAGGCTTTCGCCAAAATCTATCCCCACGGTCTCACCCCCTCGAAGGTGAACTATTCCACAGGTCGCAACGAAACGGAAACCGCGCTTATCAACTACACCTCAGGCTCTACCGGCAACTCAAAGGGTGTGATGCTGTCTTATTCCAACCTGTGGAGCAACGTTAAATTCGGACTCGACAAAATCGACTTTCTCCACCCCGGCGACGGCATGTTGAGCATGCTCCCACTTGCCCACATGTACGGGTTGGTGTTTGAATTCATATTCCCCCTCTGCAAGGGGTGTCACATCACATTCCTCGGCCGCGTTCCGTCGCCGAAAATCGTGTTGCAGGCATTCGCTCAGGTGAAACCGCAACTGGTTATAACGGTGCCGCTTGTGATTGAGAAGATTGTGAAAGGAAAGGTTTTCCCCGCGTTGCAGAAGCCTGTGGCTAAGGTGCTCCTCTCCATCCCCGGTGTGCGTAATTTGCTTTATGGCAAGGTGCGACGGCAGCTTATCACTGCTTTCGGCGGAGAACTCAAACAGCTCATCCTGGGCGGCGCCGCCATGAGTGATGATGTTGAAACTTTCCTGCGCAAAATCAAGTTCCCCTTCACTATCGGGTATGGCATGACCGAATGCGCCCCGCTGGTTACCTACGAGTGGTGGGCAACTCAGCGCCCCCATTCATGCGGGCGTCTGGTGGCGGGGATGGAGGCCCGAGTGGCCTCGCCCGACCCCGAAAATGTGCCGGGCGTGCTTCATGTGCGCGGTTCCAATGTGATGCAGGGCTATTTCAAGAATCCCGAGGCATCTGCCGAGGCGCTGTCGCCCGACGGCTGGCTCAACACCGGCGACATCTGCACCATCGACCGCGACGGCTACGTTTATCTGCGCGGGCGCGACAAAAACATGATTCTCGGCCCGTCGGGGCAGAACATCTATCCCGAAGAGATTGAGGTGAAGCTTAACAATCTGCCTTTGGTGGGCGAATCGGTTGTGGTTGACCGCGACGGCAAAATCGTGGCACTTGTGCACCCCGACTATGATGCCGGCCGCAAGCTCGGACTTACCGACGCTCAGATTGAGGAACGTGTGAAAGCCAACCTCCCCGAACTCAACAAGGCGCTCCCCGCCTATTCGCGCGTAAGCTCTTTCGTGATTCATCACGACGAGTTCGAGAAAACTCCCAAGCACTCCATCCGCCGCTTCCTCTACAAGTAACCATCCCTTTAAATAGATGCTAAATAAATGCGCCCAATGTTCGGGCTGCCACAGTGAGCCTCTGCAACCACCTGCAGGGGCTCTTTCTTCTCACTTCTGATATCTCTATTCTAATATCTCCCTTCTGACCTCTGGCTTCTGACTTCTTCCTTCTTCTTTCTGACTTCTTCCTGCCTACTGAAAACTAAAAACTTTTTCTTACCTTTGCAGTTTGAAAAGGTAAAAAAAGATATATGCAGAACATTCGCAACATCGCCATCATCGCCCACGTCGACCACGGTAAAACCACATTGGTCGACAAAATGTTATTGGCCGGCCACCTGTTTCGTGAGAATCAGAATGCCGGAGAACTCATTCTCGACAATAACGACCTCGAACGCGAACGTGGCATCACAATCCTCTCCAAAAACGTATCAATCAACTACAAAGACACAAAAATAAATATCATCGACACCCCGGGACACGCCGATTTCGGCGGCGAGGTTGAGCGCGTGCTCAACATGGCCGACGGCTGCCTCCTCCTTGTCGATGCATTCGAGGGTCCCATGCCCCAGACCCGTTTCGTGCTCCAGAAAGCCATTCAGATGGGTCTCAAGCCTGTTGTGGTAATCAACAAGGTCGACAAGCCCAACTGTCGTCCCGACGAGGTGCAGGAAATGGTGTTCGACCTCATGTTCAACCTCGACGCCACTGAAGAACAGCTCGATTTCACCACCATCTACGGTTCGGCAAAGAACGGCTGGATGAGCACCGACTGGAACAACCCCACCGACAATATCCTCCCGCTGCTCGACACAATTCTTGAGCAGATTCCCGCCCCCACCACCTATGAAGGTGACCCCCAGATGCTTATCACATCGCTCGACTTCTCGAGCTACGTGGGACGTATCGCCGTGGGTCGCGTTCACCGCGGCACTCTGCGCGAGGGTATGGAAATCGGCCTGTGCAAACGCGACGGCTCCGTGAGCCGCCAGCGCATCAAGGAACTGCACACATTCGAGGGGATGGGACGCAAGCGCGTTCAGGAGGTGTCGTCGGGCGACATCTGCGCTCTCGTTGGTCTCGAAGGGTTTGAAATCGGCGACACGGTTACCACCGTCGACAATCCTGAGGCTCTCCCCCGCATCGCCATCGACGAACCCACCATGTCGATGACATTCACCATCAACGACAGCCCCTTCTTCGGAAAAGACGGAAAGTTCGTGACCTCGCGCCACATCCACGAACGCCTCACCCGCGAGCTCGACAAAAACCTTGCGCTGCGTGTTGAGAAGGCTGACAACGAGGATAAATGGCGTGTGTTCGGCCGCGGTGTGCTCCACCTGTCGGTGCTCATCGAGACAATGCGCCGCGAGGGCTATGAGCTTCAGGTTGGTCAGCCGCAGGTAATCATCCGCGAAATCGACGGCGTGAAGTGCGAGCCCGTGGAGATGCTCACCATCAACGTCACCGAGGAATATGCCTCGAAAATGATTGATATGGTCACCCGCCGCAAGGGCGACCTCCTTTCAATGACAACGCAGAACGATCGCGTGCACATGGAATTCCAGATTCCCTCGCGTGGCATCATCGGTCTGCGCAACAACGTGCTCACCGGTTCGGCCGGCGAGGCAATCATGGCCCACCGTTTCCTCGAATATCAGCCGTGGAAAGGCGACATCGAACGCCGCACCAACGGTTCGCTCATCGCTATGGAGGCCGGCACAGCCTACGCCTACGCCATCGACAAGCTTCAGGACCGCGGCCGCTTCTTCATCTTCCCGCAGGAGGAGGTCTATGCCGGCCAGGTTGTGGGTGAGAGCGCCAAGGATAAGGATATTGTAATCAATGTCACCAAATCGAAAAAGCTCACCAACATGCGTGCATCGGGAGCCGACGAAAAAGCAAAGATTGTGCCCCCCGTGGTGTTCAGCCTTGAGGAGGCATTGGAATATATCAAGGAGGATGAGTATGTGGAGGTTACCCCCAACCACCTGCGCATCCGAAAAATCATTCTCGACGAGCTTGAGCGCAAACGCGCCAATAAATAATATCTGACGGCGGCTTCCCCCCTCGGCAGAAATCAGCAAACAGCAAACCAATCATTTCCGGTAAATTTCACAAATGAAACCATCAATTCCCAAGGGAACACGTGATTTTTCCCCCGCCGAAATGGCGAAACGCAATTATATTTTCGGCACCATCCGCGAGGTGTTCGGTCTCTTCGGCTATAACCCTATCGAAACTCCGGCAATGGAGAACCTGTCAACGCTGATGGGCAAGTATGGCGAGGAGGGTGACAAACTGCTGTTCAAGATTCTCAACTCGGGCGACTTCCTGCGCGGTGTCGACCGCAACCTCATCGAGGAGGAGAACTGCACCCGGTTGGCTCCCCAGCTCTGCGAGAAGGGGTTGCGCTACGACCTCACCGTGCCTTTCGCCCGCTATGTGGTTCAGCACCGCAATGAGTTGCAGCTCCCCTTCAAGCGCTATCAGATTCAGCCCGTGTGGCGTGCCGACCGTCCGCAGAAGGGACGCTACCGCGAGTTCTACCAGTGTGATGCCGATGTTGTCGGCTCCGATTCGCTGATTAATGAAATAGAGCTTCTGCAGCTCATCGACGAGGTGTTCCGCCGCCTGAAAATCCGCATCATCCTCAAACTCAACAACCGCAAGGTGCTTGCCGGCATCGCCGAGCTTATCGGTGCTCCTGAAAAAATCATCGACATCACCGTTGCAATCGACAAAATCGACAAAATCGGCATCGACAATGTCAACGCCGAGCTGCTTGAGCGCGGCCTATCGCAGGAGGCTGTGGATGCCCTGCAGCCCATTTTGAAAATTTCGGGCACACTGGCCGAGCGTCTGGCACAGCTCGAAACGCTGCTCGCCCCCTCTGAAATCGGCTCGCTCGGTGTGAAGGAGTTGCGCGAGGTAACCGAAGGGGTAGAGGCTCTCGGACTCACCGCCGAGCTCGACCTCGACGTGTCGCTCGCCCGCGGTCTCAACTACTACACCGGCACTATCATTGAGGTTAAAGCCAAGGATGTGGAGATTGGAAGCATCACGGGTGGTGGCCGATATGACAACCTCACCGGAGTGTTCGGCATGCCCGGCCTGTCGGGTGTGGGCATTTCATTCGGCGCCGACCGCATCTACGATGTGCTCAACGCTCTCGACCTCTATCCCGCCGAGGCACGCACCGCCACGCAGGTGATGTTTGTAAACTTCGGCACCGCCGAGGCCGCCGCGTCAATGAAGATGATGAAGGAGCTCCGCGCCAACGGAATCGCCGTGGAACTTTATCCCGATGCTGCCAAGATGAAGAAGCAGATGACCTATGCCAACGCTACCGGCGTGCCGTTTGTGGCTATGGTTGGCGAAAGCGAGATGGCTGAGGGAAAGATGGCGCTCAAAAACATGACCACCGGCGAACAGGTCACTGTCACCCCCGCCGAGGCAGCAGCCATTGTTTCTTAAGTAGGTCGTGGAAATTATTTTATATCATTGACGGAAGTTTTTTCGAGCGATTTTTGCCCGAAGATGAAGGAGTGTAGCGTGCTACACGACTGAAGATGAGGACGAAAGGCGCCGATAAAACTCCGACAAGGATATAAAGTGTCCATCTTTCTCATATACGTAATAATTTTTACGACATACTTAACTCTTTTTAAATGTGCAATTTGCCCGTTTGCGGCATTTATGCCTAACTTTGCGATTGTTTCAGCTGAAAAATCTGTGTTACCCTCAGCTGATTAGAATTGATTCACACATCATCACCCTATAATTGAAATGAAACGAATAGCCCGACTTTTAGTGTTGACCGTTATGGTTGTGGTGGCCTCCACAGCTGCCAAAGCCGAATTCCGCTGGGGCCCGACGGCCGGTGTGAACTTCACCGACCTTTTGTTCAAGCAGGATTTGCTGCAGGTTGACAAAGGGGTGGGGCCGGTTCTCGGTGTGCAGGGTGAAATGATGTTTCCCGGCATCGGTTTCGGCATCGACATAGGCGCGATGTACTCCATGCAGGGGGCAACCCTCGACCTCGGCCGCTGGCCTATTTGGAGTGTCGACGGCTACGGCAAGGAGCGCAGCTATCTCCACACACTCTCCATTCCCATCGACCTCCGTTTCAAATGGACCCGCATGAATGGTATTGAGGATTATGTGGCGCCGTTTGTGTTCGGTGGTCCCGTGTTCAACTTCACCGTGGCACATAACAAACTGCGTGCGATGGAATATGCAGGCGGCTCAATCGGCATCCAGGCCGGTCTCGGCGTTGAACTCTACAAGCGTTGGCAAATTCAGGGTTCCTACGTGTGGGGCATGACCTACGCACTCAAGGCAGTGAAACTTCAGGATTTCGCCGCCCGCGAGCGCTACTGGACAGTCCGCGCCGTCTACCTCTTCTAATCCGGCCTGACAACAACCCCCCAAACAATTTACAACGAGGCGGTGTGACATCCAATATCCTGTCACACCGCCTCGTCCTTTAAGTTAAGCAGTTAGCAAACTCAACCCCTGCCCACCTAACATCTCCTTTCTCTCGTCTGACTTCTCCCTTCTGACTTCTCGCTTCTGACTTCTGATTTCTGATTTCTGATTTCTGATTTCTGACTTCTCGCTTCTGATTTCTGACTTCAGACTTCTTCTGCTTGGCGAAGCCATGCGGCAGAGGAGGCGTCGGAGGGCATGCGCCAGTCGCCGCGAGGTGAAAGGCACACCGAGCCGACCTTGGGCCCGTCGGGAAGACATGAGCGTTTGAACTGCTGATTGAAAAAGCGGCGGAAAAACACTCTCAGCCAATGCTTGATTGTGGCCTCGTCGTAGTTGGGAAACGCCGTGCGGGCAAGCAGATAGATGCGGCGCGGAGTGAACCCGTAGCGCAGCGTGTAGTAGAGGAAAAAGTCGTGCAGCTCGTATGGCCCCACCAAATCCTCGGTTTTCTGTGCGATGTTGCCGTTTTCGTCGGCAGGAATCAATTCGGGCGAAATAGGGGTGTCGATAATGTCGGTGAGCGCGTTGGCCACGCTGCTGTCGGTCGACCGCATGGCAAACCATCTCACCAGATATTTTACCAACGTTTTCGGCACCGACGCATTAACTCCATACATCGACATGTGGTCGCCATTGTAGGTGGCCCATCCCAAAGCCAATTCCGAGAGGTCGCCCGTTCCGAGCACCATTCCGCCAACCTGGTTGGCGAGGTCCATCAGAATTTGGGTGCGTTCGCGGGCCTGCGAGTTTTCGTAGGTCACGTCGTGAACCGCTGCATCGTGGTTGATGTCGGCGAAATGTTGCGTAACGGCCGCTGCAATCGGAATCTCGCGGATGTCAACGCCGAGTCCCTCCATCAGAATCACAGCGTTTGACCGTGTGCGGGCCGTGGTGCCGAATCCCGGCATTGTAACCCCCACAATCCCTTTGCGGGGGAGGCCGAGGCGGTCGAACGCTTTCGCGGCCACAAGCAGGGCCAGTGTGGAGTCGAGGCCCCCCGAAATACCAATCACAAGCGATTTGCAGTGTGTTGCATCGAGTCGGCGGGCGAGTCCGGCAACCTGAATGTTGATGATTTCCTCACAGCGGCTGTCGATGGCGCTGTCGTCGGAGGGAACGAAGGGGTGGGGCGCCACATGGCGCAGCAACTCAAAGGGTTGTCCGGTGGTGGCGGGGCGGCTTTCGGTGGCGGTGCACACGGTGAAATCGCCGCAGGCTTCATTGTCGGCGCAGTCGCTGAATGAGCCTATGTGCAGGCGGTCGCGGTTGATGGCTTCGATGTCGATGTCGCGCACTTCAATCTGAGCTCCGCTATTCCATCGGCTGTTGGAGGCGAGGATGGTGCCGTTCTCGGCAATTATGGCCTTGCCGTCGAACACCAGGTCGGTCGACGATTCGCCGAATCCGGCCGAGGCATACACGTAGCCGCACAGGCAGCGTGCCGACTGTTGGGCTATGAGCGAGCGCAGGTAGCTGTATTTCCCGATAATGTCGTCGGAGGCCGACAGGTTGGCTATCACTTGTGCACCGGCCATTGATGCGTGGCACGAGGGGGGCACCGGGGTCCACAAATCCTCACACACCTCTATCCCCACTTTCACCCCGGCAACCTCCACAAGCAGGTTGTTGCCGAGCGGGGCGCCGAAGGCCGTGCCGGCCACGCCGCGCCCTGAGCTCCAGAGGCGTTTTTCGTAGAACTCGTTGTAGTTGGGGAGGTAGGTTTTCGGCACCGATGCCACAATGCGGCCGTTCGCCACTGCAACGCCGCAGTTGAGCAGCTTGTTGCCTACGCGCACGGGGCACCCTACGATGGCTGTCACTGCCGTTCCGGCTGTGGCCCGGGCAATCGCCTGCATGGCCTCGCCGGCTTCGTCGAGCAGTAGCGACGAGTGAAAAAGGTCGCCGCAGGTGTAGCCGGTCACACTCAGTTCGGGGAACACCGCCAGGTCGACCTGACGTGAGTTGAGCTCCCCTATTAAATCTATGATAGCTTTAGCATTGGCTGCCGGGTCGCCCACCGTAACCGGTGGCACAACAGCGGCCACTCTGAAAAATCCGTGATTCATCGCTGTGGATATTTTGTAGTGCGAAAGTACGAAAAAAAAGTAACATAGATTTGGTCAAATCGCAAAAAATCACTTACTTTGCACTCTGTTTTGTGGCTCCTCTGTAAAAAGCCGCCGGCAGTGATGCAGCCGGGGGTGATATGAGAATGAGATGGCGGCCACATCAACCCCGTGTTAATCAACAAAGAAATAAGATAATACATTAACAGCCATGTCAAAGATTTGTCAAATTACAGGCAAAAAAGCGATTACAGGAAATAACGTATCGCACTCGAAGCGTCACACAAAGCGTCGCTTCAATGTGAACTTATTCAACCGTAAGTTCTACTGGGTGGAACAGGACACTTGGGTGCTCCTGACCCTGTCAAACGCAGGCTTGCGCACCATCAACAAGATGGGTCTCGACGCTGCCCTCAAGCAGGCCGCCTCGAAAGGTTATCTCACTGAAATCAAACAACTCGACTTCTAAGACTTACGCAAAATGGCAAAGAAAGCAAAAGGTAATCGCGTGCAGGTGATTCTGGAATGCACCGAACACAAGGCCAGCGGAATGCCCGGCACTTCCCGCTACATCACCACAAAGAACCGCAAGAACACCACCGACCGACTGGAGTTGAAGAAATACAACCCCATCCTCAAAAGGGTGACCGTTCACAAAGAAATTAAATAATAGATACCAACCGATAAGTTTTGACTCGATATGGCAAAGAAAACCGTCGCATCTCTTCAGAAAGGTGAAGGCCGCACCTACTCAAAGGTGATTAAAATGGTAAAATCGCCCAAAACAGGCGCTTACACCTTCCAGGAACAAATGGTTCCCAACGATGCCGTTAAAGACGTTCTGAAATAATTCCTGCGCCCTCGCAGGCGCGTCACATTATCTCACAAACACAACGCTGTCGCAACCCCTCCGGGTCGCGGCAGCGTTGGTTGTTTTCAAGCCTCCGCCCCCTTCGGCTCAGTGTGGGGTGAACCCCGATGCACGCCGATGGAGAGCCTGTCGGAAGCTGTCGTTCGGCGTAGCCGCGCGTAGAGCCGCCATATATGGCGGCTTGTAACCTGGAAATGAATTAAAAATGAGAGAGTCTTTAGGGTCTTTAGAGTCCTTAACGACCCTAAAGACCCTAAAGACTCTAACGACCTTAACGCTCGCAGAAAGATGCTGTTTTTTATCTCACGGATTTCGCAGGTTCGGGCACTCGGCGTAGCCGCACGTAGAGCCGCCCATATATGGCGGCTTGTAACCTTGCCGGAAGCGTGGATATAGCAAGTGGTCGGAGACCACGGGGTTGTCGGGAATCCCCACCATAAAGCCGCCCTAATGCGGCGTTTGGTGGGGAATGGTGATGATGCGTTCAACGCAACCTTGGAGAGGTGCGGTGCAAATAATGGCTATTGTTGCCGGCCACAGGAAGTTACAAGCCGCCAAATTTGGCGGCTCTACGTGCGGCTGCGCCGAATGCTTCCTCGCGAAGCCTCTAAAAACTCACAACTAAAAACTCCTTTTTTTGGTGTTGTGAAAAGTTGAAAACTTTCACCCCATAAGAACATTTCGCGTCTTTTAAGCCCTTCTTCAAAAGGCAAGCCTTTTATCTTTGCGCCTCGATGCGCAAGCTCCTCACCACATCCCGCCCTCTGGCGCTGCGTCCACCAATGCCCGTCTCCCGTGGCTTCGCACGCTTCATCGGCCGTCCCCTCTCTCGGGCCGAGCGCATCGTCATATCCCGCCTGGAGCGCGCATCAACTTCCTCTCCCGTGCTCATCATTGACCCTCCAGGCATCGACTCCACCCCCATCCTCCGCCAATATCTAAACTACCGCCTCTCACTCTCCCTTCCCCACACCCTCGCCATCATCTGCGAGAGTGCAACCCTAAGCACCCACACTCGCCTCCCAGGTCACAAACAGCTGTGGAACATCTCTCCCCGCACCCCCTCCTCTCTGCGTGGTTGCAACCCCGAGTTCGCCCTTCTGCTCAACATGCAGAACTTCCGCAGTTACAGTCCCTTCCGTAGAAACCACCTCAACTTTCTGGAAATCTGCCGGGCCATTTTCCCCTACATCGGCAGCGGCCTCATCATCCTCCACTATCAAGACACCCCAAAAGGCCGCAAATTCCCCCTGCAACTGCAGCGCATCACCCCGGCTCCCTCTCCACACATCATCCTCCGCAACGCCACAACCTACCTCATTATCCCCTTCATCACCTACACCTCTCCACAACCCCCTCCCCCCTTCCTGACCACCACCCGTGATGGCCCGCCCCATACCCTCGTCCGAATCATGCGGTGTGCCGGACTCCGCCCAACCACAGGCCCACGGTTCCTCCGAACCCTCCCCCTGTGCAACCGCCCGGCCAGAGCCCTTTGACATTCTTTCCATTAAAAACACTACTCCGCTGCATTCGGCTTGCCGCACGTAGAGCCGCCATATATGGCGGCTTGTACCTTTCTATCCGCTGGCGCCACACCGTCAATTAATCTTTGCAACGCACCTCTCCAAGGTTGCGCTGAGCGCTTCATCGCCAGTCCCACACCAAGCGCCGCCTTAGGGCGGCTATATGGTGGGGTTACCGACTACCCCGTGGTCTCCGACCACTCGCTGCTGCCTCGCTTCTGGCAAGATTACAAGCCGCCATATATGGCGGCTCTACGTGCGGCTGCGCCGAATCTCTTCCCTACAGTACGTGCCTCACTACTGTCGCACGGTTCGTGTGCCTGCTCCATCCCCACGTAGAGCCGCCATATATGGCGGCTTGTAACTTTCTGCCACTAACCTATTTAAACAACAAAGTTACCTCACAAATTTGCATCAACGAGTGGTCGGAGACCACGGGGTAGTCGGTAACCCCGCCATACAGGCTCCGGAGGAGCCGTTTGGTGGGGAAATAATCATGTGGCGCAGTCGCAACCTTGGAGAGGTGCGACTTCTCCCCCCGTGGCTGCCGGCCCTCGCAGATTCTGTTCATTTTCACTGCTATCGTTGCGGGGGATGCAAAAAAATCGGCTTCCCGGAGGGGAAGCCGATGTGGAGGTTTCAGTGGGAGAGCCGGCGGCCCTGCCGGCTCCGTTGAAACGCTCAATGGGGAATTAGAAGTTGTAACCGAGGGTCAGACGGAATGTGCCGGTGCTGACTTTGTAGGTTTCCTTGTAGTTTTCTTCTTTGAATTCGTGCTTGTAGGCGGGGATGAAGTCGGTGCCGTACTGCAAGCCGAGGTAGAAGGGCTTGTAGTTAACGCCAACACCAATCTGCCAACCCATCTGGAAGCGGTTCCATGTCCAGTCTTTGCTGCCCATGTTCTCGTTGGTGTCGCTGAATGTGTTGATCCATTCGCCTTCGAGGTCTTTTTTGTCGTAGCCCATATCTTCGAGGTCGGAGTCGGAGATGTTGGTGTCGACTTTTTCTTTGTATTTGTTTACGAGGTTGAGCTTGAAGTTAAGACCGATGTAGGGAGAAAGGGTGATGTCGTCGGTGAGAGTGAATTTGTAAACGAAGTTTACGGGAATCTGCATGTTGATGTTCTGCATCACCATTTTGTCCTGCAACCAGTAGTCGCCGACAGTGTATTTTTTACCTACGTTTTCCGAGCCGAAGTTGAAGTTGAGGTTCAGGCCGGTTTCGATGAACATGGGGAGCGATTTGCTGATGCCGAAGCCGTGAACGTAGTTGAGGCCGATGCCGTTGGTGCTGAGTCCGTCAACGTCGAAAGCATCTTTCATGTTTTTGTTGAGGCCGAGTGAGGTGTGATCATAGGTGATTGCACCGCGGTTGTAATCCTCTGCGTTTGCGCAGAAAGCGCCTGCTGCAACAACAGCAGCTGCAAGAATCATTTTCTTCATTGCGTGTTTGTTTAAGTTTAAGATGTGTGTTGAATTATGTGTCTCAGAGTGGTTTATGTGCGCATTCCCATCGGGGACTGCACAAAATCATTGCAAAATTAATTAAAAGACACCTAACTACCCCCCCCAATTGGTTAAAACTTGTTAAATGGGTGAAATTTTGAGCTTAATTGTAAAATGGTAGGATGAAAAAGTCCATTTCTTTCCTAATTGT
>CAJUIT010000017.1 GCA_910586565.1 uncultured Muribaculaceae bacterium | reverse complement strand
AATCCGTGTAATCCGCGTAATCCGTGAGCGAAAACACCCCATCGGTGCGCCCCCAAGCCGCCATATATGGCGGCTTCCACCACCCCCTGCCGAAAAACCTCTCACAGATTCCACTGATTTCACAGATTTCCCCGCGTCAGTCAATCCGTGTAATCCGCGTAATCCGTGAGCGAAAACACCCCATCGGTGCGCCCCCAAGCCGCCATATATGGCGGCTTCCACCACCCCCTGCCGAAAAACCTCTCACAGATTCCACTGATTTCACAGATTTCCCCGCGTCAGTCAATCCGTGTAATCCGCGTAATCCGTGAGCGAAAACACCCCATCGGTGCGCCCCCCAAGCCGCCATATATGGCGGCTCTACGTGCGGCTCCGCCGAATCCCCCCTAAAAACCATTCTCGCTTTTCGTCTTTTCGTCTTTCGTCTAAACACCCCTTATAAACTCCCTCAAATCAGCATCCCTCTCCAGGCTCCCTCCGCGCAGCCCCTCGCGCATCTCCGCCACCGCCTGCAGCGCAATCGCACGCGCCATCACCCGGTCGTCGTGAAACCCCGCGCGGGCCCCGTATCCCCCGTTGGGGAGCCGCTGATACACCGCCATCTCCTCCACGGCCCCCGCATCGCGCTCAGCCAGCACACCGTCGCGCACCGCCGCAATCATCCGCGTCACCACCATCTGCTTCGTGGCCCGGTTGGTGTGGAACCCCGGCTTACCCTTTCCACCCCCGGGAGCACGGCGGAAATAGAGATTCTCATACTCATCATACAGCTCATGCAGCATAAACGCCCCGCAGTCGGTCCCCCCGTCCCACTGGGTAGGGGAGCCGCCGCCCCCATGCTCCAGCGAGTTACTCTCAAACACCAGCAGCGCCCCGTTGTAGTGGCGCGCCACCGCCGCCCCCTTCCACGTGAGCAAATCGTGGTCGATATGCCCGCGCCACTGAGCCACCACACGCGGCCGCTCATCGGCCGTCATCACCACAATCACCGACCAGTCGGCTCTTGCCGTGCGGCCACCCACATCCACCCCCACCACGTAGGCCACCCCCGGCAGCGGGTGCTCCCACACCTCCATGCCACCCGTGCTGTCGGGCGTGAAGCGCACCCCCCGCAGCGCCTCCCTCCCCGTGGGCGCACCACTCAGCGCCACAACCTCTCCAACAGCCAATGGTTTGCGGCACCCCTTCATCAGCCGCTCAAGCCCCTCGCGCGAAAACACATTCAGCCCCGTGTTGGCAAACGCCTCACTTGGCGTTGTGGGATATTCGGCCATCATCGCAGCGTGTTCGCCATACTCCCGCCGCTTCTGCTTATACCACTTTATCTGCTCCAGCGTGAGCCCGCGCCGCCACAGCCCCCGCTCATACTCATCGAGGCTCTCCCACAGCCCCCATGCCTCCCCCTCGGCAAGCTCCATGCTGTAGATTTCAATCTCATACCACGGCACAAACACCGCCAACTTGTCGCTCTCGCCACGCTCGGCCCTGAGCCACTCCGTGTGGAAAAAATTCCCCACACCATTCGCCGTCGACTCCAGCACCACCAACGTTTCAGGCTCCAGCGCCACCGAGCCACACACCGCCCTTATCACATCCTCGGGCGACCCCTTCGGCGTATCCTTCCAGAACGCCACCTCACTCAGGTGAGCCATCGCGTAGTCGGCCCCGCGCACCGAATCCTGACTCTCAGCCGACCCTATCGTCACCCGGCACCCCCTCCCCGCAATCTCCCTTATCCCCTCCTGCCCCTGCCACCTCACCAACCCCTTCTTCACCCCATGTGGTGCCACCGCACAAGCCGTGGTGCAATCACCCCCGTCGTCCAAAGTCCCTAATGCCCCTAAAGCCCCTAAAGTCCTTAACGACCCATTTCCCGAGCCGCCATATATGGCGGCTCTACGTGCGGCTTCGCCGAGCGCCACCCCTTCTGACTTCTGATTTCTGACTTCTTTTGTCTTTTCGTCTTTCGTCTTTTCGTCTCCCTTCTGATTTCTGACTTCTTCCTTCTCGCTTCTTTCCTCCCATAACTCCGCAGGATAGCTTCGCAGCATTCGGTCATACATCCCGCGGATAGTAGCCGCCGTGCGCCCCACCTGTGCCACAATCAGCGAGTGCCAGTTGCGCATGCGCGTGCACTGAATCCACGCCATATACATCTGCACCAGCGTTGACCCTCCCCACTGCCGAGCCTTAAGCATAATCATGCGCACAGGCCGTCCCGCGCGGCGTTCCCGCTCCAGCAGCGCCGCCACCCGTCGTTGCGGCCGGTTGAGCACAAACGGCACCATCCGCCCCGACCGCTTATCCTTAATCCGCACACACCTCTGAGCCCAGTACACAAAATCCTCCCTACACCGCTCCCGCTCTGCCGTCCTCCCCACCTTTGTAGGGACGCACGTTCGTGCGTCCGCCACCCCACAAGCCGCCTCCTCCCCGCGAGCCGCCATATATGGCGGCTCTACGTGCGGCTTCGCCGAATGCTCCCCTCTGAAATCATCTCCCCTCTGCCTTCTCCCTTCTTCTTTCTGACTTCTGGCTTCTTCTTCCTGACTTCTCCCTTCTTCCTTCCTCCTCTCATTCTCGGCAAGCAGTTCCTCCACCCCCTTGAACACGCACACATCATTCACACTACCATTAACCTTAACATTAGCATCCATAATTCTCATAATATTAAAAACTCACATTAAAAAATAAATCGACCCCAAAATTACCACCCGCCCCCGCCCGCCTCACCCCCTAAAAATCCCAAAATCCCCCCTGACTAACTCTCGCTTCCGTCCCCACGTAGAGCCGCCATATATGGCGGCTTGTACCTTCCCCTCCCCACTGCATCGCACCTCTCCAAGGTTGCGCTGAATGCCCGGTCACAGAGTCCCCACCAAGCGCCGCCACAGGCGGCTATATGGTGGGGTTAACAACAACCCCGTGGTCTCCGACCACTCGCTTCCCTCGCCACTCTCACCGATTCAACCGTTTGTTGGCCAATCCGCCTCCGTGAGGGCCCCGTCCCCACGTAGAGCCGCCATACATGGCGGCTTCCACCCCCCTCGCCGAAAAACTCTCGCAGATTCCACAGATTTCCCGCGCAGCCGGCGTGCGTAGCCCGCCGATTGAAGCCACCGCATGCCCCAAGCCGCCATATATGGCGGCTCTACGTGCGGCTTCGCCGAATGCAGCCCTGCGTTTCGCCGAATACCCCCACTGCCTCCTCCAGTGTTTTCCACATCGAGTGGTCGGAGACCACGGGGTTGTTGTTAACCCCACCATATAGCCGCCCGTGGCGGCGTTTGGTGGGGACTGTATCAGCGGGGGAGGGCGCAACCTTGGAGAGGTGCGCCGCCTAAGCGGCATTCACCCACTCCTTCCACGCGTCAGCCTCTGAAAACTAACGGCGCAGCGGGCCGTGACACAGGTGTGTCACGGCCCGCTGCGCCGTTAGTCCTATTTCTTCTTTAAAAATCAGTGTGGCAGCGCTCGCACTCCACCGGGGCATTCTGCGCGGCCTCGTTGCGGTTGACACCCGCCCAGGAAATACCCTCGTAGTGCCCCGCATAGTCAATCTCATCCCAGCAGCGCACAAGGTCGACAATCACCTTGCCAGGATAGCGCTTGGGCACATCCGCAAACTCCTGCTCCTTATTCGTCACTACAATCACGTCGGCATCGTTCACAACCTCCTCGAGGTTGTCGCTCACCAAGTGGTGAAGGTGCGGAATCTTGCTCATGATGAAATCGCGGTTAGTGCCCGTGAGCTCGCTCACCTTCACATTGCGGTCGTAGATTTTCACATCGAAACCCTTCCCCGTGAGAGTTTCCACAACCTCAACGATAGGGGAGCACCTCAAATCGTCGGTACCCGCCTTGAAACTCAATCCCAGCACCGCGATGTGCTGCTTGCCGAAGCCGCTGATAAGCTTCACCGCGCGCTCCTTCTGCAACTCGTTGCTGCGCGCGATGTGGCTGATTACAGGCACATCCACATAATGGTCGCGGGCGAGAGTCACGAACGCACGCGAATCCTTGGGCAGACAAGAGCCACCGTAGGCAAACCCCGGTTTGAAATAGTAGGGGGAGATATTCAGCTGGCGGTCGCGGCAAAACACATCCATCACCTTGTGGGAGTCGATGCCCAGAGCCTTGCAGATGTTGCCCACCTCATTGCCAAACACAATTTTCAGCGCGTGGTAGGTGTTGTTGACATACTTCATGATTTCGGCCACGCCGATTTCGGTGAGCACAAGCTCACACGGCAGCGAGCCGTAGAGCTCCGTCATCACCTCGCGTGCGCGGTCGCAGTCGCAGCCCACCAGCGTGAGCGGCGGATTCAGGAAATCGTGCACCGACGTCCCCTCGCGCAGAAACTCCGGATTCGACACAACAGTGAAATCAACATTGCGCCGTTTCCCCGATTCCTCCTCGATAATCTCACCCACACGCGCATTCGTGCCCGGCATCACCGTGGAGCGGATGGCAATGGTGTGGAAGCGGTCGGAGTTGCGCAGCGCACGCCCTATCTCGCGTGCAACCGCATAGATATATTCGAGATTCAGATGCCCCTCGGGCGACGACGGGGTGCCAACGGCGATAAACGAGATGTCGCTCTGCGCAACACCCTCTTCGGCCGAAGTGGTGGCGCGCAGAAGCCCCGATTCATGGCCTGCCCGGCACAGCTCCTCGATGTCACACTCAATAATTGTGGGGCGTCCGCTGTTGATAAGGTCAACCTTGTTTTGGCTGACGTCGACACCGATAACACGGTGACCCATTGAGGCGAAGCAAGCAGCCCCAACGCATCCAACGTAGCCAAGTCCGAAAATACTTATATTCATATAACGTCTGTATTTCTTTCCATTCCATTCCCTCCCCTCGCAGCTCCCCAACGTCCCCAAGGTCTTTAAGGTCTTTAAGGTCCTTAAAGTCCTTAACGACCCTAATGACCCTAACGACCCTCCTCCCTTCAAGCCGCCATATATGGCGGCTCTACGCGCGGCTTCGCCGAATGCCACCACTGCCTCCCCCAGTGTTTCCCACATCAAGTGGTCGGAGACCACGGGGTTGTGGGTAACCCCACCATATAGCCGCCCGTGGCGGCGTTTGGTGGGGACTGTATCAGCGGGGGAGGGTGCAACCTTGGAGAGGTGCGCCGCCTAAGCGGCATTCACCCAATCCTCCCCCCGCGGCAGCCTCTAAAAACGAAAAAACTAAAAACTAAAAACTAATCTCGCTTTTCGTCTTTCGTCTTTTTGTCTTTTGTCTCCCCAAAAACAACTTACAACTTCAGCGTGAGCATTTTCCACACCGTGAGCGTGAGAATTTTCAGGTCGAGCCACAGGGAGAAGTGGTCGATATACTCCAGGTCGGCATTCACACGCTTCTCCATATCCTCCAGAGTGGGGGTGGGGCCGCGGAAACCCTTCACCTGGGCATAGCCTGTGAGACCGGGGCGCATCTCGTGCCTGCGCATGTAATCCTTGATTTTAGGGGCGTAATATTCAGTGTGAGCCAGCATGTGAGGCCGCGGCCCCACAATCGACATGTCACCTTTCACGATATTGAGCAACTGAGGCAGCTCATCGAGCGACGACCGCCGCAGGAACCGCCCGATGCGGGTGATGCGCTTGTCGTCGTCGTTAGCCTGAAGCGTGTCGGCCTCCCCGTTGCGATACATCGAGCGGAACTTAAGCAGCTCGAAATCAGCACCGTGTAATCCCGTGCGCTTCTGTCGGAAAAACACCCCGCCCGGCGAAGTCACGGCAACCCACACAGCCACCACTATCCACACCGGCAGCAACGCCAGGATGGCTAATGATGCAAACAAAATGTCGAAAGCTCTTTTTATTGCCTTTTGCATTTTTTAGTGGACGGGTAGTTCTTCAACGGTATAACGCTAACAACTGTTAAATATTGTGTGTTTTTCCCTTTCCTCCGCAAAGATACAAACATTTTATAACTTACCAAAGTTTACCCTTAACTTCCATTTCCCTCCCGTTCACCCTTCCCCCGCTTCCCCCCGCAAATACTCTCCCCCCACGTAGAGCCGCCATACATGGCGGCTTGTAACCTCCCCCAATCCACCACCTCCTTAACCTCCTTAACGTCTTTAAGGTCTTTAAAGTCTTTAAGGTCCTTAACGACCCTAAAGTCCCTAATGACCCTAACGACCCTCCTCCCCCCAAGCCGCCATGTATGGCGGCTCTACGCGCGGCTCCGCCGAACGTCCCCTAAAAACTCCCTCCTAAAAACTAATCTCGCTTTTTGTCTTTCGTCTTTTTGTCTTTTGTCTCCCCCATGAAACCGCTATTTCAAAACTAAATGCTAACTTTGTACTTTATAGGCGTATGTGCGCCTCAATCTGCAATCTGAGTCTCTATTTAATGGATCGAAAAATACTTATCATCGTCGAAAACCTCCCAGTGCCCTTCGACACCCGCGTGTGGCAGGAAGCCACAACACTCGCCGCCAACGGCTACACCGTGTCGGTAATCTGTCCCAAAGGGAAAGGCTTCGACAAAGACTATGAACTCCTGCAGGGAGTTCACATCTACCGCCACTCCCTCCCCGCCGAGGGGAACGGCGCAGTGGGATATGCCCGCGAATACTTCTCGGCCCTCTATCACCAATACCGCCTGGCACGCAAAGTGTGGCGTGAGGTAGGGTTCCACGTTATCCACGGATGCAATCCCCCCGACAACATCTACCTCGTTGCCAACCGCTTCAAAAGCCGCGGCGTCGACTACGTGTTCGACCACCACGACATCTGCCCCGAACTCTTCGAAGCCAAGTTCGGCAAGAAATCGGGCATCCTCTACCGCTCTCAGCTCTGGCTCGAACGCAACACCTACAGCCATTGCAAATTCGCTTTCGTCACCAACGAAAGCTACCGCAAGATTGCCATCGAGCGCGGACGCATGCACCCCGACAAAGTGCACATCCTCCGCTCAGGGCCGCGCCTTGAGCGACTGCGCATTCTCCCCCCCGACCCCTCCATCCGCCGCGGCCGGCCCCACATGGTGGGCTACCTCGGGGTGATAGGGCAGCAGGAGGGCATTGAATACATCCTAAACGCAGCCCGCTATGTGCGCGAAACCCTCGGCCGCGACGACATCTTCTGGGGAATTGTGGGGGGTGGCCCCCATCTCGATGCCCTCAGGCGGAAATGCGCCGAAATGCACCTCGACGACATCATCGAATTCACCGGCCGCGTTTCCGACGAGCAGCTCCTCCGCTACCTCAACACAGCCGACGTCTGCGTAAACTCCGACGAGTACAACGACATGAACGACAAGTCAACCATGAACAAAATCCTTGAGTACATGGCTCTGGCAAAACCAATCGTGCAGTTCGACCTCACCGAAGGACGATTCTCGGCAGCCGAAGCATCGCTCTACGCCCGTCCCAACGACCACGTCGACCTCGCCAACAAAATAGTCGAGCTCATCGACAACCCCCAACGGCGAAAAGAGATGGGCGAATTCGGCCGCAACCGCGTGCTCAACGAGCTCTCATGGGACCACACCTCCAAAGCTCTCCTCGACGCCTACAACGCCTATTTCACCGCCCGCGAATCCGCCACCACTTCCGACCCCACGTAGAGCCGCCATATATGGCGGCTTGTAACCTCCCCTCCACAACGCCCCTAAAGACCCTAACGCCCTTAAAGACCCTAAAGACTCCCTCCTCACCCCAAGCCGCCATATATGGCGGCTCTACGCGCGGCTTCGCCGAACGTCCCCGTGAAGTTTCGCTAAACGCCCTCCCGCGCCGGCCGGCGTGCGTAGCCCGCCGATTTCTTCGTAACCCCCGCCGCCGAAGCGCAGCTAGGCGTCGGGGGCAACCAATCGCCCGAGAGCGAGGCGTGCGCAGCCCGCCGATTGTACCCACTCCCTCCCCCTCTAAAAACTAAAATCTCAAAACTCAAAAACTGATTACCCACTATGCGACACTTATTTATCATCCCCCTCCTTGCCATCCTCTTCACCGCATGCGGCGGCGACGACTCCGATGGGACCGAGCAGCCCACCTTTCCCATCGAAATCCTCGGCGACTGGGCCGAGCAAGCCGTTGAAACAACCGTAACCTACACCGACGGTTCAATCGAAAGCACCACAAATCTCACCGAAGGGGCGAAACGCCTCGTCATTTCCCCCAACGGCATTGCAACATCACTCTCGCTTCTCCCCTCGGGACAATGGACTGAGGACTACCGAGGCTACTGGGCCTATTCCGACCCCCGTTTAATGGTGCGCACACCCTCGGGCGACGTTTACTACACCCTCCGCACCCTCAGCAACACAACTATGGTGCTTGAAACAAACACTAAGAAAACAGGCGACGACGACAGCGAAGAGGAACTCACCCCCTCTACCCCTCCCACCGAAATAACCGTTGCGTCAACCAGCGTGAAAATCACCTACACCCGCCTCTAATTCCCCACAAATATACAACACCACAGCGGGGCGTCAACATTGCGTTGACGCCCCGCTGTGGTTCTATCCTGATGGTTAGTTGAGTTGTTGGAATGGTCCAATCACAACTTACGCCCAATTATTTCTTGACGAGATCATAATTCATCCCATCCACGCGAGTCACCGTGCGGTCGGGGCCGGTGAGGGTGAGAGTCGAATCGGAGGTCACAACCATGTAGAGCGTGTCGGGTCGTGCTCCTGCCTCAACCTTCGGCACCAGGCGCAGGTAGCGCTGGGTGCTATCCTGAGGCGTACCGGTCAGAACCGTGAAATCCCCCTCCGATTTGAATGTGGCGGGATTGGTCTGCGAGATGTAAACCTCCGTGAGGTCGTAATCACCCTTGTCGGGAGTATCGTCGGAATAGTCAAGACTCAAGGTGTAGCGCACACCCTCCACGTCGGCTGCCGGAAGCGTGCCTTCATACACCACCTCTTCAGTGCTGTCGCTCTTTTCACACGTGCCGTTACAAGCCTCGTTCTTCGCTTTGTTGCCCGAGCAGGCCGCCAGCGAAACCAGCGCCACTCCATAGGCCAGATAAATCTTTTTCATAGTTTAAAGTTTTTAGTTTTTGAGAAATTGAATTCACAGGCCGGGCGTGGCTGCTTCCCGACGTTGAACCCTTTTCCCCTCACCGAATTTAACACCCATATCTTGAAAAAGGTTCATTCACCCGGGCCACCCGTCGCGCCGCCCCGTGGGGGCTCCCTCCCCGAGCTTCTCCAGCAGCGCGGCAAGCGCCCCCTCGCGCTGGCTCTGAAGCGATGCGGCAAACTCCGAATCGCCGCGCGTGGCAACCCACGCGAGCGTGCCCGCCGCCACGATATGCTCCATCTGCCGCTTCATCACCAGGAGCATCCCCGAGGTGAACCGCTCGCTGCCGCGCAGCTCAACCTCCAGCCGCAGCTCCGCCGACTCGCTGTAGGGCATGTCGGCCTCGGGGTCCTCCCCGTCGATTTCACACTCCTCCACCTCATCGCCCAAGGCAAGCAGCAGCTCGGCAAACACCATCCGCATCACCACACGCAACCCCGGCAGATGGTCGCGCGTGAGCAACGCCCCGTCGGGACGCGCTCCCGTCACGCATCTCAGCGCCGTCAGCGCCATCATCTCATCTGTAATAGCCTTTGTGTTCAAACAAATCTTCATCGCTTTTCTTCTTTTGTCTTTTGTCTGTTGTCTTTTTGTCTTTCGTCCCCTTTCCCCGCTCACGCCGCTGCTGCAACATGCCATACACCAGCCTCCGCGCATACTCCTCCGTAAGGAAAAAACTCGATGCCCTCGTTTCCGAAAGCACATGGTCGAGAGCCACCCATGCATCCTCCCGCGGCTTCTCCCTGAGCCGCTCCAGCAGTCGCCGTTCAATCTCCTCCCACATCTGCCGTCGGTGAGGCTTCTCACGCGGCGGCAGCCGGCGTTTGCGCCGCTGCAGCTGCTTCCACACATGCTCGCGGGTGAGATAGAACGACGGTGCAGGCTCCTGCAACGCCCTCTTCACTGCCCACTGCAGCGATGTGCTCCTCTTTCCCGGGCAACCCTGTGCCTGCAGCCGGCACACCAATTTGAAAAAGTCCTCGTTTCTCTTCTCGAAATTTTCCATCTTAATTTCAATAAAAAAAGTCTCAAATTTAAAGTCCTCACAATTCATCTTCTCTTCAATCCCCCTCCCCAAGCCGCCATATCAAGCCGCCATATATGGCGGCTCTACGCGCGGCTTCGCCGAATGCAACCCCGGCCAGCCTCTAAAAACTAAAAACTCCCGACTAAAAACTAACCTCGCTTTTGTCTTTCGTCTTTTGTCTTTCGTCTCCTCTTCCCCCCGCAAAATTACAACCGTGGTAGTGCCGGAATCTTTCCCATCGCAGTTAAAAAATCTAACCGAAACACCCCATCAGACGGTCGCGCATCCCCGTGAATTCCCCGAAACTCCGCAGCAGGTCGTTAACCGCCACCGACGCATTGCGCACCTCACTCTCGTAGCGCTCGATTCCAACCACACCGCTCACCGATTTCCCCATCAAAGCGTCGCTCACCCCCGACACATCCTCAAACAGCCCCATCTGCATCTTCAGCAGCGTGTTGGCCCCGAAATCGCTAATCGGAGTCACCACCTGGTGAGGCTCCGCACCCTGATAGGGGCGGTAGGGAATCACACCACCCGGGTCGCTCCAGCGCTCGGCAAGCTCGCTCCATTTCTGCCCCTCAACCTTGCAGCCGGTGGGGAACAGAAGCACCCCCTTGGCGGCCGTGCCCATCATCCTGTCGAGCAGCGTTATCAGGCGGTTAACATTCCGTTGCTGGTCGATTACATCCTCAACAAGCGAGTGAACATCCCCGTCGACCAGCGGGTAGAGCTTCACTGCAAACGGGTGTGCGCCCCCGCGCAGAGGAGAGTCGAACTCATCGAGCACGCTCCCGTCGGGTGCCAGCATGCGGCAGCGCCACACCGCGCTCACCTCCCAGCGGCTCGACACCTCGGGCAGCCCCTTGCGGCGTCGGCGCCCGTTAAGGCGCGACAGCTCACGCCCGCGGCCCGCATCAATCACAAAAAATGTGGCCGAGAGCCGGTCGTGGCAGCGCAGCACCTCACGGCACTCAAGCCGCCACGTCTCAATCACGCGGCATTTTCCCGCAGGAGCGTGGAAAAAGTCGGTGCCGGCGCTCACACTGTCGGTGGCAAACACCGACCCGGCACCCTCCATGGCGCTGTAGAGCGCCCGCAGCTTCCCGGCGCGCGCGGCATCACCACCGCTGAAGCGCATCAGCAGCTCCCCCATACTCATGTCGACCAACCGGCCGATAAGCTCGATGTCGCTGCCGCGCACATCGCTCACGGCATTGACGAAAAAGCGTGCGGGCGACACATTGTCAACCCACACGCCGCTGCCACCGCAGCGGCGCTCACGCCACACACGGTGCACCGCCATCCCGGAGATGAGAAACTCCTCGAGGGTGCGCGCATCAAGCTCGTCGAGCCTGTTGAAATCCCACACATCCCCGGTAGGAGCGCCCGCCTGCATGCCCTCTCCCGCGGCATTCGCCGTCGCTCCGACGGCTTTAGCTACGCCCGCCGCTCCGGTGGCTCCGGCCGCACTTTTATCCATGCGGTAGCGACCCACCACGGCTTTCACCATGCGGCGGATAAGATTGTTGGTGAGCGGGGCGCTCCCCCCAGCGGCAAACTGCTCCCCTTCGGTCACAATTTTCCCGTTGCGCTTCCTCACGGGGTCCGACCACTGGTCGCCATAGGTGTAGCGCAGATAGCGCTCGCGGCGCGCACGCAGGGTGCCCATGCGCACCCATGCCGCGTGTGCCTCCTCGAGCACACGACGCGCCACCTCGGGGGAGCTTACTGCTCCTCCAAGGCCGTTGATAATCTTAACCACATCAGCCTCAATAGCTTTTGCATACATTTTCACATCATTATTCATCATCTTTGCGTTGTTCATTTTGATATTTGAAGCGTTCATAACAATCTTTTAATTAATAGTTTATACCAGCAATTTAAAAATTAGAAGCTCCCCAAAAGTTCCTCATCCATCACATAAAGCTCGGGGCCGGGATCGACAATAGCCGTCACACTCTCCACAAGTGGGAGCGACCGCGAATGGGGTAGCGCATACAGCTCTATCACCCCTTTTGAGCGCGCCACAGCCACCGGGGCTGCCACACCGCCGCAGGCATAGCGGTTCCCCTCGAGGCGCCGCTGGGCCGCGTCGGCATCGGTTACGGGTGCCGCGCGCTCCCAGCCACTCAGCTTCACCGACAGCACCCTCACAACATTATCGGGCACAGTGAGATAGCCCGTGCCCTGATAGGTGCGGGTGAGCTTCGCGTTGATAGCCACATTCTGCGGCACAAGCAGGCGCGCAGGGGCAGTGGCAAGCAATTCAACATAACGCAGGCGCATCGCTTCGATGCACATTGCGTCGACCTCCACATTATCGTGGCGGCTCACAGCCCCGTCGGTGCGGGGCGAAACGAGCAAATGCCGGCGCTTCCAGAGCGCCAGCATATCAGCTTTTGAATATTCTACTTTCATGAATAAAAAGGGGGGTAAGAAGTTAGAAGTCAGGAGAGAGAAGTCAGAAGTCAGGAGGGAGAAGTCAGAAGTCAGGAGGGAGAAGTCAGAAGTCAGGAGGGAGATGTGAGTCTTATAAGATTTATAAGATTTATAAAAGTTATAAGAGCTGCTATATAACGGGTAGGTGGTGAAAGGTGGGCTTGGAGAGAGGGTGGAGTGTGTTTTGGGAGAGGTAGATACGGGAAAGAGCCAGCGGGAGGCCGGCTCTTTGTTCAGGGGGGTGGCAGCGCGGGGAGGCTGCAGGCGGCTCACTGCTGAACCTCGATTCTCATGTGGCTTTCGGGATAACGGAGTACCAGGCAGCTTGCCTCGGTGATGACTATCGCGTCGACGTTGCGAACGCCGCTCTGGCGCAGATTCAGGCGCTCTGTGCGGAAGGGCACATGACAGTATTTCGTGATGTACTCTGGGTCGATTACCATGCCGTTGCCGGGCATTCCGCATTGGTCGAACACTTCGGCCAGAAGCACATAGAGTGTGCCGAATTTTGAGTGGATTTCGGTGAAATCAAGACCCCACTTCGTCACTGTGGCGTCGTTGACCATCACCCTCTGCGAGCCGGCGAGGTGAAGCTTCTCAATGAGGTCGGAGCCTGCTAAAAGCACCTTTTTCGACGAACCGGCGTTGTGGCTGAACGCCTGACGGCACAGCTTCACCAGCCACTCCTCGTCAATGGCCTTTTCGGCGCTGTAGGTGAATCGGTTGGAGGTCTGGTTCCACACGCCACCTGTGAGGAGCACTTCTTCACCCTTCACAGGGTCGGCAAAGCGGGTTTTGTGGCCGAACAGGAAGTTCTTCTCCATCCCCATGCGCATGTCGATGATGGCTGCTTCCTCCTGGTCGGAAAATGTCCAACCCACCTCTTTGTTGGCGATTTTCATGAATGTCGATTGCTCCACCTGAGCTTTGAAAATCTGGCACAGGTTGTCGCTCTTGGTGGGGAGGGCCTCAAACTGCGAGGTCATCACGTCGAGCTCGGTGGCGGCACGACCCATGCGCACCAGCTCGGTGCCTGCGGCCAACGCGGGGAGGGCGTAGGCGCTGCCCGACTTGTTGTTAACGGCAATCACCTTGAGCCCCGAGGAGGTGCCGTCGTTGCTCACCACGTAGAGCACAAGCGAGCCGCCGTCGGAAGCCTTTGTGCCCGGCACAATGAGGGTTGTGGTGGGCTGGAAAATGGCGTTGTTGTCGGTTTCGAGCGACACCTGCACGTAGCCGTTACCGCGTCCGTCGTCGGCTGCCACAGCCTTTGTGAGGCGTGCAGTGGCCGGTTTGGTGTCGACCGAGTAGTATTCAACCTTCATCGAGCCGCAAAGGCGTGCTCCGCCATAGCGTGAAATCTGGTCGAGGGGTGTCGACATGGGGCGGATTTTGACGATGCGGTCGTCAATCTCGTTGCGCAGCAGCTGCGGCGACACGCTGTCGGCTACGGCTGTTGTGAGTGGCTGACCGGTGATGTGACGGCCCACTCCGGCCACACCCACCACGGTGGCAGCCGTGGCAGCTGCGCCGTGAAGCCCGTAGGCCGATTGCTCGAACACCTGGGTAACACCGCCCATAGCGTGCCCCATAATCCATCCCAGCAGCCATGCGCACATCATCAGGAGCATGAGTGCCACTGCACCGGCTCCGGTCTCGCTGCCAAGCCATTTCATAAGACCATCCTTAACGCTTTCAAAAATTCTCTTCATAATTGTAAGTGTGAGTTTAAAGTGTTGATAAATAAGTTGCTAAATGTGTGTTGTTTCAATGTGCGGAGATTACTCCGCCTCGGGAAGTGTATCGTTGGAAGGCGCGGAGCCCTCCGTTTCTTCTTCGGCGGGCGGGGGCGTGCCGCAGGGAGTTTTTCCCCTTTTGCGCGTTGCACCGATGCACCCCAGCACTCCTGCCAGAAGTTTCAGAAAATCAAGGATTTTGTGTAATACCTTCATGCGTGATAAAATTTAAACGGTTGTTGATTTGAGTTGCAGAAAAGCGACAGCGCTTTGTCGTCAACATGTTATTTATCCCATATCGACACCCGTTGGCGCGACAGGAACTGAAAGTCGGGTTCCTCGGGGAGGGGAGGGTCGTCGGGGCGCGCGTCGTGGAGCGGTGCCATCATCGGAGGGATGCGCATAAGTTCCTCAATCTGCTCGTTGCGGCCGCGAAGGTAGCCTTTTTGCTCGGCCTCGGCCACAAGTGCCGCAATCTCATCGGCTGTTGGTGGCTGGGGGGCTTCGGGTGCGGGTAGCTCTTGTTGATGCTCTTCAGTGTTAGCCTGTCCGAGGGGTTCCGGTTCCGGCTCTTGCGGCGGTTCGGGTTGAGCCACATCGGGTTGTGTGGCAGCGGGGGTGGATTCGGGTGGTGCCTGAGGCATCTCGCCCGTTGCGGGAGATTCTTTCTTTTTCTGATTCATTGTAAAAAAGATTGATTAAAAAGCCTACGGTGTTTCCGCGTCGGCGATGCAAAATTAGAACCGGAAGTGAGAGGCTTCGGGGCTTAAAAATCCTAAATATTGCAGATAGGCCGTTTTAGAAACTGTTTAAATTTATTCCAACTTTAATATTATACTTTGTTTTTCAGGAATTTTGGATGTCTTTCCGGCTGTTTCAGCCAAGTTTCATCAGTCACGATGCCCGCATCGCTCCTTCTTCAACTTGCTTAAACATCTCGAAAATCCATCTCAAAATTCTCTGAAAATAAATTTAAACAGTTTCTTGGAGGCATATTTTTGCGTGTGTCGCTTGCAATGGTGTTTTAGTTGTTGTATCTTTGTGGCATCAAGCTTATTGCAGCCATGATATACAATGTGGTTGTGTTTACACAGATGCGATGCTTTCGGCGAGTTCGTGAAACCTTGAAAGCCACATCGGTGTATCCGCAAAAGATTCGGCGGCATGCCAATCACGATTGACACACCGCCGAGGGGGAAGGCAGGCATTTCAACCTGTGCCGTTTACAGCCGGAATTTGATTATCATTGCTTATATTTTACACATAACCCGATGTTGCAGCGGGATTCCGCCCGGAAATCGCGGCAGCCGTCGGAACGAAATTGACTGGTAATACTACTATGTATTTGGGTAAGGGAAATCGTGAGATTTCCCTTACTTTTTGGAGAGGGTTCTCAGCTTAAGAGAGTGGTTTCAGCAGCTTTGGGCGAATTCAGCCGGATGCCATTCGGCATCGGCCGATATGGTGGCTTTCACCGTGGTTTCGAGCCATTCGCTGCGAGGAATTATGGCGGGAACAAAAATCGGGGCACTCAGAGTGTTTTCGGATGCGAAAGTGGTGGTTGTGCGTTGACCGAGGCGCAGGGTGAGCAATGTTTCAGCGCTGCGCGAGCCGTTGTCGGCAGCGAAAGTTACCCATCCGTGTATGTTGGAGCCAAACAGCCTGAGCATGGCGTGGGTGATGCGATTACCTTTATACTTGCCGGTGTTAAGGCGCGGCAGCGGGTGGCGCAGGGTGAGAAGGGTGTCGAGGCCGGGTTGCGGGAATGTGTCGGTTTCCACATCGAGCAATGCATTGGCGGCCGCCGCGTAGGTGTGGTTCTCGAATTGCATCAGGGTTACGTTCTCTACGTCGGGAATATCAATTTCGGGCTGTTCTCCGCTGTTGACGGAGTCGAACGCGATTCGTCGCAGCGGCCCTCCTGCAGCTGACAGCAGAATCTCATTGTGGGCCGTGCAGATTCCGGCGCATTCGGCTTTGCAGTTGCTCAACAGGGTTTTCACCGCTCCCGAACCGATTGAGATGAGGTCGCCTCCGGCGATGGCGAGAACCACGGCACCGCTTTGGGTGGAGGCACCGCTCACCGCGCCGGCTGAAATGACGGGACGTGTGTCGACAGTGGCCGACGAACGAAGGTTGAAATCGTTGCCGAGGGTTGCTACCATTGTGCCGAAAGAGCCGAAAAGCAGGATGCGCGTGCGCGCAAAATCCCACGATGAGCGGTTACGTGGCGACTCGGTCACGGCCAGCACCTGCCCCGTGCACATGTTTGCTACCGACAATGGAGCGCCGTCGCCCGTTGCACGGCACACCGTGAGCTCTCCGGCATTGCGCCGTTCGGTTAGATTCGGCTCCGGCACAATCAGTTTTGAAGCAGAGGAGCGGGGTGTAATCGGAGCGAGCGCAGGGTCGAGATAGTAGGCGATACCGGCCTGAGGAAGTGGCGACAGGGGATAGGTTTCAGTCAAGATGGTTTGCGCACCTGTGGAGTCGGTTCGGGTAACCGTAAGGGAGATTTGTGTGGCTGAGGGGTCGGGATAGGTGAGCAGCGGTGAGAATGCCTTCGGCTCCCCTGTGGGATTGAAAATATCGCCCCCGTCGCAGGGAGCGACAGCGAGCCGCGAGGAGCCGTCGCCGGCACCGATTGTCACTGTGGCCACCCCTTGCCAGAGTGTGTTGGTGAGATTGCCGCGCTCAACGGCAAACGCTGCGGGTGAATAACCCTGAAAGGGTAGCGTGAGGGTGTCGGCTTTAAGCAGAAGGTCGCCCACACGGCTGCAAACCGCATGGCACACGTTGTCGCGGAGCACTGACCCCATTAGGGGGGAGGCTTCAGGAACGCTCACAACCGCCTGCTGCGACATCGACACATCAAACGTTTTACCCGCAGATGAGAACGGATTGGAGTGGATGGCATGTGCCGTGAAGGGGGGTTGACAGAGGGTCTGCACAACACGTGTGTGCATGCGCACGGCAAACGATGCCGCCACCGGGTTTACCCCCGGCAGATACAGTTTGACAGTTGTGCCGCTACCGGTTGTAGTGACAGTGGAGCGTGCCTGCCGTGAGGTGTCGACAGGGTCGATTTCCCCAACAGATTCAATAACCACGCTTCTCACAATTTGCGACCACTGTGCGGGCAGCGCGCTCCCGCCCGTGAGTTTCACACGGTAGGCTCTCGCCGTGAGAGCGCCACTGGTGAGCGACTGCAAGCCGTCAGGAGAAGTAAGGGTGATTTCGCTGCAGCATTGGAAGCCCCCGGTGGGGGAGAGCATCACTGTGGGTGAAACAAAAATGGTGTCGCCGGCGGCATCGAGCAATCTGTAGCGGGCCAGAGTGGGCTGGATGAAGCAACCGCTTTCGGCGGCAGTTTCGTGCAGTCGGGCGTAGGCCGACAGTAGCCGCGAGGTGACCGTGGCTGTGTCGGCGGGGTTGAGCGATGTGCGCATCGGGCCGTTGCCCGACAGAGACATTGCCGTGACAGGTTCGCTCAAAGTGGTTTCGCCGGTGACGGTGAGCGACATATCCGGGAGTGGAGGCATTGCACCGCGGTTTGTGAATGTGATGGTGCCGTCGGCAGAAACCGAATAGGTGAGGTAGATGGCGGGGGAGTGTTGCATGAGCACTCTCACCGTTCCCGCCTCTATGGCACTGAAGAAAAGGGGTGTGCCCTCCAATACTCCAATTTCGGTTACCGGGCCGCTGACAGATGCCTCGGAACGTGTGTCGGCCGCCGGGATGAAACCTAACATTGTTGCCGATTGCATGAAGAGCACCTCGCGCGCCGACCCCGGCAGGCGCAGTCGTTGCAGCGGTCGCCATGAGTCGGAACGCACCGTGGCCGGGAGCGGAGCAGGGCGCCAGATGCGGCGGTCGGTTTTGTCGCGCCTCATGTTGACGGCGCGCAGCAATGTGCCTTCGCTCTCTTTCCAGGGGAGTTCCTGCGGGAGTTGTTGACTTTGTGAACCGTAAGCCCCGAAGAAAGAGGGCGTTTTCTGAATCTGTTTTGATAACATAAAATTTGCGGAATTTTTGGTGTGACAATCAAAAATTCCGCAAATATATTATGTGTCACCTGCGGGGTGCAGGCTTAAAAATCTGTTAATTGCACGAGTGTTGTGCAAGGGGCGATGTCAGAACACGATTTCCTTCGACCCCGATTCGGCGGCAAGGTTATCAAGCGCCGAGCTGTGAGGTTTCTCCTCCTCGCCTGTTGCGCCGTCGTGCTTCTCGGTGGAGGCAGAGCGCGGAGTGCTGTTGCGCACTTCGTCGGCAATGCGTTTGTCGCGCTGGAAGGCGGGGTTGTGCTCGAAGGTCTCAATCACGCGGTCGTCGTCGAACTGTTCAGGCTTTAGGATGATGTAGCGCAGCGAGGCGCGTTCACGCTCGCTGGCGTCGACTTTGTCGGTGCCGTAGATGTTTTTGAGAGTTTCCTTGTCGGGTTCGGGCTGAGTGGCAGCCGCAGCTGGGGCAGCCGCAGCCCCGAAGGGATTGAACTGCTTTTTCTCCTCGGCCTTGGGACGCTTTGTCTCACCTTTGATTGAAAGCTCGAAACCGGCGGCAAGAATGGTAATTTTGATTTTGTTGCCAAGCGTTTCGTCGAACCCGATGCCGTAGATAACGTCGACCCCCTTGTCGATGTTTGAGATGAACGAAGTGAGCTCCTTGGCTTCCCCCATGACGAATTTCTGGTCGGCCTCGCGTGAGAAATAGAGGTTGAACAGCAGGCGTTTCGACCCGAAAATATCCTTGTTTTTGAGCAGGGGGGAGTTCAGGGCGTCCTCAATGGCCTTTGTGACGCGGTTCTCACCTTCGCCATATCCGGTGGAGATGATTGCGGCTCCGCCGTTGCGCAGGGTGGTGTTCACGTCGTTGAAGTCGAGGTTCATGTAGCCGTCGCAGGTGATGAGCTCTGAAATTGAGCGGGCTGCGTTGCTGAGTGTGTCGTCGGCTTTACCGAAGGCATTCATCCAGTCGAGGTCGGGGTAGATTTCGGTGAGCTGCTCGTTGTTGACAACTAACAGGGCGTCGACATATTTGCTCATCTCCTCGGCACCGTCGAGAGCCTTGAAGATTTTTTTCTCCCCTTCGAAGAAGAAGGGGATGGTTACTATGCCGATGGTGAGCAAGCCCTTTTCCTGGGCTATGCGTGCCACCACAGGACCGGCACCTGTGCCTGTGCCGCCACCCATACCTGCGGTGATGAACACCATTTTTGTTTCATCGTCGAAGAGGCGGGCGATATCCTCGGCGCTCTCTTCGGCGGCCTGACGTGCCAATTCGGGGTTGTTTCCGGCACCGAGGCCGCGGGTTATGTTGGGACCGATGAGCAGGCGGGTGGGCACAACAGAATTGTTGAGAGCCTGTTTGTCGGTGTTGCACACCACAAACGAAACCTTTTTAATGCCCTGCTCATACATGTGGTTGACGGCGTTGTCGCCACCGCCGCCGACGCCGATTACCTTGATAATCACGTCGTCGCGGTTTTCGTCAACGAACGATGCGGTTTTGTCTATATCGTCGATTGTCATAGTGGGATTGTTCAGTCTTTAAATTCGGAGTTGTCGTTCATGAGCTGGGCGATGCGATCCTTCAGGCTTGAGAGGAATCCGCCGCTTGTGGGGCGGTCGTCGCTGTCGTCATCATCTTTTCCGTTATGTTTCTTTGAGGCTTTCTTTTTGCTATTGCGTTTGGATGCCTTGTCGTCATCGTCCTCGTCGTCGTCATAGCCGATGCGCGATTCATCATCGTCCTCATCCTCGTCGTCGATATCTTCGTAGGAGTAGGGGCGGTCAGGGGCGCGGCGCGACTGTTCAGAATCGGGCTTGGGAGTGAGGCACGGTGCCTCGGGGGTAGCGGCCGAAGCCACGAGAATTGAAATGACATCGACCATTTCCACGCGGTCGACCGAGCCGTCGGAGATGCGCACCGATGCATTAGGCGCGCCCTGACGCACTTTGAGCTTGCTCTGCTGAGAGAGGAGTTCGTTGAAGCCGCGGAGGCGGGCACCTCCACCCACAATCACGATGCCTCCGGGGAGGTCGGTGTAGCGCACCCCGGCATATTCGAGCTGGGCGATGATGTTGGCGATTATTTCGTCGGCGCGGGCGTGGATGTAGTTGTTTACGTCGGTGTAGTCGATGCCGTCGCCGGCCCCCTTGCGGGTGCGGTTTTCCTGCGGCAGGGCGTTGCCAGACACTTTCTTAATCTCTTCGGCGCGTTCCTCAATGTAGTTGAGGTCGATGAGGTCGCGTGTGATGTTGCGCGAGCCGATGGGGAGTGTGGCCACATAAACAGGTGCCCCGTTGCGGTAGATTGCCACGGTGGTGGTTTCGGCTCCGAAGTCGACAAACATGCATCCCAGGCGGCGTTCGTCGTCGGTGAGGGTCATGTCGGCTTCGGCGATAGCACGGGGAATGTAGCCGTTGATGTTGAGGCCGAGGCGCTCGGTAATCACGCGGCGCAGCATGCGCTTTATCTGCGGGGGGCAGCTGAGAACGGTCATGCGCGCGCCAACGGTCTGGCCGTAGGCACCGACGGGGTCGATTTGCGATTTGTTGTCGACGGTGAAGCGAACGGGCACAATGTCGACAACGTCGCGCTCACCGGTGACGGTGGCACTCGCCTGCTGGCGAAGGTCTTTTATAATCGGCAGGGTGATTTCGGTTTCGGCAGGCAGTGAAAGCTGCACATCAACCATGCTGCTTGTGAGGGCACGGCCACCCAAAGCCACGTAGGCGCCGATGATTTTGCGCGGGGCTATGCGTGGATAGGCTTCAAGCCGGTCGATGACCATGTGGAGTGTATTGCTCACATCAACATTCTGAATCACGCCGTAGCGCACCTTGTCGGTGAGTTTTTCCTCCTCGACGGCAACAACATCGACAACGCCCGAGTTGTCGACCGTTCCGATGGCACCTCTGATTTTGGAGCTTCCTATTTCAAACGCCACAATGTAGCGTTCATGTTTGTTTTCTGACATATTGCGTTGTCGGCACCGGGCCGATTATATAGGTTAGATTTAACGTTTTATCTGTTTAGGCGGGATGGCCACAGTGTCGGCCACCAGCATGTTGTCGACCGATTCGTCGTCGGTTTCATCCCCCTCGCGGTCGAAGCGAATCAACGGTTCGGGAATGCTTTTGGTGCGTCGCGAAGCCACCACCTGTCCGCCCCACTTCACCGAAAGTGTGTCGTAGTAGTTCCACCCTTTCACAGGGAGCACCTTGCGGTACATGGTCATGATGCGGTCGAGCTTGCTGTCGATGTTGGCCGTGTCGCCGAGGTTGATTACATGGCCGCGAATCATCGGGGCGAGAATTATGTCGCCGTTGCGGCGGTCAACCATAATCTGGGCCACCAGGGCGTTCCACGCCGAGTCGTTGCTGATGCGCTGAATCAGCGGGAGGAGCATCTTCGGGGAGCGTTCGGCATTGAATTCGCCCGAAATCACCGGCACGTCGATGCGGAAGCGCGAATTGGCAGTGAGCCGCTTGCCGGCGCGGTTGATGTAGTAGGAGCCGTGGCTGTCGAACACACGCGCAACTGGAATCATGGGGGTGACGCGGATGCGGATGCTGTTGTCGGCCAACCGCTCCACGTTAGCCTGCTCGATGTTATCAATGCCGTTGAGACGGTTTTCGATTTTGTTGAGGTCGATGGCCGAGGCTGCGCAGTCGGTGCCGTTGAGTTTCCACTCGGCGAGCAGACGGTTCACCTCGGCGGGTGTGACGAAGTTGCGCGACGACGGGGTTTGCTCCACAACGACATTCATCCCCGTGCAACGTGCACGGGCGGCCATGTCGTTGGCAATCAGCAGGGCCATGCCGAGGTAAACGGCGAGCACCACCGACAGCAAACAGCGTATGACGGAACTTTTAGTCATTCTTGTGCAGCCGCTTGTGGCGCGGCTTCTTTTTCAAGGTTAATTCGAGCCTCTTATTCAGATTTCTTTAGCCGCAGCCACCACTCCGGGCACGAGGTCGGCTATGTCGCCGGCACCTGCGGTTAAAAGTATTTCAAAATTAGTGTTTTTTATTGTGTCAATCAAGTGGGTGCGCCCGATTAATGATTTTTTTTCACACTTGAGGCGGTCGAAAATGATTTTCGATGTCACCCCTTCGATTGGGAGCTCGCGGGCAGGGTAGATGTCGAGCAAAATCACCTCGTCGGCGAGTGAAAGCGCTTCGGCAAATCCTTCGGCAAAATCGCGTGTGCGGGTGTAGAGATGGGGCTGGAATGCCACTGTGAGCTTGCGGTCGGGGTAGAGAGCTTTCACCGAGGTTATGGATGCCCGCAGCTCGTCGGGGTGGTGGGCGTAGTCGTCGATGATGGCGCGCCCTCGTGTCACCGTTCCGTCGGGGGCAATGGTGTCGGGTTCCTTAAGCCAAAACTCGAAACGGCGTTTCGGACCGAGGAAGCTGCTCATCGCTTCGCGGGCAACTTCGGGTTCCATGTCGCCTGTGAGGTGGCAGGCGGCCAGGGCAGCAATGGCGTTCTCAATGTTCACCTCCACAGGCACACCGAGGTTGATGTTGTCGATGCGGCCGTCGGAATAGATGAAATCGAAATGAATCTCACCGTTGCCTCGGGTGATGTTCTCGGCGTGGAAATCGCCGTGGTCGCGCGAGTAGGTGTAGAGTTTCACCCCTGCCGACGGGCGCGGAACGAGTTTGAGCCCCTCGTGAACTATCAGTGCTCCCCCGGGCTGCACCAGTTCGGTGAATCGGGCGAAACTTTCAAGATAGGCTTCTTCGGTGCCGTAGATGTCGAGGTGGTCGGGGTCAGTGGCTGTAATCACCGCTATGTGGGGTGTGAGGTGATGGAACGAGCGGTCGAATTCGTCGGCCTCAATCACCGAATAGGGACTTTCGGGCGCGAGCAGAAAGTTGGAATTGTAGTAGCGGAGCACCCCGCCGAGAAATGCGTTGCACCCCACCTTGCAGTTGTGGAGAATGTGGGCGGCCATCGACGAGGTTGTTGTTTTGCCGTGTGTGCCGGCAAAGCAGATGCCTTTGCTCTCGCGGGTCACCTTCCCCAGAAGGGCGGCGCGCTTCATCATTTCAAATCCCCCTTCGCGGAAGTAGGTCATAACCGCTGTGTCGGCGGGCACGGCGGGAGTGTAGACAACGAGTGTGTTGGCGGGATTGCGGAACGCTGCCGGAACGGCAGCCTCCACGTCGTCGACGAAGGAGATGGTCACCCCTTCATCCTGAAGTTGGGCTGTGAGGGCGGATGGGGTGCGGTCGTAGCCGGCTACGTCATAGCCTTTTGCGAGGAAGTAGCGCTCGAGGGCGGCCATTCCGATGCCGCCTGCACCGATGAAGTATATGTTGGGCATGGGGGATAGTTTTCAGTTTTGTAGTTTTTTGTTTTTATAGGCCGTTCGGCGAAGCCGCGCGTAGAGCCGCCATATATGGCGGCTTGAGAGGGGGCTCGCGGGTTGGGTCGCCTTTTCGCTTGCGGATTACGCGGATATGATGTTGAGGAGCTCGGTGACAATGGCCTCGTCGGAATCGGGGAGGGCCATTTTACGTGCGTTGGCGGCGAGCTGCTCACGGCGTTGCGGGTCGCGCAGCAGGGCTGTGACGACTTCGGGTAGTTGGGCGGCGCAATCGCGGTCGAGAATCATCTCGGCGGCATGGCGTGAGGCGAGTGCCTCGGCGTTTTTGCGCTGGTGGTCTTCGGCAACGTTGGGCGACGGCACAAGGATGGCGGGGATGCCCACAAGCTGAATTTCGGAGATTGTGCTGGCTCCGGCCCTCGACACCATCACATCGGCGGCACGGTAGATGAGGTCCATGCGGCTCACAAAATCGGTTACCTGCAGGTTGGGGTCGTTGATGGCGGCGGTTGCCCGGCGGCACTCGTCGATGTAGAGTCGCCCGGTTTGCCACAGCACCGATGCGCCCGATTTTAGGAATCCGTCAACGGCCTGCTTCATGGAGTCGTTGAGGGTGCGGGCGCCGAGGCTTCCACCCACCACAACAATGAGCGGACGGTTGGGGTTGAAGCCGAGCTGACGTTTGGCATCCTCGCGGCTTATGTTGAGGCTTACGATGTTTTTGCGCACCGGGTTGCCTGTTTTGATAATTTTCGATGCGGGGAAAAATCGCTCCATCCCGTCGTAGGCCACACAGATGCGGTTGGCTTTGGCAGCCAGAAGTTTGTTGGTTACTCCGGCGTAGGAGTTCTGCTCCTGTAGCAGGGTGGGGATTCCACGTTTCTGAGCCTCTTTGAGCATGGGGCCGGAGGCATAGCCACCTACGCCAACGGCGGCGTCGGGGCGGAAATCGCGGAGCACCTTGCGGGCCTTGCGCATGCTTCGCCAAAGCTTGAACAACACTCCGAAGTTGCGCCACAGGCGTTTGCGGTCAAACCCCGCAACGGGGAGGCACACAATGTCGTAGCCTGCAGCCGGCACGCGCTCCATCTCCATGCGCCCCTCGGCTCCAACGAAAAGAATTTTGGCGTCGGGCACACGCTCCTTAACAGCATTGGCTATTGCCAACGCAGGGAAAATGTGGCCACCGGTTCCGCCTCCGGATATAAGTATATTCATGATTAGTTTTCAGTTTTGTAGTTTTTAGTTTTTAGAGCTTCTTCGGCGAAGCCGCACGTAGAGCCGCCATATATGGCGGCTTGTGACCGTGAAAAGTCATTAAGGTCGTTAAGGACCTTAATGACTTTAAAGACCCCTCCTTCCCCTCTTGTCTTAAGCCGCCATATATGGCGGCTCTACGCTCTCTCCCTTCTGATTTCTTTTCTCCTACATCTTCAGCTTGCCGGGATTGTCGGCGGCAACTTCAGCGGGGAGCTCGAGGATTTCGGCGTTGACATCCTTGCGCTTGTCGGACTGCACGGCAAACCGGCTGACGCTAAGCATGATGCCGAAGGCAATGGAGGTGGCGATAATCGACGACCCACCTTTGGAGATGAGAGGAAGCGGTTGCCCCGACACGGGAAACACTCCGGTGACAATTGCCATGTGGAACAGTGCCTGCAACACAATCATCACCGCCATACCCATGACGAGCAGTGCGGGGAATGCACGCGAACATCGCGAGGCTATCGCCCCGGCACGCGCCAGCAACATAAGGTAGAGCGCCAGCAGAATCATCCCCCCGAGAAATCCCCAGTCCTCAACCACAATGGCGAAAATATAGTCGGAGAATGCCAGAGGAAGGCGTGCGGTTTCGCGTGAGTTACCCGGAAGCTGACCAATCACACCGCCGTTGGCCTGTGCCATGTAGGAATACATTTCCTGACGGTTGGCCGATGTGATGGGCTTGTCGTATTTGGGGATGGAGTCGCCCCACCAGGTGGCGATGCGGCTCTGCTGCATGTTGGTGCGGTTGTAGGTTTCGGTGCCCGACTCGATGGAGGCGGCCACATCCTCGGCCGTTTGTGTGCGGGCGTCATGTTTTTTATACCATAAGCCGGCACCGCCAACCATGCCGTAGATAACGAGCACGGCGGCGAATTTTTTAATCTGCACCCCGCCGATAAGCATCATGGCGAACGAGATGCCCATGAGTAGCAGGGTGTTGGTCATGCCTTGCGAGAAGAGCAAACCGCCACATAGCAACACGAAAGCCGCGCAGATGGCTACGCCGCTCGTTGTCACACCGCGCCGTTCCTGCGAACGCGACATAACGAGAGCAATGAACAGAACCACGGCAAGTTTCAGAATCTCAGCCGGTTGCAGCGCTATCCCCAAAATGGTTGTAGAGCGTCGGGCGCCGTTGATAATGTCACCTTTGAAAAGCACATACACCCCCAGCAGCACTGCCACACTCACAAATAGCGGTGTGAGCGGAATCAGCCATTTATATTTCAGTCTCGACAAGCCAACAGTGATACCTACGCCGAGAAGCAGCATTTTGCCGTGGCGCAGCAGAGGGGCAAACACGTTTCCCCCCATGATTTCGCGTGATGATGCACTGTAAAGCTCAATCACAGAGATTACGAGGATGGCGATGTAGATTGCCCAAATGTATTTGTCGGCTTTGGGGAGAGGGAGGCGGCCGTTTTCGGCCGCCGGGGGTGCGAGTGGCTGATTGTTCATTGTTGAAAGAGAGTGAGTGATTGGTGTGCGGGAGAAATTTTAACGGTTGAGTTCCTGCTTCTTCATTTCGCGCACGGCAGCTTTGAATTTGCGGCCGCGGTCCTCATAGCTGTTGAAGAGGTCGAAGCTTGCGCAGCAGGGTGAGAGGAGCACGGTGTCGCCCGGCTCGGAGAGCTCGCGGCATGCGGCCACGGCATCGGCGAGCGAATGGGTGTCGCGCACCACGGGAACTTTCCCCTCGAAGAAATCGACGATTTTTGCGTTGTCCTTACCCATTGCCACGATGGCTTTCACCTTTTCGGTGACGAGGGGGAGGATTTCGGAATAGTCGTTGCCTTTGTCCTTGCCGCCGAGAATCAGCACGGTGTTCTTGCCGCCGCGCATCGAATCGAGGGCATACCAGCATGAGTTGACGTTGGTGGCCTTGGAGTCGTTGACCCAGCGCGCGCCGTTGATGGTTTCAACATGTTCGAGACGGTGTTCCACACCCTCGAAGTCGCTCAGGGCGCGGCGGATATCCTCTTTGCGTATGTCGAGCAGGCAGGCGCTGAGGCCGGCGGCCATTGAGTTGAGCAGGTTGTGCATGCCGCGCAGGGCGAGTTGTGCCCGGGGCATGTCGAGCTTTGTTTCGGGGGTGTCGAGAAACAGTTCGCCGTCGGTGTCGACCCAAGCCGCCGAATTGTCGGTGCGTGCCTCGCCGAAGGGGAACATGCGTGCCTCGGTGGTTACGTGGCGCAGCTGCTCGGTAATCACGGGGTCATCTTCCCAGAAAATGAAGGCGTCGGTGGGTGTGAGGTTCTGCAGGATGCGGAATTTGGCGTTGATATAGTTCTGCATCTTGTAGTCGTAGCGGTCGAGGTGGTCGGGGGTGATGTTCATCAGCACGGCGATGTTGGCCCGGAAGTCATACATGTTTTCGAGCTGGAACGAGCTGAGTTCCACCACGTAGACGTCGTGTTTATCCTCGGCCACCTGCCATGCCAGCGAGCGACCCACGTTGCCTGCCAGCCCGGCGTTGATGCCTGCCTCGCGCAGAATGTGGTAGATGAGCATGGTTGTGGTGGTCTTGCCGTTGGAGCCGGTGATGCACACCATTTTTGCATCGCTGTAGCGGCCGGCAAGCTCAATTTCGGAAATAACGGGGATGCCGCGTGCCACGAGCTCCTTCACAATGGGAGCGGTGGGGGGCACGCCCGGCGATTTAACCACTTCGTCGGCGTTGAGAATCAGGCTTTCGGTGTGATGCCCCTGCTCATAGGGGATTTTATAACGGTCGAGTGCTTCAAGGTAGCGGGGTGCGATTTTGCCGCAGTCGCTGAGAAACACATCCATGCCTTTAACTTTACCCAAAACGGCGGCTCCGATGCCGCTTTCGCCGCCTCCGAGAACCACGAGGCGTTTACTGTTTGTCGTTTCGCTCATTATATGTAGATTGATTTTTATGCTGTGGGATTAGCGGATTTTAAGAGTTACGAAAGTGATGACTGCCAGGAAGATGCACACAATCCAGAAGCGGGTCACGATTTTCGACTCGGGGATTGCGGCGAGGGGCTTCTGGATGATGGCATCGATGCCGGCGTTGCCCTGTTTCTGGAAGTGGTGGTGGAGAGGGGTCATTTTGAACACGCGTTTACCCACTCCGGTTTTGCGCTTGGTGTATTTGAAGTAGGCCACCTGAATCATAACCGACACATCTTCAACGAAGAAGATGGCGCAGAGCAGGGGCACAAGCAGTTCCTTGTGAATGAGGATGGCGAGCACGGCGATGATGCCGCCGATGGTGAGTGAGCCGGTGTCGCCCATGAAAACTTGGGCGGGGAAGGCGTTATACCACAGGAAGCCTACAAGGGCTCCGATGAAGGCGGCACAGAACACCACAAGTTCCTCGCTACCGGGAATATACATGATGTTGAGATAGCTCGAATAGACAATCGAGCCCCCAAGATAGGCCATGATGGCGAGGGCCACGGCTATGATTGCCGAGCACCCCGTGGCGAGGCCGTCGAGACCGTCGGTGAGGTTGGCTCCGTTGGAGGTTGCGGTGATTACGAAGATGGTGACGATGATGAACAGAATCCATCCGCCGGTGGCGGCGTGGTCCCCCATCCACTTGGTGAGGGAGGCGTAGTCGAAGTTGTTTTCCTTTACAAAGGGGATGGTTGTCTGTGTGGATTTTATGTTGTGGCTTTCATAAACGATTTCCTCAACCTCGTTGGTGGTGATGTTGGTAACCTCATGGTTTTGGCGCATCACGATGTCGGGGCTGAGCATCATGGTGAGCCCCACGATGAGGCCGAGTCCCACCTGTCCCACGATTTTGAAGCGGCCGCTCATCCCGTCCTTGTTGTGCTTGCGCATTTTCAGGTAGTCGTCGGCAAAGCCGAGGCATCCGAGCCACACGGTTGCCACAAGCATCAGAATCATGTAGACGTTGGTGAGGTTCCCCACCAGCAGGCATGGCACGAGTGTGGCCACAATGATGATGATGCCACCCATAGTGGGGGTGCCGGTTTTCTTCATCTGCCCCTCAAGACCGAGGTTGCGGATGATTTCACCCACTTGCATCTTCTGAAGGCGATCAATTATTTTTCGGCCGAACACCAGCGCTATGAACAGCGACAACAGCAGAGCCGCCCCCGAGCGGAAGGTGATGTAGTCCATCAGTCGCGCTCCGGGAAAGTTGAATTGTTCGAGATAGTTGAAAAGTGTGTAGAACACGGGGGCTTCAGTTTTTAGTTTTCAGTTGTGTAGTTTTTAGTTTTCAGAGGCCGGTCGGCGAAGCCGCGCGTAGAGCCGCAATATATGGCGGCTTTCGGGGTGAGTGTCAAATCATTTCGGCGAGGGCGGCTTTCACCTCCTCGCGGTCGTCGAAGTGATGTTTCACCCCTTTCACCTCCTGATAGTCCTCATGCCCTTTGCCGGCGATGAGAATTACATCGCCGGCGGCTGCCATTTTCACGGCGGCTCTGATGGCTTCGCGACGGTCGACGATGCTGAGGGTCTTGCGGCGAGCCTCGGGGTTATCGGCCAAGCCGGCTTCCATGTCGTGAAGAATCTCGGCGGGTTCCTCGAATCGGGGGTTGTCGGAAGTGAGAATAACGCGGTCGGAGAGACGTGCGGCTTCGGCTGCCATTATGGGGCGTTTGCCTTTGTCGCGGTTACCTCCGGCACCAACCACGGTGATGATGTTGCCTCGGTTACCCACAACTTCGCGGATGGCGGTGATTACGTTAACCACGGCATCGGGGGTGTGGGCATAGTCGACTATGGCGGTGAGGTTGCCGCAGGCTGAGTGGAAGGTTTGGAATCGGCCTGCCACGGGAACCAGACGGCTCATGTTGACGAGAATGGTTTCAAGCGGCCAACCCAGCAGCACCGAGGCACCGAACACTGCGGTGAGGTTGCAGGCGTTGAAGCGGCCGGTGAAAAGCACATCGACTTCACGGCCGTTGAAGCTCATGAGGGTGCCGTCGAGGCGGCTTTCGATAACCCGACCACGGAAATCGGCCACGGTGCGCAGCGAGTAGGTGTATTTGCGTGCGCGTGTGTTCTGAAGCATCACCTCGCCGGTTTTGTCGTCGAGATTGGTGAGGGCGAACGCTTCGGGGGTGAGGCCGTCGAAGAACGATTTCTTGGCGTTGAGGTAGGCCTGCACCGTTTTGTGGTAGTCGAGATGGTCGCGGGTGAGGTTGGTGAACACACCCCCGGCAAATGTGAGGCCGGCGATGCGGTGTTGGTCGGCGGCATGGGAGCTCACCTCCATAGCGGCATACTCACATCCGCAATCAACCATACGGGCGAGCAATGCGTTGATGGTGAGTGCGTCGGGTGTGGTTTGGGTGGCATGCACGGCCTCGGTGTCGATGTAGTTGACAACGGTTGAGAGCAGTCCCGCCTTGTAGCCCATCAGCCGGGCCATCTCATAGATGAGGGTGGCTGTGGTGGTTTTGCCGTTGGTGCCGGTCACGCCAACAAGGCGGAGCTTTTTTGAGGGTTCGCCATACCACATTGAGGCGAGATGCCCCAGGGCAATGGAGGTGTTGTCAACCACGATGTAGGTTGTGGAGGGGTCGCGGTCGGCATCGGCCGGGAGGTTTTCCACAACAACTGCCGCCACACCTTTCCCTTTCAGTCCGGGGATGAATGTGTGGCCGTCGACGGTGACACCTTTCACCGCCACAAACATTGAGCCTTCGGAGGCTTGGCGTGAGTCGGCGGTGAGGAGCGATATTTCTTTGTCGGCCTCGCCGATTATGGCGACGGTTTTCAGTTGGCCGATGAGTTGCTTGAGATTCATTTTGCGGTTAAAATTTTGTCATGGCACGAGAGCAAGCACCACTTCGCCACCTTTTGCGAGGGGGGTTCCCTGAGAGGGCGTTTGCGAGGTTACATATCCTGTGCCGTGGAATTTAACATCGTAGCCGCTGTTTTCGAGGGCTACTATAGCTTCGCGCAATCCGAGGCCGAGCACCGACGGCACTGTGCCTTCGGGCATGGCGCGAGGTGGCGCGGGATGGGTTTCTGATTTGATGCCGGCGGCTTTACGCACCGTTTTGTGGCGCGAGGGGTTGGTTGAGCCGTAGAGCTGGGCGCGTGAGATGCCGGTTGCCCCTTCGGTATAGTCCGACGAATTGCCGAGCAATCCGCGTGAGTACATTTTCACGGCGATGTTCTTCATCACCTGCCCCGATGTTGAGGCGGCACCGAACATGTTGCGTTTGGGGTAGAAGGTGAGCACCATGCATGAGTACTGCGGGTCGTCGGCAGGGAAAAATCCGCAGAACGCCAGGCGTTTGCGTGCCGTGTTATACTGGCGGGTGTTGGGGTCGACGCTGTAGCATGTGCCGGTTTTGCCGGCAAGGGCAACTTTGTCGTTCTTGAGCGAGCGGCCTGTGCCGTGGGCTCCCCACACCACCTGCTTGAGCATATATTGCATTTTGCGTGCGTTCTCTTCCGAGCAGATGCGGTCGCGGATGTAGGTGACGGGCATCACCGAATCGAAGTTTTCGGCGCGCAGCCCTTTCACCAGTCGCGGACGCACATATTTGCCACCGTTGGCGATGGCATTGTAGATGGAGAGGGTGTAGATTGGGGGAATCTGTGATGTGTAGCCGTAGCACATGCGGGAGAGGTCGATGCGCGCGGGGTTAGGGTTGAAATAGGGGGTTGTCTCACCCGCGATGCCGGTGTTCATTGGGTCGAGGAACCCGATGGAGCGCAGACGCTCCACGAACCCCTTGGGGTTCTTGTCGTAGCCGCGTGTGATGATTCGTGCCATGCCGATGTTGCTCGACTGCTCGATGACCTCGCGCACACGCAGGGAGGCGTTGAAGTGCGAGTCGGTGATGGGGCGCCCTCCGGCGTAGGCCCACGATTTCCCGATGGGAATAACCTCCTCAAGGTTGTTTACCAGGCCATCCTCCAGGGCTATCATCATCGAGATGGGCTTCACAACCGAGCCGGGCTCGAAGCCCACCACGGCATAGTTGAGCGCCTCGATGTAGCCTGAGCCGTTTTTGGCGCGTTCGAGGTTGGAAATGGCCTTTATGTCGCCGGTTTTCACATCCATGAGCACGGCGCATCCCCAGTCGGCCGAGCAGGAGTCGAGCACGCGGTTGAGCTCGTTTTCCACAATATCCTGAAGCTGGATGTCGATTGTGGTGCGCACGTGATAGCCCGGAACGGGGGGCACGTCGGTCCAGTTCACGATATCTTTTGTGAGGGGGATTTTCTTGGCGAGTCCGGGCACCCCGTAAAGGAGAGAGTCGAGAGCTTTTTCAAGACCGTAGATGCCGTGAACCTCCTTGCATTGAGCTGTTTGCCCCACGCCGCCAACAGAGCGGCGCGCCATTGCGCCGTAGGGGTTGCTGCGGCGCATTACCGATTCAACGGTCATGCCGGTTTTGTTGGAGTTGCCGATATTGAAAAATGGGAATGTCTTGATTTTCTGCAGGTCGAGATAGCTGATGTTGGTTATCAGCGGCCATGAGCGCGAGCGCTTGGAGCGCTCGGTTTTGATGGGTTGCTCGAGGCGCGAGCGCCATTCCTCGCGGGTTCGCGAGGGGAAATTTGCGGCCATTGAGTCGGCCAGAGCGTCGAGCGACTCAAGGTATTTGTCGTGTTTGAAATTGTCGCAGCGGAAGTCGATGCGCACGGTGTAGTAGCGCAGATTGGTGGCGAGGATGTAGCCCTTGTCGGAGAGTATGTCGCCCCGTTCGGGGAGGATAGTGTCGACCTTTTCGAGCTGTTTGCGGGCCTTCTCATTCCATTTGGGGGCATCTATCACGGTGGTGGAAAACAACTTGTAGCTGATTGCCCCCGAGAATAGCAGGATGAACAGGCTGATCACCCCGTAGCGGAACAAAATGTGAATGTGATTATCTTTTTTCATCGCCTTCCTGTGGTTGAGAGTGAGTTTTGCAGATTGGAGTGTGGGTTGGAGTTTGTGTGGTTCAGTCTTTGCTTATGCGAAATGGCGGTTGATCCTGCACCGTGATGCCGAGCCGCAGTGAATCAACCATGTGTTGCATCGACGATTCGCGAATGCGGCTCATGTAGGCCGACTTTGCGCGGATGCGTTCGGTTTTCGCCACTTCAAGCTCGCGCTCAAGGGTGCGGATTGATTCCATTTGCGTCTGGCATTTGTATCGGTTGGTGATGTAGACCATGAGCATGAGCACGGCGGCGAGCACCACCAGCCAGTTGCGGCGGAAAAAGTCGATGGAAATAATGCGGCCGTGGAGTGCGCGAAGCATGAAGCTGTCGCGTCGGGGGGCTTTCTCCCCTCGGGCTGTTGCGTTATTTGTGTTTTCTTTTTCCATCTCGCGGTTCAATTAATCAACTGATTCCATCGCGTGGAGTCAAGCTCCATCCGTCGTTTTTTTCTAATCTCTAACTTCTGCTTTCTAATTTCTAACTTCTTGCTTCTTGCTTCTTGCTTCTTGCTTCTGATTTCTGACTTCTAACCTCTGCCTTCATCCTCCCCTCTCTTCTCGGCAACGCGTAGCTTCGCGCTTCGCGAGCGGGGATTCAGCTCTATTTCCTCGGCGTCGGGCACAATCGGCTTTGAGTTGAGCAGACGGAAAGGGGAGAGGTTGCGTCCGAAAAAGTCTTTGCTTTCTTTCCCCTCCAGATTTCCGGTTTTGAGGAAATTTTTCACAAGCCGGTCCTCGAGCGAGTGGTAGGTAATCACCGCGAGTCGGCCTCCCGGTTTGAGCGCTTTCTCTGCTTGGGTGAGGAGCTGCTTGAGAGCGTCGATTTCGTTGTTCACCTCGATGCGCAGCGCCTGAAACACCTGTGCAAGCTCTTTTTTCTCCTGCCGCGGATTGATGAACGGGGCGATGATTTGGAGCAGACGGGGTGCATCGGTGACCGGAGCCTCGCGACGCGCTTTGACGATAGCTGCTGCAAGCTTGCGCGATTGCTTCAACTCGCCGTAGAGGTAGAAGATGTCGGCCAACTGCTGTTCCGAGGCCTCGGCAATCAATGTGGCGGCATCGCGGGTGGCGTTGCGGTTCATGCGCATGTCGAGCGGACCTTCCCAGCGGAACGAGAAGCCGCGGTCGGGGTCGTCGAAATGGTGGAATGAAACGCCGAGGTCGGCAAGAATGCCGTCGACCTTGTCAACCCCATAGTAGCGCAGGAAATTTGCCAGATAGCGGAAGTTGCCATGCACAAGCGTGAGGGCGGCATTGCCGCTGAGTTCCTCGTCGGCGAGGGCGCGTTCGATGGCATCGGTGTCCTGGTCGAACGAGAGGAGGCGTCCCCCCTTTTCCGAAGCCTCGCCGAGGTGCTTGAGAATGGCACGTGTGTGACCGCCACCGCCGAGCGTGCAGTCAACATACACTCCTGAGGGCGTGATGTTTAACGCTTCCATCGACTGTGGTAGCAATGCGGGTATGTGATAGGGTTGCGAGGTCATTGACAATGAGGTGCTATTCAATCGGTAAAGTTACTAAATTCCGCGCAAGAATTTACAACGACAAATAGCAAAATTACCTCATTCTCACGAAAAAAGTTATCAACACCTCAGAGCCGTTTTAAGGGGTGGAGCGTGGTGTTCACAAATGTAAACGCAGCCGGCGTGCAAGCTCGGCCACGCCTTGGGTTGCGGGCATGGGGAGCACGGTGACACCGGCGGGCACGGCGGCGGGGTGAGGGTCGATGTAGTAGACCGGTGTGCCGGGACGCACGCAGTTGAGCAAACCTGCTGCGGGGTAGACGTTTAGGCTCGTTCCAATTACCACAAAAATGTCGGCTTGACCAACGAGTTCAACGGCCGGTTCGATGTTGGGAACGGCTTCCTGGAAGAACACTATGTGGGGGCGCACGCGGTGCCCTTCGATTTCGGTTTCGGGGGTGGTTTCAATCGCTTCGGGGTGAAGTTCCCACACTTTGGTGTCGTCGTCGATTGCGCGCACTTTCATCAGCTCGCCGTGGAGATGGAGCACGTTGCTGCTCCCCGCGGCCTCATGCAGGTTGTCGACATTCTGGGTGATGATATACACGTCGTAGTCGCGTTCGAGATCAACAAGTCCGAGGTGGCCTGCGTTAGGTTTGGCCTTGAGGAGGTCGCGCCTGCGGTCGTTGTAGAACTTGTGTATGAGCTGCGGATTGCGCCTGAAGCCGTCGGCTGAGGCCACATCCATCACGTTGAAGTTTTCCCAAAGGCCACCCGCATCGCGAAAGGTGCTGATGCCGCTTTCGGCGCTCATTCCAGCGCCGGTTGAAATCACAAGCTTTTTCTTTCCCATAGTTCCAGTAGTTCCCGTTGTTTGTTTTAAGTAAAATGTGGCAGAAGGAATGGCGGCTCACACAACACCTTCGATGGTATAGAAGGTCATGTAGTAGAAACATGCGTGACTGAGCAGAAGCAACACCAGAATAATCCACGACATTGCCGTGCGCCGGCCGTAGCATTGCCATGCCAGAATGCCCGACATGAGCACATAAACCGGATAGAACCACACCAGCCCTTTCACGATGGGATTGGGGTCGTTGATGAGCGACACCATTGCGGGGAATGCAAGTCCGGGGAGCATGCACACAATGATGATTATCCACATCCACCACGGCACTCTCGGCAAGAGTTTGCCATCGGTGCCGGTTGTAGTCCGGTTCAGTTTATCGTTCATAGTTTCAGTTTCTAACCGTTTATGAAGGGTAATGGTTCACTTGCGCTTTTTGGCTGCGCGGTAGGCCTCGACGGTACGGTGAACCCCCTCGCGGAGGTCAACCTGCGGGTTGAAGCCGAATTCGGCCACGGCATCGGATATGTCGGCGTTCCAGTTGCGCTGGCGCATGATTTTGAATTTGTCGCGGTTGAGCGTGGAGGTTGAGCATCGCCATTTGGCTATTTTTTCGGCCACGGCCGATGCCGTCCACACGGCCCATATCGGTAGTTTGACGGGGATTACCCATTTTCCGCCAAGCTCGCGGGCCACGATGTCGCGGAATTCTTTCTGGGTGTAGGCGCGGTTTTCCGAAATGATGTATTTCCGGTTCTCCACACCGGCCTCCAAAGCGTCGAACATGGCATTCACGAGGTCGTCGACGTAGATGAACGTGAGCATCTGCTTGCGGAATCCGACGCCGAAATCGAAATGACTGTCGATTGATTTAATCATCATCAGATAGTCTTTCTCATGCGGGCCGTAAACGCCTGTAGGGCGGAAAATTATGTAGGGGATGCCGGCGAAGTGCTCAAGGTGTTGCTCGGCCATGATTTTCGATTGGCCATAGCGGGTGTCGGGGTTGGGGAAAGTGTCGCCGCTGAGCGGGGTGTAGTTCTTCTCGTCGCCCGGGCCGAGAGCCGAGAGCGAGCTCATGAACAGCAACCTGGAGGGCACGTGGCCTGTTTCGGTGAGCACCTCGGTGAATGTGCGCAGATAGCCGTAGTTGATTCGTTTGAAATCAACATAGTTCATGCATTTTGTAGCACCGAGATTGTAAATTATGTAGTCCCACCGCGGGGCGGCTGCGATTGCGGCGGTCATTGAATCGCGGTCGTCGTAATCGAGCACCAGAAATTCCAGACGCTGGTCGGTGAGATAGCGTCGTGATGTCGATTCTCTCACGGCAACGGTCACCTTCATGCCGCGGCGAAGCCCTTCGGCAGCGATGAAGCCGCCGATGAAGCCTCCGGCTCCCACAACGAGCAGGCTTTTCCCTTCGAGGTTGATTTTTTTCATGTTTTATTGTTCGAGCGCCTTGCGGTAGGTCGCCATTATGTTTCGTGCCATTTCGGCGTTGTCAAACCGTTTCACATATTCGTGGCCGGCCTTTGCAATCTTCTCGTGCACCTTGGGATAGTTTATCATCTCCTTCACGGTGTTGATCCAATCCTCCATGTCGTCGGGGTTGACCACCGGGGTTAACGGGCCGCCGGCCTCCTCAAGGCATGAACCGGCTGCCACAACAACCGGGGTGCCCACATTGAGACTTTCGATTACGGGGATGCCGAACCCTTCGTAGCGAGAGGTGTAGGATGAGCAGAACGCTCCGGCGTAGAGAGCGGGGAGGTCGGCGAAATCGGCGCTTTCGATGAATTTCACGCGGTCGCCCATGGAATAGGCCGATATGTAGGCGTCGATGGTGTTTGCATAGGCTGTGCGTCGCCCCACAAGCACGAGGTCGAGTTCGTCGGGGAGACCGCGCATTCCGCGCACGGCCTGAATCTGGTTTTTGCGCTCCTCAATTGTGCCTACACTTATGATGTAGGGCCGGTCAAGACCATATTTGCGCTTCACCGATGCTATTTCGTGGGGAGTGGGGGTGCGGTGAAATTGCGGGTCACACCCTTGATATATGACGTCGATTTTTTCGGGGTCGATGTTGTAGAACTCAACGATGTCGCGCTTGGTGCATTCCGAGATTGCAATCACCCGCGATGCGCTTTTGGCGGCATGACGGAACTTGTAGTCGTAGATGCGCCTGTCGAGGGGATGATAGTAGGTGGGGAAATATCGGAAAATGAGGTCGTGGATTGTCACCACCGATTTCACTCCCGAACTGCCGATGTTTAGCGGAAGTTCGCCCGACAGGCCGTGCATCATGTCGATTCCGTCGCGTTTCAGCTGCGATGTTTCTCCCCACACGCGCCACAACGAGGGTAGGGCGCGTCCAGTGGCCGATTCGGGTGTTATGCACGAAACGTTGGGAAACGATTCGAGGCGTTCCATCCGTTTGTTGGCGCGGTATTCGGGGGTGTAGAGCACATATTCGTTCTCGGGAAACTGCTGCGCGAGTTCCTCGACAACCAGACGTGAGTAGTTGCCCAGCCCGGTGTTGTTTTTGATGGCTCGTTTGCCGTCAAATCCTATCTTCATGCGTGAAGCATTTGTGAGGTGTGGCGCACGTTATTCCCCTTCGGGGTGCATGGGAATCTGGCGGTAGATTGAGTTGTCGAGCGAAATGAGGGTCTCGGTGCCGGTGACACCGGGGATCATCTGAATTTTTTTGTTGAGCAGCTCCATGAGGTGCTGGTTGTCGCGCACAAAAAGCTTGATGAGCATGGTGTAGGGGCCGGTGGTGAAGTGGCACTCGATAACTTCGGGGATTTTTTCGAGCTCGGGAACCACTGTGCTGTACATGGCGCCGCGCTCAAGGTTTACACCGATGTAGGTGCATGTGTTGTAGCCGAGAAGCTGGGGGTTGACGGTGTAGCCCGAGCCGGTGATGATGCCGAGCTCTGTCATGCGCTGGATGCGCTGGTGGATTGCTGCGCGCGAAACGCCGCACACTTGCGCCACATCTTTCGAGGGGATGCGGGCGTTGTGCATTACTATGGATAAGATTTTTCGGTCGAGATTGTCAATGCAGTCTAAACGGTCCATTGGGATTCAGTTGTAGTTAAGTTTGGTTGTGCAAAATTACCAAAAAAATCGGATGTTTCTATCATTATGCTAAATTTTCACCCTATTTAACGGCAAATGCGCGGCGAGTGCGGCATTTTGTCGCGAAATGCCCTGATAAGAAGGAGGGTGTGTCATAATGGCTTGTCCGGGTCGTCGCCTGCGGGTGAGGTCGACGAACATCCAAGCAATTCTGACTGCACCCTCCCCCATACGGATTAAAGAAAGGCGGTGTGTCAGATTATGTCTGACACACCGCCCGGGTGAATTCAATTTATGAGGAGGGTTGCGGCCTTGCGGCGCGGGCAACCGCCCCTGCGGATAGCCGTTGATTATTTAACGGCGGGGTTGGCAACTTTGCGACGGTTAACGAGGTAAGCAACGGGCGATGCGATGTAGATGGTCGACAGCGTACCGGTGATTACACCGAAGAGCATTGCAAAGATGAACGAGCGGATAGAGTCGCCACCGAGGATGAAGATGCAGAGCAACACGAGGAGGGTCGAAGCCGATGTCATGATGGTTCGGCCGAGGGTCGAGTTGAGCGACTTGTTCACGGTGGTGAAGAAATCCTGCTTGGGATAGAGGCCTACATTTTCACGCACACGGTCGAACACAACCACGGTGTCGTTGATCTGGTAACCGATGATGGTGAGGATGGCGGCGATGAATGTCTGGTCGATTTCCATTGCGAAGGGGAGGATGCCCCAGAAGAGCGAGTAGAAACCGATGATTGAGAATGCTGTGAAGGCAACGGCTGCAAGTGCACCTACCGAGAATGCCACGTTGCGGAAACGGAGCAGGATGTAGAGGAACATTGCTGCGAGCGACAGAATCACGGCGATGTAGGCTTTGTTGCGCATGTCGTTGGCGACAGTCGGGCCTACGGTTTGCGACGACAGGATGCCCTGGGTTTCGTCGAGTGTTGAGAAATCGTCGAGTGTCATGCCGTTGGGGAGGAGACCTTCAGCCTTGAATGTTTCGTAGAGCTTGTTGGTGATTTCCTTTTCGATGTCGGAAGCATCCTCGGCCGATTTGATTTTGTAGTTGGTGGAGATGCGCACCTGGTTGGAGTTCTCGATGGTGATTACCGAAACTGAAGCAACTTCGTCGCCTGAGTTGAACACGGGGGTGAGCATTGCCTGGAGCTGGTCGGTCTTAACCGGCTGCTCGAATTTCACAACATAGTTGCGGCCACCCGAGAAGTCGATACCCTGGTTGAGACCGCGGACGAAGAGCGAGATTACCACGATTGCGGCGAAGATGCCAACCACGAGGAACGAAACCTTGCGTGCGCCCAGGAAGTTGAAGTGGGCGTGGTTGAACAGGTTGCGCGAGAGGGGAGTGGTGAAGGTGAGGTTCTGGAACGCCTTGCGCTTGCCCCAAACGATGAAGATGATGCGGGTGAGGTAAACGGCGGTGAAGAACGAGCAGATGATACCGATGATAAGGGTGGTGGCGAAGCCCTTGATGGGACCTGTTCCGAAGAAGAGGAGGATTACGCCGGTGATAATCGAAGTGAGGTTCGAGTCGAAGATTGCCGAGAAGGCGTTGGAGTAACCGTCGGCGATTGCGGTGCGAACGTTCTTGCCTGCGCGGAGTTCCTCTTTGGCGCGCTCGAAGATGAGCACGTTGGCGTCAACGGCCATACCGAGGGCGAGCACGATACCGGCGATACCGCTCAGGGTAAGCACTGCCTGGAACGATGCGAGGATGCCGAAGGTGAAGAAGAGGTTGCAGATAAGACCGAAGTTGGCGATGAGGCCGGGGATGAGTCCATACATCGAGCACATGAAAATCATCAGGAGCACGAGAGCCACGATGAACGACCAGATGCCCGATTCGATAGCCTGCTGGCCGAGCGACGGACCGATAACCATGTCGGAGATGATGTTGACTTTGGCGGTCATTTTACCGCTCTTGAGCACGTTGGCCAAGTCCTGAGCCTCCTCAACGGTGAAGTCGCCGGTAATCTGCGAGCGGCCACCTTCAATTGCGGTGCGGATGTTGGGATAGGAGTAAACGAGCTCGTCGAGCACGATTGCCACGGGGTGGCCGATGTTGCGCTGTGTGATGCGTGCCCAATCGCGTGCGCCTTCCGAGTTCATGGTCATTGAAACCACGTTGCCCTGAAGCTGCTCGAAGTCGCTCGATGCGCTGATTACGCACGAACCGTCGAGGGCGGGAGCGCCGTTGGTGGTGCGGAGGGCGATGAGCTGGTAGGTGTCAATCTGACGTTCCTGCTTGGTCACGGTGTCGTTGAAGTTCACGGGGGTGGGCTTCACCGACCAGCGGAGCTTGAGGTTGGAGGGGAGATACTGTTTTGCCTCGGGGGTGGCGAGGAGCTCGTCGATGGCTTCGCGTTCCTTGGCGGTTGCGATACCGAGCACGGGGGTAGCCTCGCTGTTAATCATCAGGAAGCGTTCGCGCAGGCCGGTGCCGTTTTTGGCGCGGAGTGCGTTGTCGAGCTGTGCAACCTGACCGGTGATTTCATTTGCGCCGTAGCATTCGTAGAACTCGAGGTTGGCCGAGCGCTGGAGCAGCTCGCGCACACGCTGATGTTCCTTCACGCCGGGGAGCTCGAGAAGAATCTGGCCGTCGTTGTCCTGAAGCACCTGAATGTTGGGTGAAACCACGCCATAGGCGTCGATACGGCTGCGGAGCACGTTGGTGGCCGAGTTGTTCACGCGGTCCTTAACCTCCGATTTGAGTACCGATGCCACTTCCTTGTCGCTCTGACCCGGTTTTACAATCGAGTTGAACACAACCGAGAAGTCGGCGCCGTTGTTGAGTTTGCGGTATTGGTCGACGAAAGTTCCGACGTAATCCGACGAGTGGTTGCCGCTGATAATCGAGTCAGTGTTGGCAAGAGCCAGGTCGAACGCTGCGTCGGCGTCGGCGTTTTTCATGGAGCGAAGCATGTCGGGCATCGAAACCTGAAGAATCACGTTCATACCGCCCTTGAGGTCGAGGCCGAGGCCTACACCCCATTTCTGAACTTCGTTGTAGTTGTAGCCCAACCAGACGGGTTGCTTGCTGATTGAGTCGATGTAGGCTTTGTAAGCCTTGTTGTACTGCTCGGAGTTTTTGCCTTGCTGTCCGGCTACGGAGAGTGCATACTGTTCGGCTTTGGCTTCCTGTTTGCTGCTTACCAGGGTAAACGACAGATAGAACAGACAAACCAGCACCAAAAAGATTGCAATCACACCCGCAATTACGCTGCCGAGGGTTCCTTTGCTTTGCATGTGGTTAGTTAAAAAGTATTTATAGATTATTATTTTAATTTTTCACTAACTTTCATCCGTCGATTGGGGGCCTCCGCCCGGAGCTTCGACGGCGAATGATTGGTTGATGGCAGAGCGCCTGAACAGCTCTCTCCGCCGGTTTTAAATAGGCTATGCGCAATGCCAACCCTTTGAAAGTCAGCGTTGCAGCGTTTTCATTGCGTCTGAATGGGGCGCAATGCCTATTTTTCAGCTTGCAAATATACAAATAATCTCCAAATCCTCAAATACTTTGACACTTTCTACCGCTGCGGAATGCGCATTCGCGATTCGGGAGAAGTGGTTGCGGGGATTGGCAAGGGGCCGTCTCAGAGTCCGGATTATCCTCGGGTAGCGGGCTACCCGGGTGCCGCTTTTTTGGTAACGCCGCTAAAAATCGGTAATTTTGCTTTACAAAAGGATTTCTTGAATAATTAACGCATCTACACGCTTGAAGAATTATGATATATGACGAATCGGGGTTCGACCTCCGCACGCAAAAGTTGATTGAGCGGCTTCACCGCCGCTATACCGCGGGTGAAAAAGTGAGAGTGCTTTTCGTGTGCCTCGGCAATATATGCCGTTCTCCTGCCGGAGAGGGTGTTATGCGCGCCCTTGTGGAGGAGCATGGCGATGAGGCCCGTTGGGAAATCGACTCGGCCGGCACGGGAAACTACCATATCGGCGACCTCCCCGACAACCGCATGCGGGTGCATGCACGCCGCCGCGGATATGAATTGGTGCACCGTTGCCGGCAGGTGACGGAGCGCGATTTCGACCGTTTCGATATTATTATAGGGATGGATGCGCAAAACCTGCGCAATCTCCGTCGTCTGGCCCCCTCCCCCGAGGCTGAGGAAAAGATTGTGGGGATGGCCGAATTTTTCGACATCTGCACCACCTACGACTATGTGCCCGACCCCTACTATGAGGGGGCCGAGGGTTTTGAACTTGTGCTCGACCTGCTGCAATCGGGGTGCAACCGGTTGTATAACGCCGTTGTAAAAGGAGCCGGAGCCCTATGAACGAGGATAAGATGAAGAAACTCACCCTCGGGGTGATGGGGGCGATTGTCGCCCTGCTGTTGCTCTGGGTGGTGTTTGGCGGCCGTGGCAACGGAGCTCCCGACGGAGCAGAGATTATTGCCGCCGTGCATTCCGATGCCGATGTTGCCGAAAGCGATGAGGCTGATGCGCATGATGCCCCCGCATCCGACGATGCCCCCTGGGAGCCTGAAGTGGTGAGAGCCGAGGCCGACGACCACAGCCCCTCCGCCATAACCGACGCATTGCTTATTTTGATGCCCGACGACACCGTGAGGCTGCGCAACCGCTACGAGGCGCATTTCGATTCAATGCCTCCCGGGGGTGTGAAAATGCACATCAACCCCCTCGGTGGAACTCTCGGGCGCGTGTTCAACGACAGCAACTACCTGCACATCGCGGCTGCCGAGGCTATCGGCATCAAACCACTCTCGGGAATCCGTGAGGCATGGGAGGCCGGGGCACGGCTTGAGCGCCTCCAAAGCTGTGAGGAATATTATCTCGATAATCTCACCCATTCGCTTCCCTACCTCGTGCCTCGTGCCCATCGCCTGCTGCGCGACATAGGGTCGGCTTTCCGCGACTCTCTTCAGGCGCGTGGCGGGGGTGATTACCGCATAAAGGTGACGAGTGTGCTCCGCACCCCTCGGCTTGTGAACAGGCTGCGCCGGCGCAATGTCAACGCCGTCGACACCTCCGCCCATCTTTTCGGCACAACCTTCGACATAAGTTATGCCAAATTCATCTGCGACTCCACCCGCATGCCGCGAACCCAGGAGGATATGAAGAATCTGTTAGGGGAGGTGATTTATGCCATGCGCCAACAGGGAAGGTGCTATGTGAAATATGAGCGCAAGCAGGCATGTTTCCACATCACAGCCCGCTGACCGGGGCGGCAATTTATCGCAGATATTCAAATGAAAGGTTCTATCCGAAAAAATTGCTAAATTTGCAGTCGACAAGCTTCCATGCCACTCGGTTGATTACAACAGGGTTTGGCGCTGAGGCTTACCTATAATCCGACGGGTGTGTTTTTTATTCGGGCACGCTCTGACAATAAAACGATTTCCGAGCTATGGAGACAATCAGAATTTCTGACCGCATCAAGGCGATGGCCGCCTCGCAAACCCTTGCAATGTCGCAAAAAAGCAGTGAATTGCGTGCTGCCGGGGTTGATGTTATCAACCTTTCGGTGGGTGAACCCGATTTCAATACCCCCGAGCATATCAAGGAGGCTGCTAAAAAAGCCATCGACGACAACTACACCCACTATCCCCCCGTGCCGGGCTATATGGATCTCCGACAGGCCATAGCCCGCAAACTTCACGACGAAAACGGCCTCGACTACCGCGCCGAGCAGGTGGTGGTGTCGGGTGGTGCCAAGCAGTCGCTCAGTAATATAATAATGAGTGTGGTCAACCCCGGCGACGAGGTTATCATCCCCGTGCCCGCATGGGTGAGCTACGTGGAGATGGTGAAACTCGCAGGGGGAACCAACGTGCTTGTTCCCGCCGGAATCGATCAGGATTTCAAAATCACCCCCTCTCAGCTTGAGGCTGCAATCACCCCGCGCACCCGCCTGGTGATGATTTGCTCACCCTCCAACCCCTCGGGCAGTGTCTACACCCGCGCCGAACTGCAAGGGCTTGTGGATGTGCTTGCCCGCTATCCGCAGGTGATGGTGCTTTCCGATGAGATTTATGAGCACATCAATTACCTCGGTGAGTTCACCTCGCTCGGAGCATTCCCCGAAATCGCCCCACGCACCGTTATTGTTAACGGTGTGTCGAAAGCCTACGCCATGACAGGCTGGCGCGTTGGCTTCATGGCCGGACCCGTTGAGGTTGCAAAAGCCGTGACCAAACTCCAGGGGCAGACAACCTCGGGTATCTCCACCATCGCGCAGCGCGCCGCCCTGGCAGCATATCAGGGTTCGCAGCAGTGCGTTGCCGACATGCGCGAGGCTTTCCGCCGCCGCCGCGACCTCGTGGTTTCGATGGCCCGTGAAATCCCAGGCCTCAAAGTCAACGAGCCGCAGGGTGCATTCTATCTTTTCCCCGAGGTGACAGCCTATTTGGGAAAACGTTGCGGCGACCGCGTGATTGCCGACGACAACGACCTGTGCATGTATCTGCTTGAGGAGGCTCATGTGGCCACTGTGTCGGGCTCGGCATTCTGCCTCCCCGGCTACATCAGATTGAGCTACGCCGCAGCCGACGAGGCTCTCGTGGAGGCCATGCATCGCATTGCCGCCGCTCTGGCCCGGTTGGCGTGACTCGAGCATGTGAAATTACACCGACAAGAATAATTTATAACCGCAAAAAAAATTACTTCAGCATAAATGGATTTTATTGAAGAACTTACCTGGCGCGGCATGATTCACCAGATGATGCCGGGCACAGACGAACAGCTTAAAAAGGGGATGACCGCAGCTTATCTCGGAATCGACCCCACTGCCGATTCATTGCACATCGGTCACCTCGTTGGCGTGATGATGCTCAAGCATTTCCAGCGTTCGGGCCACAAACCCATCGCACTTGTGGGTGGTGCCACAGGCATGATCGGCGACCCCTCAATGAAAAGTCAGGAACGCAAACTCCTCGACGTGGAGACATTGCGCCACAATCAGGAGGCTATCAAAAATCAGCTTGCCAAATTCCTCGATTTCGACAGCGATGCCCCCAACGCCGCTATCCTCGTGAACAACTACGACTGGATGAAGGACTACACATTCCTCGATTTCATCCGCGATGTAGGTAAAAACCTTACCGTCAACTACATGATGGCAAAAGACTCGGTGAAGAAACGTTTGTCGGGCGAATCGGGCGAGGGAATGTCGTTCACCGAATTCTCCTATCAGCTCCTGCAGGGCTACGACTTCCTCCACCTCTATGAGGCCGAAGGCTGCCGTTTGCAGCTCGGCGGTTCCGACCAATGGGGAAATATCACCACCGGAACCGAACTTATCCGCCGCATGCTCGGCAAGGATGATGCTTTTGCAATCACCTGCCCCCTTATCACCAAAGCCGACGGCGGCAAATTCGGCAAGACCGAGAGCGGTAACGTGTGGCTCGACCCCGCCCGCACCTCCCCTTACAAGTTCTACCAGTTCTGGCTGAATGTGTCGGATGCCGATGCCGAGAAATACATTAAGATTTTCACCGTACTCACTCGCGAGGAAATCGAATCGCTCGTGGCTCAGCAGGCCGAGAACCCCGGCGCACGCCCCTTGCAGAAGCGTCTGGCCGAGGAGATTACCCGCATGGTGCATGGCGAGAAAGAACTTGAGTCGGCAATCGAGGCTTCGCAGATTCTTTTCAGCAACCACGCCGCCGAGACTCTTCGCAAAATTGATGAGGCAACCCTTCTGGCCGTGTTTGAAGGTGTGCCCACCTTTGAGATTTCGCGCTCGCTCCTCAACGGCGAGACAAAACTGGTCGACCTCCTCACCGATGCCGCGCAGGTGTTCCCCTCAAAGGGTGAGATGCGCAAGATGACCCAGCAGGGCGCACTCTCCATCAATAAGGAAAAAGTGGCCGACCCCTACGCTGTCGCAACCGAGGAGATGCTACTCAACGGCAAGTATATCCTTGTTCAGCGCGGCAAAAAGAACTACTATCTGCTCATCGCCCGCTAATCGGGGACGTTTGATTGAGCCGTTTATTTAAACGAATTGGCAAGGTGAGTTTTGCGTGATTGATAAATTATCACTACCTTTGCGCTCACCACAGGAGGATAAAACGTGCATCCGTGAGCGGATGTGCCCTCCGGGTCAAGGTTGGTCGAATGGTGGAATGGTAGACACGAAGGACTTAAAATCCTTTGGCCATTGCGGCTGTGTGGGTTCGAGTCCCACTTCGACTACTCTTTAACTGACAGACAATTATGGCGCGTTCCGCAAGGAGCGCGCCATAATTTTTTGCCCGGGATGTTGCCTGCCGGAACTCATAGTTGACGCTGTGGCAAAAGTTTTGCTAAAATTTGTGTCAAAATGTTTTGGATTGCAAGCATGTTGTTGTATCTTTGCCAATATCGCGCGGAAAAATGCAACATTTTGCGGATTGTTTTTAGTCAACTACGTTAAACCTGTAAGCAACCCACACCCAAACCATCACATGAAACACATTCTCTTTTCAATTGCAATGAGTGTGACTTTGGCAGCCTCGGCCGTCACGGCGGCGGCATCTGTCAGTCATGAGCAGGCTCCCCGCCGCTGTGAGCAGACAACAACCACAGTGCCGTTGAGAGCCGTTCCCGCCACTCCCGGCACCCTTGCACGGGTGGCAAGCCGATTTGAATCGGTGTCGCGTTTTGCAAATCCGGCTCCGATACCATCGTGGAAATCATTCGGCCGTGCGGCGCAAAATCTCCCCGAATTCTACGGCAGCGTTATCTATGCCGACGGTTGGACAATCAACAACAATGAGGTTGGTGTTTACCGCATAGGCACATCCCCGTCGGTGCCTTTCACCCGCATGGGAAATCAGCACATCGACGCTACGGCGGGCGGTGTGGCGGTGGGTGACACCTATTGGTCGTGCTACTTCGTGGAGAGCAATGGCTACTATTATGTTTATGTATGCTCCTACGACACTGCCACATGGAATGAAAAAAGCTGGCGCATGGCTGAGATTCCCATGATTTCAACCGGCGTGGCCTACGACCGCACCACCGGCAACATCTACGGTTGCTTCCGCAATGACACTAATACAGGCTATGTGTTCGGTACGGTTGATTACACCAAACTCACCCGCACAGCCATCAAACCGCTCGACCGCATGTGGAGTGCTGTGGCATGCTCGCGCAAAGGTGAGCTCTATGCAATCGACGAGTTGGGCGACCTCTACATTATTGACAAATTTTATGGCGGAATGCGGCTCATCGGGCGCACCGGTCTGGTGGCCACCCACCCCTCGTCGGCTTGCATCGACTCGCGCACCGGGCGCATGTACTATGCCGTGACAATCGACCCCGTTGGCGCTCTCTATGAAATCGACCTTGCCACCGGCACACCCACTCTTCTCTACAATTTCCCGCTTAATCAGGAGGTTGTGGGAATGTTTATTCCCGCTCCCGATGCCGATGATGCGGCTCCCGATGTTGTGACCGACCTGTCGCTCGATTTTACAGGAGGTTCACTCAGCGGCAACGTGTCGTTTACCATGCCTTCCACCACTTTCGGCGGCGAGGCCGGCACAGGGAATATCTCCTACGTAGTTGAGACCAACGGAACCACAGCGGCTTCGGGGGCGAAAGCTTACGGCGAGGCAGTCAGCGTGCCTGTCACTCTGTCGGCCCCCGGCAGCTATACATTCAAAGTGTATGCCTCCAACGCATTCGGCGATGGTCCGGCAACGGAAGCTACGATGTTTGTTGGCAACGACCTCCCCGTGGCACCGCAACTCACCGCTGCAATCAGCAACGGCGTGGTTACTCTTAGCTGGGAACCCGTGACCGAATCGGCCAACGGCGGCTATATCGATGCCGACAACATCACCTACACCGTGAAGCGTTTGCCCGACGGCAAAATAATCGCCGACGGCACAAAGGAAACCTCGGTAACCGACACACCCGATGCAACAGGCTCACTCGTGGGCTACAGCTACGTTGTGACCGCTCGCTCGGGCAATAACGTGTCGGCCGAATCCACCTCACGCAAGTTCTGGATTGGCTCGCTTGCAACACCTTATACCAATGCATTCACCGGAGCCGACAAACTCGAGGCCTACACAATTGTCGATGTCAACAACGACGGCATCACTTGGGAATGGAACGGCAACCTCAATGCCCTGTCGCTCAAATGCAGCTCAACCGTCGATAATAATGACTGGTTGATTACACCCCCTGTGAAGCTTGAGCAGGGGAAGATGTATAAGTTTACCGCCACACTCCGCACCTACATGGGCAACCCCGAAAAGGTTGAAATCAAATGGGGTAAGGACTCCGACCCGACGGCTCTTACCGAAGAGCTGATGGCTCCGCAGGTAATCAAATGCCGCACCGCCGAAGATTTCGTCTATTATCTGGTGCCGGAAGAGACCGGTACATATTTTGTGGGTATTCACGGCATAACAGGTGCTTACGACGGATTCTTCCTCTTCGCCGATGCCATCTCAATCGGTGCAGGTGTGGATGCTGTGATTCCCGCTGTGGTAGAAAACCTTACTGTCACCCCCGACTTCAACGGCGATTTGAGTGCCGAAATAAGCTTTAATGCCCCCACAAAGGCTGTTGACGGTTCTGTGCTTGAAAGCCTTATGCGCATTGATGTGAAACGCGACGGCACAGTTGTGAAGAGCTTCCCCGCCCCGACACCCGGCGCATCTCTGAGCTATACCGACCGCGTGGATGCCGACGGTGAATACAAATATGAAATCATCCCCTTCAGCAGTGCCGGAGCCGGGCGTGCCGTCGACACCAAAGTGTATATCGGAGCCAACGAACCCGCTTCCACCGCATGGGTGAACATCGAGGAGACATCGGTTCCCGGTGAGGTGCGCCTTTCATGGGCACCCGTAAACACCGACAAGAATGGAAATCCGCTGAATCCGTCGTTGGTTAAATATAACATCTATGCTCCCAGCGACGGTGATTCGCCGGTTGTAGTTGCTGAAGACCTTCCCACCCCCTTCCACACATTCACCGCGGTTGCCCCCGGGAAAGAACAGGAATTTGTCTACTATGCAGTGATTCCCCACACCGCAGGTGGCGAAGCGCGCCGCACATTGTCGGCAACAATCGCCGTAGGAGCCTCCTACACCGTGCCTTACCGCGAATCGTTTGCCTCGGGTTATACAAATACTATAATCCGCACCGACAACCGTCAGGCTGCATGGAGTCTCTATGACGACCAATCGGGAATCCCCACACAGGATGCCGATAACGGCATGGCCGGTATGTTCGGCGAGTTTGCCGGGTCGGATGCGTCGCTGTTCACCGGCAAGATATCCCTCGCTTCGGCCACTAATCCCGCATTGGTGTTCTACACCTACAACATCACCGGCAGCGATGCCGACCTCAATGAGATTGAGGTGGGTGTGAGCACCGGAAGTGCCGACTTCACTCCCGTGCACACAGCGGTGATGTCGCAGCTCGGCGATGCCGACGGATGGTATCCCGTTGTGGTTCCGCTCAATAATTATGTGGGCAAAGATGTGCAGTTTGAACTGCGCGGCGTGACACGCACCCGCAAATTCACTCTTGTCGACAACATTCAGGTGGTTGAGCTTTCGGGCTGCAACCTGCGCATGGGTGCGCTTTCGGTTCCCGCCGTGGTTTATCCCGATGTTGAGTTCACCGTGTCGGCAATTGTGGAGAACATGTCGCTGAGTGATGCTTCGGGCTATTCGGTGAAACTTCTGCGCAACGGCAGCGTGATTGAAACAGTCACCCCCTCGGAGGTTCTCCCCGCGGGTGAATCACAAGTGTTTAATTTCACTCAGTTACTTAATGTAACTCATGATGAGACGCTTGAATACCAAGCGGTTCTGGAATATTCTGCCGACACCGAGCCCGAAGACAACAGCTCGGCAAAGGTTGTGGCTCAACTGAAGCTGAATTCGCATCCCGTGCCCGTGAATCTGCGCGGCTCGCTCGCCGACGACGGTGTGAAGCTCACATGGGATGAACCCGACCTCGCCGCAGCTATCCCCGATGCAGTTACCGAGACCTTCGAGTCGTTTGAATCGTGGAACAAAACCGGCGACAACGGGTGGACTTTCGTTGACCTTGACAAGGCCGGAATCGGACTTGTGGGTCAGGTGGCATTCCCCGGCATCGAATATAACTCGCAGCTGGCATGGTTTGTGATGGATGCAAGCTATCCCGGACTTGTAAGCGATTTCGCGGCCGCTTCGGGCAACAAATATCTGGCGTCGATATTCAATCTGCGTCCCACCGATGACAATCTCCCCTACATCGCCAACAATGATTGGGCTGTGTCGCCTCTGCTCTATGGCGGCGAACAGACAGTGAGCATGCTTGCCCGCTCGCTCAATTTGGCCGAGGCTGCCGAGAGCTTCGAGGTGTGGTATTCGACTGTCGACTCAACCGACCCCGCCGATTTCCGCATTGCCGGAACCGTTGAAAGTGTGGCCGGCACCTGGACCGCTTATTCGTTCAAACTCCCCGCCGGAGCCTTGCGCTTTGCAATCCGCTACACCAAAACCTACGGGTTGATGATTAACATTGATGATGTAACCTACGTTCCCGACGGAAAATCGAGTCTGATTCTCGAGGGTTACAACGTTTACCGCGACGGAGTGAAAGTGAATGAACTCCCCGTGAAAGAGCGAAGCTTCACCGATGTTGAGCCCCTGCCGCTCGATGGCGCCCTCTATGCCGTGACAGCCCATTATGGTGAGTCGGGCGAATCTCGTCCCGGCAATGCCGTGAAGGTCACCACTTCAGGCATCGCTGATGTTGAGGCTGCCGTGGCGCTGACCGTAACAAGCCGTCGCGGAGAAATCCTCATCAAGGGTGCAGCCGGATGCAAGGTTGTTGTCACCGATGCGCTCGGGCGTGTTGTTGCAGCCGCCGACGGGAAGGATGTGATGACGGTTGCCGCTCCTTGCGGAGTCTACATCGTCACTGCCGGCAACCGCACTGCCAAGGTGCTCGTTCCATGATGAAAGTTCCCTCCTATCTTGATATAGATAGGTTAAAAGCTTGAAAATATTATCTGTTAAGGCGGTGTGTCGCAAATGTTCCAAACATTTCGACATGCCGCCTTTCTGCATGCGCCGGGAGGGGTGGATTGCATAATATGCGCATATTTGAACGGCGTGATTTTTTAAGATTTTAATTTGTAGGTTATTTTGGGAAAAACACTTAACTTTGCGCATATCCCCTTTGGCTGACGTATATCCGCACCAAAGGATGTTGAAATTGACGTTAAATAACCTACCATGGATAACACGATTGAACCGGGCCGCCACGTGCGGTCGATGGAAAAGGTCGCAGTGCGCTTTTCGGGCGACTCGGGCGACGGCATGCAGCTGGCAGGCAATATCTTTACGAATGTGTCGGCCGGACTGGGTAACTCAGTTTCCACCTTCCCCGACTATCCTGCCGAAATCCGCGCCCCGCAGGGCTCGCTTGGCGGTGTGAGCGGTTTTCAGGTGAGTGTCGGCAGCGGCGTGCACACTCCGGGCGACGAGTGCGATGTGCTGGTTGCCATGAACCCCGCGGCTCTCAAACAGAGCTACAAGTTTTTGAAACCCAACGGGGTGATAATTCTCGATATTGACTCTTTCAAGGAGGAGGGTCTTAAAAAAGCCCTCTTTGAAACCTCCGACCCGATAAAGGAACTCGGCATCCATGCCCAGGTTGTTGAGGTGCCTGTCACCACCATGACTAAGGCCGCTTTGGCCGACTCGGGAATGGATAACAAATCGATTCTCAAATGCCGCAACATTTTCACTCTCGGCTTGCTTTGCTGGCTCTTTGACCGTCCCGAGGAGAATGCCCGCAAAATGTTGCAGGAGAAATTTGCAAAGAAACCTGCCATCGCCGAGGCCAACGCCAAGGTGTTGCGTGCCGGCTATGACTATGGTCACAACATTCATGCCTCGGTTTCGACATTCCGCATCGACACCGACGAAATCAAGCCCGGTGTCTACACCGACATCAAGGGTAACGAGGCCACAGCATGGGGCTTGATAATGGCTTCGGAGAAATCGGGCCGTCCGCTCTTTCTCGGTAGCTATCCCATCACTCCCGCCACCGACATTCTGCATGAACTTGCCAAACGCAAGGACCTCGGGGTGAAAGCCTGCCAGATGGAGGATGAGATTGCCGGCGTATGCTCGGCCATCGGTGCCTCTTTCGCCGGCTCGCTCGGTGTCACATCAACCTCGGGCCCGGGTCTGGCGCTGAAGGGTGAGGCTATCGGCCTTGCCGTCATGGCCGAGCTCCCGCTGGTTGTTATCGACGTGCAGCGTGGTGGTCCCTCAACGGGGTTGCCTACCAAAACCGAGCAGACCGACCTCAATCAGGCTCTCTATGGTCGCAACGGCGAATCTCCGCTGGTGGTTGTGGCTCCCACTTCGCCCACAAACTGTTTCGACATGGCATTCGAGGCTTCGCGCATTGCCATCGAGCACATGACTCCGGTGATACTTCTCAGCGATGCTTTCATCGGCAACGGCTCATCGGCGTGGCGCATTCCCGAAGCTGCCGATTATCCCGAGATAAAGGTGCCTTATGTTCCCGAAGAAAAGCGCGAGGGGTGGAAGCCCTATATGCGCGATGAGGAGACCCTCGGCCGCTATTGGGCCATCCCCGGCCGTGACAATCTCACCCACCGTCTGGGCGGATTGGAGAAGGATGTAAACACGGGTGCCATATCCAACGACCCCGCCAACCATGCCCGCATGATTGAGATTCGCCGCGAGAAAGTGGCACGGGTTGCCAACAACATCCCCCTGCAGGAGGTGCTGTGCGACTCCCCCGAAGCCGACACCCTCATTGTGGGATGGGGCGGCACATTCGGCCATCTCTATACAGCTGCCGAGGAGCTTAACCGCGAAGGGGTTAAAGTGGCTTTGGCGCAGTTCCGCTACATCAATCCTCTCCCGCGCAACACGGGCGAGATTCTGCGCCGTTTCAAGCGCGTGATTGTGGCCGAGCTCAACACCGGTCAGTTTGCCGATTACCTGCAGGCCCGTTTCCCCGATGTGTTTATCGAACGCTACAACAAGGTGGAAGGGCAGCCATTTATGGTTCACGAGATTGTCGATGCCGTTAAAACGGGCAAAGGCTTGAAAAAATAACTCTCCAATCCAATTAAACGCCACATAACCATGTGTTTCAAACCACAAGACTATAAGAGCGACCAGCCGGTGCGCTGGTGTGCGGGCTGCGGCGACCATGCCGTGCTCAACTCTCTGCATAAAGCTATGGCCACGCTTGAGGTGGCTCCCGAAAAAACTGCGGTAATCTCGGGCATCGGGTGCTCATCGCGACTACCCTACTACATGAACACCTTCGGTTTCCACACCATTCACGGGCGTGGAGCCGCTGTTGCCACAGGCTTCAAGGTGGCAAATCCCGAAATGACCGTGTGGCAGATTTCGGGCGACGGCGACGGCCTTGCCATCGGCGGCAACCACTTCATCCATGCCATCCGCCGCAATGTCGACATCAACATGCTGTTGCTCAACAACAAGATTTACGGCTTGACCAAGGGGCAGTATTCCCCCACGTCGGAGCGCGGATTTGTTTCGAAATCATCGCCCTACGGAACGACCGAGGACCCCTTCATTCCCGCCGAGCTGGTGTTCGGTGCACGCGGCAATTTCTTTGCCCGCAGCATTGACGTGGAGCTGGCAACATCGCAGGAGGTGCTTGTTGCCGCCGCGCGTCACAAAGGGGCGTCGGTGGTGGAGATTCTGCAGAACTGCATGATTTTCAACAACGGCATCCATGCTTTCGTGGCCGACCGCGAATTCCGCGCCGAGCGCACGATTCATCTCCGTCATGGAGAAAAGATGATTTTCGGAAAGAACAACGACAAGGGGCTTGTGCGCGACGGTTTTCTGGTGAAAGCTGTGGAAATCGGCAAGGACGGCTACACCATCGACGATGTGCTGGTTCACGATGCCCACACCCCCTCCAACTTCCTGCATCAGCAACTCGCCATGATGGACGGGCATGACCTCCCCCTCGCAATCGGCGTGATTCGCGATGTGGAGGCTCCGGCCTACGATGAGGAGGTGTCGAAGCAAGTGGAGACGGTGCGTGCGCGCAAGGGCTTCACCACGTTGCGCGACATGATTCTCGCCGGCGACACCTGGACGGTGGAATAACCCCCTCTCACTCTGTAATTCCAACAAGGACTTTTTAATCAAACTCTCACATTGTTAATCGCGCTCTCTCAAATTAGCTTGACTGATTCGGATGATAAAAGCATTGTTATTTGACCTCGGCGGCGTAATCGTGGATATTCACCGCGAAGATTGTGTGGCCGCTTTTCAGAAACTCGGGTTTGCCGACATCGCCGATTATCTCGGTGACTACGGGCAGAAAGGCCCTTTCCTTTTGATTGAGGAGGGGAAAATCACCCCCGCAGAATTCAGGGATGAAATGCGCCGGCACATTCCCGGTGAGGTTTCCGACGACCAAATTGACGATGCATTCAATGCGTTCATAACAGGCATTCCGCGCCATCGACTTGAGGCGTTGCGCCAATTGCGCGGACGCGGGCTGAAACTCTACGTCATCTCCAACACCAACCCCATCATGTGGCAGCAATCGCTCAAGCGCGAGTTTGAACAGGAGGGCATGAAACGTGAGGACTACTTCGACGGCATCGTCACATCGTTTGAGGCCGGATGCTGCAAGCCCGAGCGTGCCATTTTCGACAAAGTGGTGGCTGATTTCGGCGTGGTTCCCGAGGAAACCGTGTTCTTCGACGATTCGGCCGACAATTGCCGCAAAGGTGCCGCTCTCGGGTTCCGTGCAGTGCACGTTCCCCCCGGTTCGGAGTTCATCGACCTCATGCCGGCCAACTGAGCCATTTTGATTAAATTCCAAATATCATTAACTTTGCACTCAACTCACCCCGCTGTCAAGGCCCGGTGAGTTGAGCCTTTTTTACGTCCTTCATAAGGAAGGCTCCACAGAATTGTCTTTATCTTTACCTCACCACACCCGCTGATTGGCCCGACACACCATTCACATCGGACATCTGGTTCGACAAACGATGCGTGAGCAGGGCAGAAGTGTCAAATGGCTATCCGAACAATTGTGTTGCGTGCGCAACAACGTTTATTCTATATTCTCACGGAGGTCAATCGACACGGAACTGCTTCTTGAACTCTCGCGTATTCTTGAGGTGGATTTTTTCAAAATCTACAGTCAGGAGCTCAACAACGGCGGCAGCGATGCCAAATAATATTGTGCAAAACGCCAAATAATAGTTTACACGGCATCGGAGTTTGCACGGGCAGTAATGGATAACTTTGCGGTTAAGTTTTTACAATCCAACCAAATTATTCATTTCAGCTATGAAACAGTTTAAACACTACTTCTATGTTTTGCTTCTGCCGTTGATGCTTATGTTGTCGGCTTGCGGTGATGATGACGACGAACCCGAACCCGCAGGAACATCGCAGGAAAAGAGCGGAATTGTGATTAAAAACAATTCGAGCTACGACCTGACAAACTTCCGCGTTTATTTCATCGGTGCCAACAGCTACCAGACAATCACCTACGAAAACTACGGCACATTCAAAACCGGCCGCACAATCACTGTGACCGAAATTCCCGACGGTGCCGTCTATTACTATCTGGCAACCACCCTTGGAGGCACATCTTTCTTCTCGATTGACTATTCGCTCTCCACCCGCCGCATAACCCTCACCGACGAAACCGTCGGCAACTGGACCTCAAACGGCAACTGATTCCTTTAAGCCCATATCATCATTTCCATTAACCGCAGCGGTGTGTCAAATCCCCAACCATTTGACACACCGCCGTTTTTGTATTAAGCGTAATCGTGAAAAACAAGCAAAGAGATTAGCATTTTATAAGTTGCTTGTAAAGCTACGGAAACCATGAGAAAAAAGTGTGGCACCATGTAGAAGTGCTTATTTTGCAGGCTGCATGATGTGTAATAAATGCGGTTTTATTCGTAACTTTGTCACAATCAATAATACAGATGCCAATCATGCCGCAGAATAATTACAGGTTCCAGTTAAAAGATTTCCATGCAATCGGTAATGCCGACATAGCTTTAAACGGCCTTACGGTCATTGCCGGTAAAAACGGATGTGGCAAATCAACCATTGCCCGATGGCTATATGCGTTCGTTAATTATTCCAACGATATCAACCGATTGGTTGATAACGAATTTATTGGAACGCTCAATCGCGAGCTTAGAGTAATGTCAAGAATATTGCGCGACATGTCGATTAGGAACAATTCGGTGACGCGAATATTCCGAAGTATTCCGCTTGTACAACCGGGTCAGGAGGATGCCGATTACGATGAATTGTTACAGGCCTTCCGCAGTAAATTGGCTCTGTTTTCCGACGAAGTTGAGAAATCAATAGCAGAAACCGATGATGAAAGTTATGTGAGATGGTTAAAACAGGTGCTTGGCGCCCGTGACACCTTATTTGATGGCTTTATCGAAGATTTCAAAACTCAAACTCTTTATCGTGTTACCAAAGCGATGGAAAGTGCCCGGCAGCGCAGACTTGAACGCTCAATGACGGATTTGATGAGAATTGTTCGTCATGACCTTGCAATTGCAGAGGAAACCCCGGAGCAGCTCCAGTTGGAGGAGAATGGAATGAATTTGGTTTCCGATAACCGTTTCATTCCACCGTTCGGCTTGAAACAGGCGGTGTATGTGGATACACCTATGGCAATCTCAAACCGCAATTCGAGTGACAACAATATCTGGGGAAACCTGATGCATGAATTGACCACGCCACTCCACGAGATGCCGATTAGTGCAGTTCGCTTGGTGCATCATATCCGTGCTGTTATCGGTGGTGATGTGGTAGTGAAGGATGACGAGTTCAATGATGATGCTGAACTTAGGTTTGTGCGCCGGAAGGATAACCTGAATATTGCAATTGATGATGCCGCAACCGGGCTCAAGTCATTCGCCTATATGCTAAGGTTGTTGGAAAACGGCTATTTAACGGAAAACACGCTTTTGCTTATTGATGAACCGGAAGCTCACCTGCATCCACAATGGATTGTGGAATTTGCTCGCGTTCTGGTGCTTCTGCAAAAGGAAGTCGGAACAAAAATCTTGCTTGCCAGCCATAACCCCGACATGATTGCTGCCCTTAAGGCTATTGCTGAATCAGAGGGAATTTCAGATTCGACATGTTTCTATCAGGCTGAAGTCAACGGTGAATCGTCGCGTTATGACTACAAGAACCTTGGTAATGACATAGAGGAAATCTTCAAGTCGTTCAATATCGCTATCGCACGCATTGAGGTCTATGGCACAGGAATGTAATTATCATCATGGCGATGTGGTGATTAATCATGTGCTGTCGCCACGTTGGATGAGCCGGTTGGCCGATTTGGCGCTCAGAGATTATCCGAATAAAACATATTTTTCAGGAACAGATATTCCTGCGCTTGACCTTGACGGTTATGAAACGCATCGCACGGGAAAGGGCAACAATGATTGCACTATGGATGCCGCAATCGGCATCTGCAATGAGAAACAGGGCAATCCGTTTCAGCCACGCCTGATGTTGGTCGAATTGCGCAACGGGTATAAATCTGTTGAGAATGTTAGTCCCGATGACGTTAAACGCAAGGAAACTCATTCGCGCGATTTGCTACGTGAGGCAGACTGCAACGTAAGAGTCGACGCGATTGTTGGATTGGTTTTTGATGAAAAGCTGGAGAACCAATTGTTGAACAGAACAAGACGCTTGAAACTTAGTGGTGTTTTCCCGTCTAATTGGCATTCGTTCACATCAAGCACCCTGTGTAATTACATCAATTATGGTCGCCCGATGCCATATACGCCAAAAGCGCTTACGGCAGAATTGGCAAAAAGGTTTGAGGAGAGCGTTACCTCGGGTTCAATTTATCATTGTTATGATGTTTTTGATGAGGTAAAAGATTACTATGCAAGTTGCAGTTTGCAATATCTTAATGGTGAATGCCGATGGCTTGCCAATGAGTTGATTTTGCAAGAGGATGCTTTGAGGCAAATGCCTCTTGCTACGGATTTTGAGCGTGGTATCAGGGATATTATAGCTGATGAATTGAATCGTTGGGTCAGAATGCATCGGTGATAAAACCGGATGGATGGCATCCTTGTTGTAGATGATGGTAGCTGTCAGTTACCGATGTAAAAAGAATGAGCGTATGAGTGTATTGAATAAGATAAAGCTTTCCGTAAGATTATTTGTATTTTGTGCGTTAGGTAGCGTGTATTCGTTGGCGGCCGGAGAGGGGTGGACGGCGGATGTGCTCGGGGAGGGGTATGAGATGCGGCATGTGGAGCAGGGTGAGGATTATTCGGGGCGTGTGATGTCGACCGTTGTCAGGAAACTCGCGCCCGATAGTATAGCCACGGGGAGGGGTGTGCTTTATGTGCACGGATTCAACGACTATTTTTTCAACGGGGAGATGGGTGACGAATTTGTGAGCCGCGGCTACGATTTCTATGCCGTCGACCTTAGGAAATATGGCCGCTCAATTCTTCCGGGTCAGCGCAAGTTCGAGGCCCGCAGCATTGATGAGTACTACCCTGATATTGATTCGGCACTGGTGATTATGGAGAATGCCGGGGTTAAGGAGATTGTGCTCATGGGGCATTCGACGGGTGGGCTTATCACGGCATGCTTCATGAACAGCCACCCCGATGCGCCGGTTGACGCGTTGGTGTTGAACAGCCCGTTTCTCGATTGGAATTTAGGGTGGAAGGAGCGGTTGGTGCCACTTATTTCGTGGTGGGGATTGATTGCCCCCGACACGCGCATTCCCCAGGGTGAATCGACGGCTTATGCCGAGAGCCTGCTCAAAGATTATCATGGCGACTGGACTTACAACACCGATTGGAAAATGATGCGTTCGCCCGACGTAACAGCAGGGTGGGTGAGGGCAATAAATCAGGCGCAACACTCGCTACGCGACGGCAAAGCCGACATAAGGGTGCCTATTCTGTTGATGTATTCCTCGGCAAGCGTCACCGGCGATAAATGGACCGAGGAACATAACCGTGCCGACGGTGTGCTTGATGTCAACGACATAAAGAAATATGGCCGTGAACTGGGGCCGGATGTCACATGCATGAAGGTGACAGGGGGACTGCATGATCTCATGTTGTCAAACCGCCGTTTGCTGGCGGCTCTTTATCCGCGCATTTTCGAGTGGCTCGACAGCCATCTGCCCCATGTGTCAATTCCCGAGGTGAAGGATGCCGCCTGAGCACTCAGCTGTGGCGCCGTGGAAGCCGTGGGAACATGCGTCGCAGCCGCAGCAACCATGAGCTCACCTTTTTGTCGGCGACAACCAACGTCACCGCCACGATGATAACAGTCATGCCACACACGGTGCGCAGGGTTAGCGTTTCGCCAAATATGGTGACACCGAAAAACACTGCGGTCACCGGCTCAAGGGCTCCGAGAATGGCTGTGGTGGTAGAGCCGATATATTGAATTGCTCGTGTGGTGCACAGCAGTGACAGAGCTGTTGGGAAGAGGGCAAGTGCCACGGCATTGCCCCACAGCAGGGGAGATTGCGGCACAGTGACCGGTTCGCCCGCAAGCAGCCGCACGGCGAAAACCATGCTCCCGAACAGCAGAACATAGAATGTGACAATCACCGTTGGCACCGCATTGAGCTTGGAGCGGCTGATATAGACGATATAGATTGCATAGGTAAGCGCCGACACAAACACCAACGCTGTGCCTGTGAGGCTTATAGACGCGGTTCCGTCGTTCTGGTAGAGCATCCCTATTCCCAATAGAGTGGCGGCGATGCATGCGCCGGTAAGCAGCGACAGCTTTTCGTGAAACACAAACGTCATTATTACCGCCACCATAAGCGGGTAGATGAACAGAAGGGTAGAGGCGATTCCTGCATCCATGTGACGGTAGCTCTCGAACAGGCCCAGCGACGACAACGCCATCAGCACACCCATTGCAGCCAATTCCACCGCGTTGCGGCGTGTAATGGCAAAACTGCGCCGCCGCCACACTATCATCATTGCCAGGATGGGCAAGGCGAACAGATAGCGGAAAAACAGCACCGAGTCGGAGTTCATCCCGTCGGCATAGAGCGGCAACGCAAACAGCGGATTCATGCCGTAGGCGGCTGCGGCAACAATGCCGAGCAGGTAGCCTGTAACCTTTTTGCTGAGATTCATCGGATGTGAAATTTTTGCAAAGGTAGTCAAACGGTGGCAAACCCGGCGGCTCCTCCCGGCGTTATATTTTCAGGCGGCTCTGATAAAACTGTGATAAATCGTTTTGGCCGCTTAATTATAACGTTTAAACTATCTGAATTATGAAAACCACGAGAATGATATTGGCAATCGCGGCCGCGGCCGTGCTGTCGCTCAGTTCATGTGTGAGCAAGAAGAAATATAACCTGTTGCTCAACGATTACAACACCGCCAAAGTTGACCTTGCCGAAAGCAAAGCCTACAACAAGAGCCTCGATGCCATGCTTAAGGAGGCCAAGGATAACAATGCCCAGCTCAAAGCTAATCTGGCAGCATTGCAGGGCACGCTCGACCAGAGCATTCAACAGAATACTCAGGGGAATGTGAACATCTCCAAACTTGTTGATGAGATAAACGCGTCGAACAAATATATCAAGGAGCTCATTGCCGCCAAGTCGAAATCCGATTCGCTCAACATGGTGCTTACCAACAACCTCACCCGCTCGCTCAGCCGCGACGAGTTGAAAGATGTTGACGTGAAAGTGCTCAAAGGGGTTGTTTACATCTCTCTGGCCGACAACATGCTGTTCCGCACAGGCTCCTACGAGATTTCCGACCGTGCGATGGAAACTCTCAGCAAGATTGCCAAAATCATCAAGGACTACAAGGACTATGACGTGATGGTGGAGGGTAACACAGACAATGTGCCTATTTCGCGCACCAATATCCGCAACAACTGGGATTTGTCGGCACTTCGTGCCTCATCGGTTGTGCAGGCTCTGCAAACCAAATTCGGGGTTGACCCGTCACGCCTTTCTGCCGCCGGCCGCGGTGAATACCGTCCCATCGCCGATAACACCACCGATTCGGGCCGTCAGCGCAACCGTCGCACCGAAATCATCATCACCCCCAACCTCGATCAGTTCATGGACCTCATCGACCAGGCTCCCGACACAGCCAACTGACAATTGCCCCCATCCCTCGCGTAATCTCCCCTCGAAGCGCGGGGTGCTCCAACAGCACAAAGCAATCAACTCACCTATAAAAACGCAACCCGGCGAAAGAACCTGATTCTTTCGCCGGGTTGGCTTAATCTATTGCGGTGAGATTGTTGAAATCACGAATGTTTTGACGCAATCTGATTATCGTAAATACGACTGCCACTCCCAACGCAACAATTATCAGCCACGCTTTATATTGTGCAAATGTCCATAAATGGGTAAGCAACAAAGTGAAAAAAACGGTTGTGACAGTCAATCCCACCATCTCTCCAATCAAGGCGAAAAGCCTCAACCCTGCAACCTTTCTCATCGTCTGCATCGGAGTGTCGGTTAGCGCATTTATTCCTTTTGTCTTGATATATAGCACTGTATACCACAATGCTGCGGCCCCGAGAAATATGCCGAGAAAGAGTTTAAGGCTTTTGGGGAATACTTCTTCGTTTACTCCCGCTATGCCTGTAATGATAAAGACCAATGCCAGAACGCCGCACATTAGTATTTGTTGGCGGTACAGCTTTTTGATGCGAGCGTGGGCCGATTGACAGATGCTCGTGTTGAGCTTGATGGGCTCGTTGCTCTTTTGAGCGAGTACATCGTCGAGGGTTGACATACTTTTTTTGAGTTCGTCCAAGTTCATATTATTTCGATTTTGAGATAAGTTTGTTTTTAATCCTGTGAAGTTTTGTAGCCACGTTGTTCCTTTCAATGCCGATGATGTCGGCAATTTCCTCGTAGGTGTATTCATCGAGCCATAAAAGGATAATCGCTTTCTCAATCGGGAGTAGCCGGTTTATCAATTCGTGGAGCGCTGCAAGTTGTTCAGCCTTGTTGTCGTCGGCTTCCGAGGAAATGTCGGCAGCTGAGATTTCAAAGGGGTGCGTTTCAACTCTCGGCTTGTAATTGCGGATTGCCATTAGAGCCGAGTTTACAGCGACACGATAAACCCAGGTAGAGAGTTTGCTCGCTCCCCTGAATTGCTCCAAACCCAACCAAAGGTTGGTAAGGATTTCCTGACGCAAATCCTCGTAAGGCACTTTCGGGGTTGCATAGGCCCAGCAGACCTTGTTGATGATTCGGGAATGCTCTTTGACGAAAGATGCGAACTCCCTGCTTGTTTTTGGCGGACTTTCCATTTCTTTGTTGTTTTGTAACGTTAGGTGCAAAACCGCCCCTAATAGTTACACCCACCTCATTTTTTTCGTCACATTGTAGCCGCCACAAAAATCAAGCTCCTCATTCAACAAAACGGTGCATTATATGAAAACTATTTTATTCAGTTCAAATTTAGTGTTGAATCTGGGTGGATATCTGTTGCCTCTGTTTAGAGGTTGAGATATTCTTTGAGGGCGTCGACATATTCTTCAAATGCTTTTCTACCCTCGTTGGTAACGTGGCAAATTGTGCGGGTTTTCTTTCCTGCAAAGCCTTTCTCGATAGAGATATATCCGGCAGTTGAAAGTTTGTCGAGTTGGACACTAAGATTACCTGCGGTGGCATCTGTTTTCTTTTTAAGATAAACAAAATCCGCCTCGTCAACATTCATGAGAATCGACATTACTGCCAGACGCAGTTGCGAGTGCAACAGCGGATCAAGTTCTTTCATTGATTTTTTTTGCTTTGTAATTGATTACATGACCGGGGATAATCATCATGAAAATATATGCGGTGATAAACAGAGGCATCACCCAAGAGGCGCATAAGGCAACTTTGCCGGCGATACAGCATGCCAAAACAATGCCGGCCGCCAATCCGATGGCTCCTCCCCATATATACGAAGGCTCGTTGAGAACGATTCCATTTGCGATTTCTGCCAATGGGATAATAATCAAGGCAAAGACAAACATGGCACTCCATGCATCTACACCCCAAAACAGCGTAAGCACAAGGCATACAAATGTGAATCCAATTGCACTGTAACCTACCACAGACCACAGCCTGGAGATTATTTTGTCTGTGTAAGTTTTAACCCCTTTTTTAATGGCATCTTTCTTTGCCATAATTGGAGTGGCGATGCCACCGATTATCCAAAGCAGAAACCACAGCCAATTTACCGCAACATTGTGAGTAAGCGCGAGTAACACCCAGATGAGTGCGCTGACGCAGAGTGTCAGATATCCCCACATGAGCATTATATTGCCGTCGCCGAGGTGGTAACGCTCTTTGGTTCGTGTAATCATTGAGGTGATTATCTCAATGCTTTCTCTTTCGTTGATTTTTTTGTCTTCCATTTTTAGGAGAATTGGAGGGTTTGTAAATCGGTTTATGTTATAAACCGTTGTTGTCTTAAAAAAGAGCGATAACGCGCTACCGCTCCTTTCCTATTGCAAAACTAATACGGTTTATATTATAAACCAAATTTTGAAGCAAATTTTTTTGACTAATTACAAAAAAGGAGACTCTCAAGGTGAGAATCTCCTTTTCAGTACCCGGACCCGGGATCGAACCGGGATGGATTGCTCCACCGGTGTTTGAGACCGGCGCGTCTACCGATTCCGCCATCCGGGCTGGCGCAACGGCGAATCCGCTTTTGCAGCGACAAAGATAGGGATTCTTTTCGTGATGTGCAATAGGATTGAGCGGTTGGCTCGCTTTTTTTAACATGCCGACTACTTATGCAGAGATTTTACACAGGTAGACAGACCGGCAGAGGAAAGGTGATGTAGTCCTGATGAATTGTTGTGGATGCCTTAAAAAAGTTGAGTGGCGTCATGCCTCACGGCAAACACCACTCGGGATTATTGAACTGGTAATAAAGGGTCAAAAAAAAGCTTAATTGTAAAATGGTAGGATGAAAAAGTCCATTTCTTTCCTAATTGTAAA